>CAZUFC010000038.1:0-64018 GCA_964619725.1 uncultured bacterium | reverse complement strand
TGCGGGAATCTGAACGCTCTCACTACGATTTTGTATGAGAAATCCGGGTTAGGAGGTTATTTTCGCCGGCATTTGATTACTCTCGGTGCATCTTTGCCTGAAAGCAAAAAACTGATAGATTGAATTCTGAAGTCCAACTCTGCCGAAGCGGCGGCATCAATGCAGCGGATGAAGCGACTTCAAAGAACGACAATGGTAATTCCGCCATTAACCATACTGCCGGGTTTAATGCAAAGAAACCCAGAAAATGGCTACGGCTGAATGTGAGTCTTGGCGGTCCGGTTTCAGTGAAGAAAGAACGATCATGAAAGAATCTGATCTGTATTCGCCCCTGAAAAGGTTCCTGGAATCTCAGAATTATACGGTAAAAGGGGAAGTCCAGGACTGCGACGCCATAGCTGTACGGGGCGATGAAGAGCCAGTCGTCGTTGAGCTCAAACTATCTCTCAACCTTAACGTGATCCTTCAGGCTGTGGACAGAATAGCCATGACGCCCAAAGTCTATATCGGCATCCCCAGGCAATGCAATATCATGAAAAGGCGACGGAAGCAGATCGTCAAACTGTTTCGGATGCTTGGGCTGGGGCTCCTGGTTATTGACCCGGCGCTGGATACCGGCAGCGTCGACGTGATTATTGATCCCGGCGAGTACAAACCCCGCCGATCTAAATTTCGCCGTGAACGGCTTCTCGGCGAGTTCATGAACCGGGTAGGCGACCCGAACCTCGGCGGTAAACAAAAAAGAAAAGGCATAATGACGGCCTACCGGCAGAGAGCCCTGGCCATCGCCCGTTTTCTTCAGAAAGAAGGAGCGTCAAAGGCTTCACACATTGCCGAAACCCTCAACGAACCCAAAGCCCGGAATATTCTGTATAGAAACGTTTACGGTTGGTTTGACAGGGTGTCGCGCGGCATATATGAACTCTCTCCCCGGGGAAAGCGTGAGGTCCCGCTCTGGCTCGACGAATCAGACTTCAATTCCTCAGGGCAACAATAAACCTTTCCGCTTTAATATTCTCCTACCAAAGGTCTTCGCGCAGAATGAGACCGGAAGATATTCTTCCCGATTCGAAAATAGTGGGAAGTCCGCTTCCGGGATGCGTCCCGCCGCCCACGATATAGCAATTTTTGAATTCCTCGAATTTATTGTGAGGTCTCCACATCAGCATCTGCCTGATGTTGTGCGCTAAATTGAAAGTGGCGCCGATATATATGTTTTTTTCATCCTGCCACCACTGCGGAGTCACTATTTTCTCGTATTCGATATGATTCCGCAATCCTTCGAAGCCGCCCCTGGTTTCAATGATGTCCAAAACTTTTTCCCGGAAAGCGGGTTTTTCCTTCTTCCAGTCTATACCGCTTTTATTGTTGGGGACCGGAACCAGGACATAGATGGTGGATTTGCCTTCGGGGGCTAATGTGGGATCAGTCACTGAAGCATTCTGAACATATACTGAGGGATCAGCCGAAAGGACCAGCGAATCGCTGATTTCATCGACATTCCTCTTGTAATCTTCAGCGAATATGATGCTGTGATGCGGGAGATCGTATTTTTTATCGAGCCCTAAATAGAGCATGAAGGTAGAACAGGAATAACCTTTATTCGCCAGGGCTGCATTCGTATACCGGGGCCGGTCCGCTTCATCAACCAGGTTAGCCATGGCATAGGCAAAATCAGCGTTTATGATGAAATGGTCCGCCTCAACTTTTTCCCCGTTCTCCAGCAAGACGCCGACGGCCGTTCCGTTTTCAATTAAAATTTTCTTCACCGGGGTACTTAAAAATACTTTGCCGTTCTCCTCTTCCAACGCTTTAGTCATCGCCTTCGTTATCTGATTTAATCCTCCTATGGGATGATAAACCCCCATGGCATGTTCAATGTAAGGTATAATGCTGAACAGCGCCGGGCAGCTCCAGGGCGACATCCCCAGGTATTTGGCCTGAAAAGTGAAAGCTATGGTCAACTGGGGGTCTTGAAAATAACTCTCCAAATGCCGATAGAGACTCTTGTGAATATCGACATACGGCACAGCCTTTAAAATGTGTTTTGCGAAAAGATCGCGATAGGAGTCGTAAGGAACCTGCAGGCAGGGGATCAATCTTTTATACTTTTTCTCTTCGTATCGGAAAAACTTGTCGTAGCCCTCTTCCCGACCGGGAAACAATTTTCTGACCTGCTCGCGCGTTTTGTCCCTGTCCATACTGGGGAAAAATTCTTTTCCGTCGGCGAAAACAAGCCGGTACATCGGGTCAAGACATTTCAAATCCAGATAATCCTCAAGCTTTCGTCCCGATAATTCGAAAATTTCCTCCAGGATATAATTCATCATGAGAAACGTCGGACCGACATCGAAAGTATACCCATTTTCGGAAAATGAAGATGTGCGCCCTCCGACGGAATCGTGTTTCTCGTAAACTTCAACATTATAGCCTCTCCCGGCAAGAAGCATGGCAGCGGATAATCCTCCCGGACCCGCTCCAATAACGACAACCTTTTTTCTCTTCAAATTCATCGCCCCCTTCTTTGTTTTTCCATAGCCTGGTTACCTCAGATTTCAGCCCCGGCCAGTTCATGGACAGGCGCTAGCTGTATTCCTTTATTATCTTGTCGGCCGTCTGCCGGCCGGACAGCAACACCATAGGCATACCCGGCCCCGGATTAACGCTGCCTCCGGCAAAATATAAATTCTCATACTCTTCGCTTTCCTTCGGCGCCTTGAAACCCATGTTTTTGAATCTGTGCGATACGACGCCGTAAATAGCGCCGCGGTTCGTATAATACATTCTCCGTATGTCTTCAGGCGTTAAAACATCCTCCACTACGATGTGCTTCCTCAAATCCTCAAGCCCCATTCTCTCCAATTTGTCGTAAAGGCGCTCCTTGAACCTGTCGTAATCCGAAGCCGTGAAAGGATCATCCTGGATGTAGGGAATATGAGGAAGCATCTTGATAATTTCATGTCCGGGGGGAGCCAGGCTTTTGTCGGACTTCGTAGGAGCCACCATGTAAACCGAGGGGTCATCCGGAAGCCGTTTGTGCCTGAAAATCGTTTTGAACAGTTTTTTCTCATCACCTGAAAAATAAAAATCGTGATGCCTTAATTGAGGATACTCACAGTCAACGCCCACATGAACAACCAGTCCTGAACACGCCGGCTCGTATTTTTCATAATTCTTCATGAAACCGGAATCCTTCTTCATCAGTCTCTTGTATGTCGGGATAACCTCCATGTTGGATACGATTATATCAGCCTCGATTTCTTCAGTTTCATCCTTCAACCTGATCGCTTTAACCTGTCGTCCCCGGGACTCAATGGCCTCCACTTCACTGTTCAAATGCACTTTCACGCCTATCTCATCCATGCATCGCCTGAATCCTTCCGCTAAATTATACATCCCTCCCTTGACATACCAGAGTCCGTAGGCCAACTGAGAATAAAGCATCAGGTTCAACACTGCCGGAGCATCATATGCGGAAGAACCGACATACTTGATGAAATAATCCAGGAGAACTCTCCAATGAGGTTCTTTCACCCGTGCGGCTACGCCCTGAGCGACCGAGAACGGATAATCGGTGCCCCGCTGAATTCTCCAGAAACCGCCCGCTCCGGACATATCCTTAATCGAATCGGCCGCTCCGCGGAAATATGTCTCATCCGTAAAATGATACAGACGCTTGGAATACTCCAGGAATTTATAAAAACCTTTTACGTTCTCTTCGCCGAATTTGGCAAGCTCCTTCTCGATAAGACGTATATCCGAATACAAATCGATTACCGTTCCATCTTCAAAAAAGGTCCTCCACTGAGGCACAACCTCCTGCAACTCAACATAATCATCCATATTTTTCCCTGCGCGCTCGAAAATACTGCGGAAAAATTGAGGCAAAATTAATATGGACGGACCCAGGTCGAAAGAAAAACCTTCTTTTTTCAATACATTGAGTTTGCCGCCGACCTTATCGTTTTTTTCATACATTTCAACATCAAAACCCGCCGCCCTGAGCGTTATAGCCGCAGCTATTCCGCCCAGTCCGGCGCCGATAACGATTACTTTTTTTCCGCCTGCCATGATCGAACCTCCTTCTTCACTTAATCCTCATTCTATTCTACACCATTTCTCTCTTCTCCACCAATTTTATTTTCTGCAACAAAAATTTTATAATAGACATCGACCGCCTTTTGAAACATTTTAACGCTTCGCTTGTGGTTATCCATGAAGAGTCTTCGTTGCGGTGCGGCATAACATCATCATCACACGCTAAAAAGGAAAATGATAAAAAATGAAAAAAGACCCGGCTTATGAAAGTCAATGGAGAATTGATGCGGCGATCAAGCTTTCTGAATATTATTCTTCTCATCCCGAGGTCAAAATGATCGTTCTTGGGGGATCGCCGTCGAGAGGGCTGTCCGATCTATATTCGGACCTGGATATCGTTATCTATTGGGATAAAATGGATATGGAATTTCTGGAAGGCATGCCTCTGAGGAGCCTGAACAGCAACCGGACAATGCTTCAGAAAATGGGTCAGGCAGACATTTATCTGGAAGAATATTACTTCAAGAATCTGAAGGTTGATTTCGGTCATACATCACTCCGCCTATGGGAAGAATGGACCGACAGGATTCTAAAAAAGCATGAACCGGATCAGAACCTGATCAAATCTCTGGGAGGCTTCCTCGATTCCATCGCTCTTCACGGCCAAACGCTGGTTGATGAATGGAAAAAAGTAATTTCAGATTATCCTGATGAACTGGCGCAGAACGTCATAAGAAGACACCTGCGTTTTTACATGCCGGGGTCGCTGCATAACCAAGGCTGGAAAAGAAACGACATTCTGTTCTATTATGACGGCATCTGCATGATGCTCAAAAATCTCCTTGCCGTTCTCAGCGGCATCAATAAAGTCTACTTTTCCATCGCGGAACCGCGTTGGATTCAGTACGAGCTCTCCCGCATGCCCGTCAAACCTGTGGACTGCGTGGAGAAAATCAATTCGATCATCAATGCCGAAGGCCCGCAAGCGGCAGAAATACTGGAAAATTTGACGGAAGAAATCCTGTCCCTGGTCGAAGAACACGTTCCGCAGATAGACTTAACCCGCATAAGAAAATTTAGAAAGTTCAAAGTTAATCCTGTGGAAACGAATCCGTTCCTGTAATCGGGGCCGGTATAGGTATCGCAATCGGAGATTCGATACAGAGAACGGCGGCAATCAAAATACCCGGAATTTCGGAAGCAAAAACAAAGACTCCGCAACATTGTAATCATCCCCGTCATTTTCTATAATCGCCTGAGAACGGGAGGAATGATTATGGACATTAACCTCAATGAAATAGAAATTCGTGTTATCGGTGCGCTGATGGAAAAAGAGATGACTACGCCTGATTATTACCCTCTAACGCTGAATGCCCTGGTAAGCGCCTGCAATCAGAAATCGAACCGTCATCCTGTCATGGATTTGGATAAAAAAACAGTCGCCAAGGCTCTTGACAGGTTGTGCCGAAAAGAACTCGTCTGGGAAAAATCAATGGCCGGCAGCCGGGTTCTGAAATACGCTCACAGGATGCGCGAAACTTTTAATTTGTCTCCGAAAGAGGCTGCCGTGATCTGTCTTCTATTCCTGCGGGGTCCTCAAACCAGCGGCGAACTAAAATCACGCAGCGCGAGAATGTGCAGATTCGCTGATACCGCCGAAGTCGAAAAACTGCTGACTTTCCTCTCGCAAAGAGAAAACGGACCTTTTGTCGTCTCATTGCCCAGAAGAGCGGGACAGCGCGAAACTCGTTATGCACATCTGTTTTCCGGAGAAATTGACCTGGACGAACAGGCCGAAGTTCAGGCGGATTCCGATCCGCTTATCATGCAGGTCAGGGCAGATGATGAAAAAATTGCCGAACTGGAGCGTAAGGTCGATGCATTGAGCGCCGAACTGAATGAGTTAAAAAACCGCTTCGCCGAGTTTACGAAACAGTTTGAGTAGTGAAAAATGGGGACAGATCAACCGGGGGGTTACACCTCTTTCAAAACTTTTGACAGTTCGTTTCATTAATCGGGGTCGATATCGGTATCGGTATCGGGATCGCAATCGAAACAATATTGACGGGCTATCCTGTCGAATTGTAAACTTAAAAGATGTAATTTTTGATCAATGCACTTTTTAATTATTGCAGGCGGCGAAATTCGTAAACTCAAAAGTCCCATTTTTGATCAATGCCGAAAAAACCATTCAGTTTCTCTAATGCAACCTGTTACCCTATTCTCAACTGTAATCAGCCGCGGAATCGATAATATTCAGAGCAATCCTGGCAATTATTTCCAGATTCTTCATATCATATTGCTCTCTTGTCGAATGGCAGTTTGTCGTCGCCATTCCCAGATTCACGGATGGGATGCCTTTTTCGTTCAGATGATTGGCGTCGCTTCCTCCGGTATGAGCGCACGGTTCGGGTTCAATGCCCTCTTTCCTGTATGCTTCAGCACATAAACGCATAACCGGTAAATTTTCATCAAGCCTGAATGGTTGAAAACTGCGGTGCGAACGCCACTCCAGCTTTCCGCCGTGTTCTTCAGCCGTTCTATTGAACAGTTGAAAAGTTTCTTCAGTTAAACCATCTATTTTAAAAGAATCAAGACTCCTGATCTCGCCTTTCAACTCGACCGTTTCCGGGATCACATTCGTTTCTGCTGCGCATGTCGCAAAAATGAAATTTCTCGTGGATTCCTCGTCCAACCGCCCGATAAGCAGAGAACTCAACGCGTGAGCCGCTATCTGGTGCGCATGAATGCCCTCTTCAGGTTTAGTGCCCGCATGAGAAGCCCTTCCGATAAATCTTGCGACGGCAGACTCGAATCCCGGTCCTGCTGCGACAAACTGCCCCACCGGCCGGGAACAGTCCAGAACGACCCCGGAATACCCTATAAACTTTGATGCATCCAGTCCTTTCGATCCTATCAATCCGACCTCTTCCCCCACCGTGAAAACGAACGTCACATCACAAGGAGCCTCGTATCCTTCGACGAAAATTCGAATCAGCTCCAACATCACAGCTACTCCGCTCTTATCATCGCCGCCCAGAACAGAGGTCCCGTCAGTCCTGACCAGATCGCCTTCGACCTTCACAGCGCCTTGCCTCACCGGCCTGACCGTATCCAAATGCGAAAAAAAACCTAATTTCAAACCTTCTTTCCCCCGGCCCCGGAATCGAACCAATATGTTATTGAACGGATAATTATGTTCCGCTCCCGCACGGTCTTCCTCAAAATGAACCCCGGACTTTCCCAGTTCATTCTTCAAGTATGCCTGTATCTTCCCCTCTTCTCCCGATGGAGAAGGGATATTTACCAGCTCCAGAAAACTCTTGCGTAAATATTCGCCGTTAACTTTAATCATACTCATTCCGTTGCTCCTTCCGTCTTCAAAAAAAAAATTAATCGCTGATCGAGATGATCTCTGCTGTAATCATGGCGCCGGACTCTCATTTAGGGAGTCAGTCTCTCCCGGACGAACCCTGGGAATCTGACCGGCAAGCCTGTTCCCTCTTGACCCCTCGTTTATACTATCACATCACATCCTGCAGGATGAACACACAACATCCTTAAACTTGTTTTTGTCCAAAAAACTCGCAGCGCCTTTCCGCTACGGCATCCCGATAAAAAATGAGTTTTTGGACAGGCGCTGACTTATCACCATTCTACTCATGCTGACAGAAAGAAGGGGACTGATCAAACCCGGATTACACTTCTTCCATAACTTTTTACATTTTGTTTCAGTATCGGAAGCGGTATCGGAATCGGGGTCGGGGTCGAAACAAAATGACGGGAGGTTCTTTCGAATTGTAACCTCAAAAGATTCTTTTTTGATCAATGCCGAAAGAAAATTAAACCGGTCCGGAAAAATTTTATTTACCAGGGGTAACGAAGGACCGTGAAGTAAGATTTGCACATTGCAGACGGGCGGGAATTCCTATAAAATTATTTTTCCGGGATTCCTCCTCCTTCTTCTTCTGCAGAAAGTTCTATGAAACTAAACGACAAATACGGCATCTGCGAGCGGTTCCGCCTGATACGCAAACTGAAACAAGGCGGAGAAGGCGGGATATTGCGTGTTCATGACCGGAAATTCAAGCGGCCTGCCGTCCTTAAGCGTCTCACTTTCAGCAATAAAGAGCTGTCCGGTCACGTTGCAAATATGTCGCTGCTTTACAGGTCACTCGTCGACATTAATCATCCGAACATTATCCGGGTATACGAATTTGTTCAGGACGAAGACAGGAACGCCTGGCTGCTGATGGAATACTATGACTCGATGAGCCTGGATAAAGCCGCAGCGAATAACATCATCTCTCCGAAAACCCTTTACCAATTACTACTTCAAATCTGTTCTGCGCTGACTCTGCTGCATTCAGAGAATATCCTTCACCTCGACGTCACACCCGCAAACATGTTGATCAAAAAGTCAGGCGACATATTTGGATTAAAGCTCGTCGACTTCGGTTTTTCAGCGTTCAAAAACTTTCCGCCCGTCATCAGAGGCACACCCGGATACGTAGCGCCCGAGATATCGGCAGGCGAAACCCCGGATGAGTCAGCGGACATATACAGCCTGGGGATCACGCTGAAGAACCTTGTCAGTGAGATAGACATTGCTGATGAAAAAGCTCGTGGAGTAGTGCATGGGTTAATCGAAAAGATGATCATGCCTGACAAAACCAGAAGAAGCATCACATTGGAAGAAATCGCCGGCAGGGTCTCCGGATTATTGAAATGGCATATACTTAATTTTCAGAGCAGCGGAACGCTGAGCGAGCATGAACTTCATTCCCGGGACGATTATCGCCGCTTGTTGTATGCTCTGACGAGTTCAAAAAGCGATCCGGAATATGCCGAACTTTCCGAAAAGCAGACTTCAGAGCTGCAGAGTAAATTGAACGCCGGACTTCTTAGAGTGGAGGATGGAATACCTTCGATTTTCATTATCCGAAACTCAGTCAACGCATCTCCTCCTGAGCTGACGCTGCACCGTATATTTTTCAGTCGATTGGACGCTTCCGAAGGTTTCAAGTACTTCAAATTGCGAAAAAATGTATCACAGAACGACAATGAACTGGAGCAACAATGTCGGCGCCTGCTGGATATGGCTTCCGAAAAGACTGTCGTTATCGAGCTTAATTATGAGATTGAAAGGGATCGACGACTTTTCAACATGCTGATCGGACACCTGACGCTTCCGCAGTCCGTTAAAAAACGCCTGTGGCTCATTTTATCAATACCTTCAGAATCAAAGATGGAAAACATAATCGACAGTAATCCTCTAACCACCATGAAAAATAATGCCAGGTTCCATATTCAGACCCATGAAATGCAAGAAACCGGGTTTGATCCTTCACAAAGTTCCATTGACGATATTCTTAATGTTCGATCCATGCCCGGCGAATTGCGTAATTTTCTAAACTCAATCGCCGCCGGACGAAAGAAAAACCTGATGCTGCTTCTATACTCCTTATTTCAGCATCATCTGTTGATCCCCTTTAAAAGCTGTTGCGCATTAGCGCCTCTATCTCTGCAGAAAGCGATGATCGAAAGAAAATACACGGAGAAAAAGAAACGGCCGGCAACTGATGCCAACGCCGTCGAATTCCTTGAGCCGGCCTCCGCTGTTCACAGCCGCCTGCCGGGAAACTCAAAGGCATCGCCCGCCGGCGTCGTTTCATTTCCTTTTTACGATATTCTCCTGGAAAGACTCCGGGATTTCACGGAAGTTGAAATGGAAATTCTCCTGACACTCTCATTGTTTTCAGTCAAAATCGACATATCCGCCATGAATGCTTTTCTATCCTTTTCCGATGAATTTATTGAAAAAACGCTGTCTGTGCTTTCGAAAACACCGTTTGTTTCTGTTTCCGGACATTACATTCAAGCCTGGCCTCCCGAACTCGATATGTTAATTCGTCAGAGCTTCGACCAGGAGCATCTTCATAAATGGTTCAATGAAAAACTGAATTTATGGGATAAGTGGAATCTCCATGATGATTTTCCGGAAGATATGCGTTTCCGGCTGCTGAGCGGGGCCGGGAGAATCCGGGAAGCGGTCAAAGAAGGCGCCGGTCTCATGCAGCGGATGAACAGGACAGCGAATCCGCGGCGCATAAAAGAGGTTTTTCTCAGGCTTCAGCATATTGTGCAATACCTGGAAAGCGCCGAAGAAAAGAAAAAAGCTCAGGCTTATATCTCGTTGAAATACGGAGAAACGCTGAAGCAGACCGGACGTCTCGAAGCGGCAAAAAATGTTTTTTTGTCGCTCCTGCGAAGCAGTAATATTCGCTCTTTATCAAGCTGGGACCGTTTTGAAGCATACTCCCAGGCCGCTTATATCCTTGAGTTGAACGGCGAAGCGGACAAGGCTGAAAAAACTTTGCTTCAATATAAACGCGACCCCGGATTCAAAAAAACCGCGCCTTTGTTTTACAAGGAAATGGCGCGCCGGAAATGGAACCGCAATCCCCGGGCAAAAAGAGTTAAATATTTCGCACTCAAAGGTTTGAGGCTCTTAAAAAATCAAAATCGCTCCGATCCCTGTCCTCCTGAAACGAAAGGAATGCTCCTGGAACTCCTGGGCAACTTTTACCTTTCTAATTCCGATTTTCATTCAGCGGAAAAAGCCTATGCCGCAGCTTTGAATTCGCACAAAGAACATGGAAGCTTTAAATTGCAATTCGCTCCTACTTTGAATCGCGGCAGTTGCCGCCTGTTTGAAGGCGATATTGAAAAAGCGCTTCCATTGTACCGGAAAGCCTACGGAATGGCGAAAAAAGTCGGCAGTTTTTCTCTTCAAGGCAAGGCTTTAATAAATATCGGAGCCGTCATGCAAAACAGGGGAAATTTTGCCGAAGCCCTGAAATACTATCGAAGAGCTTTAAAAGTTATTCACTTCTCCGGGACCTCCATGGACCTGGGCAGTTGCGCCTGCAATACAGGATATTGCGCCCTCTTCCTGGGACGAACAGATCAGGCCCTTCTCTACTCACGGTGGGGCTTCCGCTCTTCCAAAAGACTCGGTAATTTCTCCGTCGCGCTGGAAAACCTCCTGCTGCAGGCTCGATCACTCCACGCCCAGAGAAAAAACAAACCGGCAGCCGCCCTCCTGAAGGCCGTTCTTAATAAAAAAATACCCTGGATTCCATCCCATTGCTATTCACTGAATTTTCTCATTAAAGCTTCGACTTTCCAGGGACTCATGTCTGTCCAACTCGATTCCTTGCAAGAAATAAAAGATGCCCTGAAACTCTTAAAAAACTATCTTGGGGCAAACGATTTCAATGAGCTGGATCAATCACCACTCTTGATGCTCAGTATTCTGAATCGCCTGATTCTGCTGAAAACCGGCAACATTACCGGCAGTCTTAAAGAATTCTCCAGGGCTCATTCTTTAAAAACCAATTCCAGAGACCCTTATGTCTTGTTCTGGCATGATCTTACCGCCGCGAAAATCCTTCTTTTCGCTCAAGAACGTTTAGAAGCAGCCCAATTTCTCGTTCATGCCTTAAAAACAGCCCGCCGACTGCATAACGCTCATTTCATAAAGTTGACGAAGCGACTGGAAGATATTATAAAAACATCAGAGATATGCGGTGATGAACTGAAATCCTGGCTGGATGCTTCCTCTTCCTCCAGGCTGAGCAGCTTATACGAATCTTTGGACCGCGGTTTGATAGAGCGCATGGAGGAGATAGCGGGCATAAGTCCGGGGCCGGATTTTTCGCCGAATTCAGCGAACGCCGGGAATGATTCTGAAAAATGTCGAACCGATAAAACGGACAAATGATTGAGACTATTAACAAAAAAACAAATTGGCCCTGAAATTGCTTTTAGTTCTGTGGAATTGATTTTAAATGAGAAATTCAACACAGGAGGTTAAACAATGAGGTACGACAAAGCGAGCCTTAAGGTGATTTGCTGCATTTTCGCAGTTGGAATGATCGTTATGTCCTGGTCGACAGCACACGGCGGGAACGATTATCCCCAGTATCGACTGGTGATTGAGAATCCTTTCTCAACGCCCGAATACAGTCGCTGCGAGCTGATAACCAAGCAGCAGGAAGACCCGATCATCATCATAGCGGCATCGGGACCGGGCGGAAGCGATCCTTTTTCATGCAGGCGTTGGTTGCTTTCCGAGCCGATGGGGAAATTGGGAGAATATGAATTGACAGTAGGTTTGCAGTTGGACGGCCGGATCGTCGGAGAATGGATTATTGAAATGGCCGTCCGGGACTATTCCGATATTCAGATATGCTATGACGAAGACTATGGTTTTTTAATCTGCGATCAGACTGAGCAGTCTTTCGACAATGAATTATTCAACCCGTAGTCCGGAAGAGATCGAGAGCCTGATTCGTATGTTGATCGATAAAGTCGATCAGCTCGAAGAAGACAACCGGCGGCTTCGCGATCCGGAAGGCATTCCGGATGAGGTAAAGGTTGAAAGAAAAGATTTGCACGATGAGACAGACGATCAGTTCAACGACATTCTGCTGTCGCTGGGCGAGCTGTCTCCCCTGGATAAAAAATTATCGGATATTCTGGATGTCGCCTTGAAATATACCGGAGCGGAACGAGGTTTCATCCTGCTTCTGGGCGCAGACGGCGAATACGATTTTCGTTTCGCCAAAACGGGAGAAGGCGAAATCATCGAATATCCCGACAACAGGATCAGCCGCAGAGCCGTCAGGAGAGCGCTCCAGTCTCCCGACGGTCTGCTGATGAAAAATATACTCGAAAGCGATTGGAGCTCCAGAAGCCTGAGAAATATTGGAGCGCTCAGCATCGTTTGTTTTCCCTTGTATTCCGGCGAACGCCCTATTGGCGTTATTTACCTCGATCATAGCAAACCGGTCCTTAATGAGAAACACCTGCGCCTGATCAGAAAAATCGCGGCTCAATCTTCTCTGGCTATCCAAAACAGCAGAATTTACGACATTCTGGACCGTGAAAATGCAGCGCTCAAGGAAAAAGCTTCAGCAAAAGAGCAGACTTATGACCTGATCGGCAATTCACAGGCTTTATGCGAAGTTCGCCGAAAAATCGACCAGGTCGCCCAGGCCCAGGCTAATGTTCTCATTGAAGGAGAAACAGGTACCGGCAAGGAAATCGTCGCAGCCATGATCCACCAGAAAGGTTCAAGACGCTCCGGCCCCTTCGTCCCCATAAACTGCGCTTCCTATCCCGATACTCTCATCGACAGCGCCCTCTTCGGATATGCCAGAGGCGCTTTCACCGGCGCCTTCTCCAATCACAAAGGCGTCTTCGAACAGGCCGATAAAGGCGTCCTCTTCCTGGATGAAATAGCAAGCATGACCCTCCCGGCACAGGCTAAACTCCTGCGATGCCTGCAGGAAGGCAAATTCCGTCCCATCGGCAGCCTTAATGACGTAAACGTCGATGTCCAGATCATCGCCGCCGCCAACGTCAACCTTAAAATTGCCTGCAATGATTCTTCCTTCAGAGAAGACCTCCTCTACCGACTGAACCAGGTTACCATTAAAATACCACCGCTCAGACACAGAACAGACGATATACCTCTCCTCGCCGTCTACTTCCTCAATAAAGCCAATATTAAATTCGGGAAAAATCTCGGACCCTTCTCGCACCAGACTCTCTACTCACTCATCCGATACCCCTGGCCCGGAAACGTCAGAGAACTACAGCACTTCGTCGATGAAATAGTCATCCTCTCACAAAAACAATCCGGCCCCATCGAACCCGCCGACTTCCCCAGACAACTCACGAACGATCAATCTACGAACACTCCACCACAATCACCGGCTCCTCACTTCGACTTACCCTGCTCCTTCGATGAAAAAATAAGACAATTTAAAACTGAACTCCTTCTTCAAGCCCTCAACCATTCCAACGGAAACAAAAGTAAAGCCGCCAGACTGCTGAACGTTCCCGAAAACAGGATCAGATATCTTGTAAAAGCCCTCAATCTTTTCGCCGATTCCAGCGAAAAAGACGAATAATTTTCGCCGTTTCCGGCGAGACGCGGGTATAGATTGACGGCATGACGCGGGTTCCGCCTTTCCTTTTAAAGGTTCAATTTGAGAGCGGAAACACAGCATCATCCTGAATATGGCACAAAAATTGCCCTTCTTTGCATCGGGCGTCGACGCAATTCTCACCATTCAAGACGTTTCATCAAAGGAGGCAAACATGAAAACGTGCAAACGGCTGAATTCAATTTTCAGCATATTAACGACGGCGGTCGTTTTGTTCCTGTTGAGCGGCGCAATGGTCGAAGCGGGCGGAGAATCATTCGATTCCTATACCGATCCCGGATCGAGCAATATAGTAGGGTATATATTCTGGCCCAACGGCAATCCTCTTCAGGACGTCAAGGTCAAGGTAACGGTGGAAGATATTTTTTGCATAAAGAAAAAAGAGGTTTGGTGCGACGAAGAGGGATACTATTCTTTATGGCTTTCTCCGGGCTGCTATCACATTTATGTTGATTTTGATGTGGACGATATGACTTTTCACTTTCAGAAATGCGGATTGCAGGTCAATGCAGAGGAACGATATCTTCCGATCAAGTTGAGTCTTTTCAGCACGCCGCCCTGCGACTGTCTGTGATTGGAAACCAGGCATCAACCAGAATAAGCTTAGAAAAGGGCTGATCAGTCCTGCTCGTCCTCAGCAAAGCGGGAATCGCAACATAAGGAGAAATCTCTCTTGAGGCTCAATTCCCGCTATTGCTTGAGGAACGAGCTTTTCATTTGTTTTTTTAACTCTTACGTTTTTGATCAATTCAAATCCTGCCCGGGCTTGCACTCATTTTATGGGTAGGAAAAACCATTTGCGAACCTTTCCGAGTTCACTCGAAAACAAAAGGGTGCGAAAGGGAATCGGTTGATATAAACGTTTGAGGACCATGGCATCTTTTTGAAGAGTCGGATTCGCCTTAAGCTTTATTGGCGTCTGAATGTCGTTTCATTGATCATCAAACAAACTCAACTGTCTTCCTCGCGAAAGATCGTAGACTTTTATTCTCCTATCAATGCTGAGCCTGTCGCACAGGACTGAAAATTTTGTCGTCAGTTTTTGAGCATTCACAGCATCGCAACAGTATTGATTTCCATACCTTTCTTCATATTTCTTTCTGATTCCCGGAAATGATTCGTCCAGTTTATCATAGTAATAATTACGCTGCCTGTCACGCAGGGTCATTCCGAAAGCAGGAATGATGTAATGAGCTCCTGAGGCGTGCGCTTTTTCGACAATGCTTCGTATATTATTCCAATTATCTTCGATAAATGGCAGAACGGGCATCAAAACTATACCGGAATATATTCCCCGTTTGGATAATTCGCTGAGGGCGAAAAACCGCTCTGAAACCGGAGAGGCATTGGGCTCCACTCTACGTCCCAGCGCGTCGTCCGCGGCAGTTATTGAAAAACTGACTGCAGCATAGACGTCGCTAATTTTCTTCAACAGCTCAATATCACGTAAAACAAGCGAGCTTTTCGTAATGATGTGAACGGGAAACCGGAATTCGCTGATAACCTTCAACGACTTCTGCGTCAGCTTAAATTCCTTTTCAAGGGGCATGTAAGTATCGCTCATGGCGCCGAATCCGATGGTCCCTCGAACTCGCTTCCTGCTTAGCTCGCTTCCAAGCAGCTCCACGGCGTTAGACTTCACCAGGACATCCCGGAAGTTTTCGATTCCGTAACATTCGCTTCTTGAATCGCAGTAAATGCACTGATGCTGACAGCCTCTATAGAGATTCATGTTGTATTTCAAACCGAACCAGACGTCAGGTTGCTTTACGTGAGACAACAGGACTTTGGCTTCAATTTCTTTTATCATGCCGGCATTCCTGTTTATCCTTCATCAACGGGATGACCCTTTCTCATCCTCAACTTACCTATTGAAAGTAAGCCGGCCCCTGTCTTTCATTTATAAGCTGAAATCACAATCCTGGGAGATTCAAAAGTCAAAGGTTCGCCTTCGTAACTGCCGTAAAGCTCGTCGACTTCGAACCCTCCGAGTTTCACGAGCGCCGCCAGATCACGCGGCGTATACATGATCTGATTGAATTCCCTTCTCTCATTCGGCCCTTCCGGACGAATAATCTGAAAACTCTTGTGCAGCACATTCGTTTTTAAATCAAAAAAAGCCTCAGACCTGTAGACGGTCTTGTCGTCGTCCGTCATCTTAAAAATCTTCTGGAAATTCCTGGCGATGTAAAAGAGGTTCTCACAATCGATAACGATCTTGGCTCCCGGCTTTAACGCTTTATAAAGGCTGCGAAAGGCTTTAACTTCTTCCTTCAGCGTCATGAAACCCACTGAATTCATCAGACATACCGCATAATCCGCCTGAATTTCTGAAGGCGTATTGCGGGAATCCTCATTTATGACGTTCAATTTGAGACCTTCTTTTTTAAATCGCTTTTCAGCATCTTTTAAGTATCTCTCGATGAAATCCAGCAGAGTAACTTTGAATCCCTGTTTAGCGAAATAGTAGGCGTGTCTTCCCCATCCGCTTCGCCAATCAAGTATATGCCCTTCACGGGCGCCCAGGAGCCGCAAAACGTTCACAGCTTCCTTCCGGTTGACGCTTTCGTCGAACCGACTCCCCCAATAGCGCTCGTAAAATTTTTCTTCAAAGAAACACTTTAATTGCGGATTCAAACTCATGATAATTCATCCCAGTGACTTACCAGTGGAATTATCATAATTCGGGGATCAATGTCAATGATGAAAACTGCCCGCTATCCGAACTGTATTGCCTGTATTCGACAGCGCCTGTGAGCAAACGCATTTTCCGATAGGCATACCGGGGCGGAGAGGCGTTGGAAAATATTCAGCCGTTGCACTGAGTGAAGATAGAGGTAAAATTCAGTCATACGATCATAGAAATGAAGGTGCCTACTGAGAATCAGGGACTCTCGGCAACCTTTATCAGATTCGTGAGGCCCGGTTGTTCTATGGGCAGTCCAGCGACGAAAATGACCTTTTCGCCCGATTTCAGATATTCGAATTTTTTAGCGGCCTCCATGGATTTCCGAATGACGTCGTCGGCGTTCCTGGGGCGTGGAACCAGGTAGGCTTTAACGCCCCAAACAAGCTGCAGAAAGCTGACAGTACTTTGATTGGGACTCAATGCGATAATGGGCTGCCGCGGCCTGCGGGAAGCGACCTGCAGGGCTGTGCTGCCTGATTCTGTCGGAACGATGATGGCTTTAACGTTAAGCGTTTCCGCCAGTCTGCATGCTGAAAGGGTCAAGGCTTTCACAGGATCGTCGGCATTCGGAACGTCCCTCTCCAGGAACGCTTTATGAGGAAAAGTTTTCTCAATGTCTCTTATGATTCTGTCCATTATTGCCACAGCCTGAGCCGGAAAGCGACCCACAGCGCTTTCTTCAGAAAGCATAAGAGCGTCAGCGCCGTCGAGGACTCCGTTAGCGACGTCAGCGGCTTCAGCCCTGGTAGGTCTGGGGTTATCGACCATTGATTTAAGCATTTGCGTAGCCAGTATAACGGGTTTGGCCTGATCGTTCGCTTCACGGATGATTTTTTTCTGTAATCTGGGTACTCCCTCCAGAGGCGTTTCAACGCCGAGGTCTCCTCTCGCCGCCATAACGCCGTCCGTCGCCTCGATTATTTCTTTCAGGTTCTCTACAGCAGCCGGTTTCTCTATCTTGGCGACAGTCGGAATTCTCCTGCCTGAAGCTTCAATTTGCCGCTTAACAGGCTCTATATCACTCGCCCGCATAACGAAAGAAAGCGCTGCCATATCCACTCCCTGCTCAATGCCGAACTTTAAATCCTCAATGTCCTTTTCCGTGACGCAGGAAATGCAAATCTTTTTACTCGGTAGATTGATCCCCTTCCTAGAAGAAACCACGCCTCTCGTCATTACTTCACATAATATGCCGTCGGAAGTTTTTTCCAGCACTTTCAGCTCCAACGCGCCGTCCGAAAGCAGTATCTGATCGCCCAGCTTTACCGCCTCATCAAATCCCTCATAAGCTACAGGCAATACTTTCGTTTTTTTCTCCGTCATCTTCCCTGAAGTCAGTAAAACTTTTTCGTGAGCATCCAGAGTGACGACGCCTTCGCCCGGTAAATCACCCAGCCGGATTTTCGGTCCCGCCAGGTCCTGTAGAATAGAAACCGGCCTGCCCAGTTGCTCCGCTGCTGCGCGAATCCGCTTTATCCTCCGGGCATGCTCTTCGTGCGTGCCATGAGAAAAATTCAACCTGGCGATATTCATGCCCGCAAGTATCATATTCTCCAATACTCCCGGCGCATCCGAAGCGGGACCTAACGTACATACGATATTGGTTCGACGAAAACCGCCTTTATCTTCACTCATGATGATTCCTCCTATGATTTAACGATTCTGAAGAACTGATTATCTCCGGGGATGCGAAAACCGGTTGACGCATAAACAGTCGTCTTAAAGTTTCAACTCTGCCTTGACGGGAAAATGATCGGAAGCCTTAGCTGCAACCCGGCTTCTATGAACGGCAGGCCCGATGATAATTTTCCGCGGCGCAGCCCAAATGCGATCCAGCGCAAACAAAGGCAATAAAGTATGAAAAGTCCGGTTCAAAGGAGTTCTCCCCATTTTTCTGTTAAACTTCCTGACGGCATATCCGAAAGGATTCCATTCATTCACATCCCCCATGAGTACTGTCGGCATCTCCGGCTTCTTATCCAGAATATTCATTACAGCCGCTGTCTGCTCTTTCCTTTCTCTTATTTTTAATCCTAAATGAGTGACCAGAACCCTGATCGAAGCTCCCTTGTAATTGATTTCTGCATCAATGACTCCGCGAGGTTCCCGCTTTCGAATGCTTATATTGTATAATTTCACTTCTCCAATCGGCAAATCCGTCAGCAATGCGTTTCCATAACTTCCGTTTTTATTCTTTAAAGTAACTCCCGACACCGCCTCGAATCCCGTTTTTTCCTGTATTTCAATCAGTTGCTTTGAAGTGTGAATAAAACAATACCCGGTATCGACTTCCTGCAAACCGACTATCCTGGCGCCGATTTCCAATATCACATCTGAAGTTCTCGAAGTATCATATACGCCATCAATGCCCTTACATGAATGGATATTGTAAGATGCTATTTTTAAAATATCTTCTTCCTGCTTCTGTTTGTTCATAATATCCTGATCAGCCCATTTTAAATCAGAACGGATTTCCCTGATGCCGCCCTGCTCTTTCCTGAAACCCTTGCCTGAAAATCGTCCCGTTGCAAGAAGTCAGGAATTGGCTTTCAATCGCTTCCTCATCTTTTTCCCGGATTAATAATGATACTCAATTCGTCTGTTCCGGCTCCCATCCCTTTTCCAGGGCTTTCTGCGTTTCCGCTTCCCCCCATTGCATCCATTGAGGATAGGGTGCAGGCGGTTTGGTCAAGTCGTCGAGTTCACTGTATATTTCCTTGGGGAGTTCCAGTTTTTCAGCTTTGAGATTGCTTTCCAACTGTTCCAACTTGCTGACCCCCACAATAACCGTGTCAAGGAAGGGCTTGGAGAGCATCCAGGCGAGAGCCGTCTCTGCGGGCGTTGCATCATTTTTTTTCGCTATCGCTGCCAGCTTATCCACTATTTTATTGGCTGCTTCACCGTCCACCGGAGGAAAATCAAAAGTTTTTCTGCGCCCTTCAACTGCTTCCGTGCTTCCTTTCTTGTATTTACCCGTGAGAAATCCTCCTGCCAGAGGACCCCAGGCCATTATTCCCATGCCGGCGCTTTTCGCCTGCGGGACGATTTCCCATTCAATGTCTCGTGTGAGCAGAGAGTAGTAAACCTGAGCGGCAACCAGGGGAGCGAAACCCAGTCGTTTTTGCGTCGCAATCATCTTCTCCGCCTGCCACCCAAAAAAATTACTCTCCCCTACATATCTGACCTTTCCCTGCCTCTGAAGATCGTCCAACGCCCTGGCCGTTTCCTCAAAAGGCGTTATTCGATCATAATTGTGCAATAAAAACAGATCGATATAATCGGTTTTCAGCCGCCCTAAACTCTCTTCGCAAGCTTCGATAATGTGCCTTCTGGAAAGACCCGCATGTAATATCGCAGGTCCTGTACGGAAAAAGGCTTTCGTGCATACGAACACATCGTGCCTTCTTACCCCTAAAGTCCTTCCCAATAACTCCTCCGACTGTCCTCCTGCATACATATCCGCGGTATCGAAAAAATTTATCCCCCTGTTAAGCGCCATCGCTACGATGTCGCGCGCCTCTTTCTCTCCCACATTTGACTTGAATCCCTGATAATTGTAATTGCCGAAAGTCATCGTACCCAGAGCCATTCTTGAAACGACCATTCCCGTGTCCCCAAATTGAGTATATTGCATCTTTACCTCCCAGCCGGCGAAACTATCCTGCCGTTCTTGATTATGCCCAAACCCGCGGATTACGGACCAGAACGTCGGCCTTCCTCCCTATCATACATTCACGCATCCAAATGACCCGCTTCAGCGAATCTCTTCCCAATTTTCTTATACAACAATTTCCCCTGCCCTTCAAATGCGCAATTTCAGCTTCGACGCAACAATGATCTCCATTAATCTGGAACTGATCAGACGGAGGATACTAATCGACGCCTTCATACCGCTCATCAGTCCTCGGATTGACAGCCTATGGGCCGAGTCCCTAATATTACATCCGTGAACCGGGCAGTTTCCGCTCTTTTAATCAACCGCCCGGTTCCTTGCGTTTCATGTTCACACTTATTTCAGCGAATGAATCCGAAATGACCGCTTTCCGTAGATATAATCTGTTTGCCGCTGCAGCCGTTACCTTACTGGTGATGCTGACATTCTTTGATGTTATTTTCACTTCAAAAGAACTCGTTCTTTCCAGGTTCGGTCAGGACCTTTACAGGCAATTCATTACTATGCGGGAGTTCGGATTCGGAGAAATGAAACAAGGCAATTTTCCGCTTTGGAATCCCTATAGTTTTTCCGGCATGCCCTTTTTCGGCAATTTTCAGTCAGCCCTTCTTTATCCCTTCAATATTGTTTTCCTTTTTCTTCCCGTAGCTAAAGCGATCAACGTCAGCTTCTCCTTTCATGTCCTGCTCACAGGACTTTTCATGTTCGTCTGGGCTGTGAAAAAAGGAATAAGCTCCCCCGCAGCAGGGCTTTCGGCCGTCGTTCTCATGTTTTCAGGTCCATATTTCCTGAGAATATATGCCGGGCACCTGCCCAATGCATGCACTCTGGCCTGGACGCCGCTTATTCTTTTAAGCATAGAATCTCTTGCCGTCAGAGCCAGATTATACTGGATATTTATCGGGATTGCGGCTGCGGCTATGCAGATTCTGGCCGGTCATCCTCAATTGATGTATTATACGATGATAGTATCATTCATGCATGCAGGCTCGCTCGTGCTAATCGAGAAGAAACGCAAAAAGGTATTTCTTTACTGGGGCATTATTTATGCTGCTTCTTTACTGTTGACGGCCGTCCAGATATTGACGGGTCTGGAAGCGGTGAGTGAAAGCGTCAGAAGCTCCTCAGTCGCTTCACCCGATGCCGGAAAATATTCTCTCTCTCCGGAATCGCTGATCAGCCTGGTTCTCCCGACGTTTTTCGGTGACGACATCAGGCTTCAGTATTGGGGACGCTTTTATCAGTGGGAAACCTGCCTTTTTATCGGAGCGGCCAATTTCGTTCTGGCCGGCGCCGGTGCGTTCTTCAGCAGGTTAAAATTCAAAAAATCCTACCTCGTTTTATTTTTTTTATTGATCCTCCTGGCAATGGGATCGTATACGCCTCTGTTTAAATTGTTTTACATAACGCTTCCCGGATTCGAAAAATTTCGCGGCGCGGCCAAGTTCTCCTTCTTTGCCGTCGTTTATCTGGCGCTGCTCGCAGGAGCAGGCTTTGATTCTCTTGTGAAGTTAAAACGTTCTTTTAACCGTATATCCATATTTTCAGTTTTTACCGCATGCGTATTTGTCATTTCAGGACTTAAGATAAAACAGTCGGCGATGAGTTTCGATCGAACAGGCGTGTGGTCCGTAATAATTCAACATGTAAAAGAATCAGATTACATTCTATTCATCGATACGGCAGAAGAACGGCTATCCGATCCCGATTTCATTAAACAAAGCGGACTTCTGGCGGCAGAAACAGTCATGAACGCCGCTGCAGTCTTTTTCATCTTCGCCTTATTGACGTTTGCCCTCCGATATTCAAAAAATTTCGCCTGTTTGATTCTGCTCCTGGCAGTAATGGATATTGCTGTATTCGCTCAGAAGTATACTCTCAGCTTTAACCTGGAAAAAACGGCTCTGGCCTTTTCGCCCGCTGAATATCTTCAAGGCAGACCCCCCGGAAACGATCGAATGCTGGAAATGCATCTGCCGCCGGCGCCGGTCCCCACAGGCATAAGAAAAGTATGGGGGTATGACCCCCTGGCGACGAAACGTTACACTGAATTCATTAAGTTTAGTCAAGGCACAGACCCGGATATTCCCGGTCATTACCAGATATTTACTCGCTATAATCCGCTATACGCCATGCTGCGTTGCCGCTTTCTCGTCACGCCGGCCGGAAGGAACGATATAGACGTGCATGAAACGCAAAACGTCATGCCTCATCTGAAACTGATCCGGGAATACCAAATAATAAAACACAGGGACGCCATTTTTGCGGCCATGTCCGATCCGAACTTCGATCCAAACCAGACCGTTATCCTCGAAAACCGACCAGACCCCGAACCTTACCCGTCGGTTAATCCGGGTAAGGTTAAATTGCTGAGTGAGTCGACGGATGTTCTAACCATAGCCGCCGAACTGGATGCGCCTGCCATCCTGCTCATCACAGACGCCTACAGCCAAGGATGGAAAGCTTCTTCGCTTATAAACGGTCCTCAATCTTTTTACAGGGTAATGCCGGCAAACTACGCGCTGCGCGCCGTACCCCTTGCTGCCGGAAACCATAGAATCAAATTGGAATATCGCCCCCTCTCCTTTCAGATCGGTAAATATGTCTCAACTGCTTCCCTGATTCTCTTCATCGTCTGGATGATTTATGCCGGCTTAAAAAAGAGAATTGACTCTGATAATATACTTCTCTGAGGGGAGCCTTCTAATGAAGGAATCGAAAAAAATAACGCGTGATTCTGAACTTATATGAAATAACATACCAGCGGAATCCTCAAATCATTAACGGATGGGATTATGAATTTTTCAAAAGCTGCTGTCTTGCTTATTATTGCGACGGTTTTCGCGGTTTACTTCAACGCCTTGCAGAACGATTTCGTCTGGGACGATAATGACCTGATAGTCCGCAACATGAACCTGCACGATCCGCAGAAAAATATAAATTTCATAAGGGATTTCTGGTGGATCACCCCCGCGGAAAAAGGCTCTCCTTACTTCCGCCCTGTTATTTCAATACTTTACATTATCGATTATCGTTTATGGAATTTGAATCCCTTCGGTTTTCATCTCACTAACTTAATCCTGATGAGCGCTGCATCCGTCACCCTCTTTTTTCTGACTGGGGTTCTTTTTAAGGGGGCATTGATTCCTCTTTCGGCCGCGCTGATCTTCGCGGTGCATCCCGTTCACACCGAAAACGTTACCTGGATAGCCGGACGGACGGATGTAGCCTGCGGCATATTTTATTTTTTATCCCTTTACTTTTATATAAAATTCAAAAAAACAGATAAACAAACATTTTTCTATTCCTCCATCGCCGCGGCCTTCCTGGCATTGCTTTCCAAGGAATCTGCCGTAACTCTACCCTTTGCCGTCATCCTCTACGATTGGTCCTGCCGCGAAAAAAATCTCCCGGACGCTCTGCAAAAAAATTATCGTAATTATACTTTCTTCTTCTCAACTCTACCCGTTTTCTATGCCCTAAGATACTGGGCCCTGGAATTCAACAACAACTTCGTAACCTCCGCAACAATCATAGACTCATTCGCTCAGGGACACTTTACAGCGCCCGTAATGAACGTCCTTTATTCCATTGCCCAATATATCGATCTTCTGTTTTTACCTCTTAACTTGAAAATCAGATGGAAACTCCCAGACCTGTCTTATCCTTTCTCAGCTCAGGGAGCCTTCGCGGTTATCCTCTCCGGACTTTTTTTCTTTTCGATTTGGCGGACTTTCCGGCGTGAGCGCAAGTTGTTTTTTCTTTTAACCTTTTTCCTGATGAACATACTCCTGGTAAGCGGACTTATCACCCTGAGAGACCAGTTTTCTGAACGATTTCTGTTTATTCCTTCATTCTCTTTTGCCGCCATGCTGCCGATACTTTTGAAGAAATTATTCAAGCGACGGCAAATATGGTTCAGCGTTGTCCTGATCATCGCAATTCTCTTCGGATACAGAACTTATATCCGTAACTTCGACTGGAAAAACGATTTAATACTGAAACGGAAAGAAGCAGCAACAAACCCGGAAAGCGCTGAAGCCAACATGTTGATAGGGCTGGAGCTATATAAGAGCGGCAAACTGGATCGAGCGAAACATTATCTTGAAAAGGCAGTCAGGCTGGAAAAAAACGTTTTCGATGCCCATCTCGCCCTGGCGCCGATTTATTATCGTGACGGCAACATTGAAAAAGCGATCGAAGCCTATGAATTCTGCAAAGAAAACGGACTGCCCCATCACGAATGGAAAGCCGCTCTCCATGAAGGCATGCTGTTTCTCGAACTGGGCGAACGCACAAAATTACAAGGAAATCACGAAAAAGCCGTGATCCATTTCCGGAGAGCCGTTGAAAACTTCAGATTACTCCTGTCGACTAAAGCATACATACCGCAATTTCATGTTCATTTGGCCGCCGCATACATCGCGCTGGAAGACTATCCCAATGCGGAATTCGAATTGAACTGGGCCCTGAAAATCAACCCTGACGACCAGAAAGCAAGACGAATGCTGGAAGATGTAAGGAAAAAACTGATGCTGCTTAGGTGAAACTCACGGTTTATTGCCAAAAGTTAATGACCCACTTCATTTCACACCAGATATTAAAGGAAATTCCGATAATTTTTTAACTTGACTTTGAAAATAATCGGTTTAAAATGAAAATATGATTAAGAGACAACTTTTCCAAGAAATAAAAAAACATCTGAAGCAAAAAGAAATATCCATGGTGATGGGTCCCCGGCAGGTCGGCAAAACCACGTTGATGAAGCAACTGAAGGATTATCTGGAAAAGCGAAACGAAGGTTGCGTTTTCCTCAGCCTTGATTTTGAAAGAGATCGACCGTTTTTTCGATCTCAGGAGGCTTTGATCGATAAGCTGCGCCTCGAATTGGGTAGTCATTCGGGATTTGTTTTTATTGACGAGGTGCAGAGGAAAAAAGATGCGGGGTTATTTTTTAAGGGATTATTTGATCTGGAATTGCCTTATAAGTTTATCGTTTCCGGTTCCGGCAGCCTGGAGTTAAAGGAGAATCTTCATGAATCGCTTGTGGGCCGGAAGAGGATATTTCGTCTTGCTCCTGTATCGTTTGAAGAATTCATTGATTATTGTACCGGATATCGCTATGAGGGACGTCTTGATGAATTTTTTCAAATTGAGCGAGAAAAGACCGTGTCGCTCATACGGAAATATATGAATTTCGGGGGATATCCCAGAGTCATAACGGAAGAGAAGGCGGAAGAGAAGAGGAAAATAATCGATGAGATATTTTCGAGTTATCTGGAGAAGGATATAGGATATTTCCTGGGAGCAGAAAAGAGTTACATTTTCAGTGATTTAATAAGGATAACTGCGGATCAGGCGGGCAATCCGGTGAATTATTCAGAGTTGTCGCGAACTTCAGGGCTATCTCTTCAAACAGTCAGAAAGTATCTGTGGTATGCTCAAAAAACATTTATCCTGCATAAAATAAGGCCTTTTTTCAGGAACGTCCGCAAGGAAATCCGGAAATCTCCTGTTTATTATTTTTACGATCTGGGATTGCGAAACCATGCATTAGGATTATTCGGTCATATAGAAACGCCGGGGATGTTCGGTTTTTTATTTGAGAATTTAGTTTTCCACAAGCTGAAGGAATCGATGAGTTACGGAGGTGGAAAAATAAGTTACTGGAGGACGACAGAGGGAGCGGAAGTCGATTTTGTGCTTGATTTCGGGAGTCGGTTCATTCCTGTTGAGGTAAAGTATTCTGAATACCGGCGTCCCAGGATCAGCCGTTCCATGCGCAGTTTTGCGTCGAAATACCGACCTGAGAGAGTTTATATCATCAACCGTAATTTTCATGAAAGTCTAGTAAAAGAGGGCGTTGAATATATTTTTTTGCCTTTTGTCCGGCTCGATGATATTAAACTGACGCCGTAATGTTTTTTTATTTAACACGGAAAACGATCACAAAAATCGTAGGAAGCTCTCCTTTTCCTCCCATGGGTGGAATAACGGGCGCATTAATATGAGCGGGTTTATGTCCAAAAAGTAATTCAATCTTACATTTTGTTGCCTTTTTTCATGGTCAGGAATCCGATCGTCAGGACAAGCAAAAGGATACCGAACAGGGAAAGAGTCGGGATATCTCTGGAACAAGCATTTGAGGCCTGTTCGGTATTACCGTAAGCGCCTATATTGATGATGCCTCCATTCGGCAGTGGTTCGCAGTCGCAGGCATCCCCGGGGTTTCCGGCGTCTATGCAGGGGGAGCAGTTTTCGTCCGTTTCCCATGTCCCGTTGTGATAACTTCCTACAGTGGACTGAAGATGATAATCACCGTTTACCGGGTCTACGAACATGGGGTCCTGATTCATATTTCCTTCGCCTTCGAATCCTCCCTGCACGTTAGAATAAGTCATATCAATGTCGGATTGCCCTGAAGTTTCGACTTCATTGGGAAAATTGTTCCAGAAAATGCAATTTTTGACTGTCGGGGATGCATTCATGCAATTAAGGGCACCTGCGTTCAACTGTGCGCTATTTTCAGTAAAAGTGCAATTGAGGAAAGTGGGAGAGGAATACCAACACTCGACGCCGCCTCCGTAGTTTTGGGTTTCGTTGCCGATAATGAGGCAATTTTTAATGAGGGCTTCGGGGTTATCGCTTATGATGTGCAATCCTCCGCCCTGATCAATGGAGGAGTTATAAGCGATGGTGCAATTTTCCAGTACGCAGCCGGCTCCGATGTCGAAAAAGATGCCGCCGTTGTGAACGCCGTAGTTTTCGCTTATATTGCATTCGATCAGGTGCGGGGAAGCGCTGTAGCTCTCGATGCCGCCGCCGAATTCGGCTGAGTTCAAGGTTATGTCGGTATTCGTAATGGTCGGATTGGAGAAATCCCTGCAGTAGAGCCCTCCGCCCATACCGCCGGCAGAATTTTCCGTGATGATGCAATCCGTGATGACCGGCGAGGATGTATTGGAGCAGTAAATACCGCTGCCGTCGGAATCGCAAGTGCACGATTTCACTGTACATTCCAGAATGGCAGGGGATGAATTCTGAATGTAAATGCCTGCTCCGTATGTGGCGTTGCAGTTTTGGACAGTGAGACCGCTGATGATTGAATCGTTCCCTTCCCCCCTGAATATAATGAAGCCTCTGCCGTCATTCTCACAATCTATGATGCAGTTTTCCCGTCCGTTGACCGACGTGAGGGTTATCGCCTTGCCCATGAGATCAAGGTTTTTATTCCTATCGCCTGTGTAGGTTCCATCGTCTATCAGCACAGTATCGCAATCGAGCGCGGCATGAATGGCTTCCTGTATCGTCTGGTGATCCTGCGGGACCAGAATTGTGGAGCAGACATGAGTGGGGACGCTGGTCGGCGTAAGGACCTGTGTCGGCGTTAGTGTCGGCGTAGGCGAGTAGGGTTGACAGTTGTCATAGGTGACTCGGAAGTTAAAATATCCGCAACTTTCATAGGAATCAACGACTGCATAGTAAGTTCCGGGTTCCAGACCGGTAATCATAATGGTTTCGCCCTGGGCATCGCCGTTTTCGTCGGCGTAGATGAAGCAGTCTTCAGGTCCCGGCCCGTCCATGATGAGCAGTATGGGATCGTAATCTCCAGGAGTGACGTTTTCGATCTCGATGGTAATGTCGCAGTACTGGTAGTTATTAAAAACTATACCCAGGTCTTCTCCATTGAGTCCGGAGATGCCGCATCCGTAATCCTGGTAATCATCGAGCCATCCGCAGTTGGTTTGAGGATTCGGCGTGGGGGTGTCGGGGGGCGTCGGTGACGGTGTAGGGGTCAGGCAATTATTGAGGGAATAAGAAAGATTCCAGTATCCGCAATCCTCTTCCGAGTCTACCACAGCATAGTAGTTGCCCGGTTCCATGCCTGGGACGGTAATGCTTTCTCCTGCTCCCGCGCCGTTGTCATCGGCATAAGCGAAACAATAGAGCGGATCAGGGCCGTCAAGGAGGAGCAGAACGGGATCGTAATCGCCGGGAGTGACGTTCTCGATGGCGATGGTTACGTCGCATACCTGCTGGACGACGAAAAACGTGATAAAATCCTCACCGAAAAGATCGAACATACCGCAGGCGTAATTCTGCCAGTCATCATACCATCCGCAATTGGTTTGCGGTATCGGCGTTTCAGTCGGTATCGGCGTTGGAGTCAGGCAATTGTCCATAGTAAGCGAAATGTACCAGAATCCGCAATCCTGGTAAGAATCGACTGCTGCGTAGTAGAATCCAGGCTCCATGGCCTCCATAGTTATTGTTTCACCTTCGGCTTCACCGTGATCGTCGGCATAGGCTATGCAGTATTCCGGTCCGGGACCGTCCATCAGCAGCAGAACGGGATCATAGTTTTGCGGAGTGACGTTATTGATTGAAATGGTGACGTCGCAGGTCTGATGAACGACGAAAAAGGTGATGAAGTCTTCGCCGTTGAGTCCCGTAGGTCCGCAGGCGTAATCCTGCCAGTCGTCGTTCCAACCGCAGTTGGTCTGAGGTATAGGCGTTTCCGTTGGAATGGCCGTAAACGTAGGCGTTATGGTGGGCGAATGACTGATTGTCGAAGTGGGACTCAAGGTCGGCGTCGGCGTCGGCGTGTACGTGCTTGCGGTCGTCGGCGACAATGTGGGTGTAGCCGTGGGCGTCGCCGTCGCTGCAGGCGTTCCCCCGGGATTGCAGTGTACATCCAGCGTATATGTCCCTGCAGCGCCCATAATACCGTCGACGACTAAATAATACATTCCTGCAGTCAGCTCTTCCACAGAGAAATTACCATTGCCGAAAGCGATACATGCGTTCTCATTACAAGCATCCAGAACCATAACGAATAAGGCGGCGCTTGAACTTAACGAAATATCCATATAATCCTCGCTGATATCTATAGTATGGACTACTTCAGGACCCGAAAAGTCGAATCCTACGCAATTATATTGCGAGACGTTCGTATCGCCGCCTGTTGTGTCTCCGGCATAGGGCGTCCAGCAGTTTAAATGGACAGGTGATGAGCAATCCAGTTGGGGAATCGGCGTATTCGTCGGAAGGGGAGAGGGTGTGGCTGTATGAGTCGGCGTAGCGCCTCCGCAATAGACGTAAATATCGTAATAAGCCGGGTCCTGAGCGCAGTCAACAACGATGTAGTACCTCCCCGGAGTAACGCTTGCCAATATGGCATCGTAATCGCCGTAAGCCAGGCAGTTTTCTTCGCTGCAGGCATCGAGAATGAATACGTCCGGATCGCCGTAAATTGGGTTCAGGTGAGCGACGAGACTTCCCGTTGAAGTCGTATCTACGTAGTAGACCATTTCTTTGCCTGAATAATCCTCAGTATGACATCCGTATGTGTCGACATCCGACTGACCGGCGTCGTTGGTCTGGAATTGAAGACCGGAATTGCACGGAATATTCGCCATATTCGAACAATCCAGCAGTCCGATAGGGATAGGCGTCGAAACCCAGTCGTGATAATCCACATATTCGGTAACCGAGTCTCCCGATCCGCCGTTCGTACCGTCGCAGGCGCCGGCCCCGGTCTGGTTGTCGAAAGGTCCCGTCGAATGTCCCCACCAGCAATAGTCGCCGACTATGCAGGGCGCTTCTGCATTACGGACCCCGTTAGTCGAATTATTGCTTATGTTGCAATTATCGAAGTGAAAAGCTCCAACTCCTCCATCTGCATAGATTCCGTATGCGCTATTGAAGAAAGAATTGTAATTCACGGTCGACGTGCCCGCAACCTCCGTTATATAAAGATTGGTGTTGCCTGGTCCTGCTTCAAAGTAATTGTAGATTATATGAGTGTCCGTTTCAAAAACAGAGCAACCGTAAAAATATACAGCGTATGGAGAATTCAAAAATTTATTGTGATACAAATTAACGGTCGAATCGTCGGTATCGTCCGCCACGTAGTACAGTCCCCTGTCATAAGCGTTGCTTATCGTGCAATGCCTGATGTCGATTGATTCTTTATCGATCCATACCATGTATCTATCATACGGATTATTGTGATTATTACGTCCTACGCCGCCGTAACGAATGTGCAGATGCGTCAGTTCATTATTTCCATTATTGATTTTCAGGTAACCCCAGTCGCCGCCGACCGGACTCGTCGCAGTTCCGTCGCCGTTGGAATCGCCGCCGATCGTATCGTCCCTGTCGGAGGTAATATAGACCTTATCCCAGGCGGTTCCGAGCGAGTTGAACACGCCGTCTACTAAAATAGAATTTTTGTTTCCGGTATAAGGGTAGGTGGCTTCACATTTTATTATTATGCCGGCATTCACGTTGAGGACGGCTCCCGACGCTATGGTCAAGCTGCCGTCTTCCACGTGATAGGGAAGTCCCAGCCCCTGAACGTCAGGCCAGGTTCCGCTGGATGAGATGGTTCCCGTTACCCGAATCGCCTGTTTCACGTTATCCACGAAAAAATTGTCGCTGTATGTCGGAAAACTTGTATTAATCTGAGAAACCGGAAATTCCTGATTCTCAATGAAACTGTTGCCTCCCAGGGTCGGTGAACCGTTGTCTACGACTAATCCATAATGGACGAAATAGAATGTATTGTCGGTGAGCGTCGTGCCGTCATCCGGATAAATCAGCCACGCGCCTGTTCCCGTGCCTTCGGGACTTGTGATGTAGTTGTCGGTAAAAGACAACAGCGGCGGGATATCGACGTCGCCTTCCATCTTGAAGCCGAAATCAGTCGCGGATATTGTATTCTCAACAATGTTGGGAGCGGTCAGGTAACCTTCCGAAGTAGTCATATAAATACCGTTGGGCGTTAAAGATATGTCGTTGTTCAGGATTTGGGGCGTCAGGGCAGGGGTTAGTCTCGCGTAATAGTAGATACTGGTTAAATATGCGTGCTTCAATTCGCAGTCGATGATGTCGACGTCTGCGTTATCCGCCCATACCATGTATTTATCATACGCATTATTATGATTGGTCCTGCCAATGCCCCCGTAGCGCAGTTTTGAATTTATCAGGATATTAGCGGAGTAATATCTCAAGTAACCCCAATCGCCTGCAGCCGGCAGCGTAGTCATGCCGTCGCCGTTGGAATCCCCGCCCACCGTATCGTCCCTGTCGGAAGTAAAGAAGACGGATGCGCCAGATGCCGGCAATTCCAGAGTTCCGTAAATATGCATCGAATTTAATTCCCCTGTATATGGATAAGTTTGTTCGAATTTTATGACGACGCCGTTGTTGACGGTCAAAGTCACTCCATCGTCTATGGTTACGCAGCCGTCCTCAACATGATAGGGTAAACCCAAGTTCTGTACATCAGGCCATGTTCCGTTTTCCGAAATGGTTCCATTGACCCGAATGGCCTGTTTGTAATTACCGGTGAACGTATTTCCGCTATACGACGGGAAAGAAGTATCAATCTGGGTTAAAGGAAATTCCGTCTGATTGATGAAGGAATTATTCGTTACTGATGGAGACCCGTCGTCCACAATCAAACCATATTGATTGTCGTCGAAGGTGTTGCCCGACAAAGCTGAATTCGCGTGCGGATATATCAGGTAAACGCCGGTTCCCGTTCCTGCCGCACTGGTGGTCGTATTCCCAGTATAAGTCAAAACAGGCGGAATGTCGACATCGCCGGTCAGACGAAAACATATCGTTTCCGACGATATCGTGTTGTTCGACAACGTAGGATTCGTATGAAAATTCTGTGAAGAAATCATATCGATCCCGTAAGGAGTGTCGCTGATGGTATTGTTCGATATGACGGGCGATGAATCCGGCGTCAGATAGACGTTATAATAAACGCCGGTTTCATACGCCTCTTTAATCGTACAATTGTCGATATTCACTATTACATTGTCCATCCAAACCAGATATCTGTCATACGGATTATTGTGATTATTCCTTCCAATACCGCCGTAACGGACCTCCGAATTCCTCAACACATTGGCGGAATAATACCTGAGATATCCCCAATCGCCGGGCGCCGGCGCTGTCTGGGCTCCGTCGCCGTTGGAATCGCCCCCTACCCAGTCGTCCCGGTCAGACGTGAAGTATACGCGGTTTCCCGAAGCCGGAAGCGCTAATGTTCCTTGAATGTGAATGGAATTCTTGTCGTCTGTATAAGGATTTGTGGTTTCGAATTTTACAACCACGCCAGGATTGACGGTCAACGTTGCCCCGCTTTCAATCGTTATACTGCCGTCTTCCACGTGGTAGGGAATGCCTAGTCCCTGAATGATGGACCATACGCCGTTAGTAGAAATTGTGCCGTTGACTCTTATCGCCTGTTTTTCGTTCCCCGTTATCGTATTGCCGCTGTAATTAGGAAACGATGTATTCAACTGGGATAGAGGAAACTCCGTATTGGCCGTAAAAGAGTTGTTGTTTACCGTGGGAGACCCGTTGTCGTTCACCAGTCCATACTGAACGCCCGTTATGCTGTTGTTTATTAAAGTAGAAGAAGCATCGGGATATATCAGATGAATTCCGATCCCCGTTCCGTCAGGACTCGTTACTATGTTTCCGTTCATGTCTACAACAGGCGGGACGTTCGACGTCCCTTGAACCTTTATGCCGAACGTCGCAGCAGTTACATTATTGTCATTAAAATCCGGAGATGCCAGGAAGTTGGCATGCGCTACAAAATTTATTCCCTGTGGAGAGTCAGTAATCACGTTATCAGCAATCAGAGGGGATGAGGGGCCCGCTGGAGCGACATAATATATTGCCGTCTGATAGCAATCTCTTAATTCGCAGTCCTGGATATGGACCGTTACTCCGTTGACCCATACCTGATAAAGATCATATGGATTATTGTGATTTTTTCTCCCTATGCCTCCATATCGAATCTCGGCGTTCTGGAGAAAATTGCCTGATGAGTTATACTTAATATAACCCCATTCACCGGGACTGCCCGCAGTATAACCGTTTCCCGTGACGTCGATTCCGTCAGCGTCATCGTCCTGGTCCGACGTGAAAATTACCGGTGATCCCGATGAAGGCAAACTCAGCGTTCCATTCACGATCAATTGACGCTTGTCGCCGCTATACGGGTTCGTCGTTTCCATTTTCACTACTACACCCGGATCGATCGTCAACGTCACCCCGCTTTGAATGGTCACTACTGCCCTGACCCAATAGGGACTGCCGCCTAAAGACCAATTCGTGTTGCCTGTTATGTCCCCTGTCACTTCCGTCGCAGCTTGCACGGACGCCGATAATAAACAGCCGACGGCCAGATACATCAGAAAAATTACTACCTTCGAATCCTTCATCTTAATCCTCCTCCATTTACTGGTTTTATTGCATAATATTAAAAACAAAAAATGTTCCTCTTTCTCTCAATAAACAACAAACATCCTGAAAAGAACTCAATAAAAATATAGGCGAAACGTCATCCGGGACAAATCCTTTTAATGACTGTCTCCTTTTGTTTACGCAACAATGATGCATCGATCATATGCGGAGCGGCAGTAAAAGTGCGGACCCTTCGGCAGCGCTGAGCGATATTTTCAGCGATATTGCATTCGGTTATCCTGGGATCGGAAAATTCCCGGCATTTAAATGCATCGGCCATTCCGCAAGCAGCCGCACTGTTCCGCAGCGTGAATCTTTTCAGAATAGATTCGTTTCCTTCTCCCCTGAACATCATGACTCCTGTTGAAAGGGTAAGTACTGGTGATTGTAACTTGGTCAGTTTAACCTACTATCAGTGCCCTGTCAAGTTTTCAAAAGAAAAAACTAATCCTTCTTCTCTCCAATTTTGGCGTAAATTCACGCGATTACGCGATAATATTTTTTTCAAAAGCAGTTTGATCATGCGCAGATGCCGGATTTGTTTTTTCATCAACGAAACATCACGCATTGACAAGAACCGGTACCTATCGCAAGCTCAAACCACAACCCAAATTTTGATGCCGGCAAGGCGCCGCATTTTCTAATGCATAAACGAGCTGGAATGGCGTCGAAACCCGTCAGTCAAAAGGCCATGGCAATTCGCTTCTTCTTCTGGCTTCTGATTCCGCTATCAGTCTTGTCTGCCCGGTTGGTTCCCACAGGGGTTTGTTCAGGAGAAGCAGGTAAATGAATTTCTGATTTTCATCCAGCAAAAGAGACCCGGATATTTTGAGCTTGTCATACACCCGATTGTTTTCGCTTTGGGTTTTATATTTAACGTCAATGCTTCTGGAGGTAACCGGCAACATCAGGAAAGGAGTCTCTGCCGGTTTATCCAATTGGATGCGGAGTATATCTCCGGGATAGGGTTTTATCTTGAGTTTGCTCTGCGCCGGCAATTCAGGAGGCGCTTTTTTGTGCAGCCTGGATTTGATTTCGAGCAGAGATAAATGGTTATAGCGACAATTCAGTTCGGCGATTTCCTGCAGAGTTTTTTTGATAAACGGGGGCGTAGTTTTTTCATTAAGGACGACATACCTGACGTTCATAGCCTGTATGAAGCGCAATCCTTTTCCCTGGGGGTCCCGGATAAGGGCCTGATCGAGCTGCCAGTAAGGTTCAGGAAAATATCCGGCATAACCGTTTATAATGGGATGATTATGCTTCAACGCGCGTCGCATGGCTTTAACCTCGTTTTCCAAATCCGCGGGCCTTCCGCCTGCGGGAAGCGGCAACTCCAGTACGGGACTATTATCTTTTATGCTGCTGATATGCCGGACAAAATCTCCATAGGCACGGGATTGTTCGCCCGTATCGGCAAGAGGAATGGGAAGAGACCAGGCTTCGGCGATAAAAGCTGCAATTATTCCTATAGTCAAAGTGAGACGCTTCCGCTTGCCGCCTGCGACTCGGCGCATCCAGGCGATGGCCCAGGCGGCTATGACAGCCAGGCTGATATAAGCGAAAACGGAAAAACGAGCGGGTGATCTTATACCGACCAGTCCGGGTATTATTTTCGTCAAACCCACGTAGGGTCCGACTAATTTGCGGTCTAAGAGAAGGCTTATTCTGGGTCCGAAACCCAGAAACAGGGCTGCTGCAGCCAGTACAAAGTAGCCTTTGACTATGCCGCCGGCGACATAATCATAGCGAAACGTCCGGCGAATCCCCAAAACCAGCGCGGCGGTTATAATGAGCAAATTGACTATTCCAATATCCCAGGAATAAACGTCGGTCCTCTGGTCAAAACCGAATATTTTTCCCGTAAGCCAGTGACCTTTGGGGGGCAATACCAGGTCCTGCCAGTAGAGATTTCCCTGGATTTCACTCAGGGTCCTTTCCATCCCCATGACTTCCAGACGGGATTTTTGAGTGATCAGGTACGGACTCAAACTGAGCAGGCAAACAGCGACAATAAGAAAAACGCCGGCAGCGCTTTTCCAGCCGGCCTTAGTTTTTGGTAAAAAAGCCGCGGTCATAACGGGCAGAAGGATCGTAAGCATAAGACCGAACTGAGCGCATGTCAGCCAGGTTCCTGTATAAGCTGCGGCAAGCGTAAATAATTTGGCCAGCCTTCCTCCGTTTCGACGCATATCCACGATCATATAGATAACCAGGAGAGGAAAAATAACCGCTAAAAGGTGAAGCACAGCGAATTGCTGCATGACGTAAGCGCCGCAAGCCGCCCAGAAGCCGGCGATCCACGCGGCAGCCCTGTCCGGAGTAACCTGACGCGCCAGGCAATACGTGGTTAAGGCTGCTGCTGATAAATAAAACAGAACCAGTAAATTATAAGCCAGAGCGTTTCCCGCGCCGGCAAATGTCAATAAAGTGAAAATCAAACCGGATAAGGGTTGAGGTTCCGACCAGGCGAACACTCCTTCATGAGGATAAAAAAACGGCGCATCCCAGTAAGAAACCTCCCCGCGGTAATATTCCGCATTCCACTCCATCAGGAATAGCTGATGAAGCGATACCGTCGACGGTTCGCTCCCTGCGGGAATATGATCGCAGACATTGACGATCAGGGGCCAGGTCATGACCAATATCACCGGCAAATAGAGCAAAACCGTCAGAACAATTTCCTGCATGGAAAGTGAGGACTCTATTTTTTTCTTTATTTTCCGCATTTGCAATCGAACCGGTTGAAACGCCTTACGGCGACTCGCCTCCATCTGCGACGGCTTTACCCCCTTTGTTCAGTATAATTCCTGATCCCTTCAAAGAGAAGCGATAAATATAAGAATTCGTAAATGAGCGTATTTTTAACTTTGCTGCGGGAAAAATATTTTACTGGTCATTTGCATTCCATAAATCCATTTTTATAATGGAATGATAGGGTCGTTTGTGACCTTTGAATCTTGATTTTTTTTGCTGAATGGATTTTATGGTTTCCTTTTCTTTTATTATCAGTGATTTTTTGAACGTCAGTCGTGAAGAATGGAAGGGTGAAGCCTTCGCTGATATTTTCAGATTCTTCATGACTACGGTGAAAAATATAAGCAGCGAATTATTTTCCATGGATTTAGCGGGAGGGTCAATTAAATGAGGAAATTTCAGTTTTTAATAATCTTATTGGCGATAACGTCATGTTTGGCGTCAGCAGTTCATGCCGCAGGTGATACGGTCGACAGTAATAAAGATTACGGAGCAGCGACATTGAACGACGGATGGTGGAGCATGGCGAAGAAGCATCTGGTGGAATCCGAATACAATGTGACCATGAGCGACAGGTCGCCTGTTGAGGGAGTTGAATCCAGTTACCAGGCGCCGAACCGGGCTTATAATTTTCGGACATATTTTATGGATGACAGGATCGTAATAACGTCACGAAAAAGCGAGGAAGACTGGAAATGCGTATTGACGCCTGAAGGATACGGACGGGGAAAGTCATTTCATGCGTTGACTCGCGGAGCGCCTGCAGTGTTTGACAATCGTGTGGAGTATGATTGTTCGGGGTTGACCGAGTGGTATTTAAACAGCGACTCCGGTTTAGAGCAGGGATTCACGATAGTTGAGCGACTTGCCGGAGCGTCCGGGGAATCATTCTGGATTGAAATGAAGGTTTCCGGCGATCTAACTTTTGAAATAGCGCCGGCCGGCGATTCGATAAATTTTTATGAAACCGGGGGGAGGCTCGTTCTTCAGGCGAGCGATCTTTATACAATTGATTCAGGCGGTGCGGAACTGGAATGCAGGTTTGATTACGGGGCTGAAAGGGACCGGCTGAGGATCATGCTGGAGGACCAGGCTGCCGAATACCCGGTTTTCATCGATCCGAGTTACACGGCGCCGATAATGACGCCTTTGTGGGAATACGAGGGAGAACAGAATAATGAATATTTGGGTTATTCGACGGCATCGGCGGGTGATGTGAATGCGGACGGATATGCCGACGTCATCGTTGGCGCTCCAAACTATGATACCTGCTCCAGCAATGTAGGGCGGGTTTTCGTATTTCACGGTTCGTCTGCGGGGCCTGAACAGTCACCCTCGTGGACTAAATACGGACCGAGATCAGGAAGCAGATTAGGTCATTCTGTGAACTCAGCCGGCGACGTCAATAATGACGGTTACGACGACGTAATAATAGGTTCCATTTCAGCCTCCTGCTGCGCACCCGGAGGCGAAGCGTATGTTTATCACGGATCGGCGAGCGGGTTGAACACGACGGCCGGATGGAATTATGCCTGCAGCCACTGGAGCGCTGAATTCGGGTATTCTCTGGCTTCTGCGGGCGACGTCAACCAGGACGACTATGCCGACGTCATCGTGGGAGCGCCTTTATACGACAACGACAATTCGGGACGTGTTTACGTATTCCACGGCTCTGCATCAGGGCTTGAGTCATCGTACAATTGGGACGCGGAAGGCGGACAATATGGCGAGCGATTCGGCGAAGCGGTGAGTTCAGCGGGTGACGTCGACGGTGACGGTTATGCGGATGTAATCGTGGGAGCGCCCGGATATTCCAATTGCGGAGAATACGGTCGTGTTTATGTTTATAAAGGTTCCGCATCAGGTTTATATTCAACTCCTTTCTGGACGGAATCATGCGATGAACAGGGCAGCGAATATGGAACAGCGGTTTCTTCTGCGGGTGATTTCCGGGGCGACGGTTGCTCGGATATAATCGTTGGAGCGAAAAGCTACGGTTGTCATGCTGTGGGTCGCGTTTTCTATTATAACGGGAGACCGACAGGAATTTACCCGAATCGCGGATTCAACGGTCCCCGGTACGGCGAATTCGGATCGAGTCTCTCCTATGGAAGAATAAACGACGATAATTATGACGATATAATAGTGGGAATGAAGGCTTACAATGAAAATGAGGGGGCTGTATTCGTATTTTACGGAGCGACTTTCGGGCTGGAGTATTATTTTAATCCTGATTGTGTGGCTTACGGTAAAAGAGGTGTTTTGGAAGAGCTGGGATGGTCTGTAGGAGCGGGCGATTTCAACGGAGACGGACTGGACGATATCATAGCAGGGTCTCGGCTTCACAGCGTAAACGGCAACGATAATGAAGGCAAGGCAACGGTTTATAATGCATCGAATTTTTCGCAGGTCTGGATGAAACCGATCGACAATTGGCATTATGAAGGTCCTCAGGAGGGAGAAATGCTTGGATTCTCCATAGGGTCTGCAGGAGATGTGAATGCTGACGGATACGAAGATATAGTTGTGGGCGCGCCTTATTATGATATCTGCGGATGGAATGTAGGACGCGCTTTCGTATTTCACGGACGCCGATGGGGTCTGAATTGGAATCCTTCCTGGTCGGAAAACGGCATTGAAGGTCACGCCAATTTCGGTTACTCCGTCGGAACGGCCGGAGATGTAGACAATGACGGATATGACGATGTGATTATCGGCGCCAGCGGTTCGACTAATGAGCATCAGGGCGGAGCAGCCTATGTGTATCACGGGAGATCAACCGGGCTGGATGGAATGGCTTACTGGATAGGTTGGTCTGATTCTTATGATGCGGATTATGGTTGTTCCGTGTCCACAGCAGGCGACGTCAACAATGACGGGTATGCCGATGTGGTAGTGGGCGCCAGGTACGGGGGCAACAGTGATGCGGGGTACGCTTACGGATATCATGGTTCTTCTTCAGGATTGAGTTATTCACCTGCCTGGGAAGCGGGAAATTTTGAAAGCCAGGAAAGATTCGGCTGGTCGGTTTCGGATGCCGGCGACGTCAACGCCGACGGGTACGCCGATGTTATAGTCGGTGCGCCTGATTATGACAGTTGCGGTTGCGGTCAGGTCGAATGCGGTCATGCTTATGTATTTCACGGAACGAATTCTGGACTGGAATCGTCTTATTCCTGGAGAGTATCCGGTGACGATCCTCAGGGTCACTGCTTTTTCGGTAATTCCGTTTCAACGGCTGGAGACGTTAATGCCGACGGTTATGACGATGTCGTCGTCGGAGCGAAGAATTATGACAATTACGGCGGAGCTTTCGCATATTTGGGTTCGAGTTCAGGATTAAACTCGACGCCTGTCTGGCAGGATGAAGGGGACGAATGGTATGATTACGGATACAGCGTTTCGTCAGGAAATATGAACAACGATGCTTATGACGATATTATTGTCGGCATGCAGGGCTACGACAACAATAATGGAGCCGTTTTCGTCTATTACGGTTCATCGACAGGACCGGAAACGTCTCCATACTGTTTTGTTTACGGTTCGAATAAAGAATATTTAGGCGCAGCAGTCGACAGCGCAGATGTCGACGAAGACGACTTTGACGAAGTCATAGTGGGCGCTTACGGTTACGACAATTATAGCTCTTCAGGCAGGGTTTCCTATTTCAAATGCCTTCAACCGACGCCTCTCGCCTCTCCCACCAGGTCACCGATAACCAGTCCGCAACCGACTGCAACCCGGACGCCTTTCGTAACCCAGGGCACGACGACTCAACCGACGCCTCCGCCGACCACGGCGCCGACGCAGGAACCGAGTCCCGAACCCACGGATATACCCACTGCAGAGCCGACGGATGTACCGACACAGGAACCGACGGACATTCCTACTGCGGAGCCGACGGAAATACCGACTCAGGAACCGACAAACATTCCTACTGAGGCGCCGACGGAAATACCGACTCAGGAACCTAGTCCTGAACCGACGGATATTCCCACCCAGGAACCGACGGCCGAACCGACGACAGAACCTTCCCCGGAACCGACCGGTACGCCGACGGAAACTCCGACGTTCACTCACTCGCCCACGCCCACAGCCATCGGCACGTCAACGCCTACGCCGACTCCCACGGATACCCCTACGCCTGTTCCTGACCTGAAAGTGAGAAGCCAGGACATAGACTTCGATCCTTCGTATCCAGATGAAGGCGAAGCGACTACGGTCACGGCGACCGTATGGAATTACGGCGATGCTGCATGCGGGACTTTCACGGTAAGGATTTACGCTGATTACGGAGCCGGACCGGTGCAGATCGGCAGCGATCATACCGCCGGACCTTTGAATCCGGGCGAATCGGACATGGTATCGGAGACTTGGACGGCCGCCTGCGGCGCCGTGATATCCGCTGAAGCCGACATCTTCGATGAAGTGACCGAATCAAACGAAAGCAATAATGCGGGTTCCCGGAACGCGCCGATCATGTATTGTCCGGGAAGCGTGACTATGAGCGTTATTCCCGAAACGACAGAGGCCGACATCGGCGAGGAAGTCGAATATCAGATACAGATAAGCAACGGCAACCTGGGAATCGACACGTTCGACATAGAGATAACAGGCTCGCTGCCTTCGGGATGGTATGAAGTTTCTCCCGATCCGCTGGTATTGAATGCTGGACAGACGAACGGCGCGACCATGACGGTCAACGTGCCGGATGAATGCTCGTCGGTCGGCGATTATTCATTCCAGGCGGCGGCGACGTCCCTGCAGATGGGCGACGAATATACGGACGACGGATATCTGACCGTCAGCACGGACATAGCCGTAACGCAACGAAATCCCGCAAACGGGACCACCACGGGAAGCAACGACGTCACATTCAACTGGCATTCCTCCGTACCGGCCGATTCGACGCTGTTTTACCGTGAACTGGGCGCGCCGGCCTGGACCGAAGCTTCTGTCGGCGTCGACGTCATGACGCACCAGACGGAAATCGGAGGGCTCGAACGCAACGCGACATACGAATGGTACGCTGAGCTGGAATCAGTATGCGGCAATACGACGACGGATACGTGGACCTTCACCATCGGCAACGGAGTGGTCTTCACTGAAGACAGTTATACCTTCACCGTGGAAAGGGATTACGACCAACACGTATGGGTCGGCGTGCACAATGAAGATGATGTCGCCCATACGGTCGAACTTCACATAGACAATCCCAATGACGAGCTGATCGTCAATTTCGTGGGACCGGGAAGCGAAGACGAAACCGTCAACGTTTCTCCGGGAGAAACGCGCGACGTGGAACTGGTGATTCACGCCCAGGACGTCCAGGGCGAAGGCGGAAGCAAGGTTGAAGTGTGCTTCGACGACCTGATGATTTCACTGACAGCGGACGAAGCGGGAGCTCCCATCACGGATGCGGCGCCGACGACGGTGTGCGTCACCTGGCCTTACATCGCCTTTTCCTTGACCGAAGAAGGCTCCGACCCGGTGACGGAAGTAAAATACTGCCGTGTGTCCAATTCCGGCGATGCCTTGACCGATCTTTCGGTTAACGCGACAGACGATCTGACCGGCCGAGTCCTGTTCATACCCCGGATCGATCATTATCGACTGGAAAATGAAGACCAGATAGACTTCGACGTGGAACCTCTTTTTGAATCGGGTCAGCCCTCGCTATCAGGGCAGATAGCCGCAACCGCAGCCGGAGAAGAGGTCCTGCTTCCTTTGAATTTCGACTGCGCTTCGCCCCGGTCTCTCTGGGAAGTCGTCGTGGCAGCTCCGGAACTGTGTTATCCCATGGCCAACTGGTTCTGCACAAACCGGCCCTCCATATCCATGTCTTTCGAGGTTTCCGTGAACGCCCTGGCCGAAATCGATACCGCTGTCGTCTATACCACGTTTCAACCTCGAAGCGGCGTGCGGCCTCATTACGTTGACATTCTGATGAACGGCAACCTCATAGGCGAACTGGACGACATAGTGCCCAGCGGCACATACGGATTCGCCTTCGATCCGGGATATCTGAACGTCAGTCCGGGAGGTTCGGCCTCCAATACGCTGTCCATGGTTACGCAGCACTTCAACGGCGGCCATTACGTGGTGAGCACGAACTCACTGGTGGTATTGACGCTGGAGGATATGACCCTGAACGTATGCGCTCACAGTCAGACCGAAGCCGACGCCCTGGCGCCGGACCTGCCCAGCATGTGCGCGGGATACACCTTCGATCTCGACCCCCGCGTGCAGTCCGTGACCGTGTTGAATATGGACGAAGAACCCACAAGCGTCTTTTATCCCGGCGAAACGGCCAAAATCAGGATCAGAGGCGAGAATCCCCATCCGTTCTACAGTTACAACATCACCTATACTCTTAAAGTAGACACCGACGGCGATACGGGAACGGCCGAATATGATACGCATGTCACCGGCGAAGACTGGATCACGACCATGGAACATAATACGGACCATTTCCACACCTGGCATTACACTGTTCCTGCGGGAGCCCCGTCAATACAGTTTACCGTGGAAGCCCACGAAACGGCCGATTACGCCAATTGCTGGGATTGTCCGGGCTGGAACTGGAACTTCGACGTGGGAGGCGGCATCACCGGTTACGTCAGAGAAGCCGGAAACTCAGACCCCATCGAAGGAGCCTCCGTCTCCACCAACGACGGATACGCTGACCAGGACGGTACGGATGAAAACGGTTATTATGAAATACTCAGGCTGCCCAACCGCGATTACGACGTCACAGCCGGTGCCGAAGGTTTCGCACCACAAACCGTAAGCGGCATAACGGTGAACGGAAGCATCCTCAGCGGCATTAATTTCGATCTCACCACTCCCACAGTCACACCGACCCTGACGGTTACCCCCACTCCCACAGTCACAACCACTCCCACGCTTTCCGCTACGCCAACGCTCTCCCCTACTCCCACGCTTTCCTCAACTCCCACAATATCTCCCACTGCGACATCTTCCCCCACAGAAGTCCCCACAGACACGCCCACGGAAATACCGACCATGACGCCCACTTCGCCCACTCCCACTCAATCCCCGACCCCGACTGCTCCACCTATTCCCGTTCTGGGCGGATACGGCGCCCTTACGCTTATTCTTACTCTGGGATTGATTATTCTTGGATACAGGAGGTTGCGAAGCGAATTAAACAAATAAGCGTCGAAGTCCACGGTTCGGCTTTATACAAACCGTTTTGCATAGTTTTCTGAAGGGTTCTGCCTCTTTTAAAGTCAGTACTGCAATCAACCGTTATCATTGAGTTAATAGAAAAATAAATATTTGAATTTGATTTTTCCTTTTTTTTCATTAATTATTTAATGAGAGTTTCGTGAAAGCGAATTTTGTGAAAGGCACAAACTGAAACTTTCAAAAGTGGAGGAGGAAAAAAATGTATTGTAAAGGATTTTTAGCAGTCGTATTGGGCATTTTCATACTATCGGCGCCGGTAGACTCCATGATCCCATATCAATTGAATTATCAGGGACAATTGACTGATGAATCGGGATTGCCCATGAACGGTAATTACGAGTTCACTTTCAGCATCTTCGATGCAGCGTCTCAGGGAAACCTGCTCTGGACGGAGACCCAATCGGACGTTCCGGTTAATGAGGGACTTTTTAATGTATTACTAGGCGCGGTTGATCCTGTAGACATTGATTTCAACGGAAATTTTTGGTTGGAAGTAATGGTTGAAAATGAAACGCTCTATCCGAGATTAAAACTGAGCAGCTCCGGTCAGGCTTATTATGCGGAACAGGCGGAAGATGTATATGATCGGGCTATTCATCCCCATAGCCTAAGTATAACCGGATACGGAGAAGTGATTGATGAAACGGGTCAATGGGTCGGCGACCCTGCGGGTTTAACGGGTCCGACAGGACCGCAGGGCGACACGGGTCCGTTGGGACCGCAGGGTGAAACTGGTATGACAGGACCGCAGGGCGACACGGGCCTGACAGGACCGCAGGGCGACACTGGTCCGATGGGACCGCAAGGAGAAACGGGTCTGTTGGGACCGCAGGGCGACACGGGTCCGTTGGGACCGCAGGGTGAAACTGGTATGACAGGACCGCAGGGCGACACGGGCCTGACAGGACCGCAGGGCGACACTGGTCCGATGGGACCGCAAGGAGAAACGGGTCTGTTGGGGCCGCAGGGCGATACGGGTCCGTTGGGACCGCAGGGTGAAACTGGTATGACAGGACCGCAGGGCGACACGGGCCTGACAGGACCGCAGGGCGACACTGGTCCGATGGGACCGCAAGGAGAAACGGGTCTGTTGGGGCCGCAGGGCGACACGGGGTTGACGGGACCGCAAGGAGCGACGGGTCCGATGGGACCTCAGGGCGGAACGGGACCCGCAGGGCCGCAGGGCGATACGGGGTTGACGGGACCGCAAGGAGCGACGGGGCCGATGGGACTTCAGGGCGGAACGGGACCTGCTGGGCAGCAGGGCGATACCGGGCTCACGGGACCGCAAGGAGCGACGGGTCCGATGGGACCTCAGGGCGGAACGGGAACTGCTGGGCCGCAGGGCGATACCGGGCTCACGGGACCGCAAGGAGCGACGGGTCCGATGGGACCTCAGGGCGGAACGGGAACTGCTGGGACGCAAGGCGATACCGGGCTCACGGGACCGCAAGGAGCGACGGGTCCGATGGGACTTCAGGGCGCAACGGGACCTGGTGGGCCGCAAGGCGACACGGGGCTGACGGGACAGCAAGGCGCGACGGGTCCGATGGGACCTCAGGGCGGAACAGGACCTGCTGGGCCGCAGGGCGATACCGGTCCGGAGGGACCTTCTGGTTCAGTAGGTGGATTTGACGCTCAAATGATTTATAATAACGGAGGCATAGCGGATGGCGCTGAGGTGTACTATATTAATTCTTCTGAATATATGGGCATAGGCACGGCAAGTCCCGCAGAAAAACTGCATGTTCAGGGTAATATTGAAATTTCGGGTGACGGATCTGAAACTGTAATTGGAACAGCCGGTCGCTTGGCTATAGGCTATAATGCCACTATTTCGGGAGCAAATCAGAGCGTCGCTATTGGCCACAGCGCAACAAGCAGTTCGGGAGGCTCAACCGGCGGGATGACCGGCCCGGCAGCCGTGGCAATCGGTCACAGCGCTTATGCCGGTCCCCGTTATGCGGTCGCTGTCGGGGCATCTGCTCAGGCCAATGGCTGGAATTACGGACCGACAGCGATAGGTTCAAATGCCAGAGCGACAAGGGATGGAACCATAGCAATAGGCAATCAGAGTTCAGCAAGCGGTTGGGGATCGATCGCCATAGGAGGTCACGACGGGTATATATATTATGGACCAGCCACTTCCGGCGCTTATAGAACCGTCGCCATCGGTACGGGCAGCAACGTTACAGGAGACTATTCCATTGGAATGGGCTGCGATGCGGACGTCAGCAGCGCCTATTCTGCAGCATTCGGACATAAGGCGAAAATCACTAATTCCGGACATAACTATTCTTTTGTTTTCGGAAGAGAGACTGTTTCCGGAAATTCAAACCAGTTCATTATCGGCAACGCGACCTACCCGATGAACGTGGGTATCGGAACCAATGCTCCCGGAACTCCGCTAGCCGTCGCCGGTCTGTCGGCAACATCCAGTTATAATTTTGTCCGCGTTGATACCGCCACAGGAAATTTTTACTACGACGGCTCTTCGGAACGCTACAAAGACGATATTCAACCGCTCGATACGCGTTTCCGGGACATACTTAAAGTGCAACCTCGCGCTTACATCGACAAAAGAAGCGGCCAATATGAAGTCGGATATATTGCCGAAGAGTTGGACGCTTTGAACCTGCAAAACCTGGTCATTTACAATGCCGATGGACGACCGGACGGAGTAAAATACGAAAAAATCAGCCTTTATCTGTTGGAATTAATTAAAAAGCAAGAATCCAGAATAGCCAAGCAGGAATCCAGAATAAAAGAGTTAGAATCAATAATAGCACACTTTGAAAGTGAATTTTATGCGAATTAGCGCCTGTCCGTACATTCGATCCGAGATTTAAAATTTAGCGGTTGACAGAAGCTTCGGTTTCTGTTCCACAAAAGACTGAATTTTTCTTAAGGCAAAGATGGCTTGGATTTGCGATGGAGGCATATTGCCTGGACGGGACTGATCATACGGGGGTTACACTTCCAGCAAAACTTTCGACATTTTGTTTCTGTAATCGGGGTCGGTATCGGGCTCGAAAGCGAAACAAAATGATGGGATGTTCAGAAAAATTGTAACCTCAAAAGACGCATTTACGTTCAGCGCCGCCTGTACGCTGACTGAGCGAATTCACGGCCTGACGCAGCATTGAGTAAAATTCGCACAGCGGACAGAAACGAACTATACGGTAATCCTGTTGTCAGTATCAGCGTAAAATATTATCACATATACAATTCTGTGCTGATAGATCAAATATGCGAAATACTTGAATCAGTCATTAACCGCATAACTCGCATCTGACTACTCCCACAATTTCTCAGGACTGTCGTTAAAAATATCATTTTTCCTCTTGACATTCCTTTCAAAATCACTATTTATGAAATAAGAAACAGGTCCTTCGACCTCTTATGGAGAAACGAATGAAGATGTTAAACGCCAAACTGGAGGATTTCACCGGGATACTCGACAAGTTGTCCCGGAGGGTGTGGGCCTGATCGACTTTTTATTTCCCTGCCAAAAGAAAAAATAATCGATTAAGACTACTTCTCTTGAGGATCAATTATACATCATATCCCTTGAGATGACCGATATATTTCATTGAAAATAAGGAGAATAGAATGAAAAAGATTACATTAGGCGAAAAAATGATACCTACTCACTGGTTTAACGCTGCATCAGAGATATCCGGCGAATTGCCGCCGGTTTTGCATCCGGGAACATTGCAACCTATCGGCCCTGCCGACCTGGCGCCCTTGTTTCCTATGGGACTGATCGAACAGGAAGTAAGCTGCGAAAGATATATCAAGATACCGGAAGAGATATTGGAGGTATTGAGCATATGGAGACCGACGCCGCTGGTGAGGGCAGACAGGCTGGAGAAGTATTTGGATACTCCGGCTCACATATATTTTAAAAACGAAAGCGTCTCTCCGCCGGGGAGTCATAAGCCCAATACGGCCGTGGCGCAGGCTTATTACAACAAGCGCGAAGGAACGAAGCGGCTGGTAACGGAGACGGGAGCCGGTCAATGGGGAAGCGCTTTATCGATGGCGTGCAATTTTTTCGGATTAGATACGGAAGTTTACATGGTGAAGGTAAGCTACGAGCAAAAACCTTATCGTCGCTCACTCATGCAGACCTGGGGAGCTGACGTTTTTCCCAGTCCTTCGGACAGAACGCGGGCGGGACGGTCTATTCTCGCAAAAGATGCTGATTCTCCGGGCAGTCTGGGCATAGCAATAAGCGAAGCAGTAGAACGAGCGGCATCCGATCCGGATGCTCATTACAGCCTGGGCAGCGTGCTCAGCCATGTCTGTCTGCATCAAACTGTAGTTGGAGAAGAGACGAAAAAACAGATGGAACAAATCGGAGATTATCCTGATGTGGTCATCGGCTGCGTCGGAGGCGGATCAAATTTCGCCGGCATAGCGTTTCCGTTTATTCCCGATAAAATAGCCGGAAGGAAGATAAAACTCCTAGGCGCGGAGCCCACCTGTTGTCCGACACTGACAAAAGGTCTCTATGCCTATGATTACGGAGATACGGCAAAATTGGCTCCCGTCGTTAAAATGCATACTCTCGGTCATGATTTCATCCCGCCGTCCATCCACGCCGGAGGTCTGCGCTATCACGGCGACGCGCCTCTTCTGTGCAAATTCGTCCATGAGGGCGTAATCGAAGCAGAAGCATTCAACCAGATGCCCTGTTTTGAAGCCGCTCTCATTTTCGCCCGGACCGAAGGCATAGTTCCGGCCCCTGAAACGTCTCACGCCATACGGGCGGCTATCAACGAAGCGATGAAAGCCAAAGAGGAAGGTAAAAAAAGAACCATCGTTTTCAACTTTTCCGGGCATGGTCATTTCGATATGACCGCTTACGACGCATATTTCAAGGGTGAACTGTTCAACTACGAATATCCCGAAGCCAAAATTAAAGCGGCGATAGCTCATCTTCCCAAACCGGACAGCGATTCATCTTCACCGAATTCCCATTCTGCCGATAGTGAAAAAAAGGAGGAAATTTCCGTCAGGAATTAATTATCCTCCATTATCTCCATACACGCTACTTTCTTCTGTCGGGGGCGCTTTTCAGCGCCTCCGATTCTTATTTCAGACCAATCAAAAGGATACATTTGGGACTGTCCGGACTCTGATTACATTTTTCTCAACAAAAAATCGGGATATCGAATTTCACTGCTTCTTTTTGATTCGATGACAGTTTGTTTCGGTAATCGGGATCGCGACAGAGAAATTATAGGAAAAGATAAGCCGCCGCTTGCCCATAAATTCGATTACCGATTCAAATTCTAATGCTGGACAGGCGCCGGCTTATATAACTGCTGTCTTATTTGAAAGTTTCTCTTGCCCTGGCCAACAAGGCGCCCAGGCCGGCCAGCAATATGAGTATTCCCGCATACCCGAAAGCCGGTATGTCTGGCGGCGTTGGAGTCATTGAAGGAGAAGGACTGACAGAGAACATCTGCGTCGGGGTCCTGGTCGGCGTAAAAGTCGGAAGCGGCCCTGTGGTATTGGTGGGACTCATTGTCGGCGTGAAAGTTGGAATGGGCGCTATGGTGTTGGTGGGAGTAAACGTCGGTATAGGAGCTATAGTGTTTGTCGGCGTGAAGGTGGGCATGGGACCTTCGGTATTGGTCGGGGTCCTGGTTGGGGTGAAGGTGTTGAGCGGAGGCGGCGTATTGGTTGGAGTGAATGTCGGAATCGGCGCTATCGTGTTGGTTGGAGTAAAAGTAGGCATTGGTCCGCCCGTGTTTGTGGGGGTTCTTGTGGGCGTTCGGGTGTAGGGTGACTGCGTCGGCGTGAAAGTGGCCGTTGCCGTGGGTGAGGTTCCTGTCGGCGTGACGGTTCCTGTCGGTTGCGAACCGGTGGGCGTCGGCGTGCCCGTCGGTGCGCTTCCCGTTGGAGTTGCGGTTCCTGTCGGTTGACTGCCGGTCGGCGTCGGCGTGCCTGTCGGCGCGCTTCCCGTCGGTGTCGCCGTTCCTGTCGGTTGACTGCCGGTCGGCGTCGGCGTACCCGTCGGCGCGCTTCCCGTCGGTGTCGCCGTTCCTGTCGGTTGACTGCCGGTCGGCGTCGCGGTTCCTGTCGGTTGACTGCCGGTCGGCGTCGGCGTGCCCGTCGGTGCGCTTCCCGTCGGCGTCGCCGTCCCTGTGGGCTGCGTTCCCGTAGGAGTGGCCGTTCCCGTCGGTTGCGTTCCTGTCGGCGTGGCAGTGCTTGACGGCTGAGTCCCCGTTGCCGTCGGAGTCGCCGTCCCCGTTGCAGGTTCGCTGTATTCACTCGGATATATGGATATAAAAAAACTCCACGCATTATCTTCCGTATTGCCGCTATGGTCGATCATCGCATATTCGAATCCGTCGTCAGCCAGGTTCACCGGACTGGTGATCATCGGCTCCCATCCCCACTGAGCGCACGTTATTGCGCATGGATTCGCCGGAAAACTCACATCATAACTGACCGCATCATGATCCCCCATCTGACTCAAACCCGTCTCTATTCTCAGTCCCGTCGACGCATCCGTATACTCATCAGGATATATCGCTATGTAATACAAATCAGTCCAGTCATTCGTCTCCTGGTTGCCGTCCCAGTCATACATCGCCAACGAGAATCCGTCGCTCGTTATGTTGACGGGACACGTGATGCTGTTCATAAAGGACGGCCAGCCCGTTATATTCCTTACGCCGCATGTCACCACTTTCGGCGTCCCGGGAAAATTCACGTTGTACGTTATCTGATCGCCGTGATTCGCCCCGAATATATTCTTCGCTTCAATCGCCAAACCTGTCGACGGGTCCTGGTATTCCTCCGGATAGACCGCAATCCACATCACCCAGGCATCATCTTCCTCGTTTCCGTCATGATCATACAGCGCCAACTGAAAAGAATTTCCTGAGATGCCCACGGGACAGGCTATTTTAGGTTCCCAATACATCTGCGCTGACGTCACCACGACAGGAGCTGACGGAAAATCCAGATCGAACGATATCTGCTCGTCATCGCCCCAGCGACCTACGCCGGTTTCGATCATTAATCCCTTTTCTCGATCAGTGTAAGTCCTGCGGGACGGCTTGAGAATATCCGTTTCCGATAAAAATTCACTGACGCTTTGATCACCGTAAACTTCCGGTACAGCAAAACTCAACAAAAAAACAAGGATCGCCGCAACCGGCAAGGCTCCTTTCTTAAAAATCAAATCCTTCATTTCATCCCCCCTTGATATATCTGAATATCAAATTCGAAAATGATCGTAATAAATTGTCATTTCTTTTTAGCATAAAAATCGTCGAAATGCAAAAAAACGAATGGACGGCGCTTCCTGGATTATAGATGGCGGATGCTGAGGATTGGACGTAGCTGTTCTTATTCCATAATTTTATTGATGTCGTGGATTTCTCTTCTCCAGGATTTTTTAAAAACCCTGGTGACGATATCGTCGACAATGCCGTAGAATGAGGGTATGACCAGCAGAGTAAGGAGCGTGGCGAAGGCCAGCCCCCAGGATATGCAGATAGCCATAGGTTGCCAGGTGGGGTTGACTCCGGCCAGTCCGACGGACATGGGCAGCAATCCCCCTATGGTAGTGACGGAGGTCAGTAGAACAGGCCTGAGTCTTTTAACGCCGCTTTCCAGCATGGCCTGATCCCTGGGCATCCCTTTTTCTCTCGAACGATTGATGAAATCGACCAGCACCAGTGAATCATTGACTACGACGCCGGCCAGAGCGACCACGGAGATCAGCGCAATCAGCGAAAAGGGCAGATGCATAATGAACAGTCCCAGGAAAACGCCGATGAAGGAAAAAGGTACGGCGAACATAACGACCAGCGGTTGCGTGAATGATTTAAACTGAGCGCCCAGAATAACGTAAATAATCATGACGGCGATCATGAGGGCACGGTACAACGATGAAAATGACTCCGCCTGCTCTTCCGCTTCACCGCCGAAATGAAGGGCGTATCCCGGGCGTCGTGAGGAAAAATCAGCGAACTGAGCGGCAATCGTCCTGTTGGCCCAATCTGAAGAAGTCACGCCTTCTTCAACGTTTGCTGTAACCGTGATGTAGCGCTTGTCGTTCCTTCGTTTTATCTCCGCCCATCCCTGTTCTATGTTCACGTCGGCCAGTTCTTTTAAGGATACCGGTCCCCGTTTCGTCATCATTTTGTAATTCAGCAGGTCCTGCATGGAAGTTCGGTAATCTTCCTCCAGTTTAACGATGACTTCGATTTCGTCGCCGCCGTCGAACCGCAGTTTTGTGGCAGTGACCCCTTCAAATGCGGCCCTTATGGACGAAGCTACGCTATAAACGGTGGTGTTGAAATGCGTTAAAACGTCGTTGTGCGGAATAATGCGCAGTTCCTGCTTGCCGGGTTCCATATCGTCCTTGATGTCCTTGACGCCCGGGATGTCCGCAAGGGCTGTTTTGATTATTTCCGAGTATTGTTTCAATTTTGAAAATTCGGGCCCTGTAATTCGTATTTCCACCGGCATGCCCACAGGCGGACCGTCCTGCTGCTGTATGAAGTTATAAGAGACGACACCGGCGACCTTTTCCATTTCTTTTCTGATCAGTTCTTTGATTTCTTCTGATTTGCGTCTTCGTTCTTTCCTGGAGCCCAGGTCGAATTCGAATTGAGCGACGTGAGTATTAGTAATCCACTGATAGTTATCGATGATCTGACCGGGTGTGGATATGACGGATTTGACGGGTTTGCCTGGAAGAGCGAGTATTCTTTCTTCTATTTGATCGACTATTTTTTTCGTGTAATCCAGATTAACGCTTACCGGCAATCTTAGATGCATCGTAATGGTGGAGGTATCCAGCTTGCCGAACATCTGAACCTGGAGGTATCCGGTCTGTATACCGATAACGACGAGGGCGAGGGAGAGGAGTGAAAAGAGGAATACGAACAGAGCGGTGCGGTATCTGTGTTTGATGATGAAGCGGAGCAGATTGCGGTAGAAGGCGAGGAGGGAGTTGAAGAAGGGTGAAGTTTCCGACTTTTTTTTCGTTTTTTTACCGAATTCCGCCATATGAGAGGGAAGGATAATTAAAGCTTCCACGAGTGAGGCGAGCAAGGCGATGGAGACGATGACGGGCATGGTCCAGAGGAATTCGCCCATGACGCCTTCCATGAGCAGGAGGGGCAGGAAGGCGGCGACGGTGGTGAGAACTGCGGAGACGACGGGCCACATGACTTCCTGAGCGCCGATGACGGCGGCTTTAATTTTGTTCATGCCTCCCTCGATATAGCGATAGACGTTTTCAATGACGATGATGGCATCATCGACTATCATTCCGAGTACGAGGACGAAGCAGAAGAGCGATAAAGTATTGAGCGTGAATCCCAGGAAGTACATGAAAACGACGGCCATAAAGAAGGTGAAAGGAATGCCGATCGCTGCGAGCAAAGCATTTCTGAATCCGATAAAGATGAAAAGCAGAACAGCGACCAGGGCTATGCCGAGCAAAGCGTTGTTGCCCAGAATAGAAATGCTTTCTCTCACATCAATCGACATGTCGGCCCTGAATGCGTAATCTGCGTTTTCGATTGGGCTCATAAATATCTCGGTCGTTTTTTTCGATTCATCCACCACATCAATGATGTTGGCATCCTTTTTTTTATAGACCAGAAGGTTGACGGTAGGCTTTCCATCCAACCTCGGTTCGACTCTCAATTCTTCGAAAGTATCCTTCACTTCAGCCAGGTCAGACACACGAACGACGCCCCCGTTCGGATCCGAAAAGAGAACGACATTATTAATTTGATCTACCGCATCGAAGGCGCCCATAGTTCTGAGCAGATATTCTGTTCGCCCGAGTCGGACGGTCCCGCCGGGAATATTAAGGTTGGCGGCGGCCAGGACAGAGGATACCTGGTCGAAGCTCAAGCCGTATTCATGCAACTTGGCTGGGTCGACTTCTATCCATATTTCGCGATCTCTGGCGCCTTCAATATCTACCTGGGAAACGCCGGGCAATTCAATAAGCCTGTCTTTTAACTCTTCAGCCACAGCCTTTAAAGCGACCGTTTCAAAATCACCGCCCACGGCTATCGTCAACACCGGCATAACCTCATCTGTCGATATTTTCAGCACGAAGGGCTTTTCCGCATCCTCCGGCAGATCGACTTTATCCACTTCGGATTTGAGCTTTAAAACGGCATCGTCGAGATCGCTCAATCCCGGCAGATATTTAACATTGACGAGAGTTTTCCCTTCAGACGACGCCGTATCGATATAATCCAGATCATCCAGGTCCTGCAGTTCTTCCTCCAGCGGAATAGCGACAAGCCTCTCCATCTCTTCCGGAGATGCGCCGGGAAAAATTACGACAACGACGGCCTCATTCAGCGGAGTATCAGGAAAGTTTTCCAGGGGTATGTCGCCCAATATGCTTATGCCCATGATGAATACGCCGATCATCATCATATTGACGAGAACGGGTTGTTTAACGGAAAATTCAGGCAACGACATGATGTTATTCCTGCTCAATCGGGCGATTCTTCAGTTACGATCAAGTTTTCCATTCCATCTTCCAGGTTTTCCGCTCCTGATACGATAACCTTATCGCCCGGTTTCAATCCGGACTCTATAATGACTTTCTCATCCGCCCGGCGTCCAGTCTGCACGCGCCGGATTACGGCTTTTCCTTCTTCAAGCAGCCACAGGTTATCCTGACCGAAAGAAGAAAAAAGATCATCAACGTGAACTGTAACGACATTTTCCAAGGTTCGGGCAGCGCCTTTAACCCGGACGATCATGCCCGGCCTGATCCCGCTCTCCTTGCCGGCGAATCGCACTTCCACAGGAAAAGTCCGTGTGGGTTCAAGGGCTTTAACGCCGATGCCGGAGATGGTTCCGACAGTGCGTCGCTCTTCGTTCAATGTTGAGATGATTTCAACCTCCTGACCTGCTTTTAAGTGGTCGACTTCTTCTTCTGATACCCCGATCCTCACTTTCAGAATTTCATTATCGGTTATTTGAGCTGCAGGCGAACCCTGCGCGATAGTCTGTCCCCTGTTGATCATTTTATTGGTAATATAACCCGAAATCGGCGCTTTTATCCTTGTATTTCTTAGAATTCTCTGCGCTTGCTTAAGTTGCGCCCGGGATGCCGCTAATCCTGCTGCGGATGTTTTTTCAGCCAGCCGTATCTCTTCCAGTTGCGATTTCGTTATGTCCTGCTCCTGGTATAACGCTTCATACCGCTCCAAATTTCTTAAAGCCTGTTCATGAGCCGCTTCCGCCTGAAGGACCGACGCCCGAGCCTGCTCGACCGCCAACGCATTCATCTCATCGTCCGTGATCGCCAGCACCTGGTCCTTTTCAACATAATCCCCCAGCTCAAAATTTACTTCTATCAGACGTCCGGCTGTCTCGGATACCACAGTTACGTCATTCTGAGCTTGTACCGTACCCGTCGCTTCAAAACTTAACGTTAAATCCTCCGGCCTCGCTTCAACAATACTGACTGAAATACCTTTTTGTTCTTCATCATTTTGCGCCGCCGTCTCCTCCTTAACGGGAGCGCAACTTACCATTAAACTCAAAAAAATAATAATCGTCGTCAAGCCTCTATTCTCTTTACTCTTACTCACTATTGACTTATGCATTTCATTTTCTCCGAATATCTGCTGACCTTCGATTGCAAAGCAGCGTCATACGTGATTTCAGCGCCGCCGTTCGCTCCTCCATTTTTTTTAAATTAAAATTTTCATTCCATTGCCTGCCCATTTCTTTCAGGGTCATTTTCAGAGTCCGGGGAACTTCGTATTGTTTCGGTTAATATTCTGACGAACAGATCATTTTCTTCCGGTTCGCCCACGGCATAAGCCAGGGCAGCCCTGGCCGTCAAGTAATGATAATAAGCGTTTATCTGTTCAATGCTCGCTGTTTCGGCTGATACTTCTACATCGGTTAAATCAGTTACCGACATCAGTTCATTTTTGAAGAGACCCTGAGCGACGCGTAAACTTTCCTCGGCGCGTTCCGAAGCCCTGTTGGCCGCCAAAACGAATCGGGCTGCCGAGAGAACATCAGATAATGCTTTCTCGATCTGCACGCGAAGCTCTCGTTTCACCTGTTCAAGACTCGCCTCCACAGCTTCTTTTTTTGCTTTAGCTTTCCTCACCGCCGCCCGGTTGGACAAGCCCTCAAACATTGAAATACGAGCATTCAAGGCGATGCTCCATTCAGTATCCTCCACCGGAAAAGCGGAACCGTCAGCCCTGTAGCCGTAATCCGCGGCAAAATTAACGGACGGCAGAAAATCGCCGCGTACGATCGATTTTTCCTTTTCCGCCATCAAAAGACGGCTACGGCTCGCGGAAACCAGCGCATTCTTGTTCAAAGCCTCCTGGTACAGCATTCCTTGTATCTCCAGAATTTTTTCTGTCCTGACTTGAGCCATTTCAGCTATTTCGGGATCATACGATTTCAGTGCAATTGGAACAGGCTTGTAATTCACGGCGCCTGTTCCCAGCAGATGATTAAAAGTCGAATGCGCCAATGTTACCGCATGTCTGGCCGATTCCAGCTCTGCTTCACGCTGAACTACGTAAGCCTCCCAGCGAAGCTTGTCAGACCTCGTTCTCGTTCCCTGCCGCAGCATCGATATCGTCATTTCCAAATGTCCTCGGCCCGCTTCCAGTATCGATTCGGCCAATTCCTGCAGCTTCTCGGTCCTCAAAACATCCATGTAGGATTGTTTCACCTGAAAAGCAATCCGTTGTTCCGTGTCGTCCAGCAATCTGTCGGACAACCCGGCTGAAGCCCTGGCTAAAAAGTAGGAATTCCATAATTGACCGCCGTTGAACAACGGAACCAATGCGCTGATATGATGAGACGCTGAGGGATTATAATATTCTCCGAAAGCTTCGGAATCAATAGGAACAGGAGAATCTTCGAATTGCTCGCCCAGGTTCATACGATCGAATGATTCCGAATCCAAACGCGTAACGGTATACTCATAGGTTATCTTTGGAGCCAACGCCCCTTTGGTTTCTTCCGACTGCCAGAAAGCCGCTTCCGCATTGCGACGGGCTTCCGTTATTTCCGGATTCCTCAACAATGCAGTCTGAACCGCTTCCTCCAGGCTGATGCTCTCCGCCATGATTGCACACTCCGCCAGCCAAATCGCCGTAACGATCCCAACCACAAATATCATTCCACTCACGATTCGAGTTCTTTTCATTTCTGACGTTCCATTGCGCTCACAACACATGCGTTACCGCGCATCTCCCCGAAAAATCCCAGAGAAAAACGGCAAAAGACTCGTTTCAAAGATATCTTTAATCCTGTTGATGTGATTACCTTCATGCTGATTGAACCGGCAATCGATGCCGGCCCGCCGCAAAGCTTCAGAAAATTCCGCATTCTGCTGGAAAAGCGGGTCCGCAGTTCCGCAGTCAACGACCATTTTCAACTGCATCATATTCTCTTTGTAACGTTCAATGTTGTTTGCCAGAAAAGCGCTTTGCCACTTCTCCCAAACCTCCTCATTGAATTGAACCTCGTCGCCGGTCATTTCATACAACGGCTCGAAATAGAATGGCGGATTATCGGGGTCCGGCGCGAAAGCGGCTGATTTGGATATGATTAATTTCGATATCAGTTTCAATTCATCAAATTCATCAGCTTCATCAACCTGCTCCATAACATGGAGAAATCGTTTCACGGCGAGTTTGTCCTGCGTCAGATTGGAAGCGCTCATCGCATAAACCGAACGGAACATGTCCGCTCTTTTCATCGCACTTTTTAAAGCCCCGTAAGCCCCCATGGAATGCCCTGCGATTCCACGCGCCCGGGCATCCGGAACAGTACGGTAATTCGCGTCCACATAGGCCGTCAAATCTTCGGTTATAAACTTCTCCCAGTTTCCAGTCACCGGCGAATCCGTGTGCCAGCAGCCGCCGAAACGGTTTCTGCAGTCAGGCATGACTACGATCATCTCTTCAACATCTCCATGACGGATCAGCCTGTCCATCGATTCCTTCACGCTGAATCCCTTAGTGAAATCACTCTCCAGCCACGCATCGCAGGAAACTCCATATCCATGAAGAAGATACAACGAGGGATATCGCTCATCCCTGCTTTCATCATAACCCGGCGGCAAATATATCAAAACCTCCCGCTCAGGCGAATCCCCCAGCAAATTCCCCTCCAGAAATCCGCCGTATACCTTCGTCCTCAACAATTCTCCCTCCTTCATCTCCTTTTCTCCGCCGCATGACGTCATAATTACGGATACAATACAAAAAATCCCCAGGAATAAAAAATCTGCTGTTCGTTTCATTTTCCTCCGCATCCCCGCTTTATTCATATTAAATCCGGGAAATATTAATCCAAAACTTCCCTACGGATTGACGCGTCCTTACTCACGCCTTTTGAAGCTCAGCAGGATAGTCCTTCTGGAACCTACTAGAGAATGAAAATACTGCTCCTGCTTTTCGCTCCCCTTACTAAATTAAGTTTATTCTTATGCAATTGTCAATTAAAACGACCGGCACAGAGAGCGCCTCTTGACAAAGTGATTTTAACCCGGCATGCCGCGGCGGACTGGCCCTCAGAGTTCTCGACGGTCGAATGAAACAGCAGACAGCGGATTTGACGTCTAGTTTCGTTGTTGATAGTCTTTCTCGTCGGCTTCGGCTGAATATTGACATGACGTGAGCTGGAGTTTTTGCGGCTGCTGGTTAGAGAATCCAGTCAACGGTCCGTGGCGACCCGCCGGTTATACGCTCTATCTTACGATTTCAATGGGGAGTCCATTATTGATGAAAACATTGAGAATTATCCCGGGCAGAATAAAATTCATCATTTCCGTTTTTTCCGTCAATCTGCTTTTATTCCTGCTTTTTCGGTTAATTTTTATTCTGAATTTTAAACCTCACGATCTCACGCTGTCATCAAAATCATTCCTATGGGCGCTTTATCTCGGCGTAAAATTCGATGCGCGACTGGCCGCATTAATTTGCCTGCCGTTTCTTTTTCTCTCGTGGATTTACGGATTAAATCCTGTTAAATACCGACTCGGCCGAATAGCCTGGTTCGCCTACTTCATCATCGCTCAGGGCGCAGTAAACCTGTTTTATTATTTCGATTTCGGGATGTTCAAATACATTAAAACCCGCATTAACCCTTCCCTGCTGATGTTTACGGAGAATCCTGAAATATCTTTCAAGATGATATTATCCACATATCCCTGGCCGCTTCTCATATTACTTTTCGTTGCGACTTTAACCGGCTATTTTTTCATATTGAAGAAGCTGGGGGAAAAACTCCTGAATCCGGCTGCAGCCACGGCGATGAACCGGTGGAAGCGAAGCCTGATTTATATCCTTTTCGGATTCCTGCTTATCGGAGTTGTTTACGGAAAATTTCAGCGTTATCCGTTACGCTGGAGCGATGCATTCGTTCACAAGGATTCTTTCCTGTGCCAGTTTTCATTGAATCCTGTTCTGTTTTACTGGGATACGAGTAAAATAAAGGCTCGCGATTTCGATCCGGATAAGGTCAAAGAGGTTTATCCGGTAATGGCGGAGCATTTCGGAGCGATCACGGATATGGAAAACTATACGCTCAAAAGGCGGGGTAACCCTCGTCCCCAGATTCCGGAAGATTTCAACCTGGTGATTATATTTCTCGAAACCTTTGCAGCTTTCAAAGTGGGCATCATGGGTAATGAAATGGACAGCAGTCCTCATTTCGATTCATTAGCGGAAAACGGCATGCTCTTCAAAAGGTTCTACGTCCCCATGGAAAACACTTCCCGCTCGCTTTTCGCAGCCTTATTCGGCATACCGGACGTGAGCACGAAAAGCACTTCATCCCGGAATCCGCTCGTGGTCAATCAGCATACTATACTGAACGCCTTCGAAGGATACGAAAAAATGTATTTTCTGGGCGGAAGCGCCAACTGGGGAAATATCCGGGGCATGCTGGCGCATAATGTGGAAGATTTGACCATTTATGAAGAAGGTTCCTATGATTCCCCTGTGCACGACGTATGGGGAATATCCGATGAAGACCTCTTCATAGAAGCTAATGAAGTGTTAAAGAAGAAGGAGGGTCCTTTCGCCGCCATAATCATGACAGCGGGGAATCACCGCCCGTTTGAAATTCCGCATAACGCCAGAAACTTCGAAACCGTCGATATTCCGGAAGAAGACTATAAACCGGCCGGTTTCTATTCACTGGAAGAGGTCAACGGTTTCAGGTTCCTGGACCACAGCCTGGGATATTTCTTCAAACTTGCCGAACAAGAACCCTATTTCGACCGTACACTTTTCGTTATCCTCGGCGATCACGGCACCCGCGGCGGCTCACGCGACAGACGTTTCGGAGGGCTTGCCTTCGCATCCATTCACGTGCCCCTCCTGTTTTATTCCCCCGGTTATGTCGAACCCCAGAAAATAGAACTGATCATGAGCGAACTGGACCTGATGCCCACTCTCGCCTCTTTCATGGGTAAACCTTACATCAATACCACGCTGGGCCGGGATGTCTTCAACCCGGATAACGAAATGCCCCACTGCGCTTTTGCCTTTACACCCTTCGACAGACCGCCCAGCATCGGCCTGATCGAAGATCACTTCTATGCAATACTCAGCCCCGGCGGTACACCGTCCCTCCATAAACTAAGCGTCGAGGACCAGGAAAACGACGTTAAATCGATTTATCCCGAACGGACCCGGCGCATGATACGGCTGGCCGAAGGCTATCACGAAATGGCCAAATACCTGCTTTACATAAATAAACGGGAATATGCAGTTTTACCGTGATTTGACGCGCATCCTATACCCGGTTGTGAACTGAATTAGGAGCGTTCCTTTTTCATTTCACATTCAGGGTTAACAGGCGGAAGCGGACGGAGCGGACACGGCGGACAGAGCGGACCTGGCGGATGGAGCGGACGGAGGAAATGGAGAATCCATCTGCATGGTATCCGCCGTCTGCCGTTCAGTAGCCGGCATCCCGCATTAATATAAGATATAAACCGGCGATGAATTTAATTCTATTTTTTGATCATCGGGTACGGGCAGTTCTTCCCCATCCCTTGAAATAACTGCTTTTACTTTTCCGCCAAGAGTTAACGGATACTCGCCCTTAATGCTCCAGGCTGCCGTAATATGCCTGTCGTCAACGGTTCTGAATTCAAATTTTCGATATTCAGGTTCTATGGTCGCCTTAATGAAAGAACAATCATGCAGCAAAGTCGACATGGTTCTGAAAGCCTTCCAGGACGGTCTTCTTCTCCACTGTCCATTCGGATTGTCGATTATTCCGTATCCACGGGCCGCCACCTGCCACCAGTAGACTCTCTGCGTCATTCCCGATGCCAGAGCATTCAGATAATAACGCACCATATAGTCGGCATACAGTTCTTCAGATATTCCTTCTTTTACCGAAGTTGGAGAATACCCGCCTCTGACGGCCAGCGGCCAGTTCGTTTCCGTGATCCATACCGGCATGTCGGGAGAACGGCCGGCATCGACGATCGCACGCAGCAACTTCAGTTTGCCCACAAGGTCGAATCCGGACTGTCTGTTTTCCGGAGCCCCCCGGCGATCCACATACAACAGCGCGCTGACCGCGCTGAAATCAGGCGTTCTTTTTTTATGAAAAAGGGCGCCCAGAGTATAATGATATTCAAAATCGATAACCGCGGGGCCGACGAAACGGATGCTTTTATCGCCCGCACGAACGTCTTCTGCAGCCTCCAGCAATGTCAGATACTGATCCAGCGAGTGTACGCCCCACTTGATGCGGTTCCAGGCATGACCGATTTCAAAATCGCCGGCCACCGGCGATAATTCCTTGAAAACAACCTCCAAATCCTTCTTCCATATTGATGTATCTTTTACAACATATCTGTCCTGTATAACGGCTGCCATGACGTTTATGCCGTTATCCTTAACCTCTTCCAGAAATCGCCGGGAATGCCTTAACCGCCCCAGTCTCCAGACCGGAATTCTGATCAGAACGTTCTGGGCTTTTAAATCAATTATTTCCTGCAGGACTCTTTCGAGCAACGCGGGATCATTGTCGGTAGACAGCCCGAAACCTTTCGGAAAGCGGATCGGTTGAAAAAGTCGCGATTTAAGATTCCTGTTTGCTTTGATCATACCGGGTAAAGCCCTCAGCCCAATGCCGGTCATACGGATATGATCGTCCATATGTTTTACGTATTCCAGGAAGCGAGGCCATTTTTTCATCCTCAGAGGCTGATGAGAACGGTCGCTGTAGTTGAATTCGTCTGACTGATTCACCTGGCGGCCTTTGTTGTGAACTTCAATCTCCTCATAAAATTGTTTTCTGCTCTCCGGTTTGTCCATATTACTCTATCGCCGCCTTGATTCAGCCTTCATGATCACAGAAGATACAGGCATCTTCTGGCCATAATCTAAGAAAAGCGGTCTGTTGTGTCAACAGGCAGTTGGTTTCCCGCGTTGATACAGGATGGCTGACCCAGGAAATCCGGTCATTTGCGAAGGGCTCTGCCCCTTGCACGGCATCCCTCGTCTACTGATTTTTTGGGACTGATCAAACCGGGGTATCAGTTTTTACCGTGGATTACTGCGGTTAAAACACGGGTGAATCTCTGTCAATCGAAAATTTTATGAACCTCAACGGTTGCGGGATGATGTTTTATAGTGCATTTCATATTTCCTGGTCTTCTTTTTCGCGTTTTATCCTTCTATATCCGTGATTTAATATTTCAAAACCAGCATTCAATGATAAGTCCAGCCGAATTTCGACCTTATCGGGACAAATTCGCATCGAACTCTTACAAAACTCAGGATATTTTGATCATTGCCTAAATTTAGACAGAGACAAAATCACGTACGCTGAAAATTTCATTCTCGGTTAGAGGTTTTATTGCCGATTCCGGCGCTGTGATGACTGCTATGGTTTCCCCAAGAGCATTAAATACTTCAAGGGAGTATCCATCTTCTCCTTTCGATCGGGGATGGTGTTCGACAATCGTCGCCACGTCGCCTTTTTTCAATTTTTTTTCCGGAATGTCCCTGCTTAAAACGATTTCGCTGTATAACTCATATTTCATTTATTTTCTCCTTTTATCTGGATACACAGTAATGAATTTGGTTTTGCCCGTTTCCTTTTCGATCATCCAAACACTGCAAACCTCCAGCTTTTTGTCGAGAGGTCCAGAAAGAATACCTTTAATCATGAACAGTTTTCCAAATTCACCATCATCAATAAGTTCTGCATCCATCGGTAAAATTTGATTTCTTAAATCATCTCGAAGCCTCTTCCAATTTGAAATCGAGTATCCTGCCTGAGCTAACCATTTGGATTTATCGTTCCTTTTGCGTTTAATCAGCAGGTAACCTTTTATTGTCTGTTCCGAGATAATTGAATTTTTCGCCAATTTCATTTCGATTCTTAATTCGTTTAGAGATTCATTTCATTCTCAGCTACAAACAGCGTCATTGTTTACGAAGAGATGTTTCAACGAAATCCTCTTTTCAGTTAAATTATATATGATCAGCGATCAATTATTCAAACAGGGATAATATTTTTAGCCGGCCAAAAAATTGACTGAGTGAAATCCCCATTTGCGTATCGTGGTTTTTTTTTCTTCTTACGGAAACACAAATGCGTATTGAATTTATGTTATCTCACGGCCTTTTGCAGATTGCGTACTGCCCGGAGTCGGCGTATCGGACTATGTTGCAGCGTGGACCTGCACTCCGTCGACGGAATAGGCCGGCAGGACCTTATCGAAAGTAAAAGACCTGCAATAATAATCCTGTCCCGGCGTTAAACCTTCATAAATCCACGGCTCTGAAGCATGGCCGGCTGAACTTTTATAAACTATCTCCACTCCCGGAGCAGCAAGCATGCCGGGCACGACATGGTAATGCTGTCCGTCAGAGTGACGCCGGTCAACAGGAGAATTTGACCGGGCTATGATGACTCCGGCGAAATCATAATCGTTCGTGTTCTGCCAGATGAGACTGACGGAAGTTTCCGTAGAGTCCTAAACCGCGAACCCGCTGACTTCATGAGGAGAGGTCAAGCCGGGTTGCAGGTTCTGATGATAGAAAAAACCGGGTCTTTCATTCCGTGCTATGTCCTTTTTGCCGTCTTCATTCCAGTCTGTTACATTCCACATTATTTCGTCAATGTCCGAAGCGATGTATACTTATCGCTGGGGCAGGTAGCCCTGTCTGACGAGCTGGGGTGATTCGGGAGTTCTCTGGTTGACGAAATTTTCAATTTTATCCAACCCATGTATCGTATTGACAAGCAAATCATGCTGCTTCATATACTTCAGCATCATTATCGCAGCCTGAAGAAGCGCACGTCCCTTTATTT
>CAZUFC010000037.1:2222-64719 GCA_964619725.1 uncultured bacterium | reverse complement strand
GACCGACCATGCCCGTATCGCCCTGCGGTCCTACGGGTCCTGTATGGCCCTGGGGACCCATCATTCCCGTATCGCCCTGGGGACCGACCATGCCCGTATCGCCCTGCGGTCCTACGGGTCCTGTATGGCCCTGGGGCCCCATCATTCCTGTATCGCCCTGAGGACCGACCATGCCCGTATCGCCCTGCGGTCCTGCGGGTCCGGTATGGCCCTGAGGACCGGTCGGTCCGGTTAATCCTGTGGGATCACCGACCCATTGTCCCAGGTCGTTGATCACCTGGCCGTAACCCGTGATCGTCAGGCTTCTCGGATGTATTTCCTGATCGTAAACGTCATCCGCGTTTTCTGAACGATAAGCCTGGCCTACGCTGGATAAGGGTTGACGAGGGACCAGAATCTCACTGTCTATTTCTATTTCAAGCCAGAAATCACCGTCAAAGTCAACCAGCATCGGATCGATGGGATTGGCTTCACCCAATAGAGCATGGAAGACTCCTCCTGATACTTCCAGCAAATGGGTTTCTTCCCACAGCGCTGTTCCGCCGGTTTCAACATCATAAATCCTGAAAACAAAAAGAAACACTCCCTCCAGCGGGTCTCCCGCTGAATCCGTCAGATGTCCCTGGTAGTTAATTTCATACGGGATCGCAGTAAATACAATTCCGGCCTGCAATCCCGCAAGCAAAAATATAAGCAATAATTTAAATTTCATCAGTCTTCAGTTCCTCCCTAATTCAATTTCGTTTACCCGTTCGCGTCGAAGCGGCCAGCAGCCCCCCGACTAAAATCAGTAAACCTATTCCTCCCAATGGGGTTACAGCCGGCACCGGCGCCATCGTCGGCGTCGCCGTGATTGTCGGAGTCGGTTCTTCTGTCGGAACATACGTAGGCGTCGGTACGACCGCCGGCTCCATCGGGCCCCAGAACCCTCCGTGAACGACCAGGTCAGTCCCCGTCGATATCCCGACAGGCGACGACTGACCAACGGTGTCATTCACAATGAACGTTGTGGAATTTCTTTCTCCTCCGCCTGTGCTGATCACATCATTCGGTATGATAAAACTGTCGCTGCTCTGACCCGCGCCATTCGCAGACGCGCCCAGGATCAGCGACAGAGCGATCACAAAGACAGGCAAAACAAGGGCTCGCATTTTGGTCTTGATAATTTCCCTCCTTCCTTAAATATCAAATTTTCAGCTTTCCCGGATACCCGACCGTCAAGTGTCCGGCGCCGGGAAGCCCCAACATAAACACTATAATCATATCCGTTTTTGACAGTAAAGTCAAAGAACTGAAAAATTTAGGGCTGATTATGCCGCTCTTTTCACGATATCCTTTGTCGTCAGCTATGTCGAAACGGCGCTGCGAGAAGAATGAAAATACTCATTATTTCCGTAATGGAGGGATTGCCCTGAAAATTGCAAAAGCTACATCAGCGCCTGACAACGAAATCGTTTTTATTTCGGCATGACGGGGCGGTCCAGCGCTTGTAGATTTTAAGTGTAGCGATTCGTCGGATTCCTGACCGCTAATGGATTCTTTCCAGGAGTTTCTTGACGTAATCCTCGAGGTCGGGCCAGAGATGAGGTTTTTTCACCCAGCAGTCAGCGCCCGCTGCAGACAATTCCTCTTCCTGCACGTCTGAGCCGATGCGTCCGGAAACCAGGACGACGGCAATGTTTTCCTGAGGGTATTTTTCCCGGATTATTTTAAGCAGCTCCAGTCCGTTCAGTCCCGGACGAAATATGTCCTGAACGACTAAATCGACGTTCATGGAATTAATCCACTCAAGCGCCTGGGAACCAGAGTCTGTGGAATGGATTCGATAATCCAGGTTATCCACGGATTCGCACACCTGGTCAACGATCAGTTCATAAGTGTCTCTCACATTCACATCATCATCGATCACGATGATATTTACGGTACGGCCTTTCATGCTTCAAAAACCTTCCAGAATAATACTGACGATAGATTCCGCAAAATCCTCCCCTGCATCTTCCCAGGCTGTTCTCTTGTTTTCAATGCTTGATGCTAAATTCTCGGACAACTCATACTGGTTGGAGAAATGAAAATAATCATCCCGCCAGTAAGTTTCCTTTTTGACTTCGTCTCTCAGCATAATCGCAGCGGTTATTTCGATTCTGTATTCCGCTGCTCTGCCGGCATTGTTCAGTATAGGCTGAATATGATAATTCTTGATTATTCCCTTTAACACCGAATCCGCATTGGCTTCGGATTTAATTATCTCAACACGCCCATACTGTTCGAATTTTTCGATTACCGCGCTGGTGAGAATATTTTCCAGTCCGTGCTGAAAAGTCATATTTTTGAAAACGGGTACGGCCATGGTTTGAATATGTTCCGGCCAGAAGCCGCCCCGGCCCACGAGCGCATACCCGCAACCGAAATGAAATAGAACGACTGATAAAAAGAGACAAAAAAAATATCTTGGTTTCATATTCGGATTCCGCGTTTTCCATGATCCGGTAAGGAGTATTTCATCCTTAGCACTATAACGCTGAAAGACGGATTCCGCAAGGAAAAAATAAGCGGAAGGAGCCGTTCAGGAAGAAAGCCGGAGACTAATGTGTTTCTGTGCGCAAACGGCCGATTTGCTCAATGCTGCGTCAGGCTGCCGGCGGCCTGGCGAAGATTCTGCGGCGGCTTCATTGAAACATCATTCATCCTGCGTCGTCATTGTTTTTATTTCATCCCGTGTTGGAAATCCGGGAAGGTCTTCCGGTGAATCGAGGTAAGGCTGAAGGTTTTTCTGAGCCTGATCGATTTTACCCTGTTTGAGCAATGTCAGTCCCAGCGCTGTTTTCAGGGGAATTGACCGGGGGAGGTTTTTAAGGCCTTGATTGAGCGTATCGACGGCTTGTTCCATTTGTCCCTGAAGATCGTAGAAGCGCGCCAGGTTGAGCCAGCTTCTTTCTTCTTCCGGTTTAATTTTCAGAGCGTGCAGGAAAGCCTTTTCTGCGCCGGGAATATCTTTATTATTCATGGCGTTTTCGGCTGCAGCCAACGCCTGTCGCCATGCCTCCGATTTCTCCTGTTCCATTCGCTGAAAATTTTGTTCCATTTCCTGACGATATCGTTTCGATTCCTCTTCCGCACGCATGGCAGCCCGGATATTTCCGTTCGACCGGTAAGCGGAAATCAGCATGTCCCAGGCTTCCAATATGCGGGGATTCAATTCAAGGACTCGTTTAAGCGCCTTGATCGCCTGAGCGTAATCTCCCGTGCGCATGCCGGTCTCGGCATATAAAAGGTTGGGGAACACGCCTGCGGCTCTGCGCTGTTTAGCGGCCTCGACAGCTTTTTCCGCTTTTTTCCATTGATTCTGCGCCATAAAATAATGAGCCAGGGTCAGGTAGGGAAGAGGCCGGTAGCTTTCAATCCTGAGCGCTCTTTTCAGAAATGTCCGTGCCGTATCGAAATCACGGTTCAGAATACTCAGTTGACTTACTGCCAGAAAATTATAGGCCGTATCAGGATGCAATCTTGACAGCTCTTTGAATTCTGCGAGCGCTCTATTGCGGTCTTCAACAGAGAAGCCGGAAAAATCCAGATTTAATCTGTAATAATGAACCTCGGTTTCCCGAATCGCTTTTTCATGTTCAGGAATCCGGCGCAGTAGAAGAAGGTAATAGTCGCCGTAAAGAGTCAGAGCCCAATTCTGCTTGTCCATCAGCAACATATCGCGTAACCGGTTATCGCCCCAGGAATTGTCGATTACGGCATATTTAACACTGTAATCATCCATAATTTGCATGAAAGGTTCCGACATGAGGCGTTGATGCAGTTTACGGTAGACGTCTGCGCGGCCGTCAAGGAAGACTTCAGGTTTGCCCGGCCATTCCTGCATGATGAAACCGCCCAAAAACCCGTCATTATAAAATCGGCCGTCGATGTCGTAATATTCCAGGTATTGGGGAACTTTATAGGAAAACAACTGAGTATTGACGCCGAGCCCGAACCTGAACAACCTGGGGTCGTCTCCCCATATCGTATGATATTCCGTGAGAATGATACATAAAATGAGAACAGAAGCGAATAAGGGCAGAGAGTGTTTCAGGAGCGACCTGTATTTTTTAAGATTGTTCAGAGCGCGGCCCAGGGATATGCCGGCGCCCGGAAGGGCCATGAGCGCCAGAAATTCTGCGTGCCGAATGGATTTGACTGTCCCGTATGCTGAAGCCGCAAGGTAAAGCATAGCGAAGGCATTTTGAAATTTAACGGTTATCAGGGCCAATGCAGATACAAGAATTAAAAAAACGAAAAGTTTAGGCGTCTGAAAAAAAGAAACCGCAGCGCTCCATTCGCGAATAGTGTAACCCTCAATGCCTGTAACCTGACCGATATACGTCCAGACATGAATTCCGTTCGGGTTGATGAGGGACGCCAAAAAGCAGGACGCTAATATAATGCCCTCAAACAGCAGGCCCTGTTTTTCCTTCTTTTCAATATCGGAAAGTTTTCCGGCTCGCACCAGGGAGGCGGCGAACGCGACGGCCAGGTGCAGAGCTATCAATGCAGGGCCTATTACGCAGGCCGCATGAATATTGGTCCAGGGTATCATCAGAACAGGCAGCCACAGTAATTTATAGTCGATTCCCTTCTTTTTGCGGAGGAGCAGTCCGAAGAAGACGGCTGTAAAGAGATAGGTGAAAATCTGGGGCCTGGCAAAAAAATGAAACCGGGCTGCCGATGCCGCGGCTGCGCCTATGGCTGCGGTCAGGGAAGGGGAGGCCCCGGATAATACGGCAATGCGCCACATGATCAGAAAAGAAAGGCTGATCACAAACATCTTCATCAAATTAACGCCCTGATATCCCGTTGCCAGGTGAACGAAATAGGCTGCCAAACCGAAAAGCCATTCATGGTTGACCCAGGGTCTGCCGGCGCAGGTAAAAGAGAATACGTCATAAACAGGTATGGACCCCGTTTCGACGATATATTCTCCATTCCGAATGTGCATAAAAACATCGGATTCGTTTATCTTGAAAAAACAAAAAAGAAAAACCACGACAAACAGGACGATCCCCCAGCTCCAGCCGGGAGCATTTTTAGTTTTACTGTCCGATCTTGAGCTGAACATTCGTTTCCTTTCCGGTTCTCCATTCACGAAGGATTGAAATTCTAACAAAGAGACAGAGGGTAATCAAGCGGACAGCGGGTGGATGAATGCTTCGTCTTTTGCCTGATGTTGTTCAATACGCTTAATTTTCTTCCCGACATGCCGCAATCTTAGGACTGATGAAAGGGGAGGTAGAATTCGGCTTAATTTTCACTGAGAATACCTGATCAGAAAAAGAGAGAGGCATGAATCATCGTCGCTGCAATGTCTTTAATGATAGAAGGAGACTCAGCAGCCCGGCCAGAAGGCCCAGGCTGAGAAGGCCGGTTGCGGGAACCGGCGGTATCTCTGTCGGCGTGGGCGTAGGCGGAATCGTGGGAGAGAGTGTGGGGGTCTGAGTGGGCGAGTATGTGGGAGAGTCTGTAGGCGTGGGACTCAGGGTCGGCGTTTCAGTGGGTGTTGATGTGGGTGTTAAAGTAATGGTAGGTGTTGGAGAGGGAGTTTCAGTAGGAGAGAAGGTCGGGGACATTGTGGGGGATTCTGTGGGCGTAGAGGTAGGGGAGAGCGTAGGCGACTGTGTGGACGTATTCGTCGGCGTCAGCGTCGGCGTATCGGAAGGAGTTATTGTGGGCGTGGGTGTTGAGGGAACCTCCTGCCATTTAAGAATGGGGAAGAACTGGCCGTCGTTCTGGTCGCTCCAGATGTTGTCGAAGTCCCATACGTCCATAGGCGTATTGGACACATTGTAAAAATAACTTTCATTGTTACTGACGGCTGTGCATCCGAGGTCACCGCCGAAGTAACAGTGATCGGGATTCCCGGGATGGTTGTTCCACCAGCAGTTGACCTGACCGCCGTCATTCCAGATATTACCGACCAGTCCTCCTGTTTCTCCATATCCGCTGACGTCGCCCGTTGCAAAAGAATTATAGATCATACAATTGCCGTATGCTTCGTGATTTGCTCCCGCCAGTCCGCCCGTATGGTTATTCGTCCCCACGATGGTACCCGTTGCATAACAATTAGTCATGACGGATTCGCCCCCATAGTCCGCATTGAAACCGACCAAGCCGCCCGTCGTGCCGTAACCTTCGCTGACGGTCGTGACGTCGGACCAGGAATAGCAGTCTGTAATATTTCCTCCGGGACCGTCGCCGTTGTATCCCACAAGACCTCCGGCGCCGTAGACGTCTCCGTGAACCTCTCCGGTGGAAAAACAGCGGGAAACTGCGCCCCCCTGATTCCAACCTACCAGAGCGCCGACAAAATCCTTGCCGCTGACGTAAACATTGGCCATTCCTACTTCCTCAATCGTTCCGCCATCAACTGAACCGAACAAGCCCACATTGTCTTCCGCCGGCCTATCTATGAATAATCCATCAATGATATGACCCTGCCCGTCGAATGTGCCGGTAAAACCCCCTACCGGATCAAAACCTGTTCCGCTCTGATAATCGTCAAAGCCGGGCGTCTCGGCATCCAGGTCGTTCTCCAGATAATAATCGCCCGAAACGTCTGACTGCATGCCCTGAAGATCGTGCCAGTCATATATGTAATAGACCGTCCTGCTGCCGGCAGGCGCTTCACCCGATGCCTTCGTTCCGGCGTCCCCGAACGGATGATGCTGCATCCATTCCTCCATTTTTACTTCGTTTCCTGATGAATAGACAGAAACTCCATAAATAATGCTCAGCAAAATAAAAACCCGCAACGTCATACGGAACATACCATTTGCGTCTCTTTTCATTTTCACTAGAAACGAAACGAATATTGACGTTACTCTGTTCGCTGTTATTGACGCTTTCATACAATAACTCCTTAAGAATCAAGAGAACGGCAAATCAAAACCGTCTCATTTTCATCCATTTCATTGATTTTCTCCCCTGGCTCATCACTATTATTATAATGAAGAAAAAGCTCGAAGCAAATCGACAGCCGGCTCTTGTCAAAAAAGTCCTTACTATCCGGGATATTCGTTGCTGGAAAGGAGCGGGTAAGCCCTCATCATCGTAACGCCTTCTGCCTGAATGACCGAACAGAACGAGACAATCAAAAAACAATGTTTCTGCATTGCCCGGCACCCATGAAACCATTCCCTGCTGCCGTTTATTGAAAGTTAAACCATCCCCGATCCCATTCACCCTTCACGTGAGCAGACATAACTCCTGTTTGCAATTCTGTCCTGCATGGCATAGCATTTCGATTTCTGGAGGTTTGAAGGGAGGCGAGCCGATGAGTGAGCAAATAGTGAATAATCCTTTATTATTGGATGATTTTCATTATCGTTTCGATTTGATTAAACCGGAACATTTTTTACCGGCCATGAAGAAGGTTTTGACCGAAATACAGCCTTGTCTTGAGAAACTTTTTCAGTCGGAATGCCGGCCGGCTTTCGAAAGCGTCATACAGCCAATGATCGATATTGATGAGAAAATAGACCGGGTTTGGCATCCTTTGAGACACCTGATGAGAGTCGACGGGAACCAGGAAATCTACGAAGCGAGGGACGCAGTGGCTGCATATCATTTAAAATTCAATGTCCGTCTTTCCTTGGATGAAAAATACAATGAAAAGCTGAGGGAATATTTCAAAACGGAAGAGTACGCCGGTTTGAAGGGAGAAAAACGACGATACGCAGAGGAATTAAAAATAAGTATGAAGCTAAAAGGAGCGAATTTGAATGATGCTGGATATAACAGGCTTTTGCATCTGAGATCACGGATGATTCGACTGGAGACGCTATTCCAGAAAAACATTCAAAATTCACCTTATGTCTTGATTTTAAAGGATGAAAGAGACCTTTCCGGCATTCCCGTGTCTGAGCGAAACCAGGCGTTTCTCAGGGCTGAACGGGCTGGATTAATGAAAATTGCGGGTTCGGATGAATCGAAAATATCAAAATCCTGGCTGTTCGACTCCTCACCCGGAGCATACTGTTCGTTCATGCAATATTCTGATAGAGGTTATCTGAGGGAGCGATTCTGGAGGGGATTGATCAGTACCAGCGTCAGGGAAAACGCGGATAACAGGCCTGTTCTGCAGGAACTGCTTGAATTAAGAATACAGGAGGCGTTTTTGCTCGGATATTATTCTTATGCACACTCTGGATTGGAATTCAGAATCGCTGAATCTCCTGAAGAAATTTTGAAATTTCTGGAGGAGTTGTATGAAAAAACAAAAGGCCCTGCATTGAAGGAATACCGGGATTTGCTTTCATTCATACGAGGAGTTTCCGGCAGGGATATACGTGGAATAATGCCGTGGGATGAACTCTATTGGTTGACCCGGTATAGGATAGAAAAGCTGAAATATTCAGAACAGGAAGCGAAACAATATTTTGCGTTGAACGATTGCCTGGAAGGAATGTTCAGAATCGCCGGCCTCCTGTTCGGCCTCGAATTCAAGCGGAAAACGGATATCCCCGTCTGGAACGAAGATGTCAGCGTATTCGAGGTTATGGATACAGAAAAACCGAAAAAGGCTTATCTGTATCTGGACCTTTTCGCCCGACCCGGAATAAAACAGAAGGGAGCCTGGAAAAAGGTCCTGGTTCGGGGTTATTCTGGGAAGATAGCTCAGACTTCCATTCAATGCAATTTTACAAAACCCGAAGAGGGCGAAAAATGTCTTCTGTCGATCAGAGAGATAAAAACCCTGTTTCATGAATTCGGTCACGCTCTCCACGATATGTTGAGCCGGACGGAACTTTATCCCATGTCGGGAACTTCGGTCGAACGCGATGCCGTGGAATTTCCGTCACAGTTCATGGCTATGTTCCTCGATGCTCCTGAAACTCTGAGGATTATAGGAAAGCATCATAAAACAGGGAAGCCCATCCCGGAAGAACTGATCCGTAAAATCATCGAAGCCGAGAACTTTTATTCGAACATGATCCAGATTGAGGATATTTTCAAATCGATTTATGACATAAAACTGCACAACACAAATTTAAGGGAAAGTCTACCCCCGGATGCTCACGAACTTTATAAAGAGCTGCACGAAAAATACATGTTGACGCCATACGTTGAGGATACGTATTTGGAAAGCCGTTTTCTGCACATATTTGCTTATGATTATGCAGCAGGCTTTTACAGTTACTTATGGGCAAAAAATTACGCTGAAGAGGTTTTTTCTCATTTCAGAAACAGCGGAAACGTTTTGAATGGAAAACTGGGAAGAAAATTCGCGGAATGTATTCTGGAAAAAGGCGCATCGCGTGAAATCCGAGAAGGACTGAAGGAATTCAAAGCTGAGTGAAATAGCTGCAGCCCTGGAATGGGGGCGCCGGATGGCGTGTTACGGTCGTATGAATAATAGTAAGTCAGTATCGGCAAGAAGGCATAAGGGATTGCATAGAGATTAACTGAACGCTGCAGGATGCTGCGTCTAATTTTCAAAAACAATTTTTTGCGGCGTTGCTTTTTCTATGAAAGAGGCGATGATTATGTTTTCAATTGATAATGCTTCATGTATTGTACTAAGTGAATTTTCCGTCAGCCTGCAAGAAAACGGAAAGCCGGCAAATAATTCACGATTATGAGGAGGATAGTTTTAATGACCAAAAAAGTAATCTGCTCAATGATCTTCATCGTAATGATTTTCGCTGTAATGCTCTGCGGGTGCTACAACGTATACCTGAAGCATCCGCTCAGCGAGGTATCCGATCCTGTGGACAAGGAGAAGCTGGAAGGCGCCTGGATTCTGGAGGGGGATGTGGTGTATTTGAAATTTGATGAAAAGGGGAAAGCGGCTCTGGCGGGAATGGAATGGGAGGAAAATAAATTCGTGCTCAATCATGCTGAAATGATAGTGACGAAGGGAAAAGAGCATAATTTCATAAACATACGAGTGGAGGAAGACGGCGAGATGATGGAAGAGTATATTTTTGCTCAGTATTCCGTAACCGATGACGGAGACCTCATTATCTGGCTGCCGGACAGGGATTTTTTTCAGGAAGCTCTGGCAAGTAAAAAACTGGAGGGAAAGTCGACTGAAAGCGAGAGCGGCGGGACGATTCTGATCGAGAGTTCGCCCGAGAAGGTGATGAGTCTGATAGACGATCCGGATAACAATGAAATATTTATGTATGAGGACCCGATGATCATCAAGCGGCTTCCGAGGTAGGGCCAATCCGCGAAATTACACGAATTTACGCGAACAGGAGGGGCGTCAGAGAACTCTCCAGCGCAGAAGTTGATCTTTCGGGTTGCGACGACCCTTCAGCCCGGTAAGCCCAGCCCGCATATTAAATGTCTGCACGACAGACGCCGGGCTTTTCATGACCAGCGCCCATTTCGCTCCTTTCAATCCCGATACCGACCCCGAAGCCGATTTACCGTCGCGATGAATTCGCTAATTTTCGCGGACAGCTTTCTTGACGGCTGACTGATCGCTCCTCTTTAATATCCTTCGGAACCGGCGACGGTTTGCAGCTTGCGTCTGATCAGTTCAGGCAATTTGCATGGACGGAATTTATCAGTAATAATAATCGATAAGGGAGATGACTGCTATGAAGCATTTGTTTTTTTTGTACGGGTTTTTACTGATGATATCAGCGGCCGGGATTGTTTTAATCCCATCCGTGAACGCTGAGCTATATGATATTTACGGGGAATGGTTTCAAATAGATGCTGTACCGCCCCTGCATCCTTACGATGATCAGGGGTTGGCATATGTTGCTTCTGAAAATTCGATTTATATGGCCCAGGGAAACAATTCAGGAGGTAAAGGATTCGCCCGTTACGATATTTCTTCCGGAACCTGGACGACTTTAACTTCTTCGCCGCATGGACTTCACGGAGGCAACGTGCTGTATGAAGGCGGGAATTATATTTACGCGATAGGTTATTACAACGGTAATCATCTCAACCGCTACGACATAAGCGGCGATAGCTGGACGACGCTTGCAGGTCCCCCGTACGATTGCCGGCACAATGGGGCAGTAATAGCGCAGGGACATATTTATTGCATAAAATCGAGCGGGGACACTTTTTACCGGTATTCAATCGCCGGGAATTCCTGGACGACGCGGGCTTCCGTGCCGGGTAACTGCACGCACGGATCAATGGCTTACGATGGGGGCGATAATATTTATGTAACGCTGGGCGGTACGAGTTCATCGTTTTACCGTTACAGCATCAGCGGCAACAGTTGGACGGGCCTGGCTTCAACGCCAGGGACTTCGACCTATCAGGCGGGACTGCACCTGGAAAATTATCTGTTTTGGGTCAGATCAGGTCAAACGAACGATTTCTGGGCTTACGACATAGAATCCGACGCGTGGTACGATGATCTGCCGGTAATACCCAGCGATATTTACGTTACGGAATTTTTCGCAACAGACGGAGAAGACCTCTATCTGATCAACAGCAGTCAGAATATGGACGGCAAGTTTTACCGTTACGACCTGGAACACCTTCAACCCACGCCCACATTTACCATTACTGCCACCAGAACGTCTACAGCTTCTCCAACGCTCACGCCCACCGACTCGCCGACGTTTTCACCGACTCACTCTCCTACGCTAACGTCGACAATGGTCCCTACCGAAACCCCAACGGCCTCGTCCACGGTAACGCCGACCCTCACACCCACAGCCTCCCCCACATTAACGCCCACGTCCTCACCCACAAGCTCCTCAACGCCCAGCGCGACGCCCACGATAACATTAACTCCGACGCAGACCGAAAGTCCGACAGCGGCTCCTGTTCCCGCAACGACTTCCGCCGGATGCTTCATAATAACTGCGGCGCTGGGATTGCTCTTACTCCAAAGAATCAAAAGAAATCACTGATTCCTTCAACCGGGGAATTCCTCAGACAGGCAATCGTTTGCAGTACGTTTTTACTTATAAAACAGGCGCTGTTTTTTTCTTCAAGGGCAGTTTTGTCGGTAATCGGGGTCGGTATCGAAATCGAAACAAGCGCTTACCGGGAGATTTCTGCAAAAATATGTTCATTACAAGTCGTCATTACCGTCAATCTCAACGGCATCAAAAAATATAAACATCGCATCCTCTCTTTTCGCGTAACTTCGCGTGATTTCGCGGATGAAAAAAAAGAACTGCGGCGTCCAGTAACATTCACATCAGAACGCTTCAGAAACAGCAACTCTTCCATTCTTCCCTCCATCCAACCTTCCAATTTTCCAATCCTCTGTTTTGACATGCTGACTCTTTATCAATATAACCATTTTTGGGGAAGACGTTGATTAATGAACTTAGAAACGCAGACTCGAACTTATCAGAATGTATAAAGAGACGGTCCTTGGGTCAATGAAAGGGAGAAGGCTGATTAGATGAAAGAAAAAATATTTCTGATCGGAGCGCTTTTAATTCTTGTCTCAATTACAGGCGAAGAAACGGCATTTTGCGGACGATATGACGATTTATTTCAGCAGGTCGGATGTCAACGGGTGGATTTTGAGGTTTATGAAATAGGAGAGAGGATCGTCCTTTTTCAGCAAAGGCGAATAGGCGATGTTATCGTTGAGAAGGACTACATCAACTATCAGTTTGATGCTGAAACTCGAAGTTTGGTCAAGGAGACGGTCAGACATCGGGATGATTTGCCGGAGAGTTATGCGGAGCGCTTTGTGAATATAGATGAACAGGAAGCTGAGCGGATTGCCGGAGGCGATTGTTTACGAGCCCGGTTAATGTATATTTCTCCGGATTCCGACGTATATCGGATTGATCCGGCGCCGACTAATCCCTGCTGGATAATAAGGAGAGGGAGTGCAGAATGCGGAACGGAAATAATTGTGATAGATGCATCGACGGGCGATTTTTTAGGGAAGGGAATCCCGCCTCCGGACAACGGTTTTTCGTCTTCAGGGCCGATATATTATAATCCCTGTTCCACATCGTGGACATCGTGGTATTATTCCGCCGATTACTGGTTTGAGAATATGGGGTATCCGACCGATACCGAGCAGTGGCCGACAAAAACGGTTATAAGCAGTTATATTCAGGATGACGAAGTATCTTTGTTTTACGAGATCGGTCACGGAGGCAGCTATTATTACGGCGGCGGATGTTCCGGCGGAAACATACAGTGGACCTATGCCTCTGATATTGAAACGTGGATAGCCGGTCACCGGAAGATGCCGTTTACATTTATAGCCAGTTGCGACGGCATGTGCAGCACGGGGAGCGGAACTCTGTCGCACGCTTTCAGGCAAGGCTCGAATGAAGATTGCTCCACGGTGGGATATTGCGGTATGAGCCGCCAGGAGTGTGATTCATGCTGGGATTATTCCGTTGTGTGGCAAAATGCTTTGTTTTCCTATATGGCGCAGGGGTACACGGTCAGCGCAGCATTCGATCAGGCTATGGCGGATTATCCCGTTTGTGCGGGGACGGCTGATTGTATGCGTTTTGCCGGGGATCCGGATTTTGCCCTGGAGATAATCGCCACCACAACTCCGACGGCAAGTCCCACGCCCGTTTATTCTTTTACGCCGAGCTCTACCCCGACTCAACCGGCTGATTGGTACCTGTATGGTGAAGGCATGCTGGAAATGTACGATGACGGCTCTCACGGCGACGAATATGCTTTTGACGGCATTTACAGCGCTGAAATCGTGAGGTATTACGCATATCCTTTATCCTATTACGCTCAGAATTATGACGGCAGCGAAAAGTATCCTGACTGCGGTTATTGCATGTCAGTATGCTGCACATCAGAAAGCTATCAGACAGTAAAATTCAGACTGGATACGGGAAGTCATGCGGACGATTTCCTGCCTGCGTCCATGAGACTCTACGATGACGGCGACATTTGCTGGGATTCATTGTATGCGGTGGGCGACTGGCAGAGTGAAGCGGGCAGCAATGACTGGACCGTAGATGATCCGCTTACTCAGATGTTCGACGACGGACCTGATGGCGGCCACGGCGACAGGGAAGCGGGCGATGCAATATTCTCACGCCTGATCAGCATCAATATTCCAGGAGAATATCAATTTCTGGCCTGGGGTTCCGGCAATCCCACTGCCGTCGTCGGTTACTCGGCGAATGGGAAGTATGACCGATCCTATTCTGAGGAAATCGATCCGTTCCAGTTTGCCGTTGCCCATCCCGGTCAGAAGGCATTATTCGAAACGGATACGGCGCATAATGCGGTTAGAGTGACGATCGTTGAACCGGCAATACCCGCGGTGCAAAAATCAGGGAAAGTTATCCTGCTGGTTGCAGCAGGATTTTTCATTATGGTTTCGATATCACGCAGATATTTGAAAGAACAACGGGGGAGACAACTTTCATGAAAAAAATTTTGTTCATCATACTGTTAACTGCAGCGATTTCCACAGCAAATACGTCGTTATCCGCCCCAGTGACAATGAATAAGGGCGTATCGGCAACGGATGACGCTGATGCCGGCAAGACCGATTCGCCTCTGGACGACATGGAAATCATCGTCGATGCTTCCACAAGTTATGAATTTGCTTTTACGAACAAGAAAGCCATGTCTTATACCGGAGAAACGAATAAATTAAGCAGATCGAAATACCAGGGCTTAGTCAACAACGATCATAAATACTTGGAAAATTTCTGGCTTCGTCTGGATGAATATGGCGGATCAGGCGAAACGCTCGACGATAATAATGTATCTGGGGCTGTTATTTATCCCCAGCGTTTAGTCAGGACATTCAGCATTGCCGAGGCCCGGGAAGAGATATTTCTGCCTGACAATTTTCCTGTTTTAGCTGTAACTTATTTCGTCTCCTATTCCGGTTCGCTGACCCTGTATCCTGAATTCAATTTCGGATGGAAGGGAGGTTCTTCTGGAAATCGCAATTATCAGAGCGAATGGGATGCAGCGAACGAGATTCTGTATGTCAGGGTAACGGACGGGAGAGCGCCTGGTTATCTGGGAGTGAAGTGCAGTTTGCCGATGACTTATAATGATTACACGGATGATTTTTATACGGCTAAAGAGTATCCCACGGACGAGGCGCGATGCGATTTTGACGGAGGGGAATCATATAGGGGGGGAGACTTGAGTCTGAATATAGACAAGGGTTATGTAACTTTTGTTTTTTCTTACGGTGCGGACAAGCCGTCGGCATTGAACAATGCGCAGACCGTGCTGGCTAACCTGACTTTTCTGAAGGCGGGGAAGAGGCAGAGACTTGAAAATATGCTGATTGATAGTTCCTTCAGTACGGAGAATACGGTATTCGACAAAGCGATGAAATGGGCGATGATTTCGATGGATTCTCTGATCATGGACCAGACGGGCGTAGGCATTTTCGCGGGATTGCACTGGTTCAACAATTACTGGGGACGCGACACCTTTATATCTTTTCCCGGCGCGGTCCTGTGCACGGGGAAATTCGACGAAGCCAGGCAAATACTGGAGACAATGATAGCGTTGCAGGATACGGACCCGGGCAGCGAGACTTACGGCAGGGTGCCCAACCTGGTCGTTCCGGGTACGGAGCCCTTCTACAATACGGCGGACGGAACTCCCTGGTTCATAAGGGAGTTTTATGAGTATGTGCTTTATTCCGGCGATGTGCAGTTCGCCTTCGATAATTTTGATACGGTGATTAACGCTGTCGAAGGGGAACTCATCAAAAGGACGGATGAGCATAAATTTTCGCTGCACGACGAAGAAGAAACCTGGATGGATGCTCAACAATGGTTCACAGGCGATGATCTGTCCATTCCATGCTCGCCGCGGGGCGAAAGAAGCGTTGAGATTCAGGCTCTCTGGTATACGGAATTACTTTCCGGAGCGGCCCTGGCTGAAATAATCGGAGATCAGGGTCATCATGATGCTTACTCCGAACTGGCCGAAACTCTCAAGAACAACTTCAATGCCCGATACTGGAATCCCGATGCCGGCTGTCTGTTCGATCATCTCGATTCGAACGACATCGGCGATCCCCGCATCAGACCTAATCAGACATTTGCCGTTACTGTTCCATGGTCGCCGCTGCTGACGGAAAACAAGCAGTTAAGGGTTACGAATACAGTCAGAGATAACCTGCTATGGGACCACGGCATCGGTTCTCTGAATGAAGACGATCCCTATTTTTTTCCCTACGCCTACTACTGCATACTGTTCCACCGCGATCTGGCCTATCACAACGGCGACGTCTGGGTCTGGTTGTCCGGACCCGTCATTTCCGCACTGACGAAATTCGGCGAACTGAATGCCGCCTATAGCCTGACCCAAACAATGACCGATCATATTCTAAATGATGGTTGCCTGGGCTCCCTCTGTGAAATTATGCACGGGGGCTTGTGGGACGGTGAAGAAGTGGAAGCAGGCACGGTCTCTCAAGCCTGGAGCCTGGCAGAATACATCAGGGTGTTTTACCAGTCTTATGCGGGATTAAAAGTCGATGCCGTCAACAATATCATTGAAATGGAGCCGGCGATGCCGGAAGAGCTGGGAGACGTCTCGTTTCGCTTCCGGGTCAAAGATTCAACCGTGGATGCCCAATATATTTTTGACGGAAACGACACCCGGATTATTTTGAATTCTGAAAACCTGGAGAACGATTATATCGTTCGGTTTACGGTTCATACCGATCCGAACGAAGCCGCCCGGATAGAAGCAGTCCTGCAGAACAACGTTCAACTGAAAGTCGATGTGATGAACGTATCAGGAGGATGGCAGGTTTTCGTCAACGATGCGCCTCAGCCCCTTCAAATAATTGAATCGCCCTTTAATCCGGCTAATGAACAGGGATTCTCCCCTCAATCCCCCCATCTTCCCTCTTCCATGCCGCAGGAGGAGGGGCTTCCTCCCGAAATTACAGGGACGAATGTCTACGAAGAAGGCGGATTCGTTTGCGTGGATACGCACGTTACCGACGAGTCGACCATTCTCTTCCCCGTGGAAATCAGATGGACTGATAATGACTGGGGCGACATCTATCAGTTCTTCGCCTCTGATTTCAACGGCGATGACCATTTTTCCTGCAGGATCGGACCGTTCGATGTCGGAACCACGATTAAGCTGGCTATTCGAGCTGGAGACGGCCTGAAAAACGTCGCCTGGGATAACAACAGCGGCTCCGATTATTCCGTAACCATATCCACGGAATATCATGAAGTTCCTTTTCACCATCTGGGCTGGCTCGTCCTCTTGATGGTTTACTTCCCGCTTATGAAATTCAGGCGCTGAGAAGTTTTGAAAATATGATCAGGACTACACATCTCTCCTCGTAGTTATTTTGTTGTGACCCCCGATAACGATGCAGACAACGAAACGAACGGACCTCGATGAAAAAATAGAGGATTCTATCATTCAGGCCTCTTATGAAAAAGTTTATCCCCGCTATGATCATTTCCGAAATTTGGGACTGATCGAACCGGGGTAACACTTTCTTCAAAACAGTTGACACTTTTTTTCGATAATCGGGGTCGCAATCGGTGTCGAAATCGAAATCGGTTCAAAATGATGGGATATTCGAAAGAAATGTGACCTCAAAAGTCCCATTTTTCATCAATGCCCGAAATTTAAACGTAACAAATGTTGAAAATTTGATTTGACAAAATGCCTGCAGCAGAATAAAGTTCCTGAGAATACTCATTTTTGCAATTTTCTTTCAACTCTTGATCAATTCTCAAAATCGACCGGTACGGGTTTAAATGCACCGACGAATTCATTGAAAAGATGACTTGCTGAACTCCTGACCTTGACATTGCTTTGATAAAAAAATGCGAAATGATCTGCGAAAACTCAGTGAGCGATCAAAAAGTTTTAATGAAACAAACAGTCCCCCCGCTTGCGGGGGGATATAGGGGGGGGCTAAAAACTGCACAACTTTCATGCCGAGTTGTTCTTTAAATAAATCAAATTAATTCAATGGGTTAGAGTGCCTTTGTCAAGTGATCTGACCTGTTTGATTCGCTTTCGTCCGTAAGCTCAGGACAACTGTTTTTCTCTTGATCCGCAAAAAAAAGAGGTTTGTCGAAGACTCACAAGAAAAGGCATCTTGATCGCCGGAAAAGGGGAAACAAAGGGAGGAGGAATAATCGCATGATGAAGTCCAGAAAAATCATCCAATCGGCAATATTGATTATGATGTGGACAGCCGGTATCAGCACAGCAACAGGTTCCATACCATATGAAATCAATTATCAGGGATATTTAACGGACGACCAGGGAGACCCGTTGACCGGGACTCATAATTTCGTTTTCAGCATGTATGATGCAGCGACGGGAGGTACGGCACTGTGGACGGAAAATCATACAGCCGTATCCGTGGAAAATGGAGTATTCCACGTAATAATGGGGGAGTTTACGGCTATTGATCCCGATTTATTCGGTACGGACTTTGACGGGGTATACTGGTTGGAGGTTGAAATCGACGGAGGGGTTTTGGAACCGAGGCAGCGATTTACGAGCGTCGGTCAGGCATTCAGGTCAGAAAATGCGGAAGATGTTTATGATCAGGATGTTAATCCGCGAAGTATCGCGATTACGGGATATGGACAGGTGATAGATGCGGCGGGTCAATGGGTGGGGAATCCGACCGGATTGACGGGGCCGAGTGGTCCGGCGGGCGACACCGGACCGGAAGGACCACAGGGAGTCGAAGGACCGACAGGCCCTCAAGGCGAAACCGGACCTGCTGGCCCCCAAGGATCGACAGGCTTAACCGGTCCACAAGGCGCAACAGGAGCCGTGGGTCCCCAGGGATCGACGGGCTTAACCGGTCCTCAGGGCGAAACCGGAGCCGCAGGCCCTCAAGGATCGACAGGCCTAACCGGTCCACAAGGCGCAACAGGAGCTGCGGGTCCCCAAGGATCGACAGGCCTAACCGGTCCCCAGGGCGCAACAGGAGCCACAGGTCCACAGGGATCGACAGGCCTAACCGGTCCTCAGGGCGCAACCGGAGCCGCGGGTCCCCAAGGATCGACAGGCCTAACCGGTCCTCAGGGCGCAACCGGAGCCGCGGGCCCCCAAGGATCGACAGGCCTAACCGGTCCTCAGGGCGCAACCGGAGCCGCGGGCCCCCAAGGATCGACAGGCCTAACCGGTCCACAGGGCGCAACCGGAGCCGCGGGCCCTCAAGGATCGACAGGCCTAACCGGTCCCCAGGGCGCAACAGGAGCCGCAGGCCCCCAAGGATCGACAGGCCTAACCGGTCCACAGGGCGCAACCGGAGCCGCTGGGCCGCAGGGATCGACAGGCATAACCGGTCCACAGGGCGCAACAGGAGCCGCGGGCCCTCAAGGATCGACGGGCTTAACCGGTCCACAGGGCGCAACCGGAGCCGCGGGTCCCCAAGGATCGACAGGCATAACCGGTCCACAGGGCGCAACCGGAGCCGCGGGCCCCCAAGGATCGACAGGCTTAACAGGACCACAGGGCGCAACAGGAGCCGCAGGCCCTCAAGGATCGACAGGCATAACCGGTCCACAGGGCGCAACCGGAGCCGCCGGGCCGCAGGGATCGACGGGCTTAACAGGACCACAGGGCGCAACAGGAGCCGCTGGCCCTCAAGGATCGACAGGCATAACCGGTCCACAGGGCGCAACCGGAGCCGCCGGGCCGCAGGGATCGACGGGCATAACCGGTCCTCATGGCGAAACAGGAGCCACGGGTCCTCATGGCGAAACAGGAGCCACGGGTCCTCAAGGCGAAGCAGGAGCCACGGGTCCTCAAGGCGAAGCAGGAGCCACCGGTCCACAAGGTCCGATCGGTCCAACCGGTCCTGTCGGCGGTTCGAACAAGCAACTCATTTACAACGACAACGGTTCAGCAGCCGGATCAATAGCATACTATGACGAATCATCAGACTACATGGGGATCGGAACATCCGAACCCGCATCCAGGCTGGAAATCGCCGGCGGCAAACTCCGCCTGTCTTCCACGGATTACATGAACGGTCAAATACAGATACACAGCAGTCTTTCGACTTCCGACGCAGGATCGGAAACATCCATTGGATTCTACAACCAGGAAGCGATGAATTGGGTCATAGGACCTGGCGCGGGAACGGGAGCCAAGGGCGATTCGCCGTTCGGTTTCCTGTGTTCTCAGTCCGGCGTGGTCATGGCATTAATGAACGACGGAAAGGTAGGCGTGGGAACGGACGATCCCGGTCATAAGCTTCAGTTGAACGGCGATTTATACGTCACAGGCGCGTATCATGATTCCAGCGAGAGCGCCGGCTCAGCAGGCCAGGTTTTGTCCAGTACAGGCACAGGAACTCAGTGGACGGCAGCCGGCGCCGGACCGACAGGACCCCAGGGGCCGTCAGGCGACCGGGGACCTTCAGGGCCCCAGGGGCAAACTGGTCCTGCGGGGCCGGTCGGAGGTTCAGACAGGCAATTGATATATAACGACGACGGTTCGTCTGCAGGCGCAGCAGTATATTATAACGATGCTTCCGGCAACTTGGGCATCGGGACCTTCGGTCCGGCATCGAAACTTGAAATAGCTGGAGGAAAACTCTACATCTCCTCCAACGATTACGGGAACGGGCAGATTCAAATTCGCAACAGTCTGCAGACATCCGATTCAGGCTCGGAAACATCTATCGGGTTTTTCAACGAGGGTTCGCTGAACTGGGTTATCGGGCCCGGCGCCGGAACAGGAACAACCGGAGATTCTCCATTCGGCTTCTACAGCGCCCGGGGCGGCATAGCCCTGGCCCTTACCGCAGATTCCGATGTAGGCATAGGAACGACCGTTCCTGGAAATTTCCGGTTAAAAGTAAACGGCGAAATTGCCTACGTTACGGACTCTGCAACCAGACGCGTCCACAACCAGTCGACATCAATCGTTAAAACTTCCGGAGCGACACTTTTCGGATTCAATTGGGCCGATGTTGATGCGACGAACTATAAAGTCGATCTGCCGACCGCAGGCGATTATCTGGTTTACGGGACTTTTCGCGCCATCCATCAAGGTTCGGCCAACGGTTTTGCTGCAGTCAGGCTCTATAACGTTACCGACAGTCAGGTCGTAGCAAATTCAATGCGTATGCTTATCGAGATACAGGGAGGGACTTCACACGGATTGGTCAATATGATGTGCAGCGGTTTATGGAGAGTGAGCGTAGACGGCTCCAAGACCATCCGGTTGCAGGGAATCGCGACGGTTCAAAACACCGTCGGAATTCAATGCGACGGCAACGGTTACAATGAGTTCGGCTATATCAGGCTGTTTTAATTACAGGATTGATGAAAATAATGGGAAAGGCGTTTCCAGGAATACGCATAAATTAATTGAAGGATCCGGCGAACGATTTTCATCATAGCCCATGCCATATTCGGCGTGACAGGGGATTGCCTCACCGTCAATGTCATGATCAGGGGAATGTTGAGATGTTCCGGTCAGTATTTGAAACGGCGAATTTTTCATAATCAAAAATACCCTCTGCGCTTGACCGGTTTGAAAACTGCTGATATTCTCTGGAAGGTCCGTTTTGCGGATCGAATACTCATGTCGTGAGCTGAATACGGGAGGAAGATGCTTATGGTTCAAAAAGGAAGAAAATTACCGAAAATAACAAAGAAGGAAATGAAGCAGGACGAGTTCGCGCTGTTCGTCGGACGATTGATAGAGAACGTCAAGGAACACAAAGACAAGATTTACTATATAACGGTGGGAGCGTTGGCCGTAGCGTTGATAGTCATCTTGGTCGCGTATTCGATGAAAAGCGTGTCTGTTAAGGCCTACAACAATCATCTGCAGGGGATGAGCAGTTACAAAAAGGCGCTTTCGGCGGACCCGTCCGAGGCGGAGGATGCCGCATACCGTAAAAACTTTGAAGAAGCGTCGGAGATGTTTCAAAAAGTGGTTGAAGAGTATTCAAGGACTCAATATGCTCCCCGCTCGCTGCAAATGCTCGCCAACTGTTATTTTCATATGAATGAACTTCAGAAGGCGATCGAAGCTTACAACCAGTTCATAGAAGATTACAGCGAAGATGAATTCATCGATGCCGCTTACATAGGTTTGGCCTATTCTTACGAAGCACAGGAACAGTTCGTTCAGGCTCTCAACGCTTTGGAAAGGCTTCTGGCTTTACCCCCGAAATATTATCCTGCCGACAGACTCTATTATGACATGGGACGTTTGGCCGAGCTGGCGGAAAAGGTGGATAAGGCCGAGGAATATTATCAGAAGGCGCTTGTAGCCGTTGATGATGAGTCGTTAAAATCGGTTATTGAAAACCGGCTTGAAGAGTTGCAGCCGAGTGACTCCTGATCGATTTCCATGCCGGGAGAATCCGGTTTGTTCGAATATTCGCCGTAGGTTCTCCTCGTTAATGATTAGGTAATGGTACGACCTGATTTTCCTGAAACGATATAATGAGTTTCAGCGCTGTTTTGGATTGAGAGGCGGACCGGTTTTCGTAATTTAAACTGAAGAGGGAAAAGCGATGATTTTTAGAATCCTTCTGGCGGATTACAGCGTTACCATTCAAAAGGTTATACGACATACGTTTCCTGAAGAAAGGTACGGCGTATCCATTGCTGAAGATTCCGAAGACTTCTTTAAGAGACTTAAAAATGAAAAACCGGATATTATTCTCATCGAAATGGACTTTTTTGATATGCCTCCCGGAAAAACCGTGGGGCTTATCAGGGATATAGGTCAGTCTTATCGTCCCTATATCGTGCTTCTGGCAAGCATAAACCAGGACGTGACGATCGAGATGATCGGCACCTGGAAGGTGGATGATTTCCTTTTGAAACCTCTGGACAACAAAGAGTTGCTGTCCAAGATCGAAGCATATATTAATTCCCGCATACTCCGTTCCGAAATTTCCGAAGATTCCGCGGAATATGATGAAGCCGGGGAGGACGTTTCTGCTGATAACTTAGCATTGGCGCTCGATGCTCAATCGAAAAAACAGATCAGAAAATTCAGGGAAGAGATCGGGAAATTTCAGAGCGATTTAATTCAGTCTTTTGACGAAAAAATAAAAGAGGCTATTGCCGTCAGTCAGGGCACTGCTGAGTTGAAACAGGGGGATAATTCATCTTCTTCGGAGATGGTTGAGGACCTGAAGAGGCATCAACAGAGCAGCCACGATGAATTAACGGCTTTTTTCAGGGAATTTAAAAATGAATTAAAAAAGTTGATTGAAAAAGTGCCGACCGATGCGACTTTCGGACTGCGCTTGAATCGTTTTGCTTCCGAACTTTTCAAAACATCTGTCAGCGTCGCCCATTGGGATAGGCTCACCGGCAGCCTCGAAGATGCATTTAAAAAAATCGGGGATTTAGAAGCAAAAATAGCGGAGAATTATGAGATATTCAATACAATTCTGAATAAACTGGTTCAATGGGACCAGAGTTTTAAAAAGTTCGATGAATTGAACGATGCTATGGAAACAATAGCGTTGAGAATAGCGGAGCATGGCGAACGGTTCGATTCGTTTAATGAAAAGTTATCCTCATGGGAATCGCAGTTACAGAGATTAACGGAAAACGTCGAAGCGACGGCCGGTAGGGAACGGTCCTCGGTATCTTCCGGGGCATCAGGGCTGGAACTATCGAATGAAGATGTGCTGCGATTGGAGCGGAAGATAATGGAGTTGTTGGATAAGCGTCTGCATAAGATGCTGGAATATAAGATGAACGAAATAGTCAAGTTTTATTTGAAGTGAAAAACAAGCATCCGCAATGAATTACATCGATAGACCGAACCGCCTGAATGGGATTGCAAGGGAGACCGTTGACAACGATATTCGTGAGTTCAAACGGTCAGGTTGAGGAGACGACATATTATGCACGCCGGAAAAGATGATGTTTTTTTCAATCATCCGCTGATATTGAAATTGGTTGATCTGGCAGTGGAAGAAGACATAGGGACAGGCGACATAACGACCCGGTTGACTGTTGATCTGGAATTAAGAGGAGAAGGGACGTTAAGGTCAAAGGAGGAGCTGGTGGTCGCCGGATTGCCTTTGATTCCTTTGATAATAGGAAAATACAGCGCTGAATTGCTTTTTGAAACATCCTTGCACGACGGCATCTCCGTGAGTTCCGGCGCAACCGTGGGAAAGATACGGGGTCCTGTTCGAGCAATGCTTTCCGCCGAAAGGGTCATTTTGAATTTTATTCAACCGCTGTGCGGTTTGGCGAAAAGGGCCCGGGAAATTTCCGATGCCGTACGCGGGACCGGCGTAAAAATCCTGGATACAAGAAAAACTCTGCCCGGCTGGAGGTTGCTGGAGAAATACGCTGTTCATCTGGGCGGCATCAAGAACCACCGGTATAATCTTTCAGACGGCATTCTGATAAAGGATAATCATAAGGAAGCATGCGGAGGAAGCATAAGTAAGGCGATAAAAAAGGTAAGAGAATCGTGTCCGCACACCTTAAAGATAGAAGCTGAAACGGATAATCTTAATGAAGCGGTTGAGGCGTTGGAAGCGGGAGCGGACATAATACTTCTGGATAATATGAATCCGCGGGAAATCGAAAAGGCCGTCAGGATGATTGACGGACGCGCTGAAGTGGAAATATCGGGTGGAATCACGCCCGGTGATCTTCAGAATTATTTAATGCCCGGAGTAAACTATATTTCCATGGGCGCCGTCACTCAACATATTCAACCCGCGGACATATCCCTGGACCTGGAATTTGTGGAATGATCCGTTTCGCTTTATTGAATCAATGACGCGGATAAATGGGACTGACCAGACGGATGCGACAAATCGGCATCTCGCTCACAACAAGAAATTTTTATGATCCTTTGCGTAAAGTGTACGAAAGATGTATGACCTGTCAGACTCTTATTCGAAATTTGAAATGCTGGAAATTTTTTCATGATCGATCAGGTTGCCGTTTCCATGTGCAGGAGCGACCGGGACCATCAATAACCGTTGCCGTATGAAATTGAAGTTTGATCAATGACCGAAACACTGAAGGAAGGCGGAAAAATGCTGCTGGTTGTCGACATAGGTAATACGAATACCGTTATGGGCATTTATGACGGTGATAAGTTAAAAGAATATTGGAGATTAACGACCTCAAAAATAAGAACTTCAGACGAATATGCGGTCTGGATTCGTAATTTCTTGTTCCTGAAAGGTTTAAAAAATAACTGTTTTTCCGATGCTCTCGTATCATGCGTGGTGCCTCCGTCACTGCCGGCGTTGCTGTGCTGCTTGAAGAACTATTGGAAAATCGAAGCGTTAGTTCTCGATCCCAGGGATGATTACGGTATGCCGGTCTTATACGAGAATCCGTCGGAGGTGGGAGCTGACAGGATAGCGAATGCGCTGGGAGCTTTGAAGCATTACGAGAAGCCCGTCATAATAGTGGATTTCGGGACAGCGACTACATTCTGCGGTATAAATGAGAAAGGAGAATATCTGGGCGGCATAATAACCCCCGGCATCCAGATATCGTCGGAAGCTCTCTTCCAGAGGGCATCGAAATTGCCGCGGGTCAGCATGCAAAAACCGGATTCTTTCATCGGAACGACCACGGTAGGCAGCATACAGTCAGGATTGTATTACGGTTATCTGAGCATGATAGACGGAATAATCGAACGTATGGACAAGGACCTGGGAGGAGCGAAATCGATTATTGCCACAGGAGGATATGCGAGATTTTATACGAAAGATTCCCGCTTCATCAACTGCGTGGACGACCAACTGACTCTGAAAGGACTGAAAATAGCGTTCGACCGGATGAAAAGCGCTCCTTGAATCCATAGTCTGTCGAAGACTGATCAAACTGGGGTTACACTTCTTTCAAAAACTTTGACAGTTTGTTTCAGTGTTCGGGGGGCGGTATGAGTATCGGGATCAGGATCGAAATAGGGTTCGAAATCGAATCAAAATGATGGGACATTCTCTCGAATTGTAACTTCAAAACAACCTTTTTTGATCAATGTCTTTTTTCGATAAGCCGCCTGTTTGTTCATGGATTGATTTTGATGTCCGAAACCGCAGAGCAGGTCTCCGCTCAGACCTTCGTCGCCTTTTACATTCCATTCCTCAATGAATGTTTCTTATTTACACGCCGCTTAATGATCGAAAACCTGCATTATAATGCAATTTAAATAATGAGTCTCCGGGACGCCGAGCAGAATAGGATGATCTCTCGACTGCGACAGCATTTCTATCAATCTCAACCTCTTCCTGGCATCTCGGGAAGCGCCGTCCAGTATGTTTTTGAACAGCTCTTCCGTTACGTGATATGAACAGGTCGAGGTTACCAGAAAACCGCCGGGTTTGATTATTTTCATCGCCCTGAGATTGATTTCATTGTATCCCTTTTTGGCGTTTTCCACGGCTGCACGGCTTTTCGAAAACGACGGAGGATCAAGTATGATGAAGTCGAACTTCACGCCGTGCTTTTCAAATGAACGCAAAGTATCGAAAACATTCGCCACTCCCCATTCAATCTGATCCTTGCAGCCGTTTAACTCAGCGTTTTCTTCCGCCAGCTCTACGGCAGAATTCGACATGTCGATCGCCATAACCGAACGCGCTCCGCCTTTCAAGGAATTGAAAGCGAATTGTCCTGTGTGACAGAAACAATCCAGCACATTCAAATCCTTGACGTATTTCCTTATTTTTAAAGCATTTTCAACCTGGTCCAGAAAGAATCCCGTTTTTTGTCCGTTCATTACGTCTATGTAATACTTTATCCCCTTCAACTCTATCTCTATCTTGTCTCCGGGCAATATTCCCCGAAGCACGGACTTCATCGGCTCCAGGTTTTCGTGATGACGTACGTTGACGTCGTTTCTCTCCACTATCGCCGTGGGATTCAATATCTCATGCAATATGTCGGCTATCTCTTCTTTGTGATTTTCCATACCGAGCGTTAAAGTCTGAATTACAAGAACATCGCTGTATTTGTCGATGATCAGACCAGGCAGAAAATCGCCTTCGGAATTCACCAGCCGGTAAGTGTCAGATCGAGGATAAAGACGCTGCCTGTAACTCAAAGCTTCCATTATTCGCGATGCAAAAAATTTCCGATCCAGAGGAACTTCCTCGGTCGTCAAAAGCCGGCAGACTATCTTTGATGAGTCGTTGTAAAACCCCCGCCCTATGAAATTCTTTTTGGCTGTGTATACGTCCGCAGGCTCTCCCGCAACGCAATCCTCCGTCCGTTCTACTTCTCCGCTGTATATCCAGAGATGCCCCCTGAGTAATTTTTTTTCTCTTCTATATTTCAGAAATAACTTCCCCATTTCTCCATCCTCATCCGCTATGGAAGCGGAGCGAGTATATGACTTTGCTTTTCTTCCTGTCAAGACTTGTCTAAAAACTTTTTATCCCCTCACCTCCGCTTTCTTCCAACACACTTTCAGGTTGACTGCCGCAAATCTTTTTGGAACAATTGTCCGCGGGAAAAAATGATGCGATTAATTTTTTGCCGAAATAAATTGTCTTTTCTTGTTTTTCGATTTTCACCTCTTCCGTCAGGACTGCCGTTATGACCATCTGGGCCATTTCAGACCTTCACCTTTCTTTCGAGGCCGACAAACCCATGGATAAATTCGGCCCTGCCTGGACAGATCATTCCAATAAAATCCTTAAAGCCTGGAAGAAAAACATCGCTTCCCACGATTCAGTCATTATTCCCGGTGATATTTCCTGGGGAAAAAATTGGAATCAGGCTAAATCTGATATCGGCTGGATTCATTCTCTACCAGGAAAAAAAATACTCATTAAAGGAAATCACGACTACTGGTGGGATACTCTGAAAAAAATGAAAAAACGATTGCCCGATTCCATGTCGATTCTACATCGTAACAGTTATATTATTGAAAACTCTGCAATCGTTGGAGCCAGGGGATGGCTCTGTCCCTCTTCTCCTTACTGGAAAAAAGAAACCGATGAAAAAATTTACCATAGAGAAGCCGAAAGACTTAAAGCTTCTTTCCAGAATCTGCGCAATTCCAGTATTAAATGCAAAAGAATCATCGCCTGTATGCATTTTCCGCCCTTCGAATCTCTCAACGCTCCGTCTCTTTTTCTCGATACTCTCTTCCACGAAATGCCCGATATACTCATTTACGGACATCTGCACGGACAATCTCTTAACGATGCCGTAGAAGGAAATGTCAACGGCATTGAATTCAAATGCGTATCCGCCGATCATCTCCGATTCAGTCCTCTGAAACTCTGATTTTATCCACAGGTTTTACACATACCGGAATTCCTTCAACAAATACTTCAAGAAAAGCTTTATGGTATTGAAATCAAATGATTTTATCGAACTTATGGATTTCGGCATTTTTTTCTTTATTCATCAATTTTGAGTGACTTTTCCACAGTCTATCCACAGAAATTATGAATTTTTGTAATTGTTAACAAAACTCCTGCTATTAGATCATCTTCAGAAAATATAATTGACAGGGGCTGGAAAAGCGCTATCCTTCGGGCATTATGAAGTATGAAGCAGATTTACATAATCATTCAACGTATTCAGACGGTGAGGACAGTCCGCGAGAGCTGGTGGAGAGAGCGAAGCGGCTGGGATTAAGGGCGATAGGATTAACGGATCACGATACTATGGCGGGTTTAGATGAATTCCTGGAAGCCGGTCGCGGGAGTGATATAGAGACAGTACCCGGTCTGGAGATAACGGTTTGTTTTCGTGAGACATTTTTTACGGGTTCGCTGCATTATTTAATATACTTTTCCGAGGCGCTGTTAAGCCTGGGAGAATTTCGGAGAGAGACGAAGAAGGTTTTGTCTGAGGGGCGCGGTTCCGGGTTGGTAAAACGGCGGGTAGCTGCGCTGAACGAGCAATTCGGTCCTGTCGGTTTGAAGCCGGTTTTTCCTGAAGAGTTAAAGGCTGAACAGATTTTCAATCGTTCGGACAATGCGACGCGACGACATTTTGCGTTGACGTTGAAAGAGGACTTCGGACTGGGAGAGGCTGAAGTAAGGGAAATGATAGGCAATGCCAGTCCGGCGTACGTTCCCAGCGGCGTCCCTTTGGAGCGACTGAGAGATTATGCGCGCAATTATCCGATCATAAGGATACTGGCGCATCCGGCAGCCGGTTCATATCCCGGAGAGAGTCATTACAAGGAAGTACTTCCCGCGTATGAAACGGTAGAGCGTCTGCTTCCCCGGTTTCTGGAAATCGGACTGGACGGTTTTGAGGTGGAATATCCCGGACATACGGCCGAATACAAAAAAATCCTGCGAAATAAGTTGGACGATTTGGGCTTGTTGTTGGAAACGGGCGGATCAGATACTCACGATCATAAAGAGCGTCCGCTGGGAAAAACGGGCGTACCTTATTCGACGGTTGAAAAAATGCAAGCTTTGATAAAAAAACGTGAAAGAGAATACGGTTTATGCAGGTAAAAAGAGAATCCCCTTCTATTATCTCATCGACTGATGGATGTGGGGGCGGTTTTTTACATCTCTTTTTCTAATGACCGTGATGATCTGCGAAGGAAGCGCATTGCTTGTACGCCTCCTTCGCAAATTCTTACATTCCTTGCCTTGAGAAGAATTTTCCCGTCTGCGGATCAGAGATCGCAGTGACTGTCCTGCATTAAATTTTGAATCGAGATTCGAGTTTGTGGACAGACACTATTTAGTTTCCAGCTCTGATTTCTTTTTGATTATTTTATCGACCAGGCCGTATTCTTTGGCTTCCTCTGCCGACATCCAGAAATCTCTGTCCGTGTCTTCCGCTACTTTTTCATAACTTTGACCGGTTTCTTCAGCGATCAACTGGTTCAGACGTTCTCTTAATTTCAAAATTTCGCGGGCCTGGATGGCCACATCTGCAGCGCTTCCGGTGAATCCGCTGGACGGTTGATGAATAAGAATTCTGGCATTGGGCAAGGCGCATCTCATGCCTTTTTCCGCCGCCAGCAGTATAAGGCTTCCGGCGCTGGCTGTTAGACCGATAGAGATGGTTCTTACTGGCGAATCGAGAAACCGGATCATATCGAATATGGCGAATCCGGCATCGGAATCGCCGCCCGGAGAATCAATATACACTTTTATTTCTTCCTGCGACTCCTGGTCAAGCATCAGCAGTTGCTTAATAACCTTATCAGCCAGCTCTTTATCGATCGGGCCGGAAATAAGCACGCTTCTGGTTTTAAGCATCTTTTTCAGCATTTCTGCTGAAGTTTCTTTACCTTTTTCCTCATCGTTTTCTTCTTTGGCGTCAAGATAATACATATTCATCCAAAATCTCCTTGGTGGTCTACACTTTTTGAGAACCTATTAAAATTGAATGTCGAGAATTTCAAATTCACGCGTCCCGCGGGGAACTCTGACCGTAATTTCATCGCCGATTTCCGCGCCGATAATGGCTTTGGCTATGGGCGATTTGAGCGATATCTTATTCTGTTTGATATCCGCTTCATCTTCGCCGACGATTGTGTAATAAATTTCATCATCAGTATCGAGATCAGCCAGAAAAACTTTGGCGCCGAATACGACTTTGTTCCCCGATAATTTTGACGTATCGATCACTTCAGCTCGGGCCAGTTTGTCTTCAATGTTGCATATTCTTGCTTCGAGCTGTGCCTGCGCTTCTTTTGCCGCATCATATTCTGCATTTTCACTTAAATCGCCGAATTCACGGGCACGAGCGATCGCCTGAGAAGCGCGAACGCGTTCGACCGATTTGAGTTTTTTGAGTTCTTTTTGAAGTTCGTCGTAACCGTTTTTCGTCATGTATTCCTTGTTGATCATTTTTTCTCCCAACCTGAATGCAAAATCTTTTTTCCTTGCGGAAAATGATGCATACTCATCATTTTCCTATCTTTCGTTAGATGATAAGAAAAAAAAGTGTCTGAAGTCAAGATGCGTTTAGCATGCTGCAGGCAGAGTGAGCCCCTGGCATAACCAGTTCAGCGGAAAGGCATCGTGTTGTTTGAAAAAGAAGGTACTGCAATGCTGATCATGGTTCCCATCCGAACTGAACGACGGTGAATTCACCGAATATTCTGTCAAAATCCTGATTAAGCATAGCGCCGTAGAATTTGGCGCCGGCGAAGGAGCTGGGTTCGTCGGGCCACTCAAAGTTCAATATTTCCATTAAATAGCTGCCCGCATCGAGGTCTATAAATTCAAATGCAAAGTCTTCCGTCCATGCGGGATACCAGAAATAGAGTCCGACGACTTCCAGTACGACGACGAAAGGGACGTTGACGTAAGTTTCCGGACCGGGATTCGTGATTTCTGCTTCCAGCAGAAACAGGTCAAAAGGATGAAACACCTCTTCAGAAAGACTCAAGTAGACGCCCAGAGGACGGGGTGTAGGGATGAGAGTAGGCGTTTGAGCCTGGGTTGGAGCGTCAGTGGGTGTGAGGGAAGGAATATTTGTGGGCGTATAAGTTGGCGTATCAGTGGGAAGGGGTGAAGAGGTAGGGGAAGGAGTGATGGTGGGAGTATGTGTGGGAGGAGATGTCGGCGTAAGGGTGGAAGTGGGCAAGAGGGTCGGAGTGCGTGTAGGCGTCATGGTGGGGAGAGTTCCTGTAGGCGTAACGGTAGGGGTATCAGTTGCCGTGGCTGTGGGAGAGACGGTGGGAGTTCCCGTAAGGGTCGGGGTTGGGCTGGGGGTTGTGGGTCCTGTCGTAACAAAACCGAGAGTCGTACAAGGGTCTTCCTGGTCCAGGAAATCTTCCGAACAATCATTGGTATCCTGATTGGCAGGGTTTCTTTCGAGAGAATGGTTTTCGACTACGCCCGGATGAGGTATAACGCCTGTGAAGGAACCTCCTTCATAAGTCACGACATCCAGGAAAGAATCGGCTTCATCAAGCAATATAACCTGGTCCCCGGAATTCGACAGGGCAACATTGCCGTCCGACCACTGGACATATGGAACCATATCGGGAACATCCATCCGGGAATCGTTCAATTCATAATCCGCGATTACAGCGCAAATCTGGAATAATTCCTCGGCTTCGTTGGCGATAAGAACGACCTGTCCCGAAGCTATTTCAGAACCCGCGGGAAAAACGAACATACCTTCCGAGCCGCCGGGTTCTTCTTCGTCGCCTACTTTGATGACCGATAAATCAATAGTCTCGCCGCTCATATTGTAAATTTCTATGCATTCGCCCTGAGGTTCGTTCAACGCATCGTAGATGACTTCGGAAATCACCAGCGTATCCGATACGGTATGGGTGGTGGTAGGGGTCGGCGTAGCTGTCGGTCCGGTCGGAGAAGGCGTCAAAGTGTAAGTCGGGATTTGGGTAGGGCAGTCAAAGCGGACTGATCCGAAGGTCATGGAAGGAAAAGATTGAAGAAGGAAATCTTCCGCACAGTTATCCGTATCCTGGTCGGCCGGACAGCGTTCGAGAGATTCGCCGTTGCCGCAACCGCCCGGATGCGGCGTTACCCCGGGAAAATCAGCGCCGTCCCATATAAGCACGTCGACCGGAACGTCGGAAGGTCCCAGCAGAAGCACATGGTCCCCTGAATTCCCCAAGGCTATGCTGTCTGTCCCCCAGGATTCGTAAACCAGCATGTCGGGTATTTCCGTCGATGAATTAACGAACTCGAGGTCCGGCGTTACGCCGTATTCAGCCTCGAACGCAAGTCCGTTATTGGCGATAACTATAACCTGGTCCGGATCAATCGTCGTACCCGCCGGAAAAATGAACATGCCTTCTCCGCCTCCCTGGGTTTCCTCATCACCGATCTTGTATTGCGACAGATCAATAGCGAAATCGTGAGGATTATAAATTTCGATTCCTTCATCATCCGGTTCGGTCACTCCGTTGTATAGCGTCTCGGTAATCAGTGGGTAAGGTCCTAATGTCGGCGTCGGGGTCGGCGTGCCCTGAGGTTGAGTCCCCGTATAAGTCATGGTCGGCGTGGATGTCGTCCCAGGCGTCGGACATATGAATCGAACGGATAAAACCGTTGAAGAAGGGTCCGTTTCCTCGCGGAAATCCTGAGAACAATCGTCCGTGTCCTGATCCGCCGGACAACGCTCGATCGATTGCCCCTGTCCCGTCACTCCCGGATGCGGAATGACCCCCGAATAGAAGCCGTTTTCGTAAGTCACTACGTCCACCGCTGCATCAGCCGCATCCAGAATTAATACTTCATCTCCTGAATTGCTCAGCGATACAGAGCCTGCCGCCCATTCGCCGTATTCGATCATGTCCGGGATCAAACCGCTTGAATCATTCAATTCATACGTCGGTGAAAATCCGTAAAGCGCCTCGAAAGCTGTTCCGTTATTCGCTACTACCTGCACACCCTCAGCAGCAATTGATGAACCGTCCGGAAATTGAAACATGCCTTCGCCGCCCCCCTGCGTCTCCTCGTCGCCGATTTTGAACTCGGATAAATCTACCGCGCTCGTTCCCGGATTGTAAATTTCTATCCATTCCTCATCCGGTTCCGTTCCGGATGGATCATAATAAACCTCAGTGATAAGAAGATAATCCTGAGCCATTATCGGGACCGAAACCGACAACATCATCGTTATAAAAAAGAATACGCTGATGCAGAAAATGCGTCTCAACGATTCATATTTATTCGATAAACTTAAATTCATCTCCGCCTCCCTTAAACAAGTTGTTTTATTAATTTAAATTTTCCCTGCAGAACCTTTGCCGTTCAAAAGTCAATTTTGATTAAATCGCTTTCCGATACCGCAGCTTCATTCGCCAGTTGCATTATTCCGCTGAAAAGATTCTCCATTAATTCCGGTTTTTTATTATAGGTCGAAAGCGCATGACGGAACATTCCCTGCAAATTTGTCAGAGAAAGATTACTGACGATTTTTATTCCTTCCGGCGCGGAATGAACCGTCCAAACCAGTCCTCCGTTTTTTCCCTCCGTTTCATAGTTTTCAAAGAATGACCATACCAGCGGAGAAATACGGGGACGACGGTTTTTGTGGAAGCCGTAAATTTTCGAGTAAACGTCGCCGTCCGGTTTGTAAATGAAAACTTCATTGAGTAGGGCCGGGGCATTGTCGTAGAGCCATGCGGCATCCTCCAGCGCATCGATGGAATCGGGATACTCTCCATGCTCGTTTTTATAGGAAGCAGCGGCAGCGTGAAGTTTTTCTGCGAAGATCGAGTATTTTTCGTAAAAAGCTGATTCCAGGACCGGCGCTGTTTTCAGGAATCCCAAACCTAACCGGCACATGTCGATATAGGTGAAACGGTGGAGAGAGCTGTTTTCGGGAGCGATCATGTCTTTAATGAATGTTTTTGATTCGAACAATGCGGTCTTCGTATTCTTTAGAGGAGTTTTCATAACGTCCGGTTTTTGTCCGGCGCGAACATAGGTTAGATCATTGATCGAGCTGTACCATAAACGGGTTTCCAGGTCCAATTTCACATTCTGATAACCGAAAATGTCGTCCGCTGTTATAGTATGAATGTAGCTTGCACCGTTGACTTTATGCCCCTCGATCCTTTCAGAACTCAAGTCTTCCGCTTTGTATCTGATGAAATCATAACCCGGTCCTGCTTTTTCCTTTCCGGAAGGAAAAAACAGGGATTTCAGCATCTTGTCTGATGTTTCCTGGTAAGCGATTCGTTTTTCAAGATGGTCTTTGAATTTCCATTTTTTATCCCCGCCGAAAAAATCTGCGGAACTGAGAACTTCGGGACTGTCTTGCATGTCATCCGAGCTTACTGCTGCCGCCAGTTCTTCAAAATCGACCCAGGTCAGAGAGCCTTTGATTTTTAATTCCGGATCAATGGGTTCCGCCAGTAAATGTCGCAAGAAAGCCGCCGACTTTTCGACGATGGGAGCGCTGATTTCCTTTTCTTTCAAAATTTCCAGCATCTGGGCTTCAGCGGTATCGATCAGGTATTTTTTATAACGTTCCCATTTAATCGTATTAGAAGTCGCTCCGATCATGTCCGCCTTCGGCAATTGACTGAAGAATTTTATTGTCTCCTCGCTGTCCAGCGCCCGCGGCGGCTCCTCATATTCATCTATAATAACGGCCATCCGGCTTTGAACGTGATCAGACTCAATGTCGAAACCGAAACATATCCCCTGAAACCTCTGCAGAATGTATGAATATTGATGAAGCAGTCCGGGAACGAGCTGAGGAACAGTAACGCGAAGAGCCTCCTTTATGTCATGAATTTCCTTCCTGTAACGGTTCAAGTGATGCTGCTCCGAAAGCTGCGCTTCCATCTGCTCCAGTATTTGTTCGAATTGAGAGGTCGGAAAACTGAATGACTCGCTGATCTGTTCGGTCAATTTTTTCAGCGGAATCGTATTCAGGAATAAAGATACGTCAGAACCCTCAACAGAATTCCCGAATGCCTGAAAAGACTCCAGCTCCGTCAAGGTTTCCTCCCCTGAAACTTCGTTTTCCAACCAGCCGGATAAACTGTCCAGAGAAAATGAAAAGACCAGATAATCCTTACCGTAACTGCTAAATAAATGGCCCCCTTTGTCCGGAGCCTTAAAGATATAATATGGCTGGCCGTGCCGACTGTTGACCGCCGGCGCAGTATTCTGGAGCTTTGCAAGCATCTCAAAATTATTCGCAGGCTCATCCAGCGGAATCATCACGACGACATTCACCGGACTGGAGCCGCTCTCCATTATATCAGCATAAAACTGGATGCGACGCTCGCCGTCGATGCTCATTTTCGACATCATTTGGTCTAAAGACAAAGCTTCTTTGAAAATCCTTATGGAAAATATGTTCCAGAAAGTTTTTGCTTGTATGAGGAAACTGTTGAGTATCGGCGGGAGGTTCTCTTCGCCGCTGAATTTGCCGACCAGTTCGTGCATCTCTTCTCCGATGGATGCCGGGTTTCCTATGGAACCGTACATCAGAATTTCCGTCGGTAGAGTATCGCTGAATCGTTCAAAATTTATGGAATTTAATACGACTGATCCCTCAGACGTTCGCGATGCGGTTTCGGCATATCCCGCGCTGACAGAAGTCACCGCGACCATAACAACAGTAATCAGAATCCGATTCATTCTTAGTCCTCCTTAGATTATGTTTTTCCTTTTTCCACCTGTTCGACCCCAGTCCCGGGAACTGATAAAATAGGGGTTAAATTTTTACGTAACTCTTCTTCTCATTCCTGAAGACCCGTTATATCCCTGGTCGCCGAAGGCTTTGCAAAAAGACTGCTTTTATTCCGGCCCCAGATGCATAAATTCCTTGCCCGAAAAACCGTCGCGGAGAATAATGACGCCGACGGTAAATAACTTGGATAGAGAATTAAGCGCTAAAGCGCGTCCCAGCGAACTTATTTCGCATATTTGCGAAATGGACGATTCATCGTCAACCATGGCGAAAGTGTGCCTGTCTTCCTCGTTGAAAGTGATTTGCTGATCGTTCGGCAAATGCTGAACATGCCGGATTACGAGCAACGTGTCGGATTCCAGTTTTTCCATTGCTTTCGCTTCGATCCATTCACCCAGCCTCTCCAACAGCTCAACTATCTCTTCTGATGCCGAGTCTTGCTTGCAAAAATTCGAAAAATGCCGGTAAGCGGATAATGCGTCTTTGTCCTTTAAACTCCTGTAACCATCCTGCAACCGCCTGTCAGTACTGTGCTTCAATTTTTTCAGAAGTTCCACCTCTACCGTGATGCGCTGACTCTTCCTGTCGGGCTTCCGGTCCTCGTCGAATGCCGGAACTTCCTCGCCTTTGAATTGTTCCATATTCTTCAGGTCGACCATATCACGAGTGTATCTCTCTATCCTTGCCCTGAACCGCATAAGAGAACCCACAACCATTTTCAATTCGGACATTAAGACTGGTTTGGCCGTGAATCCGTCCGCTCCGTTTTGAATGCACTTTTCCCGCTCGTTCTGATCTTTTGATGCAGTCAAAAAAACTATCGGCAGATGATAATATCGAGGATGGCTACGAATTCTTTTGCATAACTCGTATCCGTCCATTTTCGGCATCATGACGTCGCATAGAATCAGATCAGGCTCCGATTCGTCCAAACGGGCCAGAGCCTGTAACCCGTGACGGGCCGTTATTACCTCTACTCCCCGTCTGGTAAGCATCTTATCCAATATATCCAGCGTATCGGCTTCGTCCTCAACGACTAAAATTTTTAAACCCTTGAATCGTAGTTCTTCCATTACTTGCTCCAGTCAGAAATTCTAACATTACGATAACTCAACTTATTAACAAAAATCAATGTTTTTTTCTCTGCAATTTTTCGCGGAAAATGATATAATGTCCACGCCTTTTGAGATCGACGATCATCCCTGAAGGCGACCCTTGAAAGAAATTTACGTTTGGTCGTTTGATCGCTTTAGAAATTTAATTCAAAACAGGAGTTGCAAAATGGATATGGATCATAAAATGATATTCGTCATCGGACCGCCGAGATCAGGATCGACTTTGCTGCAAAGGATGCTTAGTTCTCATTCCCAGATTTTCAGTTGCCCCGAACCGCATATTCTGACACCCTTGGCTCATCTGGGATATTACGAAAACGTGGATCAAGCGCCCTATGATCACCTGAGAGCCGTCGACGCCATTAGAGGCTTCGTCGATATGCTTCCCAACAAGGAGCAGGATTATATCGATGCATGCCGGGCTTATGCCGATACCCTCTACAGCAGAAGAATGAATCAGTCTTCTGCTAAATACTTCCTCGATAAAACGCCCGCATACGGCCTTATACTCGATTTCATCACTAAAATCTATCCCGATGCCAAATACATCGTTCTCACCAGACATCCCGCCGCCATTTTCTCCTCATACGCCAAATCATTCTTCGACGATGATTACGAAGCGGCTCAAAACTATAACCCCATACTCAATCGTTACCTCCCCGCTATGGCCAGGTTCATCAGAGAAAAAAAAGTTCCCTTCATCCACGTTCGTTATGAAGACGTCGTTAAAAATCCTCCCGAACAACTACAGAAAATTTTCGAATACCTTCAGCTCGAATATCAAGAAGAAGTTATCCATTACGGAAATAAACAACACGATGAAAAAGGACTCGGCGACCCCTACGGCGTTAAACAACATAATAAACCCGTTACTTCTTCAGTCTCCAAATGGGCTCGCGAAATGGCAGGGGATCAGAATAAAATTAAAATTATCTCCAATATCGTCGATTCACTCGAACCCCAAGACGTCAAAACCTGGGGATATGACTACGATTCGCTCCTCCTCCCCCTCAAAGATGCCGATCCCGATTCCGTCAGGAAAAAAAGAAATCCCATCAATAAATTTACCGTGGAAAGAAAAGTCCTCAGAATGCTCAGAAAAAATATTCATCAAAACCGCTTCGGCAAAATCGTCAAAAAAGTAAGATTCACCTGCGACGTTCTGCTGCGATAATTCACAAAATAAAAAGCATTGATCATATATTCTGTTTCGCAGTTGCAATTTTCTCATTCATCAAAAATACGGCTTTTGAGGTTGCAATTCGACAGAATATCCCATCATTTTCTTTCGATTACGTTTGCGATTGCGATCCCGATACCGACCCCGATTACTGAAAAAAAGCGTCAATAGTGTTCAAAAAAATGTAACCCAGGCTTGATCAGCTCCCCAATTCCTCCACGCACTTCCGGTGCGCCGTTTCCTTCTTGCGCCTTTCCTGTTTAGCATCAAACCGCATACGTGGGATAGAATTGAATACAATAGGACGTTTCGCCATGCCGTTACAAATTTTGTTGTGATTCATTATAAAAAAAACTTTATTTTCAACTCATATTTTTCTTGAAAAAAAATAAACGGTCTGTTAAATTAAATTACAGGAACTACTGAAGGAAAAAATATTTTCCTTTAAATTGATTGGGTTTTTCAAGATATTTCTTTTACGAGGGTTTCGTGACCAAGGACATTCCCGCCTGAAGGTTCGTATTGGAAAGCCCCTTAACGAAAAAGGATCGGCAAAGAGTATAATTGCTGAAAAGTTGAAGGGTGAAAATTATGAACACTATGAAGGTTCTCATGATAGAGGACGATTTTGAGGATGCGCGAATAATAGAGGCGATGCTGCATGGACAGGGTATAGATGTGGATCATGCGGCAACGCTGGAGAAGGCGATAGAGACGATCAGAGAGGTAAGCTATGATGCATTGCTTCTTGATTTGGGCCTTCCGGAGAGCAATGGGTTGGAGACGTTTTTAAAGATACAGGAGCCGGCATCGCATATACCGATCATCGTTTTGACCGATTTGGAGGATGAGGAGACGGGAATAGAGGCTGTTCGCGCGGGAGCACAGGATTATTTAATGAAGAAGGATATGGATTCTCGGTTGTTGAGGAGGAGCATCCGTTATGCGATAGAGCGTAAGTCGCTGGAGGAGGAGCTGCGTGATTCGAATGAATCATTGATCAGGGAGACGGAGGAGCGCAGGAGGACGGCGGAAGAGTTGCGGAAGAAGAAGGCGGAATTGGAGAAGATGGTGGAGAAGAATTCGGACGGGATGGTTATTGTGAGTGATAAAGGGAGGATATTGCACATCAACTCGGCTGGAGCGGAACAGTTAGGTAAGAAGCGTGAGGAGTGTTTAGGGTGCTCATATCCTTTATCAGTGGAAGATACGGGCATATTGGAAATAAATCCGAATGATGAGTCTGGAGGCGAGGGATTTAATACTCAAGTGGAGTTAAATATACAGAGGACGAGTTGGGAGGGAAGTGGCGCGTATTTGATGACGATCCGCGATATAAGCAGGAGGAAGAAGGCGGAGAATGCTTTAAAGATAAGTGAGCGCAGGATTGAGACTTTGCTGAAGAACACGCCGACAGGTGTAGTATTTTTTGATGCCGGCAATAAAATATTATCGGCGAATCAGGCTGCAGCAGATTTATTCGGTTACTCATCCAGCGACGAATTGAGGGGTTTGGATTCCAGGGATTTATTCAATATGAGCGGGAACCGTGATGAGTTTTTAAATAAAATATACCGCAACGGTAACATGAAAGGCGAGATTGCGCTGAGGAGGAAAGACGGTAAGGTCGTATACATTTTAAGAAGTTGTTCGGCGGAGCGGAATGGTGATGGGCGTGTTTTAGGCCATGCTTGTTTTTGTACGGAGATCACAGAGCGAATAGAGATGGAGAAGAAACTGGAACAGATATGTGAGGCGAATAAAGATTTTGCTCATGAGGTGAGTCATGAATTGCTGAATGCTTTTGATTCTATTGAGGGTTATTGCAGAGAGCTGATGGAGAGATTTGAGAGCGGATGTTTTAATGGGGCATCGGTCATTGTTGAATCGGTGAAGGAGAAAAACAATCAAATGAGGAATCTGACGGAGGACCTGATAAGGTTATCCAAGATTGACGAGGGGCGCTTGAATATTCAGGAAGTAAATCTCTCGGAATTATCTGAACAACTTTATTTTGACGTTTTAAGCATGAATCCTGCGCGTGATATTACATTCAAAGCACAACCGGATATTGTGATGAATTGCGATCCGGGGCTGATGAGGACCGTCCTGGCGAATCTCATAGTAAATGCATGGAAATTCACTCAGTCGAAAAATCCTGCGAAAATAGAATTCGGAGTCATGGATCGTGACGGAGGTAAGGTATTATACGTTAGGGATAACGGAGCAGGTTTCGATATGAAGGAAGCGGAGAAGATATTCATTCCTTTTAAGAGGTTGAACAAGGAGATCAAGGGAACTGGTTTGGGATTGCCGATGGTAAAAAAGATTATTGAGCGTCACGATGGTAATGTTTGGGCAGAAAGCGCAAAAGGTGAAGGAGCGACTTTTTATTTCACCATTAATGTCTGAGTGCTCATGCGACGGGGAATGGGGAAGAATGGAAATTTTCAGACATACCGATTTTTTTCGTTGATGCTCGAAACAGGGAGCCGTTTTTTAGTATGTTAGGAAGCGGCGCTTAGATTTTAAAAATCCGGTTATTCTTCTGAGTCCCGGCTGTTTTTGAGGATTTTCTGCAGAGTAATCCCTGCAATGAGCGGCGAATCGTTTTCATTAACGTCCAGGAATGATATTTTCTTTAGAATACGATCTTCCGGCAAATCGAACGAAGTCATATCGAGATGGAATCTGTTTTCTTCGAATACTTTCCGGTTTTTTTTCTCCTGCGGACGGTTGTGATGAGTTCTGGACCAGATGTCGCAACAGAAGATGTCGTAAGCCAGGTTTTCTTTATCATCGGCAAATTCGAGCATTAGTTTTAAACTGGGCGAATCATCCAGGGCTTTACCGCCCCAGCCGGAGATCAGCCCGAACAGCCAGATTCTATCGGCCTTTTGGGGACCAGGCAGTTTGATTTCGACAGATTCGGGCAGCTTCTCGGTTTCCTTCATTTTATTAGAGTGAAAAACGAGAAATTTTCTTTCAGGCGAGAGGAAGAAATGGGCGCTTTCGAAGGATTGAATGCCGAGAGGAATAATGGCTGCAGGAAAGACGTCATTCCAGAGCCGGTTTGCCCTGATGCCGGCCTTGAGGATCGAAGTGTCGATGAAATACCATTCAGAATCGCGGATGCGAATCCACTTATGACAGGAACCGGCAGCTTTTTTTTCCTCGGTTCCAGCAGTTGAAGCGGTTTTGAAAGCATCGGGCCTGTCTGTTTTATCTTTTCCGGTTTCGGAACTTCGTTTTCGGCGGGCTGTATTTCTTCTTTGTCTTCTTCTGTTTTTCCGTCTTTTCTGTTCGATGCCCAGATATTTGTCGGCATATTCCTGTAAATCGGACAATATATTCCCTTCCGCTAAATACTCTCCGCCGTCGAAAAACAGATAAAGAAAAAAAAGACCAACAAGGAAAAAAATGAAGGCGAGATAATATTTCCTTTTACCCCGTCGGGAATCTTTCATCTCTATGGCGTGCGGTTGATCTGAGTAGGACTTCATCGGCTCATTTCTCCTGACCGGATTTTTTCGCGGACTTCTTCGGCGTTCTCACTGGAAACTTTGTAAACGTAGAAAAGAACGCGCTCATTGTTCCAGAATGTATGAGTTTCCTTGACGGCGTTGGGATAATAATCGGAGATTCTTTTCTCGACGCTGGTGAAGTTTTTTCGTTCTGTGACGATATAAGCGAGATTGCGCTCATTAGTATCGCGCATGAAAGGAATTTCAGCCACGCTGTTTGCTTTATCGACATGTTGCAAGGGATGGAAATCCTTATCGTAAATTCTGTCATGCGTATAGTAAACGAAAGAGTTCCTGTCGAAGTAACTCACGAAGAGGACTATTTCGTAATTTTCATGTATGGCGGCGGCGTAACGCAAGGGCGCGGCGCGATTATAGAAGCCTTTCCAGTGATAGAACCTGTCCTGAAGGATGGAAACGTTGGACCAGCCAATGCCGCAAAGAATGAAAAGGATAAGGGGAACAAAGACGGGCAGCATTTTTTTCTGTTTTTTAAAGGCATAGACGATTTGCCGGAAGATTTCGGCGAATCCGATGCCGGCTATCAGGAAGGAAAGGTTGATGCTGAGTATAATGCGTCTCTGGAAGGGCCAGGCGAAAATGCCTGGAGTGAATCCAATCAGAAAGCAGGCCATAATGAGAAAGTATGACTGTTTCCATATGCGGGAGAGGCATAATCCGAGTCCTATGATGAAGAAAACGCCGACGATGGGGTCCATGAGGGGAAAGTTAGTATTGATGGGGCGAACGGTGCCGCCGGGAGCGGTTCTGCGGTGGAGCGTCTGGAGCAGCGTCGGCAAATTCTTTTTAAACATTTCTCCGGGATCGTCGGCGTACGGATCGACGCGGTATCCCAACCTGGCTTTTGAAATGAAGTAATCATCGAAATGTTTCCAATCCGAACCCAGCGGCGCTGCCATTACAATGAATGCGATGAGGGCGCTGAGCAGCGACCAGTGCAATTTTTTCAATATCCATTTCGGATTGCGTATAAACTTATGAAGGAATGCTAACACGACGAAAACAGGCATGACCCGGTAAGGAGGATAACTGTAGAAGCCGCCTCCGAGAAACAGGCCAAGCAAAATGAAATAGTACCATTTTCCTTTTTTGAATATACGGTCGCACAATAAGATTATGACTAATTGAAAGAGCGGCACCAGGCATAAACGTTGGGCTACACGGCTTATGTTTTGATGCCAGAATGAAAAAGTGAGGAAGAAGGTAGACGCTATCGCTGTTTCATCATTGAAAAGTTTCCTGGCTAAAAGGAAATAAAGCGCTGTGCAAATGATGGCGGTGAACGTAGCGGGAAGCCTTAGTGTCTCTATGGTTATGCCGAAGAATTTAAGGAAAGCCGCCGTTATGTAAAAATATAGCGCTTCCCGATAGTAAAAGTAAGGCCTGAACTTTACCTTGTCCTCTAAAATATCCAGAGCCACCCGCCCCTTGACCGCCTCATCAATGACTATGCCGCCGAATGCATCTCCGTAAGCATAAAATTTCAACAATAAAGTCACGATCATAAGTCCTGAAAAGATAAAAATGACCGTTTTTGACGAAAAATTCAGGAAACTCTTTTCTCTGACGGCAGCGCTGCGCTTTTTTGAAAATATTTGACTGACAAGCGATATCAGAAATACATACCCCAGAACGCCGCCTAAATAAAGAAATCCTGTTCGATGATCGCCTTTAAGGATCAGAGATTGGCCGTAAAACAGCGGAGGCAGGGCCGCGAGCAGGCCGGCTCTTAGTATTGAAAAGGGCCGCTTAAAAAGAAAAAAGACCCAGGCGGCAAGTGAAATGACGATAAGATGAGACCAGAGCGTGCCGGCGGAGCGATATAGAGCTGATCTGGTTGAAAAAGTTTCAGAAATATAATAATGAAGGGCTGTTATGACGACGGCTATCAACAAGGCGAGGAGCATGCCCAGATTGGTTTTCCGGTCAGCTTTTCCCGTTAAATTCAGCCAGGCGAGTATCCAGGCTCCGATGACTCCGAAAACAAATAAATTTACCGGTTCAGTTAGAATCTTTTCCATCAGGGTCTCCGGTAAGTTAACGACGATTCGTCCGTAAAAGATGCATAGCCGCGCAAAGGTGAAAATTCAGGAATACATTCATAAAACGAATGCCGGGCTGCGAAATTGTGAAACAAAACAAAATCGGTCAACCCGGGCCATTCACTCCCGGCATGCTGGCGCCGAATTGAAACACCGATCGTGAACCGGCATCGGCAACTAAATATACTGAAAGAGCTGATTCATGTCAAAGGGGACAGTCAAAAATAAGCATGGTTGCCTGCAAATTGAGAGTATAATTTTTCGTGACTGATCAAACCGGGGTTACACTTTTTCAAAACATTCAACAGTTTGTTTCGGGGTAGGTATCGCAGTCGGAAAAGGGTTTGCGAAGGGCTCTGACCCCTTCGCAGGCTAGACCCCTTCGCAGGCTACTGGGAATTCAGTCATCCGCTTTTTCCTGCACAAGCGTTACAGCCGTTATCGCAACGGGATGCTTCTGATTATGACTTTGTACGGTTATTTGCCTGATTCTGCGATTCGGGTCGGCAGGCAGTATTCTGATGATTTCACCGTCAATTCGGCCGCCTGATATTTCATAAGGCCCCAGAAAGCATAGCTGATCGAAATGTTTCATTATCTTCTGATGTGCTGTCGGGGGATGGAAATAATTCTTTTCAAAGGTCACGTCGAATTTTCCGGCAGGTCCCTGTTCGTAGATTACTCTGATTTCGCCGAGGTCTCGCTCGAGTATTGGAGTTTTTTCCCATATTCTGACGGAATTTCCCATCAGGAGAATTGCGTAGACGCCTCTTCGATTAATGGGAAAACAATATGTCGAATCGTCGGCTTCATTTCGTTTCAAACCAAAGGGATCAATTTCTTTTGTTCGAGTGACTTTAATAAAAGGAATACCCATGACGGTAGTTCGATCTGTCAGGCTGTTGAAAAGGGGAGGAGGCGGAAGGGGTTGGAAGTATATTTTCGGTTGGATTTTTTTTAATTGAAAGATAGCATAATCCTTATTGACGAATTCAGGAACAATTCTGGGCGGGAGGCTTCTGAACATGTTTTCAAGGAGGTTTGTTGATTCGGCATTGCGTTCATAAATGAAAAGGTAATCCACGCCGAGGATTTTCAGTATAAGATGATTGAGATAAGGATCGTCGATATTCAGGGCAGTCGTGAGGATTTCCCTGGTTCGTTGAATTTTGAATTTTGCCGAGCCGAAAGCGGCATGCCAGGGATCGGAAAAAACGGAGCGCCGCTGCATAAATGCCGGCCCCATGTGATGGAACGAATCCATATTAGCGGCGACCGGCATTTCCTGCACGATGTCGCAGGCTCCGGTATTTTCACGGACCCAGGCGACGATTTCCATGCGTTCACGGTTCAACGCAAACGTTGATGTCCTGGAATCCATGTGAAGCTTTAAATCCTGGTACAATGCGGGAAAGGCCAGGATGAGCGAAAAAACGGCCAGGGCCGTCAATATTCGCCGCGCTCCCATGCTTTTTTTTCTGATGCATTCATGAAAGAAGGAAGCTCCGAAGGAGCCGAGAATAGCCAGGAAGAGGAAGTTCAGGACGCTTATTTTCAGTATGTAATCGGACTGATTCACGATGAAGAAGAGATTGAGAAGCAGGAAGGTGACGAGGAAACCCGTTAAGGATAACTTAAGCAACGGATTTTTTTGTAATGATCCCATTTTGAAGAGAAGAAAAAAGGCGAATATCAGGGGCGGTGAGATTTCCAAAGCGCAGAGTGTGAGAGCGAAGAAGTTATCTGCTGCTTTCATCAGAAAATTGAATGATTTAAAGGCATGCGGCGCGGCATGTATCAAGGCCAATCCGGCGATACCCGCGGATATAATTATTATGCGTGCGATCTTTTTTTTTGATCTTTCAGGTTTAAAATGTAACGGAAGGAGAGGGAAGAAAAGCAGCGTATAAAACAGGACGGCGGCAGGTATGCTTCTCCAGGAGAGAGCTTCGGTCAAGTAGGACGGAATTGAGTTATTCGCTTTAAGGTTAACGAAAACATCCCTCAGCAATAAACCGGGGGCAAAACGCAACAATTGAGCCGGAGGATCGGGATCAATGAGCCATTTCATAAGCATCAATCCTGTGAGGGCAACCGGCAGGATGAAGGCGGCAAAGGCGGGTAATTTTCTGAGTATGGGTCTGAAAAGCGCCAGTGTGAGAAGAAGGAGAGGCAGAATGATGAATCTTAAATCGACCAGGGAAATAATGAAAGTGAACAGTGTGCCGTAAAGAAGAGCTTTGGAGGGTTTTTCTCTGAACCTCAATAAAAGATAAAGCGCGGAGGAAACCGCAATGCCGATGAAGATGAAGGAGTTATACATGACGATGACGGAACAGAGCAGGGCTGCAGGCAGGAGACTGCGGATTGATTTTTGTTTTCTTAGGATCAGAGGAAAGGACCAGACGCCCAGGAGAAGTCCGCAGATGACGTGTTGAAGATAGAGGTAATTCCGGAAGAGATGATGATATTTCGTGATGAGCCATTCGACATTGGCATACGAGAACAATTGGGAAAAGAATGAAATGGATAACGGAAAGGGTATATCACCGCCTGTTTGGATGATGAAAGCCTTCGCATATTCGTAGCTTGGCGTCAGACCCAGAAAAAGGATGAGATAGATTAAAACGGTTTTCGATCGTGTAAAACGTCTTATCACCGTGAGAACGGACAAAAGGAAGGAGAGACTCAGGAAGAAGGCCAGACTGGTTTGATTGGCCGTCGGATGAATTCCGGACAATTTTCCGATGCCTGCCGCCATCAGATGATAGAACCAGTAGTAATGCAGGCGTTCCCCGGACATGTAGGGATTTAGCGGCAGCAGGGGATTAAATTTTTCCAGCTCAGCAGTAAAAGCAAGATGTTTGAGAAAATCAAAATGAAAAGTCCAGACATAATACCGATAGAAATTCTGATTGAATTTTATAAACGGATAGAAGAGATTGCCGCCCGGATTCTTCAGGCCGACATTAAGAAGGCAGGAACTCAGCAAAAACAAAAAGACTCCGGTCAGTATCCAGGTAGAAGCGGAAACGGGAGCTGTTTTTTGCTCTGAAAGGGAGCGGGCGCCGCTTCGTTTCAGGGAGAAGGCGAGCAGAAAGAAAAAATAGTAGAGACAAAGAGGCGTCAATACAAGAGCAAAGGAGGGAAATCCTATCCCCTTGAGGGCCAGGAGATAGAAGGGACCTATGCATAAACCTGCGGCGAGAGCGGCGAGGAGCGTTTCGTATTTGTTGAGTTTTTCTTCCGACCAGATGATTTGAGCGAGCGGTATGAACGGGAAAATGAGAAGCCAGAAAAGCGAGCCGGCCTGGCGAAGCACGGCAATGGGAGAAGCTATAAAAAGCAGGCTGAGAACCGGTAAGGCCAGGAGGAAAAAGAGTTCAGACTTGTAGCATTTTTTAAGCATATTCCGGTGAGGGAAGATATAAACTCAAAGAAGCGGCCGGAAAATCAGCGTTCAGCCGTTTATTAATTTCGGATTTTAGTCGGCAACGATTCGATTTTTTTTACCATATTTCCGACGGAGGCAGAATTCTGACCTTGGGGTCGTACATTTCCATGATGTAGACGGTACCGTCGTCGCCCACTGCAAGACCTGTGGGATGGTTGAAACTTCCGCCTCTGCGGGCGCTGCCAAGTTTTTTCAGAATAGCGCCTTCTGCAGAGTAGATAATCAGTCTTTTATTAACGGGCGAGGTTACATAGATTCGTCCCTGGTTATCCACGTCGATATAAGGTTCCTGATGCGCTTCTCCCTCCCATTCGGTCACGGGAATTGAACGATGGAGCCCGCGACCCATTTTATTGAATACCTGAATTCTGGCGTTCCCGAAGTCCGCCACGTATACTTTTCCCTCTTGATCGACAGCTACGCCGCAGGGTTCCGAGAGTTGATCCGGTCCTGAGCCTTTGGATGAGAAGGCAGTGACGAAACGTCCATCCTTGTTGAAGAGCTGTATTTGACCGCCGCCGGTATCACACACGTAAACAAACTGTTCGTCGACTTCTACGCCTCGAGGCGCAAAGAAATGCCCTCTGCCTTCCTCCCAGGATTTAATGAATTTACCCTCTTTGTCGAATTTTTGGATTCGATGATTCCAGGTGTCGGCAACAAAAACGTTGTCCTGGTTATCAACGGCTATGCCGCATGGGTCCTTGAATTGACCCGGCTCGTCGCCTTCTTTACCCCATTTGCCCTGGAAACGACCGTCTTTGGTGAATTTCTGTATTCTGAAGTTGCGAAAATCAACGATGAAGACATTTCCTTCAGAATCGACGTCCAGATCGCGGGGCTGAACAAATTGTCCGCTTTTGCTGCCTTCGCCTCCGACCAGCATATTCACCGGTTCTTCCTTCCGGAATTTTTCCACTTTATTTTCAAGAGAGTTCACGACGTAAACCGTTTTTCTGTCCGCGTGCAATCCTGTGGGCAGGTCAATGGTAATATAGGAGGTATCCTGGAACAGGCTTTCCGTGATGGATTGGCCTTCAGGAGAGAATACCCGGAAAGTTTCCCGGCCGGGCAAACTGACATATATATTGCCGGCATCGTCGACGTCCAGGTATATGTCTTCGGTTAATCCGCCGATTCCGTCATCAAAGGGTATTTCCCTGATAAATTCGAATTCTGCATTAAAGAGCTGGATACGACGATTGCCTGCGTCCGCTACGTGGATGACGCCGTTTCTTCCGACGGCTATACCCACCGGCCGTCTGAATTCGCCCGGTCCTTCGCCGGTTTTGCCCAGCGTTTTCAGAACCTCGCCCTCTTTCGACAGAACAACCACACGATTATTTCCCGTGTCGCTGACGAGTATCCCGTTACGTTGATCGGCAGCTATTCCTCCGGGTCGCGAAAGGGTGTATTCCGCATCGGCGGAAGGCCAGTGAACCAACGGTTTGCCCGTAGGATTCAATACGCTGATGCGGTCATTCCAGGTATCCGCCACATAGATTCGGCCCTCGGCATCCACTGTTACGTCATAAGGATGATCGAATTCATCAGGACCTGAACCCTGTGCTCCCCATACATCCTCAAATATGCCGCGGTGATCGAATTTCTGAACGCGGCTGTTGCCGGTATCGGCTATGTAAAATTTTCCCTCGATGTCCACAGCCATACCCCGGGGATAAAGGAACTGCGATTCAAGATCGCCCTTTCCTCCGACCAGGAAATTACCCGAAGCCAGGTCCATTTCAGTCTCCAGGTCTTCCTCCAGCATTACCATTTCCCCTTCTACGTCTGATTTCGCTGTTTCCCAGAATCCGTGTCCCCGGACTTCGTATATCGATACCTTGGGATTCTCATATATCTTGTTGAACAGGCATTCATACTCATCGAATTTTTCCAGCCCCGCCTGCTCATGACGCTGCTTCTCCAGATAACCCACGTATACATAAGAAACATTGAACTGCTTCAACAATCTGAACGCTTCCTCAATGTCCTGCGTATCGTAAATCTTGTCGATGGCGTTCGCCGGTTTATACGCTTCCTCCCACGTATACCCCTTCGAAACGACGTGACTCATCCAACCCAGCAGAGTGGGCAGCCCCGTGTTCATGCTTATACGTGAAAAAGCCTGATAGGACTTACCCGTCGTTTCCAGTATGACAGGCGTCCCTTTGATGTTCCGGTTTATCCACTTTATGGCGTCATATTCTTCCCGGTTAACCTTCCATTTGAAATCCAGGCCGTTCAAAGTAGGTATGTTTCCCCGACCGTTGGACCGCTCTTTTATCTTCTGATGAGTTCCGGTGAAAGCAAAAGTCAAAGTGGCTATCAGCAGGAAGACGAAAGCGGCATCAAAGGCATCCAGCAGTTCTGTGAAAAAGATGTGACGTACCTTTTTATACCTGCCTTTCATGTAAGCCCGGATATTTTTGATCAACCGCACAATGATAAAAAGGACCGGTAAAGCGACAATAAGCGCCATAACCTTGAAATCGATCCACTTCGCTATCCAACTGAATACTCCGACGGCCCCTGCAAGCAGGGATAAAATGTACAAGAACCGGCGAGGAACCGCGCTGCCGAAAAGCCGCTTAAATCCCGTCCTGATATAGTAAATCATCATGACTGAGCTGACCGAGAGCAGAATCCAGGATTGAAAGTGAAATTTGAATACCGAGTTCATCCGGCGCCAGTCGCCGCCGGAAAGAAAATCACGCAAGTAAACAAGCTCCTCACCCAAAAGCACTGCAAACGCCATCAGCATCATGCACAGTCCCATCTGCTCGCCGGGATACTGATTGCGATTGAATATGACTCTGAGCGTGCTGAACAGGAAAGGAATCAAAAACAAAGCCATAGAATAATTGATTTTGTAGGTCAGCTCATCCCATTGCCTTACTTTCCAGCCCAGGAACACGTGCTTATGATAAAGAGGTCCGATTAAAAAGATATCTTTTATCTGATCGTCAAGCCAGGAAAGGGGAATCGCAAGCGCTTTTCCAACCCATTCTCCTTTGTAATAAAGAAGCGCCCATGCGCCTGTCAGTACCGCGATCAGGAGTATCAGTTTGACGAACCGTACGGGTATGCTTTTTCCTTTCAGTTTCGAATAATCCCATTCTTTGATCAGCAGGACGGCGAGAGCGATGAACATAAAGAAACCGAAAACAATCAAAAATTGAGTCAGGGGACTTGTATAGCTTCGGGCAATTTTACCGACAATGGTCAAAGTGCTGCCGACGCCGAGTTCCGTAAATTTGGTCAAGCCTAATTTAAAGGGGACATAGACTAAAGCGACGGCTCCTATTCCCAGTCCGATCCAGGGTGCGATGACGTTGATTATGTATCTGCCGAGCCGCACAAATAAAGGCGGCCGGCGTTCATATCCGGGTAGTCTTTTCTGACTTGTTATCCTGAAATGCTGCAGTGAGAGTATAAAAAGAAGGAGCAGAATCTGAGTCGGCAATTCCCATAGATGAACAGTAAAGGCGGTTCCCATAAGCATCATGAAGACGAATACGGACAACCAGCGGTTCATGCCAGTTCCGAATTTATTCAACCCGCTTTCGGAAGATTTGATCCATTTGTAATAGAATAAAAACATGGCGCCGATAACCGGCAGTACGACGATGTGCGGATGCAGGTCGCCGTAAACGTAACTCCAGAAGGGAAATTCTGATATGGTAAATTCTATGGGCGAATGAGCCGCCCTGAACCAGTCGAATGGGAAGAACCTCCTGTTTTTAATCACCTGCCTTATGGAATCGAAATTTCCTACGAAGGTGATGAAAAGCGCTCCGAGGAGACCGTATCTGATTTTTTTTGTGACGTTAAAAAGCAGGCTGAAGATGCATAAAGCCGTAAGGCCCGCAACAAAAGCCACGCCGATGTTGTAAGCGAATTGAGTCGGTATGCCGATACCCTTCGTGATCATCATCATGGCATGCCAGCAGTAATAATAATAATTCAGAGGTTCGTTGGCTATCCAGGGATCGTGTGGAGGAAGCGTTTCACTCCGGTGCACGGCATTGTAATAAGCGAATTCGGAAGGTCTTTCCCATCCGGAAATGTCCGGATTATAACATTTAATGGCCTGGAGAAGCGCAAAGATAAGCAGGAAGACGATTTCGGTCGTGATGATGATTTTTTTGGCTTTAGGAGATTTGAAGAACGATTTTATCTCACTTTTACGGCGGCTCCATACGAATGCGGACAATACCGCAAGTATAACGTAACTTAAGAGAATTGATGCCCGATTATACTTGAGAAATTTCGTGCTGACCAGAATGAAATTGATCCAGGCGATAGAGAAGAATCCGATGGTTTTGGCGAGAGGATAGCCTCTGTCCCTGAAGGACCTGAAAATAGTCATAGTGATCGGCAGGGCCAGCAGAGCAATGATCTGGGCTGTGATATACCAAAGGAAAATATACCGAAATCCCTTGTCCGGGATAGGTTCTTCGCCTTTTGCGGTCCTGGCCGATCTTGCTTCAGCAGCGCTTTCAGCCGCTCGCCTCCGCATCTCAGCCAGATGCTTGCTTCCCACTTCCGCCTTCATAATGTCTTTCTTCGTAATAGAGGCTACGCTGGGCGGCGGACTTTTGATCAAAGATTTCAATTTGCTGACAGAAAGACTGCGGTTCTTCTTAAATATCTGAACCTTGGGGTGATCGAAAAAATAAAATCCTATGTCCGAAAGTGAATCGTTCATTTCGAAACCGAGCAGCCTGGGATATGAGGTGAATGATTGAACGAGCTCGAATCCCAGAGTGCCGCCGAAAAGATTCTGATAATAGCTGAATATATGAGGGAAACGTTCGGGCCCGGCGCTCAAAGGCAGGTTATAATGACCCGGATTAGGCAAAACGATGAAATCGCTTTCCGCTATATTCTCTGCGAATTTAGTCAGGGACATATCGCCTTTGGGGTCCTGAATCACGTTTATTTCACGATACTGATACTTGTGCGGCGTATATCCCGGCATGCCCCTCGGTAATCTGGGCTCAATTTCCTGCGCCAGAATAGTCGATCCCTCCGGGACGTTTTCATATATCCACAGGGATGCCATCTCACGGGAACTCGGATCGTTGAACACAGCAAGAGTAGCCATGGACAAAAAAAGTCCCGACGTCGCCAGAAATACCGTGAATGCATATGTCAAAGCCCTTCCATGCGAGGTTTTGGCTTTACGGTAGAACCTGTACAGCAGATAGGCCGACATTATGCAAAATAAAGGCACCGCAGGAACCTGATACCGTATGAATTTTACCTTGGCCAGAACGAATACGGTTATGAAAAAAGGTACGGTGAACGAAAGCATGAACAGATGCTTAAGTCTCTCTTTTGAAAAAAACGAGGCGGCGATGAAATAAGCGAAAGAAATAAGAGTGAAAATACCAAGAGGCCAGCCCATCGCCCAGTTAAGGTAATTTTTCATCTGATAGAAGAACTTGACGGTGTCCTCGTAATGCAATACATACCAGGGCGTCACTCCTCCCTGGACCATCTTGGCCTGCCAGCTTACCTGGTGAAAAAATTCCTTGAAATTCAAAATGCCGAAAGGTTCGGAAACGAAAAAAGCGCCGAATGCGAAAACAGGCAAAAGAATAAAACCGACCCACTTCCACAGAGGGAAAACCCTTTTTATATGAATAAGGTGCAGGATATGAGCTGCGACAAGCGTTACTGCCAGAGGGAAAGCCGCTATTTTCACGGCCATGGCCATGCCGAAGAATATAGCGGCAGGGATGTAGTCTCTTAAACGTCCGTACAATAGAATTTTTGCGGCAAAGTAGATCGAAAGCATGATGAAGAAGGTTAAAATGACGTCGACGGTGAGGAAGTGACACAGCTTGATATGCAACGAGGCGAAAGCGAACAGAATGAGAGCGACGACCGCTGTCCAGCGTCCGTAAAGGCGCCTGGCCAGGAGATATACGGGAAAGAGCGTCAACCAACCCAGAAAAGCGGTCAGAATACGGGCCAGGATATAAGGATTCGTAGTTATAAAGTTTCTTAACGCCGGTATGTTTTTAACCAGCAGCCGGGCGCCTTCTTTCATGAAAAAATACATGTAAAGAGGCAGCGAACCGTAAGCGAAAAAATTGGGATTCATGCCCTCCAGGTATAATTCTCCGTTTCTGAACAACTGGAGCTTAGCGACCTGCATCATAACCTGGTTTTCATCGGGATGCGGACTGCCGGGCATGTCCCAGTCGACCTGATAGAAACGAAAAATCGCGGCCGTAACGATCACGATCAGCAGTAAAAGTTTTAAAAGCCAACGTCTTGATTTTGAATTTTGTTTCATATTGGTCATGAATAAGTCCCTTTCGATTATCTGCGATATATTACCCCGCCGTTTTCCTGCAGGACGGTGTCCATAAAGGAACCGAATTTAGTCAATCCCGGTCCTTTATAGCGATTATTTTCCAGATTACCCACGTAAACATATTTCACATCGTATTTATCCATAAGTTGAACAGCGATGTTTTTATCCGTCGTCTCATAGATCGTTTTAATGTCTTCGGTGCGTTTAAGGCAACTTTGCCAGGAGATATCCCGCCATATTGATTCATGATTGGCCCATCCCAGGACGGTAGGCTGACCGGTGGAAGCCGAGATTCTTCCATAATGAGAAAAGGCTTCGCCGGTGGCTTCCAGCACGACTTCGCGGTTTTCAGCATTTTCTTTGAGCCATTGTATAGCGGCATAGTCGTCTTTGTATTGTCGGTTCATGTATGCGATGCCGTTAAGCGTGGCCATGGAAAGCCGCAGGCGGCCGATTTTCGCATTTGTACCCAGGACGGGAAAGATAAAGACAGCGATAAAAAGAATGCGGTAAACAAGCCGCCAGTTTTTTCCGGCTGCAGAAGCGTAATTGAATATTCTGCCGGCAAGTATTCTGTCTGCGGCATAGGCGGAAACCAGGGCGAAAAGTATCCAGACTTGAAAATAAACCTTAAAGACCGTATTTTGCCGCTCCAGTCCCGGTCCGTAAGTGTCGTCGACATAAATCGTTTCGCAGCCCAGCAGCATAAGAAAAGCGAGAAGGCTTAGACAGGTGAGGAACTTCCTGTTTCTGTGCATGCCTTTTTGAGCGCCCAGGACTGTGCTCATAGCGAGTCCCGCGAAGATGAGAGCGGGAGCGGCCGAGCCATAGGCGACGATAAATATAAAAATGCCGAAGGCTGCGGCGATGACCGATATCTGTTTTTTTTCGTTGGAAAGCGTTTTCCAGAGGCGATAGAAGGGCGGCGCCAGGAAACTGAAAATGAGGAAGAGGAAGAACCCGTGTATCGTCAGGAAATCTGAGAGCAGCGTTCTTTTTTCCTGCGGGACGAAATTGATGCCCTGTGCGCCGACCGGGTGGAAGTTCATGTGAAAAGGTAAAAGAAACGCGTAAGAGAGGACCAGGAGCGGTATCAGGGTTTTTGCGAGTTTGAGGAAAAAGGATTTATTGAAGGATTTCGTTTTGTAGTAAATGCCGAAAGCGAGCGATAGGGTAAAAATGAGGTAATAAGTCGGTGTATCCCAGGTGTTGGCTGCGGGAATTATACCCAGGAACAGGGCGGAGCAGATGATAAGCAGGTACCGGTGCAGAAACGGTTCTTCTGCAGGATCGTAACCTCTGAAGAATCTGAAGGCCAGGGCCAGAGTCAATAGCGATATCGGTACGACCATGAAATGCGCATGCAGGTCGCCCAGAACGAAACTCCAGTAGGGAAATTCATTGATCGTAACGTCAATTCCTTCGCGGACGATGACGCGGGAGCTGTTCCACCAGTTGAACCAGTTAATGGGAAAAAAGGGTTGTCCGGAAACGATTCTTCCGGCAAGTTGAACGAGTCCGTCAAGATTGCCGATAACAGTGGTGAAGAAAAGCGCGAGCATGGCGCCGAATTTTCTTCCGGTAAAGATGAAGCCGAGTTCATACGATTCGAGGGCGATAAGAGCGAAGACGGTTATCAGGGCCAGATTGAATCCGAAGGCGGTGTCGGTGAAGGTGAATGTGATGAGTGAAGAACAGATATAATGACCGAAGTAGAAATAATTGATCGTTTCGCCGGAAAACCATACGTCCAGGGGAGGGAACCAGCCGCTGTTGATGATGGCGTTGAGGAAACCGAAGTCGGGCAGTTTTTCCGTTCCGGCGATGTCGGGATTCAGCATTCTAACGGCGCCGAAGGCCAGTAAGGCCGCAGCATATACGATTTCTGTCCGGAGAATGTGCTTTTTCTCGAACTGGTTTAAATCGGCAAGAATAGCGCGGCGTTTCTTCCAGGGAAGCCAGGAGACTGCACCAGTAAGAAGGAAAAAGAGGAAGAGTGAGAAAGGACCGAAGACGATTATTTTCAGACTGGCGGCCAGCCAGCAGGGATATACGACGATGATGATGCCTACGATGCGGGCGAAGCCGAAACCTTTTCCCGGAAATTTCTTGAAGAGGATAAAAGTGAGCGGCAAGCCGACGAATCCGATTACCGTCGTAACGATCCACCACCAGCCGATTAGAGCGAAACCGCCGATCACAGCGTCTCCTTTCCCGTATCTGATATTCTTCCCTTGCCGCTTTGCTGCATCTGCATCTCAAAGCGGCGGTTCCATGATGCCTGAAGTTTCATTGAATTTCCACAAGAATTAATCTTGACCGGAGCCTCTTTACTGGTTGACCTGTCCCGGAAGCGGGAATACCTGTATTCTGGCGTTCAGGCTGTCCGACACATAAATTTTGTCGTTGGCGATATGAATGCCTATGGGCCAGTTGAATTGCCCCTGTTCGACGCCCTTCTCGCCCCAGAAGCTGATGAATTCGCCTTCAGGGGAGAAAATTTGAATCCTGTTATGCCTTGAATCCGTCACGAAGTAGCGTCCGTCAGGCGCCATGGCGACAAAGGGTTCGGTATAGAAATCTTCCCATCCGTAAACAGCGAATTCCTTGATGAAATTCCCGTACTGATCGAAAATTTCTATTCTCTTGTTATTCGTATCGGCGACCAGGACGTTGTCGTTCATTCCCAGCGCTATTCCGACAGGTTCAAACAAATCGCCGACGCCGCTGCCTTTGCCTCCGAATACCTTCGTTTCATTGCCTATCCTGTCTATCGTGTGAACCCGCTGGAATCCCGTATCCACTACGTATTTATTTCGATTGGGATGCGCGAGTATGTCTTTCGGCGCATAATAGACGCCTTCTTTCCCGTATGTCTCGAGATATTCGCCTTCGGGAGAAAATTTCTGTACCCGGTGGTTCCACGTATCAGCCACATAAATGTATCCTTCAGCATCCACGTCGACTCCCACAGGCTTGTTGAATTCTCCGGGGCCGGCGCCCTGTTTTCCTAAGCTTATTAAAAATTCGCCGTCCGGGCTGAATTTCTGGATTCTGCTGTTTTCCGCATCCGCCACGTAAATATTTCCGTCATTGTCGACTGTTACGGCCTTAGGATTATTGAACTGACCGTTCTTTTTCCCGAATGAACCGAACACGAGTTCAGGCTGCAGTTTCATCGCTTCGACGACCGGTTCAGGCGGCAACTTATCCACTACTTTAGGCGGCGCTTCCCCGATATCCACCGACCATTGATACATGGAATATTCATCTTTTGTGAAGACAGCCACGTCGGATGAACCGTAAATCTCAGGTTTGAATTTCTTCCTGTGAAGCGTCCAGTTCCACAATTCTTTAAAAGCCGTTATCCAGTTGTCGCTTAAATCGGCCCTGGTAGGTATCCACCAGTGTCTCAGCCTGTACCGCCGCACAGTGTAGCCCTCGCCCAGTTTTTTCCTGAAATCATGTCGCTTTTCCCAATCGCATATGACCATGGGTAGATTCTCTTCGGTTACTTCCTGAGTCCACAAAATGTTGGGCCAGTCACGGAAATACCAGTAAAACGGCCACGTTGCCGTCCCCTGTATCACGAATCTCATATTTTCATGCTCGCCTCGCCAGTAAGCGATGCGTTCCACCTCATCAATCAGGTTCTTTACATCGGATGACGTCTGAACGTAAACCATCTGCTCCACAGGGTCCGATTCATTATGCCAATTCAACAGAAACGCTGTGTGAAGCGCATAAAACAGCCCCGCAACTAAAAAGACATATCCCGCAATCCTGTAAAACTTGTCCCGCCTATACTTCAGCATCCCCTTGATGACTATCGCAGAAACGAAAATAAGCGGAATAATGATGTGAAGCGTCAGCCAGGGCACTTTCTCCTGCAGATAGGAATAAGCCAGGTAACTCATCATCGACCAGTAAACTAAAAATGCTGTGAATGGCTGTTTGGACCTTTTAAATTCATACGTCGCCAGGCAGCCGAAAACGAAAACGCCTACGGCATAAATCAGATGCTGGGTGGTAAAGTATACGTGAGTGATGTGAGGAATGTTTTTGTCTCCGAAAAGATACATTACAGCAATCCAGATGATCGCAAGGCCGCCGAAAAGGTAGAACCGCCTTTTGATTATCCCGGAAATGATGAAAAATAATGCGGTCGCTACCGGGAGAAATTCATAGCCCCACAGAAGTCGCGAATAGTAATGGAAAGGGCCGGCGATTCTTTTGATGGAATGCTGATTGAACCAGTATTCAAACCATACGTAAATGCCTGTCCAGAATCCCTTTAGGTTAAAGAAAAATGTCGTGTACAAAAGGAAAAATACTGCCGCAAAAATACCGAAACCGATCGTGAATTCCAGTCCGTCCTCAAACCAGCTCAAAGGCAAAAAAGGCTCCTTGCGCTTCGGAAAATCTTCCTCATCCAAAAAACCGGTATCCGGTTTATCCACTGAATCACTCTCTGTTTCCAGGCTCACATCCGGTTTTTGTTCCACCGAATCCTCATCCTCACCTTCCGTTTTATCATCTGCATGCCTGTCCGGTTTTTCGTCAGGTTCCTCAGACGCGCCTTCTTCCTCCTTTTCTCTCCCTTCAGCAGAACCCTCATCTCCGGATTGCTCGTCAGCAGATTCTTCCGGTTCCGAATCCGAAGGCTCGCTTTCTTGCAAGGAATCGCCGGAAGACCCGGGTTCTTCTTTCAATGGAAATTCCATGCCCTCCGCCTTTTCCGAATCCGCCAGGTCGTTTTTAAATTCGAGTTCATCCTCTCCGGGTTCTCCCATCAGGTCTGATTGCCTCTGCTTCAGCCGTTTGGCTTTTTCCGCCAGCAGCAGAAAAATCGATAAAAAGAGCCCCAAAACCAGGAAAAAGAAAATCCAGTATACCTTGACGATGGTCTGCCATCTTTCGCCCAGCTTTTCGCTGATCAGGACGTGACCCAGAGCGTAAATGATGAAGAACCCGCCCCAAAGCGCAAAGAAAAAAAGTGATTTGGACAGCAGGGGATACCGGATTATATTCTCACGAATGACCTGCATCGCACTCTTGCGTTCTTTTGAATCTCTGGCTTCAAAAATGTCGAAAATGACGTAGAAAACGGCGTAGCTGCATACCGTAAAAGCCAGAACGAAAGCGTTTTCCTTTATGCAGAATAATATCACCATGGCTAGAGCAGAAAGATAATACCACCGGTACCTGTGACGCAGAATGTCGTGACGTTTGCTGGTCGTCAATGAAAGCCCCAGCACTAGAAGGGCGGAAAAGAAACCGAAAAATATATCGTGACGCAGAAATCGCGAAAAATACATCACTGTCGGCGATACCGCAAATAATGCCCCTGCAGCCAATGCTCCCCACTCCCCCAGCCTGTGACGGAAAAAAATGGGCAGCAGCACGAGCATCACTCCAAATACCGCCGGCAATATCCGCACCGTATAATCCGTGCAGCCGAACAGAAACATCGTGATCTGACTCGTATGAAACATAAAAGGACCGTGCTGCATAGGATCATACTCGTAACCGTATCCCACGAAAAAATTCCAGATATACTTGGCGTAAAGACTCTCATCATGATGAAAGGCCTTGTACCCTAAATGATGAAACCGCGTGAACAATGTAAAAAGAATGATGATGACCCATATCACCGTGACCCATTTGACCTGAATGTTCATTAAACCGTTCTTCGTTCTGACGCTTTCCTGCGACATCAGCTCCTCCAATCCAAAATTAAAACCCCACATCCGGGTTTAATTCATGATTAAAAAATCCTGTGCTGAAATTTTGCTTTCTCTCCAGAAGCATTCGCTCTCCACCATCCTGGCAACTTTCGCTCAGTTCAACCTCACTCGATTAAATATACTGCTTTCAAAAATTAATGCAAAAACGAGCACGACTGCGGGTAACACCCGTAAAAACAAGCACTTTTGATAACATAAAAAGAAATCGTTTGTCAAGGTATGATTTCAATGCCGTCCCGGTTATTAATTCTCGCTGCGGGAGAATTAATCGCCATGCAAGCCGGAACTCATGCTCATGAACCGCTGAAAACCCCTTTCAAATGCATATCCAGCTGCCGCATTCCTCCTAATTTGTATTCCCGGTCAGTCCCCGATTCGAATTTTGCTTTTTGCGAATTTCTCTGGTATAAATAAATCTGGGTTGCGTAAAGGGTGGGTTTCAACCCGATAATTCATTCATGCACAAAAAAATAAAGACAAATTGAAAAGCGGCGATAAGTCGGAATGACGGACAGGTCTGTCTGAACCGTTTTACGTCCGGGCGTTGACGCGCACACTGAGAGAATGTTGAAGACGGAACGATTATAACATGCGTTAACGAGGACCGGCATCGGACTGGCCCGGCGCAGGTCGTTTTTTCATTAATAGAAATCCATTACGGCAAAAAAACATTACGGCAAAATGGTTGATTCAACATTTATAAAAATGAAATGACATTAAAAAGGAGAAGGGGAATGAAGGCTTCAAAAAAGGCGGGAATTATCGGGTTGATTACTCTGATGCTGATGATTTCATCAGGAAACGGAGCGGCATTTGCACAGGATGTCAAAGCTCAGAAAGAAGCGGAACTCCAGGAAATAATCGATCACATTTCAAAAGAGGGATATGAATTCAGAGTGGGTCATACGCGAGTTTTCAATCTTCCGCGGGAAGAAAGAGACCGGGTATCCAAAGGCGGCATTCATCTGGAAAAGCCTGGAAAGAACACGCCTGTGTGGCGGCCGGACAAAGAGACATTAGAGAGAGTCAGATCGAAAAGCGCGTTTAACTGGCGAACGGAGGGCGGTCATGACTGGACGACTCCGGTCAAGGACCAGTTGTCGTGCGGCAATTGCTGGGCTTTCGCCTCCTGCGGAGCGACTGAAGCATGTCAGAAAATCCTGGAAAACAACTGGAATGTGACGCCTGACTATTCAGAACAGTTTATGACATCCTGCCGGATAGGGGATTGCAGCGCGCATACATTGCCTGAAGCATTAGGGACGCTGCAGAATGACGGCATAACGGGAGAAAACTGTTTCGTGTATACGGGAGATGATCCGCCGCCGGCCTGCACGACTAACCGGTGCTGGTACTGGGACATGGACCTTCATAACATCGAAGGTTACGTCAGGGTGAATCCTTCCACGGTCGAAAACATCAAGGCTGCCATCATGGATTATGGCCCCTGTCCGTGCTGGATGGAGACGAATGCGGCGTTTTTGAGTTATACCGGCGGCGTATTTCAGGACTGCGCCAAGACGAAAAACTACAAAGACAGGGAAGAGGGACATTTCGTCGTATTAGTCGGATGGGATGATGCCCAGGAATGCTGGATAGGCAAAAACAGTTGGGGAACGGATTGGGGCGAAGAAGGCTGGTTCAGAATTCAAAAAGGCAGCAACTGCCGGGGTATCGAAACGGAAGTCTACATCGTTTATCCCGAAGACATGCCTGACATAAAATTCGTTACGCCGTCAGGATGGGATTATCCCCTGACTCCTAGAGACTCGATGGGCGCTTCCGAATCTTACTGCCCCGTCACCGCAACGCTTCCGGGCAATACGAACGGCACATACATGAATTTAGCGGTCAGAAACGGCGGCTCGATCAGCTCGGTCTATTGCGTGAATCGAATAATGGTTGATGATGCCTGGATAACCGACGTTTCCTGGGGTACAATCCCTAATATCACCACCAGAATTTACAACAATTTCGGACCTTTCAACATTCCCGGCGGCCGGCATACGGTGAAAGTATACTATGACTATCCCGAAAGCATCTGGGAAACAGATGAAACCAATAATTACTGGAGTCAGCAGTTTGTCTGGTCGCCCTATGCCCTGACGCCTGAGACGCACGTACAGCGTTCCGCTCCTCCTGTAAAAGACGCTTTCCCCTATAACTGCGACGGTTTTTCCTTCCAGACCAACGAGTATCTCTGGGCAGGCGTCGGAATATCCCCTACCGGCGCTTCCGATGATTTTGACCTTTTCATTTGCGATGACTATACGGGAAGCGAAAACGGATTCTCGACTTATCATTCCACGTCCGAATGGCCTGCGGGATGCACTGAATTCGTCTTGTACAACACTGCGAACAGCGGCGATACGAGATACGCAGGGGTTTATAATTTCAATGAAGGTACTTCTGATTATTACGTTCAATCGGATGTATCTCCGGACATTTATACCGCTGCTGACTGCCCCGTTTACGGTTCAATCGTCGAATACGGCGTTTTCGACGTCTGGACGGTCGAATTGAACAGCAGGGCCACTTATCAGTTTAACGTGACTGTGAGTTCAGGAATCGCCGATATCGGAATTTCCCTGTACCAAGGCGACGGAACGGGCAATTATCTGGAAAAAACCGACTCTATCGCATACGCCGACGATAACGGGCCGGGCGGAGGAGAATCATTCGAGATCACTGTATTGAATTCCGGGACTTGCTGTTTGGCGGTATGGAAAAAATCAAGTGCAGACTGCAGCGAATCGATAAGCTATTCGATCAATTTTGATACGGGAATGCAGAGTCCCACAGTATCGCCGACTCATACGAGAACCCCGACGCGGACGCCAACCCGAACGCCGACCAGGACGCCGACGCCAACCCTTTCAGAACCCACACATACGGCAACTCGCACTGCGACGCGGACGCCGACCTCAACCGAACCGACATATACGGCAACTCGAACTCCGACCCGAACGCCGACGCCCACCGAAGCGACATATACGGCGACGCGCACGCCGACCCGAACGCCGACCTCGACCGAACCGACATATACGGCAACTCGAACTCCGACCCGAACGCCGACGCCCACCG
>CAZUFC010000037.1:0-2122 GCA_964619725.1 uncultured bacterium | reverse complement strand
AAGCGACATATACGGCGACACGCACGCCGACACGAACGCCTACCGGAACGCCGACCTGGACTCCGGTCCCGACTCTCACGCCGACGCTGACGCAAACCAGGACGCCTACGGAAATACCCTGTACTTTTACGCCAGAAATTTCTCCAACTGATTTTCCTCCGACAGAAACCCCATTTATTCTGCCGACTTCCTCGGGGACCCCGCCAACTTATACGGCTACGGCATTTCCCACTTATCCGCCTACTGAAACTCCCGGTCTTCCAACGGCAACATTAACGCCCTTGCCGACGAAAATACCGACTGAAATTCCGACATTGCAGCCGACACTGGCTCCTACAAACGTCCCGACAGCGACGGCAACAAATTCCCCCACTTCGACGATGACGGAACTTCCCACATTGACGCCGACTCCGCCTCCGACACGCACGCCCACCAGAACAAGCACGCCGCTGCCGACTCTCACTCCCTCCTCAACGCCTACAAACATCCCGCCCACCCTCACGCCCTCGCTTACTCCTACTTCATCACCTTTCCCGACATTCACTCCGACCCGTACGCCGACGCTGACGCCTTCTCCCACATTCACCCTGACCGGAACGCCGACTTACCCGCCTCCGCCGACAATAACCCCCACCCTTACGCCGACCTGGCCTCCCTCGCATACCCCTACATGCTCTCCCACAATTACCCCGACCCGAACTTACACCCCGACTGACGTTCCCACCTCCGTTCCTTCTCCCACCATCACCTTGTCTCCTACATTCCCCGTTACGCCGACAGCCGAAATTCCCGACCTGGGCATTTACCTGGAATTGTCCCAAGAGGTTTTCCATCCCTATGACGAATTCATTCTGGCTGCCTGCATATCAAATCCCGGACCTGAAGTTTACGTCAACCAGCCCTTCGTCGCTCTTCTGGACGTCTATCAAACCTACTTCTGGTACCCTTACTGGGCATCAGAATTCGATTACGTTCTGACGGACGTCGATATTGGAATGACGACAGAGGAGCTGCTCAATTTCGTATGGCCCGACGAACCCTCAACCGGATCAGGCATCAAGTTCTACGCCGCACTCCTCAGAAAAGATTTTACTGACCTCCTGGGACATATGGACATCGTAGAATTCGGATGGGCTCCGTAAAAAATTTCGGCATTGTTCAAAAAAAGGTCTTTTGTGGTTACAATTCGATAGAATATCCCATCGTTTTGTTTCGATTTCGATACCGATCCCAATTACTTAAACAAACTATCAAAAGTTTTCAAAGAAGTGTAACCCCGATTTGATCAGTCCCCAATAACTTTAAGCGGCAATCTCTATACGTAAACGTTTACCCAGGGCCTGTGCTGCTCTCTTCATTGTTTGCAGAGTAATGGATTCGTTATCGGGATCAAGCAATCTATTCAAAGTGGAACGACTGGTTTTCATCCTCCGAGCCATCTCCGATTTGCTAATGCCCTGTTTCTCCATCAATTCTGCAATCTGATATGAGATGACACGTTTGATGGCAACCGATTCAACGTCGGCGAGTATACCTTCTTCCTCGAGAAAATCATCAAAATTACTTCCCAAATGCGGATTGTTTCCTTCTATTTCTTTCACTCTTCATGCTCCCTGAGTTGAATTAACCGTCTTTTAGTCGTTTTCAGGTCGGAGGGCGGCGTTTTTTTAGATTTTTTTATGAAACCGTGAAGCAAAACCATTTTATTATTGAAAGTCGTAAACATGATCCTGGCAATTCGGTTTCCCAATTGGGAACGTACTTCCCAGATGTCTTTATCAATTTTTCTTACCAGCGGCATTCCGATCGGCCAACAAAATTGCACCGTTTTTATATCCTCTCCAATGGTTTTTCGATCTTTTTTTCTTAATGATTTCAACCACTCCCTCACCGGTTCATTTCCGTGTGCTGCTTTATAAAAAATGACCTGAAGACTGATATCACCGTTCATAAATTGATTGTACCAATTTTGGTACGATTGTCAAGTACTGTCTGGAAAAATCTGCGATGTTAACTGGCGGCTGTCCAGCATTAAATTTTGAATCGAGATTCGAGTTTGTGGACAGGCACTAACCCGGATTTCTCATACAAAATCGTAGTGAGAGCGTTCAGATTCCCGCAG
>CAZUFC010000036.1:44103-66063 GCA_964619725.1 uncultured bacterium | reverse complement strand
TCATTTTTAATTGGTTTTACTTGGATCCACACACAGCGGAAAAAGCTCGAATATGTCCGCTTTCGCACCATGTTCTTCACTGAAAAAACCGCAAGGAAGGACTGCTGAAGCCGGATCGCTCAACACTAGCAAGACGCAAAATGCATTTTTGCGGTAAAAAAACAAAAAGTGTATCCTGCAACAGGGTAATTTCCGGCTTGCTTTATACTTCGAAAAAAGGAGTCACATAATGGAAGAAGCGATCAAGGTCGAATTTCAGGGCCGCTTCAGAATTTGCCCGGAGTGCGGTTATCGTGACGGGTTCCATTCATTCTTTGAAAGAGAAACGAATGAGGAGAAGATATCCTGGAAGTTCATCTGTCCTTCCTGTCATAAAGCGTTCGACATCGGTTTGAAGGTTTCGCTGGATGATTAATCATCGCTGTATGGCCTGATGCCGTCCTTTTGAAAAAGCGACAACACATTATGTTAAAAAGTCCTGATAGCTTTACAGAAAAACTTTTGTCCTGGTTTGAAGAAAACGCGCGCGAACTGCCCTGGAGAAAAAAACGCAATCCCTATTCGGTCTGGATATCCGAAATAATGCTGCAGCAGACAGTGGTGAAAACCGTCATTCCCTATTTTAGAAAATGGATGAATGAGTATCCTGACATAGAGACTCTCTCAAAAGCGAAGGAGACAGATGTTCTGAGTATGTGGGAGGGATTGGGTTATTATTCCCGGGCCGTCAATATTCTTAAGACTGCGAAATTGTTGATGGAAAAGCATTCCGGCAAACTGCCCGGCGAAATAAAGGCATTGATGTCGTTGCCGGGAATAGGAAAATATACGGCAAGCGCGATATTGAGCATTGCTTACGGTCGTCCGGTTCCCGTTATGGATGCGAATGTCAGACGCATCATGCAGAGGCGCTTCGGTATTGTCAGACTGAATGGAAAAGAGCAAAAGCGATTGCATGAATTCCTGGAAAGCGTGATTCCTTCCGCCTGTCCTGGAGATTTCAACGAAGCGATGATGGAACTGGGACAACGAATATGTCTTACCAGGAATCCGGAATGCCTGCGCTGTCCGCTTCATAATGATTGTTCAGCCTTTCAAGAAAACCGCCAGAATGAAATACCGGAAACTCGAACTTCCAAAATCATAAAAAAAGAATCCTCCGCTCTTGTTTGCCTGAAAGAAGATGCCGTACTGCTCACTTATCGAAAGAAAGGTTTGTTCAAGAATTTATGGCTTATCCCGAACATACCGAAAAGCAAAGACAGCGATATCGAGGCGAAAAACGTCCGGCGTTACATGGAAGAAACGCTGTCTTGCGATTATACCGTTGAAGGCAGGTTGCGGCCGAGGACCCATTACTATACGCAATATGCCGATAGGCTTTTTCCCTTAATATTGCGGATAAAAAGATGCAAACAGGACCTTTCCAGCGAATTCAAGTGGGTGAATGCGAATAAATTGGAAAATTACCCCGTACCCTCGAAATATCGATCTATCCTGAAAGATTTGCAGAAATTGATGAATAATCGCCCGCAGCGCCGGGAGTGATAAACAAAACCTTTAGCTGCTTGATAAACAAACCTATTCTCGCTCACCGGAAATCGGAGTCAATATTGCAATTGCAACAAATAAGAGACTGATGGAACGATGTGGGCTAAAAGGATACGTTTATCGGACGGGAAGTAGTTTCATTCTTGAGTGTAACGGGGCAGGCGGTATACTTTCTAAGGGTGAAAGTTATGGCGTTAATAATTGGAAATGACGCGACGATCCTCTTAAGCGCCGGAGGCGCGTTATGTGAAAGCCTGGGGTTAAGCGAGCTTGCGAGCGCAACCCAAGGCAAGAACACAAAATAAAAAGCTCTGAAAGAGCGAAATCAGACCCCGTTTCTTATATCCCCGCAGATCAATTAAAACGCAGCTCTGTCTTATCGAATGACGGTCAAATCCCATATTTCTGAAAAAACGAATCAAGATCGAACCCGCGCAACGCCAATGACCTCTGTTTTTTCGATTTGAATTGACGGATTTCGATAAAAATCGTCATCAACCTGAACGGATCGTATTTTTGAATGCTTCAACGTTTGGGCGGGGCCATATTACGCTCTTTCAGAGCTCTCCATTCTGCCCATCCTACCTGGGGTTGCGCTCGCAGACTCGCTTAACCCCAGGCTTTCACAGTTCGCACCTTCGGCGCTTAAGAAGGCCCGCCGATTATTGGATGTAAATCGTCATAATCCTTTGTCTTTGGATTGACATTTACAGATGCAGACCGGCGACAGCGGAAATTTGAATTTTCCGGCATTGATCAAAAAAGCCTCTTTTGAGGTTACAATGCGACAGAATCGTCTGTCATTTTGTTTCGATTTCGATCACGATTGCGATCACGATTGCGATAACGATGCCTATACCGATTACGATACCGAGCCCGATACCGATCCCGACTCCGATACCGATACCGATTGCGAATCCGACCCCGACTCCGATCCCGGAACCGATTGCGATACCGATCCTGACCCCGACCCCGGAACCGATTGCGATACCGACCCCGATACCGATCCCCGATACCGACCCCGATACCGACCCCGATACCGATCCCGATACCGATTCCCGATTTCTATACCGACCCCGATACCGAACCGACCCCGATCACTGAACCAAACTGTCGAAAGTGTTTAAAGAAGTGTAACCCCTGTTTGATCAGTCCCAATAAAAAAAGTAATATAAGGCGATTCTCTTTTTTACAAAGTTTCATAAAAATCGCAATCCCTGTTTTATCCTATAAAAAAATGTCTTGGTGAGCATCGATGATCAGGACTTGACAAACTTCGACAGATTGGAGAATCTTTTGAAATTGTTGAGAGAATTATGACAAGCCGACAGAATGTTAAGATGAGATTTGTTTTTTGTCTTAATGCGAGAGAGGGGAAAAATGAGCGACGACAAAATAAAACATGACGATAAGGGCGGAAATTCGGAAAAGAGTCAGGAAGAGCTGAGAGCGGAGCGCGCTCGCAGGATAGCGGAAGCGGGAGGAATAAAGCGGGCTATTGCGACGGGAGCGCTTTCTTCCGTATTTGATGCATCTCTTTCTGAAATACTTATCCTTGGTTTACTTCGGCAGGATGTACGGAAATTCATCGGAATTTTCGGGCATGGGTCTACGGAAATTGGGGAAGTGATGCGTGTGTATGAAGATGCGGGTTTGTTGAAGATGTATAATATCCGCCATGAGACGGCAGCATCTCATGCTGCTGCGGCATTAAGGTGGGTAACGGGAGAGAAGGCGGCGGTGGTGACGTCTATCGGTCCGGGGGCCATGCATGCGCTGGCGGGGTCATTGCTGCCGGCGAGCGACGGATTGGGCGTATGGTATTTATTCGGCGATGAGACTACCGAGGATGAAGGTCCCAACATGCAGCAGATACCGAAGCCTGAGCAGGACCTTTTTTTGAAATTATGTTCGGTGATGGGTTCGGCTTATTCATTGCACACGGCCCGATCAGTGAGTACGGCATTAAGAAGAGGATTAACGGCAGTGGATCACCCTCACCGTGCCGGCCCTTTTTATTTATTGATGCCTATGAACAGGCAGCCTGAGTATATCCGGCGATTCAACATACGGGAACTTCCTTCAGGGATTCCCCCGCGTTTGGGAGCGGCTTCAGCAGAGAACGGCGTTTATGTGAAGGCGATTGAGGCTTTGAACAAGGCGGAGAGAGTGGTAGTAAAAGTCGGCGGAGGGGCCCGGGATGCGGGCAAAGAGATAGAAGAATTTCTTGGAAGGGTTGACGGTGTGGCGGTGTTGAGTCCGCTGGTATTGGGAGTGATTCCGTATGACCATCCCCGGAATATGCTGGTTGGAGGAAGCAAGGGGACCATCTGCGGCAATTATGCCATGGAAGAGGCGGATTTGCTGGTTGCCGTGGGGACCAGGTTCGTTTGTCAATCAGACTGCAGCCGTACGGGATATCCAAAAGTAAAGCATGTGATCAACATAAACGCTGATTATCACTCAGCCGTTCATTATGGCGATTCGACCGTTCTGGTGGGTGATGCGGCGCAGACCCTGGCCAAATTGAATGATTTTATGACGGGCATAGGTAAAACGAAGAGTCAAAAGAGATCGAACTGGTTTGAGGAATGCCTGGAGCAGCGTAAAAAATGGGAAGAATTCAAGAAGGAGCGTTACGAGAATCCGACATTGTATGATGAGGGGCGTGGAACAGATGTTCTGACGCAGCCAGCCGTGATAAAAACGGCGCTGGATTGGGCCCGCAGGAATGATGCGGTATCCTTTTTCGATGCAGGCGATGTTCAGGCGAACGGATTCCAGGTAGCGGAAGACGACAGGTTGGGCAGGACATTCACGGATACAGGCGCGAGTTACATGGGATTCGCTGTTTCGGCTTTAATGGCCTCTGCAATGGCCTCAGATTCGTTTTACGGACTGGCGCTGACGGGCGACGGGTCATTCACAATGAATCCTCAGATATTGATCGACGGCGTCCAGCACGGGGTTGAGGGATGCATCCTTCTTTTAGACAACCGAAGCATGGCCGCTATTTCCGCGCTTCAGAAGGATCAATACGGCTCCGTTTATGTCACGAAGGATGAAGTGGAAGTCGATTACATAGGCTGGGCGAAATCGATCCGGGGCGTTGCGGCATTTCCCGGAGGCAATTCCCTGAAAAGTCTTAATGAAGCTTTGAAACAGGCTAAAGCGCACAAGGGGATTTCCCTGATTCATGTTCCCGTATATTGCGGCGATGATCCTCTCGGCGGACTGGGCGCTTTCGGCCGTTGGAATGTAGGGAACTGGGTTGATGCGACCCAGGCGCTGCGGCATGAAATCGGATTGTGATGTGAATGAGAAGGTCAACCGGCTTGAAATATGAAGCAGCCGCAGCAATAAGTCCGGTCGACCGTATAAAGAAAGAAGCGTACCGAAGAGAGGACAATATTGAGCCGACACAGTTGGAGAGCAGTATAAGGGAGCAGGAACCATGAAGGATAAGAGCGAACCGAAAGGAATTTACAGGAATTTAACTTCTTACGGCGACAGGGAATTCAGTAAATACATGAGGAGGGCATTTCTAGCATCCGCAGGATACGATGAGATCGATCTTGACCGCCCCATAATCGGAATAGCCGATACTTCATCGGATTATAACACCTGTCATCGCGGCATGCAGGAAATGGTTCAGGCGGTGAAAAGAGGAGTCCTGGAAAGCGGCGGACTCCCGTTTGCGTTTCCCACTTGTTCATTGAATGAGATATTCATGCATCCGACGACTATGCTGTACCGTAACCTGATGGCCATGGAAACCGAAGAGATGATAAGGTCTCAACCCATGGATGCGGTTGTGCTGCTGGGCGGATGCGATAAAACGGTCCCGGCGCAGATAATGGCTGCTGTTTCTGCAGATGTTCCCGCGGTCGTAACGGTAACGGGACCAATGATGACGGGTGATTGGCGGGGCGCCAGGCTCGGCGCGTGCACCGATTGTCGAAAATACTGGTCTTTGTTTCGGGCAGGGAAAATTACAAAAGAGGAAATTAAAGAGATAGAAAAATCACTCTGTTCGAACAACGGCACCTGCATGGTCATGGGTACGGCATCGACCATGGCCTGCCTGGCGGAAACCCTGGGATTGATGTTGCCGGGCGGCGCTTCTCCCCCTTCAGGATCAGGGGCCAGGCTGCGCAACGCAGTCGCTTCCGGCAGAACAGCCGTAACCCTCGCTGGAACGAAACTGCGGCCGCGGGATATAATCTCTGAAGATTCCTTCGTCAACGCTCTTACCGTTCTCACGGCGTTGGGAGGTTCGACCAATGCCGTCATTCATCTCATCGCTATTGCGCGAAGAGCGGGTATAGACATTTCTCTGGACGATTTAAATCGAATCTCTGAACAGACGCCCCTGCTCGTCAATTGTAAACCGGCAGGCGAAAATTATATGGAGGATTTTCACAAAGCGGGAGGCATGCCCGTTTTATTGAAATCGCTTGAACCGCTGCTCCGGAAGAATGTTTTATCGGTCAGCGGTAAGACTCTGGGAGAAACGCTGCTGCATACAGAAGCGCCGGGCGATTGGCAGAACATCATCAGAACTCTGGATAATCCTCTGGGACCTGCCGGCTCTTTAACGGTTCTCAGAGGCAACCTGGCGCCTGACGGGGCTGTCATAAAAACCGCTGCTGCCTCGCCGGAACTGCTGAAACATACCGGTCCGGCAGCCGTATTCGAGTCACCGGAAGATGTTGCTGAACGGATTGACGATCCTGATTTGCGAATTACGCCGGAACATGTGCTGGTGATGAGGAATGCAGGTCCAGTCGGAGCCGGAATGCCTGAAGCAGGCTATCTGCCGATCCCGACGTACCTGGCTGAAAAAGGAGTTACCGATATGGTCAGAATTTCTGATGCGAGAATGAGCGGCACAGCATTCGGGACCATTGTGCTGCATTGTTCGCCCGAAGCGGCAGTCGGGGGAACTCTGGCCCTGGTTGAAAATGACGACTTGATACGCCTGGATGTGCGAAAAAAACGTATTGAACTACTTATCGATGAAAGCGAACTGAAAAGAAGAAGAGCGCTGTTCAAACCAGGGCCCCGGCCATCCAGGGGCTGGAAAAAACTTTATGCGGACCGCGTGCTGCAGGCTCACCTGGGTGCTGATCTGGATTTTCTTTAATTCTCAGGATATGGGATGAACGATTTAAGATAAGTTGAATCAGGTATTGGAAGATGTCGTTTGTAAATTCAACTCAACGGTTTCACATGGAGATGTTTTATGGAAAAAATGCATGAAATGGAATGCCGGGATTGCGAATCTGATGACGAAAGAATGTCGGAGGAAGAAATATCGAAGGCGCATATTCACGTGCGTGACTGGAAAATTGTTGAGCGGGACGACATGGAGCAATTAGAAAGAATATTTATTTTTTCTGACTTCGATAAGGTCGTTGAATTCATTACAAAAATAGGGGAAATTGTGACGAAGGAAGGCCATTATCCGGTTATTCTGATTGATGAGAAAAGGGTTAAAGTAAATTTGCGAACCAGAAAAGTTAAGGGATTGCATCGAAATGATTTTATAATAGCCGCTAAAATAGATCAGCGATATCCGCGCGGCTGGCAGCATTGATTCAGGTTGCCGGACTCTCTGTAAAGAAAAATTATAATAATAATTGGGGAGAAGAAGAGAGGCCGGTTTCAGGCGTAACTATGCCGGCAGATGAATCAAAGGCGGGTAAGCATGGACAATTATTTCTCCAATAAAAAAATCTTCATCACAGGCGCCTCTTCAGGAATAGGGGAGGCTTTGGCTCTATTGCTTGCCGGCAAGGGGACTTCTTTAGCCTTGTGCGCCCGGCGGGAGAATCTATTGAGGGAATTGCAGGATAGCTGTTCCGATTTGGGTGCAGATGTTTTGATCTTTCAGGCGGATGTACGCGTGTATTCGGAAATGAAGGATGCTTGCGACCAGATAAATGAAAAGTGGGGATGCGCTGATATTGTCATAGCCAATGCCGGCGTGGGAAAATTCAATCCCGGCGCCCGTTTTTCGATGAAAAGACATCTTTCGATCATGGAAACCAATCTGAATGGGATGGTTAATACGATTATGCCTTTCGTGCCCGCCATGATCCGCAGACAAGAAGGACACATAATAGGCATTTCAAGTTTAGCGGGAGTCAGAGGGCTGCCGGCGAACGGTTCATATTGCGCGTCCAAAGCGGCTCAGACCGTTTTTCTGGAAAGTCTTGGAATCGACTTGAAACCCTATAAAATCAAGGTCACATGCATTCAGCCCGGTTTCGTCGATACCCCGATGACGAACAGCCATAAATTCAGAATGCCTTTCCTGATGACCGCGAAAGACGCCGCCGAAAAGATCGCTTATGCTGCTTCAAGAGGAAAGTCGTTTTATGCGTTTCCTCTACCGATGAAAATCATCAGTTTAATAAACAGAATGACGCCCGTTTTCATTCACGAAAAAATAATGATGAAAATCAAGCGAGACTTAAAAATTTGACAAAAGGCATGATCCGATATTATTTAGTGAATTGACTTTAGTCGCTCATTTTTTCCGGAGGGCAACCGTTGTTTTTTAATCGAAACTGCAATTTAATCGCTGATGTCTCTTGTCGGTTTGTCTTCGCTTCAGCCTTGTTGTTTTGTCTCATTTTTTCCACAAGCGACATTGCCGAAGCCAGGCGTTATGTTTATCAGTACGCTGATGAAAACGGAGCTGTTTGTTTTTCTACGAAACCGGTAAAGGATTACATAAAAAAAATCAGAATTCAGGAACCGCCAAGGCCTGCAGCGACAAAGAAAGACCATGAGAAAATCATCAAATGTATAAGAAAAGCTTCCGTCAAGTATGGAGTGGACCCTGATCTGGCGGTGGCGGTGGCGAGAGTCGAGTCAGGATTTAACTGCCGCGCAGTTTCGCCGAAAGGAGCGAAAGGGGTAATGCAGTTGATTCCTTCGACCGCGGCGCAATATCGGGTAACCGACATTTTTGACGTTCAGCAGAACATAACGGCCGGCATCCGTCACTTGCGATACCTGATGACTTTATTCAACAGAAACGTCCGATTCGTGCTGGCCGCCTACAACGCAGGAGAAGCCAGGGTGGTCAGGGCTCGAGGTATCCCGAACATCAAGGAGACGGAGCAGTATGTCGAACTTGTCATAACGCATTATCGTCAATATAAAAACAAGCCGCTGCAATTGTACGCTTTACATGTTCCCGACTGGAAAAAACTGGAAGAGAAACTCGGTTTGTCGAGGAAAAATTATAGACGGCGCAGCCCTGTCCGAAAATACGTGGATGAAAGCGGTATGATAATTCTGACTAACCGGTGATTTTCAGGCTTCCCGGGGAGTTCAAAAATGGATCAAATTTATCTTCGGCGATGCGCTGTTTATCAAATCAGTTTTTGTCCTGTCTTTTAAGAAAGCTTGAATATTCCAGTTCGTAAATATAAAGCAACACGGCGCATAGCCCGAAAATCAACGGACCGTAAATGATTCCGATAAGACCGAAATAACTCAGGCCTCCTAAAATTGCGAAGAATAATAACAACGTGGACATGCCGGCTTCTCCCTTCATCAGCCAGGGACGCAGAAAGTTATCGATCGAGCCCACGACCGCCATGCACCACAACGCCAGAAAAACAGCTTTTCCCCAGCTTCCCATAATCAGAAGATAGATGCATGCGGGCGCCCAGATCAATGCGCTCCCGACTACGGGAACAAGTGAGGCGAAACCCATCATGGCGCCCCAGAACAGGGCAGGTATTCCCACGATCATCAGGCCGATTCCGCCTGCGATACCCTGGGCTACTCCCGTGCCCAGCGCGCCCATAATCGCCGATCTGCTGACCATACGGATTTTCGTTATTAATTCTTCTTCATGGGTTTTCGAAAGCGGAATCATGTGAAGCAGCCATTCCGTCATTTCCGGTCCTTCACGCAGAAAATAGAATAATATGAATATCATAAGAAAAAACTTGACTAAAATCGCTGATGCGTTCTGAATGATGGCTCCTCCGTGACTGAAGAGGAACTGTCCGACGCCTGTGCTGAAATTCATCAAGGTGGAAGATAACTCAGAGAATTTCAGAGTTTCAAGACCAACCTTGTTTTTTAAAAATTCTTTTATCCACGTTACCTGATCTGAATTCAGGAGTTTATCCAGGCCGCCTTGCTGAATCCAGGATTGCACAGCTTTAAAAGAACTTATCCCTTGTTCGATCAGCGCCAGGGAAAGCAAAGATAAAGGCAGGACGACAACAAGAATAACAAGGATGCATGATATAACGGCTGCCAGGCTTTCGCGGCCTTTGACCAGTTTTACTATTCGTGAATGAACCGGATACCATAGCGTCGCCAGAAGGATTGTGATGATGATCGTATTGAGATAGGGTTGTATCACTTTGAAGACCAGGTAGAGAACCGCTATAAGCACGATAAGAAGAAAAATGCCTGCCAGCTTTTTCCCGTTATCTGTTCCCGATTCGAAAGAATCAGTCGGTGAATTCGGTCTTTTTTGGGGAGGAGTTCTCTGAGGGGGCTCTTTCTTTTTGTCCCTTTTTTTACTTTTTCTCATGTTTTTCACTGAAATTTCCTCCAGTACATGAAAAAGCGCCTCAAAGCATATTACTGAACAATTCATTTCCGATCAACAAAGTCATTGAGTCTTATACGGCGCCTGTCCGCAAACTCTATTATCGTATAAAATTTTGCTGCTGAACAGACGTTTGAATAAAAATCAGGAAGTCCTCTGGCCGTATATTTTTAGACCCAGGCAAAAAAACTTGTTCAAATTTGACTGCTGCTGATAAAATAAGTTATAAAAAAAAGATTATGCAGGTGTTCGTCCGAATATGTGCGGCGAATGCAAAAGCGTGAAGTAAGTTTGTAATAGAAGGGAAGGAGGTCTTTTATTGAAAGCATTGTTTTTAGGCAAGAGGCTGATCCCTCTTTCCATTGTGCTGATTTTGTTTTCGGGATACGGGGTTGCAGTGAATGCAGCCGGTCAGAGCAGCGACAATTTTATAATCCCCAATGACGTAATCAGTACAGGCGGAGGGGAAAGGCTATCTAGTTCATTTATCGTGAATGACACGGTTGGACAGTCATCGCCGATAGGCATATCGACTGGTACCGACGTGGTTCTTCACGGAGGATTCTGGGGACCGATGGAGCCGGCGGTCGTACCGACAGCTACTCCGGCGATAACGCCGACGGTCACTGTAACGCCGACGATGGCGCCTGTGCCGGCGACAGGACCTTTAGGCGGAATAACCTTGTTGATCGTTTTCGGAATATTGTTCGCTGCGACGACAAGGATGAGGAAATTCTTTAAATAGGGAGGGAAAGGAGAATATATGAAACTAAAAGTTGTATTTCTGTGCGCAATAATGGGATTGGCGGCGAGTCTCTCACTTGCGGCGATTCCTTACGAGATAAACTACCAGGGGCATTTGACGGATTCATTGGGAGAGCCGTTGGATGGGACCTATGGATTCGAATTCAGGATATATGACGTAGAAACCGGCGGGACTTATCTGTGGGAAGAGATTCACAACAGCGTAAGCGTATCTGCGGGTGTTTTTCACGTCATATTAGGAGATACGGTACCGATTGATCCGATGCTGGTGGATTTTGACGGAGATTTCTGGCTGGAGATTGAAGTCGACGATGAAGTTTTGGACCCTCGAGTTCCATTGACGAGCGTGGGGCAGGCGTATCGTTCGGAGAATGCGGAAGATGTTTACGATCAGAATATCAATCCTCACAGCATATCGATAACAGGATACGGTCAGGTTGTGGATGCTGCCGGACAATGGGTCGGCGATCCGACAGGATTGGTGGGACCCACAGGCCCTACGGGACCTCAGGGACCGATGGGCATGCAAGGAGCACAGGGTCCGACAGGTCCGACAGGACCCATGGGAATGCAGGGCGCTCAAGGTCCGACAGGCCCGACAGGACCGCCCGGCGCAGCAGGATCGCAAGGACCTACCGGCCCGACAGGACCGATGGGTATGCAGGGAGCACGGGGCCCTTCCGGTCCGACCGGTTCGACGGGCGCCAGAGGTCCTTCCGGTCCGACCGGTTCGACGGGTTCCAGAGGACCTTCCGGTCCGCAGGGAGTCGGATTAACCTGCAACGGTTCTTTGAGTTGTTCCAGCACGTGGTGCTGGCAGTATTTAAACTCAAGCGGCGCAGGCGTCAGGGGATCAAGCGCCGGCAACTATTTCGGCGTACGTGGCGATTCCGCAAGCGATGCCGGCGTAGGAGCTTACGGTGCAGGACGATATGGTCTGTATGCTTCGGGTTATTCCTACGGCGTTTACTCCTACAGCTCAAACACGGGAGTATACGGAAGCGGCGGCGCTTATGGAATTTATGGATGCGCAAGAGGCGTTTCTTATCCGAAAGGCGTATCCGGGTATGCCGCCTATACGGGAGGCGCCTACGGAGTATACGGAAGCGCCGCTTATCTGGGATCGAGCAATCCGTCCTATACTTACGGAGGTTATTTTTACGCCAATGGAGGGACTCAGGACGGATACGGCGTTTACGGTTATTTTTCCGGCGACGCTCCTAATCGTCAAGGAGCGTATTTCAGTTGTACCGGCGGAGGATATGCCTATATAGGTGAGGATTCCGGCGGTACAGATTATAAAATCCGCGGCACCGGATCAGTTTCAGAGATCATCCCTACAAAAGACCACGGACGTATCACTTTAGTCTGCCCGGAAAGCCCTGAATACTGGTACACCGACTATGGGCAGGCTACCATTACCGGCGAGAGGGTACACGTGGAACTTGATCCGATACTGGCTGATATTTCGGTCATTGATGAAGATAATCCCATCAAAGTTTTTGTGCAGCCACATTCGCCGCAGTCGCTGGCCGTTAAAAAGACTAAGGCAGGATTCGATGTCTTCAGAAGCATTGAAGATGCCGATGAGGATGTCGTGTTCGACTACATGGTCGTTGTGAAACCCAAGACTAACTACGGCGCCGGACGTTTCGTTCAAGCTCGAGGGCCGGGATTCCTGAAATCCGAAAACGACCCTGCAGCAGCTAAAGCCGCCAACCAGGGCGCGGACGAAATATTCAACTGGCCGCCCGATTGGGAAGTCTACGATTATGAACCTGCTGACTTTACCGCACCCGGACAAATCGTTGAAGGCGGTCAATACGAAGGTTACTTGAAAACAAAAGACGGTCGACTGCTCTCTCCGGAAGAACAGGAAATAATGCGCGAAGCCGAATCGAAACCGCCGCAGTACATGCTGAATCCGGGGGATGAACCGGGAACCGCGACTCATAATACTCTTATGTAGACGCATAAACGAGCAAAAAAAAATAAAATAAGGCGGACTTCTGCGGTCCGCCTTATTTTTTTTATATTGCTTTCAGTGCACATTCCGGTCATAAAATTCGTCATTCAATCGCTAAGCCTGAACAAAGGGAGCGTTAAATTTTGAATCGGGCTTCGAGTTTGAGGACAGACACTCACTGGTTCCAGAAATCCTGGTACTTTTATCACCGTCCAATAATTCATAAACAATGTTGATGAAGCGGGATAAATATCGTAACTTTACCGAAGGAGTAATGTTCGGAGTTGGATGGGATGATATTTACCTGAAAACGAGAAGTAAAACGAAATTGTCTATGAAATCCAGGCAGAAAACATTTTTCGGAGAAACAGCAATAAAACTATTCTTGCCGGCAGCGTTACTTTTGTTGACTTTCGAGCTTTTCATTCCGGCTTTTTCGTACGACTTTACGATTTTTGACGAAAAATGGCAGGTTGTCGAAAATCCGTTGATTCGGAGCCTGGCATTCGACAATATCATAAAGATGTTTTCCAGTTTATCGATAACAAGCTATTATCCTGTAAGGTTGATGACTTTTGCCTTTGACTATGCGATTTGGGAATTGAATCCTGCGGGTTATCATTTAAGCAATATTTTAATTCATCTGGCGAATGTTCTGCTCCTGTATTCATTTATGTTGCGCTTGAAGTCGCAAATGAACAAGTCGGTGTTTGTCGGAAACGTTGATGAAGGAGACTCGCTGGAGATAGAAGGCAAAAGAGAGCAGCAGGAATCCAGCCTGAAAAAGAATGAAGGTATGGAAATACGATTTTACGTCATCTCTACTTTTGCAGCGTCGCTTTTCGCGTTCCATCCAGTGATTGTAGAGCCTGTTGTCTGGATCGGCGGAAGAGAGGAGCTGCTGACCGTATTTTTCGCGCTTGTCGGTTTTCATTTTTATATCAGCGGGACGGATTCGGGGGAAGACCGTTCGCCTGAATTCCGGAAGTCGTCGCTCCGACGTCGCTTTTACCGCTATTCATCGTATATCTCCTGCGTAGCGGCATGTCTCAGCAATGTAATCGGCGCGATTGTGCCGGCGCTTCTGATCGGTTATGAAAAGTTCGTCAAAAGAGAAAGAAGCCGGCGAAGGATTTTCAGTCGCCTATGGTTTTTCGTATTGGCTGGTGGCGGCACGGTTATACTGAAATTTATCACGAAAAACATCGCCTATCGTCACAACCTTCATCAAAGCGCTGAAAAAGCTTTAGAATTGTCGCTTTTTGACCGAGTGATGACGATATTTCATCTGTTTTTCATTAATGTAAAAAAGATATTGGCGCCGACAGACCTTATGGTTCAATATTCAACAGAGACACCAGATCATATTTTGATATTGGGTTGCCTTGCCGGCATTTTATTTGCCGCAGGAGCAGCCGCGCTTTTCCGTTATGCGGAAGGAGCTGGAGGAATCCGTTTCGGCTTGTGGTGGTTTACGGTCAGTATACTGCCGGCGCTGCAGGTCGTTCCGCATCATATTCTGCATTCAGATCGGTTTTTATATCTTCCGATGGTCGGCTTTGCTGCGACGGCGGCATTTGGAATGCATTGGATTGCCCGGTCCGCTTTCAGGTTCAAAACGACTGTTGCCGTTGCGGCGTTACTTGCAGCGCTTCTTTTTACTCGTTCAAGGAGTCAGATGAAAGTCTGGAAAGACAGCAAAACGTTATTTCACCATACTCTGTCCATAGCTCCTGATTTAACCTATGCCCATATGAATCTTGGACAGATTCTGCTGGATGAAGGCAAGACGGATGAGGCCAGGAAAAGGTTTCAGAGGGTCATAGAATTGTCCCCGGGGGATGCGGAAGCCTACACTAACATAGGCAATGCATTTCTTCGGGAAAAGAGATTCGAGGAATCTGCGGAATATTACAGGAAGGCCTTGTCTTTGCGCCCGGAAGAACCGAAGATGATGAACAACCTGGCCGTCGCGTTGCAGGAAACGGGAAGAAGAGAGGAAGCGTTGACTTTTTTTCAAAAAGCGTTATCGAAAAAACCGGATGACGCAATGTTTCTGATAAATACCGGGATTCTTTTTTTAGAGTCGGAAAAATATGAGGTGGCTTTGGAATATTTTAAAAGAGCATCAGAATCGAATCCCGATGATGCCGGCGTTTATCAGTTGATGGGAGATTCATTTGCTGCTCTGGGTAATCTGGCTGAAGCCGTAAAATGCTACGGGCGTTATTTGGAAATCAAACCCGGTTCTGTTTTGCTTCGTAATGAGAAAGCGATGATGGCGGCTGCCCTGGGAGACGTCAATAAAGCCAAAAGTGAATTAAGGACTTCGATTCAAATCGATCCGAGTCATCCCGGAGCTTACTATTACTTAGGAAGACTTTCTGTCGAAAGGAAAGAATACTCAAAAGCCGCTGATTTTTTCAGGCAATCGTTAAGTTTGGCGCCTGATTTTTCTGATGCCCGTTTCCAATTGGCCTTGACGTATTTACGACTGGGAGATGCAGGTCAGGCGAAGAGAGAATATGAAACTTTACGAAAATATGATCAAGCTAAAGCGGCAGAATTGCAGCGATTTTTTCAATCAGCTCAATAAAATTTGACTTTCCGGCCTCGAAACGGTAATTCTTAACAAGGCGGTGAAAGCCGTCTTGGTAATTGTTGAATAAACTTTACTATTACCCGGGAAGAAGGACTGAGTTTTCTGAGCAGTTTTATTTTTAAAGCTAAAAAAATAATTAACGAGTGTGTAAATTGAGTTATGAATGACGTATCCCGGTTCGTTTTTTGAGGAGAGGGGAAGGAACGGACAAGGACGAACGAAGAATGTGCAACCGGATGGGATGTATCTCGCCATGGTTCGGAAAAAGTTTTAACGACAAAATGAAGCTGCGCATAAAGAGAATGTGGAAAAAACCGTGATTTAAGAGGCTTACGGCCGGCAAAGCCGGAACGGAACGGACGTGAAAATGGCTCTTGTAGAATGTCCAGAGTGTTGTTCTTACGTGAATGACGAATCGACAGTATGTCCCAGGTGCGGACACCCGATCAAAGCGATAACCAAATCGGTATTGAAGCCGAGAAAATTGCTTTGGGGTATGGAATGGAAAAGTAAAACAACGATAATGGGGTGGCCGTTAGTTCATATCGCGATCGGAAGAAGCAGGGAAACGGGAAGATTGCTGACCGCGAAAGGGATAATAGCCATCGGACAGTTCGGCCTGGGTTTGATCACGATTGCACAGTTCGGACTGGGCATAGTGGGATTGGGGCAATTCATCGGCGGAATCATGACGGTCGGACAGTTTGCCCTGGGATTGTATTTCGCTGCGGGGCAGGTGGCGTGCGGCATAACCGCGGTAGGCCAGGCCGCCGTCGGAAAGTATATCCTGGCCCAGGTTGGATACGGTCAATATATGTGGACGTCGAAGATCAAACAGCCGGAGGCGGTGGAATACTTCCAGGCCCTGTGGTTTGCACTTAAAAATTTGTTTTTGATCCGCGTCTGAGCTTGATGCTTGATGGCGGCGCTAGATGTTTGCTGCCTGGAAGGGAGCGTTGATCTGTTCCTGTTGATGTACGCGTATCTTTGTAATGCGGATCACGATAATCTTTTCCGTCAAGCAGGTTGAGTAGATTCTCGAGAAAAAGGTTACGAGTCATTGTCTGTATTTAAGGGTTGGAGCCCTGCCGGAAGTCTTGTGAACTAAGAAGTTACTGGGCATCTTTATTCATAACCCCATTCGACGGAATCGATATTGCTGACTAGTTCAAAAGAATCAGGATTGAGGTATGCCGCCCAGAATTTCAGGTTATAGGCGTAACCGGCGTTTGGAGGCCAGGTAAATTCCAGGATCGAATCAGTTTCATCGGAAAACGCCTGCAAAGTCAGACTTTCATAGGATAATGAAGTTGACCATTCGGGATGGTACCAGTAGTTCTGGTAGATATCCAGGATGATGAAGCGGAGGGCATCTACGGCGTCTCCCGGATTAACGGTTCTGCATTGGAGTTGAAATTGATCGCCGTCGTGGAAGATGGTTTGATTCAGCAGGAGATGAACGGTAACGGAAGTGGGCGTGGGCGTGTAGGGAAAAGGAGGCGTACCTGTTACGATTGCAGTAGGTGTTTGAGAGGGACCGTCCGTAGGGGTGAGAGTAGGCGGAATACCTGTGGGAGTATGGGTCGGCGTATGGGTGGGAGGCTGCGTGGGCGTTCGCGTAGGGGTTGAGGTTGGAATCGGTGACGGACTTCTTGTGGGGGATCGGGTGGGAGTGGGGGAGGGAGTAGCGGTTTTGGTCGGAGTAAAGGTTGGGGTTGAGGTAGGAATCTGTGTAGGCGTTTGCGTAGGCGTATAAGTCTGGAAAGGCGTAGGAGTAACGTCGCAGGCCGTCAGATAGCTGACGCGCACATCGTCAATATTCCAGCCGCACCATACCCAGCCGCCGTCGGTCGGCCCCATGGTCCATTGTATATAGACTGTGGGCTCTCCGTCTGCATATTGTGATATGTCATAAGAGCAATGCACCCAGGCGGCATCGCTGATGTCGGAGGAACCGTTTTCCCAGATAGTCTGGAAAGTTGTGCCGTTAGTGGATATTTTTACTCTGGCGTGATCGTATGTATTTTCTTCGACGCCCAGCCAACGCTGAAATTCGAGTGTCGTTCCCGTGGCATTGGAACAATCGATAGCCGGCGTCGTCAGTGTATATTCCGACATGTAATTCGTGTAATCTCCGTTAAGGTTGTATCCATAAACGTAATCATTTGTGTACCCGGAGTCGGGATCAGGGTCTCCCCAGGCCCCTCCGCCGCCGGTAGGCTGTCCCCAGGCCCATTGCCCCCCTGATATGTTCCAGTCCGGGTCAGAATCCATGTTTTCCTCCAAGGAGATAACCCGGTCAATAGTCATGAAGCTGTAATATTGTCCACCGTTGTCGTCCACTCGTTCATTGCCTGCTTCATCCGTTGAAGAGACCTGGAAAAAATAGGAAGTACAATTGTTCAAACCCGTCAGGGTAATGGAATGATCGGAAACGAGCTCATCATCGCTGACGGTTTGCGCCGGCGGGATCATCGTACCGTAGGTCACGGCCGTATCGCATAGTTCGTCGGTGGTCCAGGTTATTATAACCGACGCATCCGTAATGCCGGTTGCTTCAACGATGCTTATGACGGGGCCTTCGCAATCCGCAGTCGCTGCGGCTGTAACTTCCAGCGGGCCGGTTCCGCCGTAGTCCTCATCCAGATAACGAGCCGTAATAAGGTCGTCGTGAGCAACCTGGAGTATGCCGTCAATCGAAGGCGAACCTTCTGCAGTATCGATACTGCCCTGGAAAACGGCATCTTCGATCTCCGCCAGGGTTACGGCTTCAGCGGAGGGTTCGGTATCGCTTTCCACCGAAATTTCCAGTTCGCCTGTTCCTGATAAATCCAGGTCCATAACCCGGAGGATAATGGTATCATTGCAACTGTAAGATGACTTGTCCATGTCCAGGGCGCCTTCGGAATTCGGTCCGGAACCCCATAAGCTTATAGTCGCCCCGTAACCCGCCGGCAGTTCGTCATACTGAGGCGTCTCGTCCGCCGTATCCATCATCTCAGCGTAGATAAAAGCTTCATTCATATCCACGATGCCGTCGTTATTGGTATCCGCATCAACGGGATTGCCGTAGGCGTCTTCCCAGTTCACCGCTGCCGTCCAATGAAAAACGAATTCATCATATATGTAATCCGGCGCCATCGCCCAGGAAACCTCATCGTAACGGGCGGCTGAGGCAAAAACGCGGTTTTCGCCGTTGAGATCGTCCAGAAAGCCGCCGGAATAACATTGTTCCCATACGGTGACGACGTCACGGCATTCTATCTGATCGAGCATATCCGCAAAAACATTATCCTGCAGGTCCGCGCTGTTCCACATAACCAGGACCGTATCCCATCCGCCTTCGGTATCGCCGTGGTCCGTCGCATAAACGAAAAGCAAATCCTGCGGTCCGATGCGGGTTTGAAGTTCATCGAATACGGTTTGCAAATTATCCACTGTGGCCGAATAGATTATGTCGTCGTCTCCGTCGCCGTCCAGGTCAGGATCGGAATTCGTACCGTCATACTTGTCCGGGGCAGGATCGGTCCCGTCGGAACATAATACATAAATATGATCGTCAAGATACTCATAATAGTTGACCAGACACTTGTAAATACTGGAAATGTCGTTCCAGTACCGGGGGTAATTCGACCACTGACTGCCGCCGCCTGATATGATGACTGACCAGAGATTCTCAGCCGATCTTGCCGTAAGCGGACGGGAGGGAACGGTGCGCTGCATTTCGCCGTCATCTGACTTTTTCAGTTCTCTTCCTGCTTCAGGAGTATGCCGATGGATAACTTTCATATTTTTTATCATTTCGGGCGGACGTCGATGTTCAATGATATGCATTTCCTGTGAACCGGGTTGAATCAATATATAACGGCAGGGATGCGTCCAGTTTGCGCCGGGAAGATCGTCCGCGAAAATGAACCAGGATGCGTTTTTGACCTCCGTTACCGGTCCTGCCCGGTCTTCAATAACAGTCCCGGCAGGCAGAATTTCTGATGTCTGGTAAATGTCTATCCGTTCATTGCCGCCGTCGATCAGCGCTTCGTTAACGAGTTCCTTAACCTGCCGGAAATCCTTTGAGGCAATGTCGCTTAACATTATCGTCTCTGCCTGAATGGAAATAATAAATCCGCATATGATCCCCAGCAGCATGACGTTCAACATCATTTTTCTTTTCATTAACTCTCTCCTTGATAAATACAAGCAATTTAAGGACTTACGTAAAGATGTACAGATTCGCATTCAATATCTTTATTCCTTACAAAGACCCTCATAAATGAATCATTCGACCAAATCCCTTTACCCCAGGATGATATCAGTTTCAAACAAGTCAATTGTCGAATAAATGAGCCGCAGCTCGTTTCCATTATTATCGATTTGCTCGGGAGAATCAAATTTTATATTCTCAGGACTTCATGCGAATTGACTAACAAGCCGCTTTTTTTATAATCCCTATTGTAAAGCGATTTTCTTGGGCGGACGGTTGTATATTCTAAGCATGCGTCCTCTGAAAGGGGTGGATGTATGGTTTGATTTTATTGGAAAGATTTCTATTACGATTTTTTCAACTGACTTGCATAAAATAGAACTTCCTAAAAATTTATCCGGCCAATTCCTCCTGCGCTTCTTTCAAAACCGAGAATCCATGCCCAATCTGCTCCTGGTCGAGAGCCAGGAAAGGTACGCGATAAAATAAACCGTCATATCTTTTGATGTAAGTCACTTCTTTTCCGGGAGCGAAGAAATTGGGTTTCTCCAGCGTCAGTCCTCTCTCCGCACAAGAAGTCCGGAATTCTTCTTCCTGTTCGTATTTCAGGCCTTTGATGAGGAGGACAGAAAAGCAGCCTCCGTTCAGAGGAGCGACGAAGGGCAGTTCTTCGGTAGTTTCCGGAAAATATTCCCGGATATAATCGTTGATCCATCGGCATCTTTGGCCGTAAAATTTTTTCAATTTTTGTAGATGCCGGTCGTAATCGCCGGATTCAAGAGCCACGGCGTACATGGCCTGGGTATGGTAGTTGGGGTTTAATCTTGCGTTAGCGGCAGCCGTGTCGAATCCCGGAAAATACCTGTCGGGAATATAACCGAAGCCGCATTTGTGGCCGGGTTCAACGCTTTTCGTAAAGTTGGAGCATACGACCGTGGAATCATGCGCCTCAAGATCGATCACGTCATTGTTCCGGCCGTCGTAACGCATGTCCAGATATGCCATATCGACGATATGAAGCACATCATGCTTTTCACAGATATCTGCAGCCCGCTCGACATATTCTCTATCCGTCGTCAAACCCGTAGGATTATGATGCGGCGATACCTGGTAAAAACAGACAGGCTTAAGTTCTTCGCAGAGTTCATCCAGTTCGTCCAAATCCGCCCCTTTTTCAGTCAAATCAACGCCTGCGACATCGTATCCCAGCAACTCCGCTATCGTGACGACCCGGTTATAAGTCATGGCTTCAGTTAGGATTACATTTCGCTTTACAGGAGGAGCAATGCGCTCCCTTAATGCTATTAGAAGCAAAGTCACCAGCTCCATACCGCCGTTAGTCGCCACGATGTTTCGAAAATCTGGACGCTTGAATTTGTTTTCAGCGATATATTGACGCAATCGATGCAACCCGCAGAAATCACTCACATCCGAAAATTTATATTGAGAAATCTTCGTTTCATAACCTTTAGCGTTTGAGCTCGTCAGGTATTCGTCCCATACCTTTTCTTCGCATCGCTTTATCCATATCAGGGCTTCCTGGAGCATCGCATCATGCGGTATCCCTCGACCGAATTGAGCCGTTATTTTTCTTTCGTTCATATTCGAACTCCTTCTTCCTGGTCAGAAATCATTGGAATTCCAGTAATATCACCCTCCTGTGTCAGCGGCTCTCTGAAGAATTTTCACTCCATTAATCACTGCTTTAATCTCAGAAGTCGCCGTTCATATTTTTATTAGCGCTGAGCTTTTCAGTCAAGTAAAAAGATTAACCGCAAGGATGCTGGATGGATGATACTGCTTGCCGCTTAGTCGAATTTACGAAAAAGAGGTTAAGATTCGGATGTAATGTGGTGTTGGGTAAACTCGGGTAACGATAGTGACTTGGATTTAAGAGAAACCACGAATCGCGCGAATCACACGAATAAGAGGGAGGACATTGCCGCCGCTGGCAAAGTGATCAGTATTTCAGCGGCAAGGACGTCTGGGAATAAACTCGTCAATGCAAGTTTTTTCGTTCACTCGAATGCTTCCCTGAAAAATCAATAAAGTAAAAGTTAAAAAATAATCCTAAGAGAACGAAGGAAAGTAGAAGCGGCATCCTGCCGCTTTCCCGATGCGCTTTCAATATGCGATAATGCAAATATGATTCTGCAAACGTTGTTGAATGACCGTCTGCCCGGATTTTCCAAATTCGGATGTAATGCGGTGTTGGGTAAACTCGGGTAAAGATAGTGACTTGGATTTAAGAGAAACCACGAATCGCGCGAATCACACGAATAAGA
>CAZUFC010000036.1:12253-44003 GCA_964619725.1 uncultured bacterium | reverse complement strand
GGGTAATTGTGAAATGTTTGACGAGAATCCAGCAATCGCTCAAAAAACCTCAAGGAAAAACAATCCCCCGCTCCCAGGCTGTGCGTCCGAACTATGGAGATATCCTTCAGCCGATTACATTGGAACCGGGCCTTGAATCGCTTACGGATGTGAAGTTCGAACACCTTTTAATTCCAGATGCTCCTTGCGAAACAGCAGTTCCTGGCCGGCTCTGAAATTTCTGTCTGGACGCGACAATATGAACAGGCGCTTACTGATTCAGTTCCGATCCAGGTATCCCAGGTTTTCGAGTCTTGCTTTAATTGTTTCTTCTTCTTCTTTAGAAAAGACGTCTGCTTCTTCAGTCGGTATGAAACCTAATTCTTTCAGTTTATCAACGACTTTATCCGAGCTTTCCTCGAGGGATTCGACGTCGGTGTCCACGATGATTTCGGCACGAGGCGGTTCTTCATAGGGGTCGTCGACGCCCGTGAAATCCTTTATGATTCCCTGCCTGGCTTTTTTATACATACCTTTGACGTCACGTTTTTCCGCTTCTTCCAGGGAAACTTTTACGAATACTTCGATAAAATTGGTACATTCTTTTCTGGCGTTGTCCCTGGCTTTAATGTAAGGGGAGACGAAGGAAAGCAGAACGCCCACATTGTTCCTGCTGAGCAGTTTGGCCACGAAGGTGACTCGTTCGATGTTCATGTCTCTGTCTTCTTTTGAGAATCCGAGGTCCCTGGTAAGACCTTTACGGACGATATCTCCGTCCAGGCGTTCAATATTCATTCCCAGCTTTTTCAGTCGATCAGCGACGTGATCGGCGAGGGTGGTTTTTCCTGAGCAGGGTAATCCTGTGAACCAAAGAGTGAATCCGGGGTGTTCCACGATGACAACCTCCTTCAAGGGTGTGTTTTTTGTTGAAAATGAAGAATATTTTCAGTGATGAGATTTACGTTCATAATATTTTATCTGAAATCTGCCGTTATAGGTTGACCTATAAGTCTGTCCGGCGAGGGCAGATTGAAGTACTGAAGAATAGTCGGCGTAATATTCAACAGGTTTGATTCGTGCGATACTGATTTATTGAAATGAGGCGAATGGAGTATATAGATGCCGTATTCGGAGTGGTTTGCGTCGTCGGGGCCCAGGTCGTTTTCGAAGGTATAGATTGAGTCTGTCCCGACGCTGCCGACGGAGCGCCATTTCAGGTCATCGAAGTAGACGATGAGGTCCGGGGGTATTCCGTTGGCGGGCGAGTAAATTTTTCGCGGATCGAAAATCCTGTTGTTCATAGGAGAGCCGTCCGGTCTTTTAATAGAGATCAGGTTTTCAGCGATGGAATTTTTCATTTTTTCGAAGTCCTGCTGCTCAACAGTGCCTTCAGGTTCTCGATTTACAACGTTCAGACAAATCCGACCGCAGTATCCGCCGTAACCCCAGGCTTTCGTATTTTTCCAGTCGATCATATCGAAATTGAGCGGGGAAGGTTTTTCAGGTTCCTGTTTAAGGGTCAGAAGACCTTTTTTCCTCAGCCATTCATTGAGGCAGACTCCGCCGTGCATGGCCTGGGCTCCGTGGTCTGATACGATAATAACGGCGGTATCGGGATCGAGTTGAGCGGTGAGATTGCCGATCAGTGTGTCCAGGTGTTTGTAGTAATCCTTAATGATGTCTGCGAAAGGCGAGTCCGGGTTATGTTTGGGATGAGTTTCATCCATGTATTTCCAGAATCCGTGGTGGAGTCTGTCTGGACCCATATCGACGAAGATCGAGAAATCCCATTTACTGTTTTGCATCAGGTAATCAGCCAGGGCGAAACGCTGATCGGACATTTCACGTATTCTTTCGGCCAGTTTTCGTTTGTCCAGCTCACGAAAGTGATCGATATCGAAGATAATGTCGCCGAATTTATTTTCAAGTTCCTGTTTAAGGCTGAGGGGATGCGTATAAGGCGCCTGATTTCCCGGCGTAAGCAGACCTGAAACGAGTTTGCCGTTGAATGGTTTGGGCGGATAAGTCTGGGGAACGCCGATCACGACGGAAGATTTTCCGAAATTGGACAGCAGTTCCCAGATCATGGGGTATCTGACGGAGCTTGATACGGCGAAGGATTCATCGCCGTATTTATGTGATCGGCGGTTCCGGAAGCCGTATACGCCCAGGTGTCCGGGCGACATGCCCGTCAGCATGGATGCCCAGGCGGGAATAGTGATGGGAGGGATAGTGCTTTTCAGGCGACCGTATACGGCTGAGGATATCAATCTGCGGAAATTGGGCAGGTCATCGATCCATTTTTCAAAGATCAGTTCGGGGGAAGCGCAGTCGAGTCCTATTACTACGAGTTTTTTTTGAGTTCTGGTCATGGCTGTTTATTCCGGTGCGACAATGCGTTCGACGATTCAGCGGCTGTTTTTGAAGTTTTTTAACCTGATGGTTCTGAAAGAGCTCCGTGAATCATTCATTGTGAATTGTTTTCCGCATTTTAGTATCCGGCATACATCCGTCTCATTTCACAAATGGGTCATCGTCTGAAGCGATAATTCCGGCTATTTCCGGACGCATTATCTTGGGCGACACTTCAGCGCCTTCGGTAACGACGCCTCTGATTTTCGTTCCGCTGGGATTAACGTGGTCCTCATTGGGATGGGGGCAGGTTTTGCACGTTCCCATATTTCCGCACTTTACGCAATAAAAGGAGTGTTCGAATTTCAGGGGTTCGATTTCAAGTCCGGGAAACTCCGAGAAAATCTCCTGCGCGTCGAATGTGCCGTAATAATCGCCGACTCCCGCGTGATCGCGACCGATAATGTGATGCGAGCAGCCGAAATTCTTTCTGACGATGCCGTGGAAAATAGCTTCCTTGGGACCCGCGTATCTCATCTCCCAGGGAAGTATGCTGAGAACGGCCCTATCTTTCGGATAAAACGCTTCGATCAGTTTTCTGTAAGTTTTAAGAATGAGATGGTCGGTAAAATCGCCCACTTTTTTCTTTCCGATGACAGGGTTAATGAACAAACCGTCGCAGACTTCAAGAGCGCATTTTTGGAGGTATTCGTGTGCTCTGTGAGGAGGATTTCTCGTCTGAAAGGCGGCTACTGTTCTGAAGCCCAGGCGGTTGAACAGGTAACGGGTTTCCCTGGGGGAGAGGTAATTGTCGTCATAAGGCGTGGGAGGCGCTTCAAACAGGTCGATAGGTCCGCCGATGTAATAATCGCCTTCACCATAAATTTTAGCTACTCCGGGATGTTCGGCATCTTCCGTTCCGAACACGCTTTTGGCCATTTTCTTCTTGTCGTATTCAAATATATCTTCAATGGTCAATGCCCCGTAGATTTTTCCTTCAGAATCGGTCAGCGCCGCTTTTGAGTTCATTTCCAGTTTTTCGACCAGATTCCGGTCGACGGCCAGCAGTATCGGCACCGTCCAATAATTATTGTCGGAGAGCCTGCTGTCGGTGACGACGGGATCAAGGTCCAAACGGGTCATAAAACCTTCCAGGGGACTGAAAACGCCGTGAGCGATGTTCCTGACTTCTTTCAATTTGTCATCCGACAAAGAAATTTGAACCAAATCGCTGCATTGATTCATTAATTCTTCTTTCTCTCTCGCCGTAACCATCCGATTAACGAGCTTTCCTCCATGAGGCCTGATCAGCATAACAACCTCCCCAAAATACGAAAAATTAAAATTATCATCGTCGCGATTCGATCCGTGAATCTTCTCTTTCCAGGTGAAATCGAACCTCGACGACATCTCGATTAATTGATCAAAATACCCTGCATCAATCTTACGATGAGCAAGGAAGATTCTTTTACTCCCGGAAAGCGTTCCTGTCAACCCTAATCGTTATTTCTTTTACAGTTTGCTGATGAAATCACCGGAAATAACCGAGGCTTTCCAGTCGTTGGCGAGTATTTTGATCTATGTCGGCCCATTGAATTTTCTGCTCCCTGTCGCGCAATTTCCAGATGTAAAGACCGGGAATTTTTCCCCTTCGGCTTTTCGTAATGATTATCAGATCGGTTATATCGACTAGAGGGTCTGCGGTAAGACGTTCGCCAGTCAATGGAACGGGATGCTTCGACGGTTTTGCGTACCGGCTGCCGATATAGATTCTGGAAAGCGCGGATGATATCGAAAGGTCCCCGGCGTCGAGGATTTCCAGTTCAAGTGCAGCATCGGACGGCAGAAGATTGAAATCGATTCCGTCCAGAGTGTCGGCTCTTTTTTCACTTTTGAAATTGAAAAAAATCTCCTTCTGGTCCCCGGAAACTTCCAATGAATCATCTTCTTCAATCGTAAAAGCCTTTACAGGCGTAAAACGTCCCGTCGTCCTCAGAACTCCGCGTATGTTAAAAGGATAACGCGTCCTCAGATGCCAGCCGCTCTGAGCCTGCATCATGTAATTATTTACCAGTTCGGAAAGTTCCGCGGCCAGTTCAGGTTCGGATGAAATAAGGTTTTGTCTTTCTTCCGGGTCCGTTTCCAGATTGTATAATTCTTCCTGGTCATATCGTCGATCGTAAATATATTTCCAATTTTCGCTGCGAATCGATACTTTGTGCGTGTTGGCGCTTTCGGAGAAAATCATGTGATTGAAATTTTCCGTTCCGGGTTCCTCAAGTATTAACGGAAGAAGGGATTGTCCCTGCACGGAATCTTCCGGTATGGGAGCTCCGACGACGTCCAATATCGTGGGCAGGAGGTCTATGTTTTTGACCTGGCGTGATATCATGCGCGGCCGGATGTTCATTTTTTCAGGAAATTTAATGACAAGGGGCGATCGTATCAATTCTTCGTAAAGGGTCTGATTGTGTTCCAGCTTTCCGTGTTCCTTGAATTCTTCTCCGTGATCCGCAGTCATTATTATCAGGCTGTCTTCATACAGGCCCAGTTCTTTTAATATGCAGAAAACCTGGTAGAGCTGGTTGTCGAGATACCGGACCTCATCGCCGTAAAGATTCCTGATGTGCTGAAGGTCCCGTTCCTCTATGGGCCGTCGCACATACTTCACTATGTCGTTTCTCGACCCGGACACCGATCCTTCGTATTCTCTGTCGAAAAGATTATAGAACGGCGTCGGCGCCTGGTACGGCATGTGCGGATCATTGTAATGAAGAAAAAGAAAAAACGGCTGATTTTTATTGTGCGCGCCTTCCACCCACTGAACAAATTGTTGCGTGCTCTGATAACCGTGTTTTTTGCCCGCGTCATTGTAGGCGTCGAATCCCCGGTGAAAACCGAATCCATGACTCAAAAAAGGATTGCTGATAATTCCTTTCGTATAATATCCGTATTCGCTCAGATAATGAGCCAGCGTTTTTTTGCCTTCCGCAAGCTTGGCTTCCGCCAGGTTGACGTTATGTACGTTGGGGTATTGAGATGTTAATAAACTCATGTGGGAAGCAAGCGTCCAGGGGGCCTGAACGATACAGTCCCTGAACCATACGTTTTCTGACAAAAGCTCATCCAAAAACGGCGTCAGCGGCTCCGGGTTCCCGTATATTCCTACATAATCGGCCCTCAGCGTATCCAGGGATATGAGTATTACATTGATTGCTTCCTTCGGCGAAGCTCCTTCCAGTTGCTTCATTTCGCCCAGCACAGCCCACGACAGGAAAATGCTCATTATCATCACGACTGCGACTGTGACATATCTGAATTTGATCATCTCGGTTCCTCTGTAAAGCACATTTGAATTTTTTCCGATTCATAGCGACGGAAATATTCTCCGGATATTCATTCCTTCCTCTGCTCCCGGAGAGAACAGACATTACAAATTACTCCAAATGCTGCCTCTGATACAAGTTTTTTCGTCTCTATTCGCTCAATTTCCGTTTGTCCAAAGTCACCCTATGCTCGCCCGGTCGTCGTCGGGAGGGAAGATAAGAGGAGCAGGCGCAATTCTAACTCGTTTATGGATCAAAAACCCAAGTGGCTGTCCAGCATTAAATTTTGAATCGGGCTTCGAGTTTGTGGACATACACTAACTCGTATTCATAAGGTGGGAGACCCTTATATCAGGACCATGTTTCCAGAAAATGGCGTATTCCCGTCAACTGATCAGGCATGGAAAAAGCTTTTATCGGAACAGAACGGTCGATTTGTCTCTGGAGTCCTGAAAGCACATTGCCCGGACCGACTTCAAGCAACTTGTTAATGTTGAATTCCCGGATCATTTTTTCGATTAAATCTTTCCATTTCACCGGTCGAGTAACTTGAAGTATGAGGTTTTTCCGGGCTTGTTCGGCGGTAGTTACGGGTTGGGCATCGACGTTTGAGAATACGGGAAATAGGGGATCGCTAAATGGTATTTTTTCGATTTGGGCGGCCAGTTTTTCTTCAGCGGGTTTCATCAGGGAACAGTGAAAGGGTGCGCTGACGGGCAGCATAACGGTTCTGAGGGCTTTAATTTCGTCGGCCATTGCAAAAACGTCATCGTGATAGCCGGAAATAACGAGTTGTTTGGGCGAATTGATGTTCGCCAGTTCCACGCAACTTCCCTGGTTATGACTGTTGTAATCAAGCAAGCGTTTTTCGACTTCATCCTGCTCAGCGCCCAGTAAAGCGGCCATGGCGCCGGCGCCCGGATTGACGGCTTCCTGCATGTAACGTCCTCTCAAACGCACTATTTTCAAGGCATCGCTGAAGGAAATGACGCCTGCTGCAGTCAGGGCGCTGTATTCGCCTAAGCTGTGACCGGCAGCGGCAGCGGGAACAATATCCAGAGCGCGATAGGCCGCTATGCTGGCCGTCAGGAGGGCGGGTTGAGTATATTCCGTCAGCATCAATTTGTCTTCCGGACCCTCAAAGCACAGACGACTGAGAGAGAATCCCAGTGTGTCGTCCGCTTCTTCGAAAGTTTTTGAACAGATATCGAAGCTTTCCCACAGTTCTTTGCTCATGCCTACTTTTTGAGAGCCCTGACCAGGAAAGACAAAACCGAAATTTATCGTTTTTTCATCAGCATTCATTTTATTTTCCAACGTAAACTCCTTTGTAACAGTCGAACCAGTCGGCGGTGCGCCGGTTAGTCATCAGAAGGACAGTTCATTTTCGTCGCAAGATGATGCCACATTTCAATGAGGGGATCAACAGGAATCAGGAATATTTTCTGATTTCCGGGATTACCTGGTTTCTGTTCATAGGCGGGGATTTTACTCTGATGCTGCTGCGTCAAGTGAGAATTTGTAAATCAACGTATAAGTAATAATCCGCTTACGCAAAGACCCTGTATGACAGGGGCTCCTCCTTCACAAATCTTTGATTTGCTTGCTTCAAGCAACAATCGTTACGTGCCGCGTGATGGATCAGAATCCGCTGCGCCTGTCCAGCTAAAAAATTTGAACATAGAAAGGGGTTTATAGAGCGGCGCCGGATGGTTGACATGCAAAAAAACGAGGATTATCTTTGCTGACGTGAATTTTGGGCGAGGAGGTTGAAGAGAGAATGAGACCGATATATTCAAAGATAAACAAAGTATTTTTCGGACTGGTGGACTATTTCAAATTGCATCAGAACACATACACGATTTTAATATCCGCCGGAATCGGTATTATCGGAGGATTCGGAGCCATCGGATTCAGGTTTCTGATAGATTTCGTGCAATCTTTGTCTATAGGCGGCGGCGAGGAAGTCATAGATGCGTTGAAGGGTATGGCCTGGTACTGGAAAATATTAATTCCGGCTATAGGCGGCTGTTTAGTCGGCCCCCTGGTTTATTTTTTCGTGAGGGAAGCGAAGGGACACGGGGTGCCGGAGGTAATGGAGGCTATAGCTTTAAAAGGGGGGAGGATAAGACCCAGACTGGTTTTAGGGAAGGCGCTGGTTTCAGCGATAACGATAGGAACAGGCGGTTCTGTGGGACGTGAAGGACCGATTGTGCAGATAGGTTCTGCGGCGGGATCGAGCATAGGGCAGGCGCTGAAGTTGTCGCATGCGAGAATAAGGACCCTGGTGGGCTGCGGAGCGGCCGCCGGCATAGCCGCAACGTTCAATGCGCCAATCGCCGGCGTCTTATTCGCCGTGGAAATTATCCTGGGTAACTTCGCCTTGCACACTTTCAGTCCTCTGGTCGTTTCATCGGTCCTGGCCACTGTGGTGTCCCGGCACTATCTTGGCGACGTTCCGGCTTTCATCGTGCCGACATACCTGCTGAGAAGTCCATGGGAGCTGCCCTTATACCTGATCTTTGGAATAATCATCGGAGGCCTGGCGGTTTTATACTCGAAAAGCGTTTACAAAATGGAAGATATTTTCGAAGCAGTAAAAATTCCAGGATACTTTAAAACGCCTATAGGATTAGCCCTGGTCGGCATCATCATCTGTTTTTTTCCTCATGTCTTCGGCGTAGGGTATGAAACCATAGGAATGGCGCTGCACGGCAATATTGAATTGACCCTGCTGCTTTTACTCATTCCCATAAAAATACTGGCCACGTCGCTGACGTTAGGCGCAGGCGGATCAGGCGGCATTTTCGCCCCCTCGCTGTTCATCGGGGCCGTGGCAGGAGGCGCCTTCGGCTCGTTAATGAATTACCTTTTTCCCGCCGTCACCGCTACCAGCGGCGCCTACGCCATAGTCGGAATGGGAGCTATGACGGCTGCTGCAACTCACGCTCCCGTTACCGCCATGATCATTTTATTCGAACTCACTGGCGACTATAAAATCATATTGCCTCTCATGTTTGCCTGCATAGTATCGACGCTTATCGCCAAGCAGTTGCAGAAGGATTCGATTTATACGGAAAAACTTTCCAGGCGCGGGATCAAATTGAACGTCGGACTGGAATCCACCATCATGACCGAGTATACGGTAGAGGAACTGATGCACATAAACGTTCCCACGTTGAAACTCAAAATGGCTTTCAGAACGGTTTTCAATCAGATCGTCAACAGCAGGGAAATCGATCATCACGTCGTTGATGACGAAGCCACATATAAGGGTACCATATCCTTCCATAAATTCATGCGGATATTTCATGAAAAGGGCATTCAGTGTGAGCTCAAAGCAGAGGATTTGATGAGTCAATCCATACCGACCGTCAGCCCGCATGCGTCACTGATGGATGCTATGAACAAGTTCGGAATTCACGACGTCGAAGAGATGCCTGTCGTAGAACCCGATACGGGTCGTTTTATGGGCACGATAACTCACCAGGACATAATAGGGCTTTACAATAGGGAAATACTCCGTCAGGGTACCCTGGGACTGCGTTTCATTACAAAGGAGGAGCAGCGTCCTCGCAGCGATTATGTCCATGTGCCGAAGGACTATAAAGTGATACTGGTTCCGGTAGTAGGAGAGCTGGCAGGCAAAAGCATCGAGGAGTTGGACTTGAGGAAGCGTTTTGACGTAAGCATTGTGGCATTGCGTCCGCCTCACGGAGGAGAAACAACGACGGAAATTCCCAAACCGGGCAGAGTATTGACCAGAAATGACGTTCTAATCGTCGTCGGACCCAAAACGGGTTTATCTCAACTGAAGGAAACATATAAGCTGTATTAAAGGACGTTTATTGACGCTCGCTTTGCGGGAATCAATAAAGTGGCGGATTTGGGTCCATTCTAAGAACAGGACTCCGATCAGTATCCTCGTTTTGAGATTACAATTTTTGCAGCCTTAAATAATAACAAGGCTTTGAAAATATGATCAGAACAATACATATCTCCACGTAATTACTTTGTTGCGACCTGAAACCGATCCCGATTCCGACCCCGACCCCGAAACAAACCGTCAAACGTTTTGAAAAAAGTCTAACAGCGGGCGGAACGATCCCGAAAACCGGATCAAATCTGTCGCGCTCAGTTGTATGTTGGGCCGGTCCTCACTGAAAGAAGTGTAACCGGAGCATCGGCATTCCGAAACTGTTGATTTTCCGGTTTGAATTTAGTAGCATCTGCAGAGGATAACATTCCCATTTGTTGAATGATCAGCAGGAGGTTAACGGAATCATGAAGCAAGCGATAGTAATGTTTATAACCATATTCTGCCTGGCCGGCGCGGCGCTGGCTGAAAATTATTCCCTGACGATTCTCCACACCAATGATACTCATACGAGACTGGCTGCGGCTGAAGAAGGAACGGCCTGGGGCGGGGCGGCTCGCATGGCGACCCTGATAGAGCAGGAGCGGATGCTTTCCGAAAACGTACTCCTGCTGGATGCGGGAGATTGGAGCGAGAGGACCTTTTTTCATAATATCGCAGGGTCGGGGTCCCTGGAACTGCGTTTAAGGAATGAAGAATATCTTGATTATGATGCGGTGGTCATAGGCAACCATGATTACCTGTATCGTCCCGACTTTCTGGAGGACAAACTTGCTTCTGAATCTCCGACCTATCCTGTTTTATTGAGCAATGTGGATTTTCACGGTTACGGCAATCTGGATTCACTGGTTGAGGAATATGTCATATTTAATTTCGCTGACTTCAAGGTCGGACTTTTCGGGCTGACTACCGAGACTTTTCTTTACACGCTGTTTTTTGAACCGGTTGAAGTGACGAACCCGGAAGAAAAAGCGGAAGAGATGGTCTCTTTTCTGGAAGGGGAGGGCGTCGACATCATAATTTGTCTGAGTCATCTGGGATTCAACAGCAGCGGCGAATATTCCGATATGGATTTGGCTTCGGACGTTGCAGGAATAGACCTGATCGTAGGCGGTCATTCTCATACTGTTCTGGAAGAAGCTGTAGAAGTGGAGAACCCATTGGGAGAAATTACCTGGGTAGTCCAGGCCTGGGAGTTTTACCGGTGCCTGGGGCGAGTCGATTTGACTTATAATTCAAATACAGGCGAAACGCTGCTTGATGATTCTCAGTTGATCTTCACTTTGCCGGAAGTCGAAGAAGATGCGGACGTCAAGGCTTTGGTTGAAGAGCAGATTGAAGCGATCAATGAGAAATACGATTATCCGTTTGATGATGCGATATGCGAGAGTTATATTGATTTATTCGTGCGCAACACTGAATCGAATATGGGAAATCTGTATGCCGATATTTTTCTTGAATCATTGAATTCAAACGGTTATGACGCTGATGCGGTCCTGGTCACGGATAATTTTATGGCCGAGAATATCGATGTCGGAATCATCAATTCAAGTAACGCCTATGAGTCTTTTCCTTACGGATATGATCCCTATACGGACGAGAATCTGAAGTTGTGGTCCTGTGAAGTGCAGGGGACGAATTTAAAAACGGTATTCGGTTTATCGACGCTGATGGGTTACTATTTCAATAATTCAGGGATGGAGATCATTATCGATCCCAATGCGGGATCGGAATCATTCATCAGTTTTTTAATCAACGGGGAAGAGCTGCAGGATGATGAATGGTATAAAATTGGAGTCAACTGGGCTGAATATTTTATCCTGGATAATAATCCTCTTTCTGAATTCTATCCAATTGAAATTCAGAATCCCCTGGAAACGGAAATTGAGTGCTGGAGAGCCGTCAGAGACTGGTATCAGGATGCCGGCGTCGTCACTTCGGCTGATGCCCGCATCAACGGCAGATTCAGGACCGTTCAACCCGATCTGACCATATTCCGGGAGGACATTGCGTTTTTTCCTCCGCAGACTGCCCTTATCGGAGAAAAAGTTAAAATAAACATCAAGGTGAGGAATTTCGGTGAAAGCGATGCAGCGGGAGCCAAATTGAAAGTATATTTTGAAGAAACGCCGAACAATATCCTGGATGATCCTCAATATTCTTCTTCGACATTGATATATGAGGAAAAATTGCCTGCCGTGGAAGCTTTCGGGGGAGCGGTTTTCGAGAGAGCCGTTTACTGGAATACGTTGCAGGTATCCGAGGAGGGCAAATACAGGATTTACACGATATTAGAAAAGGTGGTCGATTCCGGGGGAGAACAGGAATTCAATACGAGAAACAATTTTAATCCGAGTTTGAGCAAGGGATACAATCTGGTGGAGGATACGCTGGAATTGGGAGTTCAGCTCATTATGCCGTCAAATCATTATTATGAAGGGGACGACTGCTGGGTCAATGCCGTCATAAGCAATCCGGGCGACCCGATGGAGGACGTGCCTTTGTTCGTGATTCTGGATGTTTACGGAGAGTTGTTCTTCTGGCCAAGCTGGACGTCATACGGCGCCACGGGCATGATAGACTACAGAGAGATCGACCTGGGCACGGGGACCATGGAGCTGCTTATACTCCAAACTTTCGGCATGCCCGCTCTGGTTGAAGATTTGCCTGATCTGTATTTTCACGGCGCTATGGTTGATATGGAAGCTGCGATGCTTATCGGAGAACTGGACTCAATCGAATTCGACATTCTGGCTGATTGATCCGCAGAAGAGAAAACATAACCTTATGATTAGAGACGGCATTGAACCGGCGAGCGAGGAACTGAGGGGGCAACTGGAACAGGAGCAATTGTGCGCCGACTCGCCTTGTTGAAGAAATTATCTAAATTCAATGGGTCAGGAGCCCAGTTCAATAATTTTTAAGTTCTGAGCTCCCGACGCTGCTTGAGGAAAAATGGCGGACTGTTTTACGAAACCCGGAAATCTAACGCTAAATTTAAATAAAAAAAATACCTCTTCTCGCAAGGGGATTCAGGGGGGCTGAACACCGCACAATATTTCTGAAGGCCGGATTTCTTTATAAGCATAATAGCTCGCATCACGGAGCGATTTTTTAGTTAAACGGATAAGGAGGCGGAGAATTTGAAAAAATGTAAATTATTGAATTGGAGCGTTTTATTATTGCTGGCGATAACTGCGATTCGAGCCGTTACGGCCGTCGACGTCATCGAGCTGAAAGACGGACGACGTTACAAGGGAAGTATATCAGCGTTCAGCGAAGGGAAACTCATAGTGGAGCTTGAAGACGGCGGAGTGGAATATATTGAAAGCGACAACATAAAAAGGATCATACCGCAGGCTGAAGAAGTCGAATCTCAGACCGAAGAACCGGAGATGTTTGAGGAAGCGTTGCCTGATGTTGTGGAAAAAAGTGAAAAAGAGGCAGAAAAGAAGCAAGCGGAAACGGTATCTGCAAAGTTATTTCGCAAGAGTTTCATGGGATTGACGAATCCTTCGGAAGAATTGCTTCTTCAGTGGTCGAACAGGTACGATTCCTCGAATTATCCTGGCATGCCTTATGTACTGATATTCGAGGAGCATGATATAGAGTTTCAGGAGGATGCGAGCAGGGTACATCGTCGGCGGATCGTCAGGAAAGTATTGGATCCTGCGGCTCCTGAATGTTCGCATGCCGTCTTTTTTTATTTTCCTAATTTTCAAACTGCCGAAGTGGAGAAGGTCAGGATCATCCACGAAGACGGCAGCAATTCACTTGTCCCGAGAGATCAGATTTCGTATTCCGGCATGTATCCTCAGTATCCCCGGTATAATAAGCTGCACAAAATATTAATCGATTTTCCCAGGCTGAGCGAAGGTGTATTGACGGAAATCATAATAAAAATTAAATCAGCTCCATTCGAGACGGTAAGACCTTTTCTTTTTGAGTATACGTTTCAGAGGGAAGTGATCATCAACAGGTCTGAGGTATCGTTAAGCGTTCCAGAGGGAATGAAGACGTCGTATCGCCTGGACAAAGGGGGAAGGGGTGTAGCGATGAGCGTTGACAGGAGCGAAGCGGGAAAGACGGTATATGCCTGGACAGGCGGGCCTTTTGCGCCGGTGGAAGTGGAAGCGGACATGCTGCCTTTAGGCGATAGCGCGCCTCGACTGAGGATTGCGTTACGGAAAGAATGGGAAGAGATAGGTCAACTGTACCGTCGATTAATGGATGGGCTTCTGGATAAAGATATAGAGCTGAAAGATGAAGGAATCAGGAAAGAATGGAAAAAGATATCGAAAGCGGAGCGAGTCTGGAAGATATATGAGTATGTTGCTTCGGCCGTGGATACCGTGCCGGTGCCTTTGAATCAGTCAGGCTATGTGCCGGGACGGCCGCAGGAAATTTTGGAATCGGGCCGGGGCAATGTTCTGGACAAATGCTTTTTACTTTTCAAATTGCTGCGTGATAATGACGTTCCTTCGGAATTATATTATGCAAGGCCGCGAGATGAGGGAAGGATCAGTTCCGGGGTTCCAGCCATCGTTTATTTTACTAATGCCGGCGTGAAAATTGATTTGACGGAACGACCGCTCTTTTTAACTGTAGAACCTACCGTTTCTGATTGTATGCGCATCGCGGACTGGTTTCAGGACGCGGATGCGCTGTCTCCCTATGACGGGCAACCAGGGCCTCAGAGATTGCCCGAACGTCAAGCGGAAACGGATACCGTCAAAACCACGGATTATATATTTCCGTCTGTTGACGGAAGCGTTCATGTGAGTTCCCGGATTGAATTTTCGGGCAGCAGGGCCGATGAGTATGAAGAATGGAAGCGTTATGGGCAGGAGCGCTTGAAAACTGAGATGTGTGAGCTGATGGGAGGTTTCGTTCCGGATGCGGAGATCAGCACATGCGAGATTGTTGAAGCGGATAACGGCGAGAATGGTTTTACATGCATCATCGTTTACGATGTTCAGGGCTTGATTGATTTTTCTGAGGAAGGAATTTTGAAGTTGAGTCTTCCATATTTCAAGGAAGGGGATTGTAAGAATTCTGATGATAGAATGCATGGATTTCAATGGCCGCATAAAACGGTTGATATTTGGGATGCCGTGGTTCAACCGCCGGCGGGTTATGAAACGGAATTTCTGCCCGGTGAAAAAAAGTTTGACGGGGAGTATCTGACTTTCAATGCAGAATTCGACGAAAGAGCCGAATCGATTTTATTCAGAGTCGACAGAACCCGTAAAGTTCTGAGCGCTCCTCTCGATTTTATCCGTGAATACCGGAAGGTCTGCCTGCTGCAAAAAGAAGTTTTCAGCGGATCGGTAAAATTAAGGAAAAAACCGCCTACGCCGGCGCCGACGGATGTCCCGTCGGTTCCCGCTATTATGCCGCCTTCCGAACATACGGTTATCCCGGGAGAATTTACTGATGCGGAAACTCCTGTTCCGGATAAAGAACCTTCTCCCCGGAATCTTGAAGAAGGGGAGGATGACGAAGCGCCGAAAAATGAATCTGCTGTCGAAGAGGGTTATCCTGCGGTCATCCCGGAAAGAACGGTTTCGCCGTCTGTTCCTGAAGGCGGTGAGGAATGACCGAAAGCAGGTCTGCGGTCAACGCCTGTCCAGCGGCAAAATTTTGGTCGTAATTCGAGTATATGGAGATGCGGCGGCTTGAAATTATTCGATTCAGGGCTCAACTTGCAAATTTTCTTTTCTTGAAATAACATGACGGGGAATTGTGGGATTTTGGATTTCGCATTTCTGAAGGTATAAGCATTTAATGATTACTAATCGGCGCCGGCAGTAAGAAACGATATGAGCGAGTTTTTGCAATCATGATGCAGATGAAGGCGAAGCCGTGAGGTCTCACTAGTATCGAAGAGTCAGCAAAAACAGGCGTGGAATTAACAATAACCGCAAAAACAGGAGGTATGGATGAATTTGGAGAACATTTCTCCGCAGGATTTTCAGTTACCCCCGAATTCAAAGAAGTTGGTGGTGCCGATAATTATTGTGATTATCGCTTTGATTCTGATTTTTACCAGCTTCTATACGGTGGGACCTGATGAAGTCGGAGTGGTAAGAAGATTGGGAAAATATGTTCGGACGACGGAATCGGGGCTGCATTTCCTGGTGCCGTTCAATATTGAAAAGGTGGACAAGGTAAAAGTCGATCGGATTCATAAGGAGGAGTTCGGTTTCAGGACAATTTCAGCGGGAGTGCAGACGACCTATTCCAGGAAGGATTACAGCGACGAATCGTTATTATTGACGGGGGATTTGAATATAACGGACGTGGAATGGATCGTTCAGTATAAAATCAAGGACCCTGTGCATTATCTTTTCCGCGTCAGGAACGTGGAAGACACGATCCGTGACGTATCCGAATCGGTAATGAGGGAAGTGGTAGGAGACAGAGGCGTAAGTGAAGTATTGACGGTCGGCCGCGTTGAGATCGGCGTGGCTGTTCAGGAGTCCATGCAGGATATTTTAGATGAATATAAATCCGGGATAGAAATATTGACTGTGAAACTTCAGGACGTTAATCCGCCCGATCCGGTCAAGCCTTCGTTTAACGAAGTCAACCAGGCCAAGCAGGAAAGAGAGAAAATGATCAACCAGGCCAAGCAGGCTTACAATAAGGCCATACCGAAGGCCAGAGGCGAGGCGAACAAGATGGTTCAGGCAGCGGAAGGTTATGCGCTGGACCGCGTGAACCGCTCTCAAGGCGATGCTTCACGGTTCGAAGCGATTTATACCGAATACAGAAAATCCCAGGATATAACCAAACGCAGAATTTTCCTTGAGACTCTCCAGAAAGTCATACCGAACATGGGCGAAAAAATATTGGTGGACGATACCGGCGAAGGGCTGCTCAAGCTGCTGAATGTGAGTGAGTTAAAGGAGAAAGGAGGGACTCAGCAATGAACGCAATGAAAGCCGTAATACCGATCATTATCGTCCTCGTCGTCATTGTCGGATATGGGGCGTTTTATATCGTAAACGAAACGGAACAGGTCATCATCACTCAGTTCGGCAAACCGGTAGGTGGCGTCATCGATCAACCGGGACTGCATGTTAAGCTTCCCTTTATCCAAAAGGTGAACAAGTTTGAAAAACGGCTGCTGGAATGGGACGGTTATCCCAGCGAAATACCCACTAAAGACAAAAGATTCATTTATCTTGATACCTTCGCACGCTGGCGCATCGTTGATCCCTTACTCTTTCTGCAGTCCGTCGGCTCGAAACGGAGCGCTCACGCCAGACTGGACGATATCATCGATTCAGCCGCCCGTGACGCGATTACGAGCTATAGGCTCATCGAGGTTGTCAGAAATTCCAATCGACCCATGCTGATAAGCGCGGACCTCTCAGAAGAAAAGAAATCCTTTGAAGAATCAGACAATGAGGGGGAATCCCTGGAAGAAGTTGAAAAAACTGTTGAGGAAACGGAAGAAGAAGGTCTGGTTTATGCTGAGGCGGAAGAGATTGAAATGGGAAGAAGCGAAATCATGGACTTGATACAGGAGCAGGCTGAGGAAATGATGCCCAAATATGGAATAAACCTTGTGGATGTCAGGATAAAAAGAATCAATTACGTGGAAAATGTAAGAAGAAAAGTTTACGATAGAATGATTTCTGAGAGGATGCAGGTTGCTGAAAAATACAGATCCGAAGGCCAGGGCATGAAAGAGCGCTGGATAGGCAAGCGGGAAAAAGACCTGAAGCAGATATATTCCGAAGCCTACAAAAAAGCCGAAAAAATAAGAGGCGATGCTGATGCGCAAGCCATCAGAATATATGCTGAAGCATACGAGAAAGACCCGGATTTCTACTCCTTCTATAAAACCCTCGAAACCTACAACACCACCCTGTCTAAAGATACTACCCTTATCATGAGCGTGGATTCCGATTACTACAAATACCTGAAAGGACTTCAATAGCAGGATACCGGCGCAATAATGACGAAACTCTTCTGAATCGCTCATGATTTCAGGACCCGTGAAACAGATTTGTCTTGCGAAGGAGAGATGAGTTTTAAGTGATGAGCTCCTGTTATGTGGGGTTCCGCATAACAAGCGGATGCACCGGACGCTCGAAGACTCGCGCCGGCGATTCGTAACGTCTTAACAATAAAAAGGAATTGTACTGAAACTCAGTGATGATTACACGATAAAAATACAGGTGAAATATGAGATGTTTCCGGGAATTTTGCATTGGATTGCTGTTTTTTTCGTCGCTTGCAGGCATTGCTGATGCGGCAGACGACTCCCAAAATGCCGCCATAAATCTCAATCTTACGACTTATATTGGTTTTACGGCTGAAGCAGAGAATTTTATCGAATATTCGAAATACTTCGAAAAGAGTTATAGAGATAGGATTTTCAATAAAGGGTCGGAAGAGTCAAAACCGGTATTTGTCGTTTGGGAGGGAAAACCTGAAGCATTTATGAACCGGGATTTCCGGCGCTTTTTGGAAGAAAGGGAGATTCTTTCGATACTTCAGATGTTCAAAATAACCCGAAAGGAATATCTCAACGGCGCTTCCGTTGAAGAATACGCATCGGCATGGCTGGATGGACTGGAGAGGCTGGTCGAATACTGGGGCGACTTGCCCGGCGGATATGTGGTTCCCTTTCCGAATGAACTGAGTCTCCGGGATGCCCTTTTTTTCTTGAAGAAAACATCAGTATTGCTGAAGGGTTTCAATGAAAAAGCAATCATCGCGGCAGACATAGACCAGGATCATTATGAAAGAGTGATGAATATGGGGCCGGAGTTCAAGAATTACTATGAAGGGATTTACTTATCGGGAGAGGCAGGGGAATCCTTTGAGCGTATTCCTGGAGAAGCGGCGGAAGATTTCCTGGTCCTGGCGGATTTCATTTTCGAAACAAAAACGGAATTTTACAAGAAGTTCCTTCATGCGAATGAGCGACGCTCTAATGTTTTACTGGAAAGATTTACTGAGAGCATCGAAGAAGAAGGACTGACCGAAAGAATTGATTTTCTGGACAGGTTGAACCGTTTTTTTTCTCCGCAGATTGTTCCCCAGGAACCTCCGGAGGAGCGTTTTTATTTTCTGGATGAAAAGGGTAATCGATTGAAGCATGTAAGATTTGAAACATTTTTTGATCTGAAGAAGTTGAATTATCTGGCGGTTTATTATGATGAAAGCGGTTCATATTCGACTGTTCCGCGCTGCCTTATCGATACGTCGGACGTAGAAGCGCCTGTGATATACGACCTGGCGAACGACATAACCATGACGGATTTGTTTTTTCACAGAGACGATAAATTAAACGCTGCTTTCATTCGCAATGTGCCGGTTTCGAGAACTCCGCTGATTTTACGTTACGATCCTTACTCAGCCGTTTCCGAGGAAAAGGTGGCTTTCACGGTAGAAGTGGCGGGAGAAAAACGTGTGACGGCTGAGGAGATAATAACGCGTTACCAGGCGGTGGAAACATTGCAGGAGGCGAGTCTGGAGCATTATTTCTGCGATGGGACGGTGAGTCTTTACTTAAAGATACCGGCGCTGGAAATGAGTTATGAATTGGCGATAGACGGTTCTTTTTTTTATGAAAGAGGACAGGGCGCTGATTGGGAACAGAAAGAATTTTACCTGGACGGTGTGAGATGGAGAGGGGCCCGTTGCCTGGATTTGCCCATGCTGCAGCCGGAAAAAGTTCAGGCTGTTCCGCTGGATATAACTTTGGACGAACATTATGAATATTCACTGGAGGGTGAGGAGGATATTGACGGGGAGGCCTGTTGGATCATTGCGTTTAAACCTGTATCAGAAACGTTGACCAGGCTGTATGAAGGTAAAATATGGATCAGCCGCAATGATTATCGGAAGCTGAAACTCAAAACTGTTCAACTGGGCCTGGAACCTCCCGTGATATCAAGCAGGCAAACAGAACGTTTCAAGCGACTCACGACCTCACAGAATAAAACCTATGTTTTACCGGCGACGATAACGGGACAGCAGATTTTCACTACCGCAGGCAGAAATACTGTCCTGGACAGAAAAACCCAATTTCACAATTACGCAATCAACAGCGAACCTTTTAATGAAAAAAGAACAATGGCATATGAGAGTTCACACCGAATGATGAGGGATACGGAGAAAGGATTGAGATATCTGGATAAAAAGAAAGGCAAAAGAGTGTTAAGGGATGATACGGAGGATTCGCTCAAGTTCCTGTTGACGGGCGTTATCGCTGATCAGGCACAGGATTTTCCCCTGCCCTTGCTTGGTTTCAATTATTACGATTTCAACCTCTTCGATACGAAAACTCATATGAATCTCCTGTTCGCCGGCGCTCTGTTAACCTTGAACCTGTATAATCACTCCCTGTGGAACAATAAACTGGAAGTCGGCTCGGACGTGCTTGCCTTCGCCGTTCCCTTGACCGATAAATACTTCGTGGAAGGCGAAGTCAGAGAAAAAGAAACCCTGGACATATTGCCTCTGACGGCTAATATAAATATCGCGATGCCCTTCCAGGTCGACTGGAAATTGAAATTGACCTATGAAGCTGCCTATTCGGCGGTTCAAAAAAATGAAGATACCGGAGAAAATTATCGAATGCCTGAGGATCATATTGATCATATCGGCAGAGCGACGATTGAATTCGATCGTTGGGGATTCGTGGCCAAAGCCTGGGCGGAGGTGCACAACCGGGAGCCTTGGGCTGAATGGGGACCGGAAGATGACTTGAACGATACTGACGCTTCGTTCAATAAATATGGCCTCAAAGTGACCAGGAGTTTCCTTATGAAGAATTTCAAGCGTCTGAAATTTGAAGGAGCGTTTCTTTCAGGAAAAAATCTGGACAGGTTCAGCGCTCATCAATTCGGTTTCTTCCAGAATTATATTCACGGCTACGGAGCCAATACTTTACGCGCTGAATCCGCCGGCCTTTTGAAAGGCTCCTTCGGATGGGTATTTTCGGATTTCCTTAGATTTGAACTCTTTCTTGATGACGCTTATATCAAGGAATATCCGGGGGATTGGAAGAATTGTTTCGGCATTGGTCTCGGCGGAGGCTTTCAGGGTCCCTGGGCTTTCCTCGTCCAGTTCGATTTCGGCTACGGGTTCAATGCTCCTAATGAAGAGGGCGGAGAAGGAAACTCCGTCATCCAGTTGAGAATACTCAAAACGCTTTAAATTTGCTTTACTAGCCCGTTTTGATTACTGCCTTCATTAGTTTTTGTCCATAAACGGCGAATTTCCCCTAATAGTGCGTCAGGCTGCGGATTTGCTCAGTCAACGTATAAGCAATACCCCTGACTCGCAAATCCTTGCCTTCCTTGACTTAAGATAAATTCGCCCGTTTATGGATCAAAAACCCAAGTGGCTGTCCAGCATTAAATTTTGAATCGAGATTCGAGTTTATGGACAGGCACTAATTAGAGTTATTTTGTTGACATCGGCCGGTTATGATGATATAAGCTAATCGGCGATTGATTGTATGCTGAATTGAATCGACAACGACAAGGAGGAAAGAATGCAAGAGTTGGTGAGATTGATAGCGACGAAAATTGTTGATAATCCGGATCGTGTGCAAGTATCGGAAATAAGCGGCGAACACACGAATGTGCTTGAACTGAGGGTAGCGGAAGAAGATATTGGTAAGATCATCGGGAAAAAAGGTAATACCATCTCCGCCATCAGAACGATTTTAAACAACGCTGGAATGAAAAGGAAAAAACGTTATATCCTTGAAATTCTTGAATAACAGCAAAAATCAAATTACTGCTGAATAACTCATTGTTACTTTAAGACAGTCGAAAGAGGTTACGAGTATGAGGAGGAGACGCCGGGGCTTTAGAAGACGTAAAGTTTGCAGATTTTGCGTAAATCATATGGATTTTATTGATTATAAAGACGTGGATATACTTTCCAATTACGTCACAGAGAGAGGAAAGATAATCCCCCGCAGAATCTCTGGGACATGCGCGGTTCATCAGCGCAAGTTGGCTAGAGCCATAAAGCGAGCAAGAGAGATCGCATTGCTGCCTCACAGTATGGATTAAAAAGCTGACGGTTTCCGTTTATTGACTGTAAACTGAAAAATTTGCGATAAAAATGTGAGCAGGGATAGCAAAGATATTTCCTGCGGCTTTGGCGAGTAAAGTCATTTTTTATTGGAAGAGGATTTATCGCAGGTTTAGAGTTGAGAGACGGAAGCCGTTTTTTGGGTCAGCGACCGTCCACATTTAACAGTCCTGAATCGAGAGGCGATTCGGATACGGTAAGGTCTTCCGCCAAACCGAAGACTCGCCAGTAATACAATCCTGCGGAGAATCTTTTCAACAGGGTGGCCGGCAGACGAATCGACCAGTCGGAGATCACTCTGCCGAATTTATCAAAGAACACGGGGCTGTTGGAAAGTTCAAAGATGTATTTGTACGGGGGATTTTCAGGGTTCGTAATTTGCCATTTAATTTCAACCGATTCCATTTTTTTTTGCGGTTCGGAAGGAAATATCGCCGGTTTTTCGGGTCGAGGGTATTTTATTTTTGAGGCAATGCCTGCAAGAATATCCGCAGTTTTCATGGAAAGAATAAAGGGCGCCAGACGATAGGGCGGATAATATTTTTTCAGGAATTGCAATAATCCCGTGTCCCAATGATAAAGATCGGAATCGACAGAAGCTCTTTTTTTCTTGCTTTGTCCGAAATAATGAACAATTTCCGCGGAACTCAGAACAGCCGTACCCCACCCGGCCTTTTTCAATCGATATGACCAGTCAGTATCCTCATATCCCATGAAAAACCGCTCATCCAGGAGTCCTATTGACCGGAACGCTTCCCGTCTCAACATGAAGCAGGCGCCTCCGAGTCCTTCCGTTTCTATGGCATCATTTTTTTTCAGAAAGAGTTCATGATCGATCTTCCAGGATTTTTGCAGCATTTTTTCAGCCTTCTTCAGCCTTCTGAAAGGAGTGAAAGCCCAGAACGCGGACCCCGGACGCGGCAGTTTTAAAGTACAGACTTCCAGGCTTTTCTCTTCATCAAGCCAGGTCACGGCGCCGGCTGCCCCTATGGACTTTTCTGAGTCAAGAAAAGCGGTCATTTTCGTCAGAGCGCCGGGAAAGATGATCGTATCCGGATTCAAGAGCAGTATAAAGCGTCCTGAACATAACTTGAGCGCCTGATTATTGGCGCGTGCGAATCCGGCATTCTCTTTATTCCTGATTAATTCCAAATTTTCCAGGGCCAGAGATTCAACTTCGTCGCTGCCGTCGGATGATGCATTATCCACCACGAAAATTTCCATTTCATCTTTATATATAGGTTCTTTCGTAAGACTGACAAGACAATTTTCCAATAAATCACCCGTATTGTAATTAACTATAACGACAGACAATTCAACATCGCTTTTTTTCATCTTCGCTTCATCCTCATGCCTTAACGTCCTCCAGCGCGGCTCCGAAATCCGGCTTTCAAACATCGGAACCACTCTTTCAGACATATTATAGGTCCTCAAAATTGAATCGCCAACAGGCTTTAAAACAAAATCCGCGGCATGCCGTCATTTCACAGCGATCATCCCCATGATTTTACTTTTCCAGTCAGAATAAAACATAATAAAACCAGATAGATACAACGTTTTCCATCTTTTGAAGCAAAAAAATCCTTAACGATATTGATTCAAATCTCAATCTTCTTATAATGGAGACTAAGCGCTCCGGCGTTAACCCGGAGAGCGGTATGCGACAGCTTGAAACAGCCGCTGCATACAGGTTCTTCACTTTTTTGGTTGATTGGGACAAAAGCTTCTCATTTCGAATAATCAATGAAAACATCATAAGGATTCTTATGCATTTCAAACAATTTACCATTCTCAAAAGTCTTGAAAGTCATGCTGGAGAGTCTTTGAGTCTCGGAATGGACTCGAAACGGAAAGAAAAGGTACTGATAAAAAGGTTTAACGGGGCGAGCATTCACGGGGATTCAGCAAAAGGCAATAAAATTCAGCCGGTAGGCAATCTGACTGAATTAAAACATCCTTACATCAACAGGATATATGAAATCGGGGAAGAGTCAGGACGGCCCTATATAATTTTTCAATATGTAAAAGGGATGAGCGTACGGGATCATATCAGGCGGAAGGGCAAGCTGGAATTGCATCAGGCGATGGAATTGATGCAATCGATCACTCGCGCAGTGAATTCAATTCATAAAAAGAGTATAGTACACGGCCGCCTGGATGCATCCAAGGTGATACTGAAAGAAGACCGTATACCGGTAATTATGGATTTAGGCGTTTTTTATCTGAATTCCGGATCAACTGGTTTAAAACCGGAAATGGTGTCAAGCCAGGAGCAGAGCGATGATAGAGCTGCGACTTACCTGGACATTCTGTCGCTGGGGGAGCTTTTTTATGAAATGCTGACTGCCTGTCCGATACAAAGGGATAATGGGGCCAGGAGCGTTGCAGCGAGCGGAGGAAAGTTGGACCCGCCTTCACATATAAATGATCAGGCGGATGAGTTGATCGATGAAATCGTGATGAAAGCTCTGAACAGGAAGCGGGGCGAACGGTTCAGTTCGGTAGAGCAATTAGAAAAAGAACTCACTGAATACAGCCGGAAAAGGTCCGTCGGCAAGAAGGGAAGTAAAAGTCAGGCTGTGGACGAATCGGAGGAGAACCTGGAAAGGTTAATGCGCAGGATAAACTTTGAGAAGCATTTCCCGGGATTCGTCAAATCGATAGTGCAAATCAATCAGCATGTGTTTCAAGCGGAAGAAAAATTTATTTCAGCCTCACAGCTCGCCAATGTCATCTTGAAAGATTATTCTCTCACCACAAAACTCCTGAAACTCGTCAATTCAGCTTTTTACGGACAGTTTTCCGGTAAAATCGCCACCATATCAAGGGCTGTAGTGGTATTGGGATTTGAAAACGTCAGAATGGCCGCTGCCAGCCTTATACTGTTCGATCATCTAAGGGACAAAAAATCGGTCGTTGATCTTCAGGATACGGCTATGCAATGCTTTATGAGCGGCATAATCGCCGGAGACGTTGCTGAATCTCAAAAATTGAATATCAAAGAAAAAGTTTTTATCTGCGCTATGCTCTATAATCTGGGAAAACTCGTGATCATTTTCTATCTTCCGGATGAATACGAAAAAATAAAAAAGAAAACATCAGGCGGGAAAGTCAAAGAAAATTTTGCGGCCAGAGCTGTTCTCGGCGTTTCCTACGAAGAACTTGGAAAAGCTGTTCTCAAGGCCTGGCGTTTCCCTGATATGATAACCGAGGCTACCAGCCGGCTGCGGGGGGGCGAAGTCGATAAACCCGCATCTGAGCTGGATGCGTTGAAAACCGTGACGAATTTTTCGAATGAACTGTGCGATATTATTCAGAATAAAACCGGTTCGGCGAAAGACGATGCGCTTCTGAATTTGAGAAACAGATTTGAAAAGAGCATTCAAATCTCTGACGGCGAAATACGAGAACTGATTGATTCTTCTACGGAAAAATTGAAGGAATATTCCCATATCATGAACATTGATGTGAAGCAGAGCCGGTTTATAAAGCGCCTTAATAGCGATCCTTCAGTTCTTGAGTCGGTGGATGAAGCGACGGAAGAAGAAAAGGAGAAAATAGCGAAGAAACCCGCCGAGAAACAGCCGGACGAAAAAATAAAACCGGAAACGCAAGAGGAGGGGCAGTTAAAGGGATTATTGAGCGGAATCCAGGAAATAACGAACATATTAATGGACGATTTCGATCTGAACGATGTTATGATCATGATTCTGGAGACGATTTTTCGAGGTTTCAGATTCGATCGGGTCGTGTTTTGCATGTTGGATGCCTCCCGGACGAGAATGAAAGCGCGATTAGGCTATGGAAATGATGTTGACAGAGTCATCAAAAAATTCATTTTCGATATCGAAGGCAAGAGGGATATATTCAATAAAGCAGTCATCCAGAGAAAAGATTATTTCATAAAAGACGCGGATGATCCTGAAATAAGAAAGGATATACCTCTGTGGTACAAGAGATCGATAAACGCTCCTTCGTTTATCCTGTATCCGCTGGTAGTAAGAGATGTTCCGGTGGGTCTGTTTTACGCGGACCTTCAACAGAAGAACTATAAGATAAGCGACAGTCTGCTGAGTTATTTAAAGACATTAAGAAACCAGGCCAGCATAGCCATAAAGCACAGCGTAGGCTGATAATTAGTGACTGTCCGCAAACTCGAATCACGATTCAATATTTAATGCTGGACAGTCACTAATTATTGGAACACAGTCTTTTCAGACAGTTCAACGCCTTAATGATCGCCTGTCCGCTAGCGCGTTAAGCCGGAAAAATCGCGGGCAGGCGCTTGATCGACGTTGCAGCGAATTATCTTTTTATGGATAATTCCATCCGAAAACGACCATATCGAATTCACCGAGAATATTTAAGAAATCATTGGTCAAAACCGCGCCGTAGAATATTATGCCGGAGCCTGAACTTGGTTCCTGCGGCCAGGTGAAATTCAGTATTTCCAATTCCCGTGTTTCAATCCCAAGATCGATCAGGGTATAGTCAAACATGCCGGTCCATCCGGGATAAAAGAAATACGTTCCATAAACATCCAGGACCACGGCGAAAGGCTGGTCGTCGTACGTGTCGGGTCCTTCATTGGAGATATAAGCCGTCAAAAGGAAAAGGTCCCCGGGATAAAAGGTGTCCTGCGAAATATCCAGGTCCACGGCTACGGTGCAATCCGTCGGCGTGGAAGTCGGCGTCGGTGTCGGCTGACTCGCATGATAAGCGTCAGTTACGTTCCAGGTTAATTCCTGAAGATCGAAATAATCATCTCCGTCGCCTTCAAAATACAAATCTGATATCGTTTTCAGAGCATACCAGAGTATATCCTCCGGACAATAGTAGTGCACCAGTTGACCCGGACCCTGGTTGCTGTTCATTACGATTTTATACGACTCACAGCCGTTGACCGTTTCCATGCCTGTGCAGCCGCCGCTGAAACTGAAGGACTGACTTTCGTCCAGAGGAAAGGAAAAGTCGCCCAGAGTGGTTTCGGCAGTCACGTCTCCCGTTATGTACATCGTGAAATTCATGTCCCAGGTCGCACCAGCATAAAGCGGCCATACGAAATCCTGCATGTAAGGACAAAATTCCATCTGAACGTCATTCATGGTCAGAGTCCCTATTTCTACGAATCCGCCGCCCAGGTTCCCCCATAATTCTCCCTGAGCAGAAATGAGAAAAAGAACAGGCGAAATATCTTCAGTACGGCAATACATATGACCGTTTACAACGCCGTTGCGCAATTCGATCGGAATGTCGCCCAGCCCTATGTCGATCGTACCCGTTCCGCTTACACCGCAATTGGAAAATCCAATGTTATACACCTCATAACTCACGCCGCAACTCGGAATATTCTCTGTTGCAACAGCATCGACATTCCACCGGCACGAAGCGATATCCAGCGAAAAACCGAACTCAACTTCCTCGGCAAGGCCTTCGGCAGTAAAAACCTGATTTACCTGGAACCAGTCCCCGGCGCTCCAGAACGGCAATTCAGCATCGGCCGAAACCGATATGCTGGACGCTGAGAGCAGCATCAACGTCAGAATAATACTTCTCTTCATACCTAACCTCCAAAACAGTTAAATTGTCGAAGTATTTGGAAGCAAATTGCATGCCGAAGTGACCGCTCACAGGGATTTTCGAATGCGGATCGCCTCTCTGTTCGAAATTCACCCATGATTGCATATTTCTGAAACCTTTGCTGAGTATATTGTCAGCGAGCCGGTTCATTATCGAACAAACGCCGATTGCGGAAGGAAATTAATAAGTTACGGGACAAGCTTTTTTCCCGTAAAGTGCGTAAGGTATTGCTGAGTGCATAAATTTTTTTACAGCCTGATAAGAGGCGAATGAAGTGCTGTCCGGCTGAAATTGAACCGCGTAATCCTTTAAGCCCTCATCAAATTCTTTGTAATGTCAGCCGAAGTTGGGTTATGGAAATTCGATGCTTGAATTCGATCTTATCCCTTGGACCAATGAAGTTATTAAAACCTTTGTGGGGACTTTGCCGATGCACGTTGAATCTGAAACAACGCTGTACGCAACAGACATCGGAATATCCGGGAACCCTCGGTGCACATTGCCGATCCCAAAGGTCAGGATACCCGAAGCACCTCATGCAGCGAGGTCACCCGTGAAAGAAAATGTTGAAGTGCGGTTTCTCTGAAATCGGGTACGCCGCTTTTACGGATAAAGGCTCTCACCGCAGATGGAGACGCTCCGTTGATTACCATCTCTTTCAGATTCTCATCAACCGGCAAAAACTGATACAGGATGACATAACCCGAGTATCCGGTTCCACGGCATTTCTCGCATCCGTCGGGTGTGGAGCGATAGAATTTACGGCTGGATGATGCATCTGTCGGCAGGTTCAGAGCTTTTAGAATACGAGGCTTCACTTCTACCGATTGTCTGCAGAACTTGCACAGCGTTCTTAATACCGTCTGAGAACATATCGTTATCGGAATTTCATAGAATATGTGGTCGGAATGGGGGGCGCACGCCGTCATGGTTAATGATTCCGCCGCATCCTTCGATTCGAATGCCGCCAATACCAGCCGTTCACGGGAAGCTTTGAGCAATGTTCCGTCAAAATGATCGAAATTCGGATTTATCACCGTTAAAATGTCGGGAACCCTATATAACCCGCTTTCATAGTATTCTTTAAAACTGAAATGATGGTTCTGCTTGATCGTCGTAAAATATATCCCGTTCTCAGGAAAACGGTCTTCACCGTCTATTACGTGTATTTCACGACATTTCCGGGGAAATACCTTTAGAAAAGTCCTTAATGTCAATAAATATTGGCTGCCGCGGGGACCGGAAAATATGATCAGGCCGCGACGCTTGCCGGAACTGCGCAATAAATGCTTGATGCTCTCCTTCGGCATGTTAAGCTCTTCAAGACTTTCCGGCATTTCTACAGTTAAAGGCATGTTGATCACGAACTGCTCGCCCGATGCCGTGGGAATGCTCAGTATGCCCGCTTTCACCTCATCATCGCCTGTTTTAAAATTGATCTCCGTTCGTTCTGGTCTGCCGTAATTCTGTGGACTCATTCCTGCCGTTTCTCTTAAAAAAACCGACAACGTTTCCCCGCCTGAAGACGATAACCTCCGTTCAGGAAATAATATCCCGAATTTACGATAACTGAGGATACACTCGCTTTGCTTGATATCAACTATAACCTGCTCATACTGATTCTTAAACGCTCTGTTGATGAATTCCGTGAAAAGAGATTTCGCTGTATCCTCACCTTCTTCCGTAAAAGGCTCGTCCAACACTAACGATAAATTCGAATCTTCGACATTGTTGTTCTCAAGCGATGAAACAAGTGAATCAGACGGCTTGTTCTCAGAATTACCCCATTTCGTCCTTAAATCCGTCTCCTCATCTTCCGTTAATTCATAATGACGGATAATCGCATTTACCACCTCTTTGCGACGGATGCTCGTTAAAGTGTGAATCTCAAAACCGGTCATATTCTTTAAATCTTCACAATGCTGCCTGTTGTCGCAGTCAGCCATCGCCGTCAACAGCGCCTTACCCTTGCGCGATACAGGTATGGCGCAATATCTCAAAGCCACACCTTTGGGCACCAATTTAAGAAGTTTAGAATCGATTTTTTCCAAAGATTGATTAAAAAAAACCATGTTTTTTTTCTTCCTCAGAGCCTTGTTTTTTTCGGAGTCCGTTACCCTCGTCCAGTCCGACTACCCCCTTTCAATTGTATTTCCAAAAATAATAAATATCAAATTTTTTTTTAATATTCAAGTTGGCGTATGGTAAATAATTTTACATGTGAAAATGAAGAATGTCTCAATATGTTGTGCTTTATTCGGGAGCGCCGCTGTATGTTGTATTTGATTCTTGGTCACCAAAAAATTTGAATGAAAAAAACTGAAAAAAATTGGGGAAGGATCAAAAATGGGTTGCGTTTAATTCGTAGTTCAAAGAGAAAAGAAATGAATATGAGTTGGGAATCTGATAATATAGTTCAGGACATGTTCAGGCTTTACAAGTCGAGGAGAGTTTAAGGGCAGGGGAGATACAAGATAAGTGAACGAGGTAAGGGTGATAAGTGGGGTAATCAGCTAGGACGTGAGTGCTTGGAGGAGGGAATGGTGAGGGAGCAATTTTCATGAAACCCGTAATGAAGAAGGGTATAAGATCAGGATTATTGATATTAATCGGCGTAGTTCCTTTGGCGTATTATTATTGGGGTCAATATGAGATTACAGGCGGTGCGGGAGGATTTCCTTTGGATGATTCATGGATACACCTTGTCTTCGCGCGGAGTATACACCGTGGAGAGGGTTTCAGTTACGGAGGTGCGGGTGCGGTTTACGGATCGACTTCCCCCTTGTGGGTTTTTATTCTTTCGATGTTTCATTCCTGTGGTCCCATCCTGGCAGCTCAGTTATGGGGCATAGCGTTATATTTCGGCTATATAATATTAACGGTGAGGCTCATCGGTTATTTTGGGATAGACGGAGATGTCCGGAATATGTCAGTTATAATAGTCATTTTTACTGCGAGGATGGTGTGGTCGAGTTTATCCGGGATGGAGTCGCTTTTGTATGTAGTATTGAGTTTATGGGCATTGGAGCGTTATCTATCGTGGGACTGCGAGAGGATATGGAAACTTGTAGGAGCGGGATTTTTAATATTTTTAGCGACTGCGGGTCGCCCGGAATGCGCATCGCTGATACCGGCGCTGGTTTTTACAGAGTATCTGGTCGGCATGAGGAGAAAAAGAGTGTTGGAAGTATGGAAGTCGTATATGGCGGGATCAGCGGCTTTCGTCATTCCGCTTTTGGCAGGGATGCTTGCGATGAATTATATGACGGGCGACTGGCATCCGACGACATTAGCGGCAAAATCGGGCACGAAGGGGCTTATTTTTGGAATCCGGTCGGGAAGCCCGGCTGAATTATTAAGGTCATTTTTTTATTATCCGTTCAAGGATTTTCTGCTGCTTCCCATTTACGTTATATTCGACAATCTGCTTCTGGCAGCGCCTATGATGTACGGTTTCAGCCGGTTCATAAAAGAATGGAGGAATGATCCGGAAACAAAGGGCAGAAAGCTTGTAATACCCGTAACTGTCGCGTTTTATGTTTATCTGCGGGGAGCGGTCGCGCCTTACGGTCATCCCGCGTTTCAGTGGGGACGCTATTATACGTTGCTTTCGCCGCTCATCCTTGTCATCGCCTCATCAGGCCTGAACAATTACTTGAAGAGCGGACGGGCGACTTCGAAAGGATCGGGAATTTTTTCTCTCACGATTGGAGGCTTATTGTCCGTTTCATCTTTCTATGCCTTGTGGAGGGGTATGGATTTCTGGAGCATTTTCGGATTGAATCCGACCAATTCCGATACGGCCGCCCGGTTGCCGTTCATTCATATGCTCCTGTGCGTCAGCATGGCGGCGATCGGCATTCGATTGCTGTCGGGGTATTTCTTTCAGGGAAAAAAATATGAATGGCTAATTCCCGCTGTATGTCTGGCAGGAGTGTCCATTGTGAATACAGCCCTCCTGAGGGACCTGTACGTTTTAAACGTGAAAAATATAGATCAGATGCAGGTCGACATCGGAAAATTCCTTAAGCGGAATACGTCACCGGATGCCGTCATAGCGGTAGACGACATCGGAGCCATAGCCTATTTTTCTGAGCGAAAAATTATCGATCTGAAGGGTATAGTGACTCCTGAGATCATTCGTTACAAGAAAACGAGCGGAAACGGGGGATCGGCGATAAGACGATATTTCCGGGAAAATGAATTTCCCCGGCTGTTGGCGATTTTTCCGGACTGGCATCCTGACCTGGAAAATGAAGAATTACGGTTGAATCCCATATACAGTGTAAAGCTGGTGGACAACACGATTTGCGGCGATGAAACCATGGTCGTGTATGAAGTCGATAGACCTGTCCGCTGATGCAAAATATTCATGCTATCCGCTGTTGCGTAAAGCTGTATAAATATTTCCAATACCGGCACTGATCAAACCGGGGTCACGCTTCTTTCAAGACTTTCGACAGTTTGTTTCAGTAATCGGTATCGAAATCGAAACAAAATGGTGGGATATTCGGAAAAAAATGTAACCTCAAAAGACCCATTTTTGATCAATGCTCCGTTT
>CAZUFC010000036.1:0-12153 GCA_964619725.1 uncultured bacterium | reverse complement strand
ATTCGACAGTTTTTTTCGATAATCGGGGTCGGCATCGGTATCGCAATCGGTATCGTAATCGGGATCGAAATCGAAATAAAATGATGGAATATTCGGAAAAAAATGTAACCTCAAAAGACCCATTTTTGATCAATGCTCCGTTTCCATGTTTTCTTTGCTTTACATGGCTCTGCTCTTTTTCGCGTAGATTCGCGAAGTTTCGCGGACAATAAATATTTTTTTCATAAGAGTTTCGGCAGGGCTCTGAGCCACGGAACACCGGAACACAATTTTCTTGATACAATAATCACCACCGCAATTGATACTTTGGAAATCCTTAAAAACACTGCGATTAAAAACGCCAGGATGATTATAGTCAAAAGTTGACAATTTGACTTAACCGGAGAAATCTGTTAATCAATAAAAGATGGAGATATTGCGCAGTAAGGGAAAGGACGCGAATGATGTATGTAAAACCCGTCATTTATTCGACTCCAAAAATCAACGTCGCGGGTATGGGCGGCACGGAGAAGGCGCAGTACAGCGTCGGATTCTGCGGAGATTCTTTAGTGGTATACGCTTCAGCGGGCAGCACGGCCCTCACTGCCGGCGTAGCCATAGGAGTCGCCGTAGCCTCGTGATCGAACGTTCCGAAAAAATGCCGTTTTCTTGACTTGTCTTCTCTTTTCATGTTAAAAGAAAAGAGGACGAATCGGACCGATTGATCACGGGAAAGGATCGGATTAATGTATGTAAAACCTGTCATCTATACTACGCCGAAAATAAATGCAGCCGGCATGGGCGGCACGGAGAAGGCTCAATATAATGTCGGATTCTGCGGAGACGGGCTGGTGGTAGGCACAGCCGCGGGCAGTACGGCTGTGACTGCCGGAGTAGCCATAGGCATCGCCGTGGCTTCATAAATTTAATTTATTTCATCCCGTTTTTGGAAAATTGCAGTCTCGGATTGCAGTATCTGGAGAGAACAGCGCGTTATGGGCCGTCGGAGCATTGATGCCGGAGAACGGTTTAGAGTATATCCATTTGAGGTAAGGCAAAGAGGCGTTCAGTATCTGATATTATTTCCCGATACTGCCAGGTGGATGAGAACAAACGACGTGGGAACGGAGATTCTGCGTCTTTGCGAGAAGGGTTTGACGGTTGAAGAGACGGCGGAAGAATTGTCGTCGAAGTATGGACTTTTGAAATCGGTCATTCTGCCGGATGTAATGAATTTTCTATGCGAGGCGAATGAGCTGGGAATAGCGTTCAGAGAATCGGAAGCGGAGAAGATTTCATATAACGATAAGCCGGCGACGGTTCATCCGGTTTTGAGGACGTTGTATCTTCATGTGACTGATCGGTGCAATTTATCATGTCCTTACTGTTATGTGGATTGTTCATCCGACACAGCGGCGGCGACGGAGCTTCAACCTGACGATATGAAAGTTCTTCTGGAGTGGATGGACCGGGACGTTCTCAGTCAGCTTAATGTAGTTCTGACAGGCGGCGAGCCTCTGCTGCACCCGCAGTTCACGGAAATACTGAGGACCGTAAGAGAGAAGGGAGCGGGTTCCATTACCGTGCCGACGAACGGGACGGTCGGCGACGAGGACTTATGGAGAGAAGCGTTGCCTTTTATCGATCTGGTGCAGATATCGCTGGACGGGCCTGACGAGGAGACGAACAGTTTGACGAGGGGAGAGGGCGTTTTCGACAGAGTGTTGCGGAACGTGGAAATGCTTCAGAAGTTGAATTTAAAGATGGATTCTGACGTTTCTATCGGTCTTTGCTGCACGGTGCATTCGGGAAATTTTGAACGCCTGGAGGAGATGGCGGAGCTGGCTTATGAAATGGGATGCAATTTTCTTCGCGTCAATATTGAGTTGCCGGTACACGGTTATGAAGGAGCCGGTGAAAGGGCGCCGGAGAGGGAAAGTCTCATAGCCGGTTTAAAGAAGACGGCTGAGAAGGCAAACACGTTACTGACGACATCAGGCGTTCATGGGAGAGAACCGGCGGATTTCGGGCTGCACATATCCTGTTTGAACGATTACACGGGACTGATTGAAGGCGTTAACATAATAAATTGCGGCATGGGTTGCAGCATATTGAGCGTTGCTCCGAACGGCGACGTTTTCCCCTGTCCTTTTTTTCATCGAGATGATTTTCGCCTGGGCAATTTTCGTGAGAAGGACATGAAGTCCATTCATGATGCTTCAATAGAAAAATATGTGAAACTCCGGAAATTCGATTTTGTCGGTTGCTCGTTCTGTGATTTGCAAACATTCTGTAACGGCGGCTGCAGGGCTCGCGCCTATCAGGTGAGAGGTGATTTGAAGGATAGAGACCCTTTCTGTCGATTCAACTATGAATGTCTTGAAAACGCTTTATGGTCGCTGGTCTGGAGAAAACAATAGCTGCGCCTGCAACAAAATACCTTGAGATCATAAAAAAGAGAATTTTTTTATACCCGTTGCTGGGCGACGTAGTATTGAGCATTGCGGGGTCGATACTGTATCTGGCAGAGATACGTTTTTTGCTGGATAATGAGTATACGCTTTCGAATATTTCATTTTTACTGATGACATCCTATTGGGGGATGGCGTTATTATGTCCTTTCGCAGGATACCTGGTGGAAAAATACAATTATCGCAGGATATTGACGATAGCTTTGCTCCTTTATTCCGTCGTGCCGATATTATTTTTCTTTTTCATTGAAAATTTTATGCTGCTCGCACTGCTGGGTTTCACAGCAGGCATGGCCGTGGCTTTAAGTCAGACGGCCGGTCGAGTTTTTACGCTTTCCACATTGCCGCCTGATCTGATTTCCCGTTTTTACATCGGCATAATGATCTTTTCAGGACTGGGCTGGCTGGGGTATCCCGTCGGCATGTCGCTTTACGGAGTAAAAACCATCCTTCCCTTTATCGCCGGCGCTCTGGGCATAATCGCAGCGGCATTCCTTTTCTTTTTCGGAGTAAGAAAAATAAAGCTGAAATCAGCTTCCGATCTAACGATTCTGTCAGGATGGAAAACCATAGCCCGCATAATGAATCGCCGGACAGTCAGATTGTTCGTAATGATATCGATTGTGCGATATGGCGGAGCGATATACCTTTTCGCCATACCGGTGCATTTGCTGAAAATAAGTTCTGCTGAAGAAATGCCCTCTGTCGGACTACTGGTCCTGCTGTCTTTCGTTATTTTCCTGGTATCATCGGTAATGCTTCAGTCCACGGACAGAATAAAACTGAGTCATTCCAGGCTGGTTTTCGCGGCTATGACGCTCATTTCGGTCGTCATCGCCTTGTTTTTTCGCAACGATCCCGTCAAAATCATATGCTGGGGATTATTTATGGCTGCTGAAGCGTATATGTCGAATCTCATCTTCTCCAACTTGCGGGAATTCATTCGTGTGGAAAGCGGCCTGGAAAATTCCGTCATTATGTTCGTCATGAACGTAACCGGCGGCGTCTCACTCCTCATCGCAACCCTTATGCTTCAATCCGCCGCAGTCATTGAGATATTGTTTAAAACTTATCCTCTTCTGCCTTTGCTGGGCATGATCATAACAGGAAGCCTGCCGGGTGAATCGAAAAACGCTGCCGGTCCGAACTGACCTGAAATGAAAAATATACTTTCCAGAATTGAAAATTATATCAGCGATCCATTCCGCGCCGTCTTGCTTTACGTTATAAGTCTGATCATTATAGACCCTTATGCGATCACGCATATGCTGGGATTCCTTTGCATAACTTTCGTGGTTTATCCTCGAATCAGGAAAAAAATTGAGATAAGAAAATACAGCCCCCTGGAGTTGATGCTTTTCAGTTTCCTTCCTTTAATACTGACGGCCGTTCAAAGAAAGGCCGTGCTGTTAAAGGATTTCCCTGCGGGAAGCGGAATTCCCGGGCCCAGGGCGATGCTGGTTCCCAGCATTATGGTTCTAATTATGCTCGTTGTTCCATTCATCTGGCGTATGCTCCTGGACCGTTCCGGCCTGAAGGATATAGGGTTCGTCATAGATAAAAGACTTCTGCTGCTGACGCTCCTGGGAATCGCTCCGACGCTTCTGAGAATCCTTTTCATGTCCGGGATGGCGCCTCCTGTTCGTCCTGTTTCCGGAGCAGGCGCAGCGGCTGCAGTATTCAGAGGTTTTATTTACATAGCTTTGCTGGAAGAGTTCTATTATCGGGGATTTTTGTTTCCTGCGTTTTTGGGGAGGTTTTCCCGGGGATGGGCTGTTGTTTTATCGGGTGCGGTTTACTTGTTGAGTCATTGGCGTACGGTCCTGATAGAGGCTCAGGTCGGCGGCGTTGGGCATGCGGTTTTTTACGGAATGGCCGTATTGATTTTTCATGCGTCGCTGTGCAAGGTCTATCGTCGTTCGGGCAGTTTAATACCCGGAATAGCCGTGCATGGACTGATCGACAATTATCGTTTCTTTGGGGCGCTTTTATCCTGATGAAACCAGTTTCCGACATCATTTTAGTCATACCGGAATTCGAGACCCCGGAATATTACATTGATCATCTGGGTGTGGGATATCTGGCTGCGGTTTTAGAGGAGGCGGGATTCGATACGCTGATAGTAAACATGATAATGAATGAGCTGAGCCGGGACCAGACGATCCGGTTGATCTGCGAACTGTCGCCGGGCGCCGTGGGATTCACGGCGTTGGATCAATCCCTGGATTGCGTGGTTGAAATATCGGAGAAGATTCGACGCCAAGGATACGAAGGCGTGATAATAATGGGAGGATACGGACCCACGGGAAACATTCGGGAACTTATGGAAAAAGCGGCTTCCGTCGATATCGTCGTGTACGGCGAGGGTGAAAGAACGATAAAGGAATTGATGGAAAAATTGCGTCGCGGGGAAAATCATCGCAGCGTTTCCGGCATCGCTTACCGCGACGGGTCAAACATAACGATCAATCCGCCGACTCCTCTTATCGAAAACCTGGATGAACTGCCGTTTCCTTTGCGTCCGAATGCAAGACGGACGATCCTGGGGCGGGAGCAGATATCGCTGTTGACCGATAGAGGCTGCACGGCGCGATGCGCATTCTGCGCCATACGAAAATTCTACGGCGCTTCTCCCGGCAGCATATGGAGAACGCGCAGCGCCGAAAATATCGTTGCTGAAATGAACATATTGCTTGACCGGTTTCCCGAATTGAACGTCATCAGTTTTGTGGACGATAATTTCATTGTACCTGGAAAAGAGTCCAAAGAACGCATCTACGATCTTTACAGGGCCATGACGAAGTTAAAAATACCGGTGAAGATAAATCTGCCGGTGAGGGCTTCCCAGGTGGATTACAAAACAATCGAAACGCTCAAAAAGGTGGGACTGCAATCCGTATTCCTGGGCATAGAATCCGTTAATCCCCGTCAACTCAGGATGTACAGAAAAGGACAAACCGTCAGGGATAATGAAAAAGCCCTGGAAATACTGGATAGTCTTCAGGTGAATTCAGCCATCGGCTACATCGCTTTCGATCCTTTTACGACGTTCCAGGAATTAAAAGCCACTGTGAACTTCTACAAGGAGAGAATAAGGAAAAAAAGCGTCCTGGTCACCGTCGCCAATTTCCTTTATCTCTTTTCCAATGTGCCTGTTATGGATGATTTGAAGAAGGCGGGAGTCCTTTTTCGCGAGGGTTTTTTATATCATTTCCGATTCAAAGACGAGAGAATCGCTTTTGTTTTCCATTGCCTGGTCGTTATCGCTAAAATATATATGCATAATTTCGTTAGACGGGCCAGAAGAATCGAAGTTGATGCAATTCCCTGGAGAAATATAATAGGAAAGGCCCGCACCAGGCAGGCGATCAATCAATTTCATTTTCTGACTAGTATGTTGAATGAGGCTGAAGTGGACTTCCTGGAAGAATTGATCGGTTTGACGGAGCATTCTGTTCCGGGATTCTATTCCTTACGTGAAGCGGTAAGAAAATTCGAAAAACGTTTTAAGGCTGCTGACGATTTTTTGAATCGCTGGCAGGACCGGCTTACAAAAACAATAGGTCCGAAAAGCCTGAAAATATTTCCTTTTAAATGGAAAAACGGTTATTTTGTCTTTGACCTTTTTAACTCGAAACTGACATCCGTAGATGAAGAGGCTTTTGAACTGATGAGCGAACTGAACTACAGAAGCTGGGATGAAATTATCAGCGATGCCGCCGGTCAGCATGCAGCCGGAAAAGCTGAAAGAATCCGAAGAAAAATAATAGCGCCGATGATATCCAGGACGCCTGAATTCCAAACCTCGCCGCTCAGTGATGACAGTGCGGACAGAACAGCACGGACCATGATGACAGGATTGCCCGAAGGCGCTTGAAAGGAAACGGGGATGAACAGGGACCAAATAACGGAAATTGCCGGGAGCAGGATTCTGTTAAGAACAGAGCGGAACGGGTCGTTTTCGGGTATTCTGTACGGTTTTCACGATCATCCCGGAACTTCCGAAGAAGGCATCCTGGTGCAATTGGACCGGGATACGGGATTCTCTGTCTGGTGTCCGTTAAAAGAAATAAAAGAAATTATACCCGTTAAGGCAAGCGAGGATTAAAATGGAAGATTCCGCTCTTAATGAATGGCTGAAAAAGACGCCCAGAAAAGAAACGTTCCTGTGGAAAAAAGAAGATGACGGTTCCATAATCATATTCGGTGAAATGGAGCAACGATTGAATCATACTGCAGCGGAAATATGGGAAATGATCGATGAATCGAATACTGTCGGCGATATCGTGGATAAGGTGATCGAACGGTATAAAGACGAAAAGGTGACGGATGAGGAATTGCAATGTCATGTTTTTGAATTTCTGGATGCTTTATTGAAAATAAGGCTTATATCTTTTGAAACGGCCACATTTTCCGAGGAAGATTAATCGTTGAAAGAACGTGTATTACTGATACAGCCGCCATTAAGGAAATTCTACGATTTGGCTTATCGCCGGGACGGAATACACTCTTCGCCGCCCCTGGGGTTGCTCTACCTGGCTTCAAGGTTGCGTATGCACGGTTATGAACCTCATGTCATGGACATGATAAACCGGGACGTCAGTCGCCGGGATTTCACAGAAAAAATACGAACAATAAATCCGTGGGTTGCCGGCATAAGCGTACACACCGAAACCGCGTGCCGGGCCAGGGATGTCATAAAAGAAATAAGAAAATCGACGAATGCCGTGATCGTGGCGGGAGGAGTTCATACGACGTTCTGCGCAGAAGAATTTCTCGAACCGGGAACAGCGGATTACGTTCTGGCCGGAGAGGCTGATTCGAGTTTAATTGAGCTGCTGGAACTCATGAGATGCGGCAAGGCGAAAGAGGCAGGATTCAAAATTCCCGGACTGGCATACAGTAATAATGATGGAAAAATGGTTATAGAATCTGCAAAGCGAGGCGTCCGAAATTTAGATTCGATGCCTTTACCGGCCAGAGAATTGATTGCTGTGGGTCATTATCGTCATTCAGGGGCATTGACGGGGAGCCGGGGATGCCTTCATCGATGCGTGTTTTGCTGCTCCAGGGAAATGTTCGGATCAGGCATCCGTTCCCGGAGTTCGGATAACATTTTTTCGGAGATAGTGTATTTATGTCGTGAGGGCGTGAAGCATTTCACTTTTTATGATCAGTTTTTCTCGTATGACAGGAGAAAAACGATAATGTTGCTTAAGTTGATGTCGGAGAATCTGGAAGATGTGACCTGGGAATGTCAGACCCGGATAGATGCTCTGGACGCCGAACTGATTGAATTAATGGCTGTGGCAGGTTGCCGTAAGGTAAAGATAGGCATAGAAAGCGGCGATCAGGATATTCTGGAGGGAATTAATAAGAAGTTAAGATTGAAGGATGTCGAACCGGCAATAAATCTGTTGAAAGATGCAGGAATAACGGTATTTTGTTATTTCATGTTGGGTTTGCCCGGCGATACGCATGCGACGATGCAGAAGACCATTGCCTATGCGGAGAGGTTAAAGAACCTTTACGGCGTTCAGATTTGTCTTAGGTTGAACACGCCCTTTCCAGGGACGGCGCAGTTTTGCCGGAGCCGGGAGATGGGATTGAATATTTTGCACTATGACTGGGACAAATACTGTTATTTTAATCCGGTAATGGAAGGCGAGGGATTCAACGCCGATTTTTTGCGGTCTTTGTTTGTGGAAACTGCGTCGCGATTGGGCGCAAAAGAGGAAGGTTAATATGCCGACAGGAAAGAACCCGCTGGCGTTATTCGGCGGTCCCCGGATAAGGGTCTGTCCCGGAAGGACTCCATTGGTCGATCCGTCTTATTTATCGCAAGAAATCAAGGAAATAGCTGCTTCAGCAAGATGGACCAGAGGAGATAAGACGGCTCGGCTGGAACAGGCTTTTGCCGACATGACGGGGAGCAAGCATGCTCTGGCGGTTTCAAGCGGCAGCGCAGGACTGGAAACGGCCTTGAATGCTTTGCGCATTGGCCCCGGTGATGAAGTTATTGTGCCGGCGGCGACATTTTATTCCACCGCCGGAGCTGTTCTGAAAGCCAATGCCGTTCCCGTGTTCGCTGATATCGATCCGGAAACTTACTGTATCGATCCCGACGATATTCCGCGTGTCGTCACCGAGGCTTCAAAAGCGATTATTCCTGTGCATCTTTGGGGAAATCCTGCCGATATGCCCAGAATAAAAAATATTGCCGAAGAATATGGCATCAAAGTCATAGAGGATTGCGCTCAGGCTCCTTTCGCTGAAATATCGGATAAAACCGCCGGCGCTTTCGGACATGCCGGCGTGTTCAGTTTCACAGAAGGAAAAATTTTGTCCGCGGGAGAAGGCGGCCTTATCGTTACGGATTCTTCTGAAACCTATCAGAGAGCTGCAGCCCTCATAGACTACGGGCGTAAACCCGGCGGTCATCCTTTTATTCATTATATCCCCGGCGCCAACTACCGGATGACTGAATTCCAGGCGGCCATGGTTCATCATCAGTTGGACCGCCTGCCGGGTATGATTGAAAACAGGTTAAAAAACGTCGATCACCTGAGACAAAAAATAAAAGAAATACCGGGATGGAAAGCCTTACCGGCCTCAAAGCCCGGCTTTCGCAGCGCTGTTGCAGCTTTCGTCCTGCTGATCGACCTGAATAAATTCGCGGGAACCAGGCCGGAGACTGTCGCTAAAGCCTTAACCGCTGAAGGCGTTCCTGCAGCTCCCGGATATCCGCATCCCGTCTACAAGAATCCTGTCTTTCTGAATCGCATGTTCGATAAACAGGAATGTCCCGTCAGTTGTCCCTTTCAGAAAAGACAGCACGATTTTACGAAAATGGAATGCCCGGTCGCCGAAGATTACTGCAAAAGAACCCTGTTTTTGCCTCACCCGGCGCTTAATGGAACGATCGAAGAGATGGACGAAATTGCGGAAATATTTTATAAAGTGACGCGTTACAGAAGGTTCCTGGTCGGAAGGTAATTTTCTGCAGCAGAATGGACTGAATCGAAGAAGTGAACGCCAATAAAAAACCGAAATACGAAAACAACAGGCTTTACGAATGCTATGGAGACCTGTGGCGAGCCATGATGATGCAGGAAGCTGGGGCAGGTTCAGAAGATGTTGATGTGCTTGCAGTTTTGAATCATTGCCGGCCAGGAACACGAATGCTGGAGTTGGGTTGCGGTTACGGGCGGGTTCTGTTTGAGACTGCGAAACGCAATGTATTCAGCGCCGGATTGGATATATCTGAACAGTTGCTGAGGTATGCCGATGCCGCCTGTCAAAAATTGCCGCCCAGCGTCAAAAAGAATGCCGCTCTCATACAGGGGGATTTTCTGTTTTTACCCTTTAAGGAATCCTTTGACCTGGCAGTCTGTCTGGGCGCCACCTTTCATTTGCTCGCCGGACAAAAACAGCAATCTCAGTTGCTTCAGGGCGTTCGACGCGCCTTGAAACCGGGAGGCATATTTTTACTGAACATACTCACTCCGAAAGCCGTGCAATCCTTCCAGCATCACCCCGTAAAAGTCACGCATCCTGAAAATGAAGGCTCATTTATCGCCCGATCCCGGGTCCTCGATATCGATTATTTTCAGCAGACGATCCAGATGAGATTAACGTTTGAGTTTTTGTCTGAACGGGGAACGCCGGCCGGGTCTGTTGTGCTGGAATGGAAGGAACGAATGGTGGGACGCTGCGAACTGGAATATTTGCTCGAAAAACATGGATTCAGGACGGAGCAGGCCGCTGCAAGGTCGTTCGATTCCCGTTGCGGCGATTTCGACATCGTTTTCAGCGCTGTGAAGGTCTGATATGAGAATTGTCTTGGTTAATCCAGGAGCGGATTTGCGAAAAGTGCTGGGACGTTTCCGGCCTTTCATGACTCCCGTCGCACCGCTCGGTTTGGCCTCGATAGCCGCAGTCCTGAGAATGAGAGGACATCAAGTATCTATAATCGACCAGTATGCCGATAAGTCTGATACTCAAACGCTGGTCGACGAAATAATGAAAAACGATCCTGATCTGGTGGGTTTTTCCTGCCTGACTCCCGCCATGCCGGCCGTCGTTCATGCCGTATCAGAAATACGAAAGATAAACAGTAAATTGAAAGTCGTCCTGGGAAATATTCATGCCGCATACTTTTCTCAAGAGTTGCTTAATCAGGGAGCCGCCGATTTCATAGTGCACGGCGAAGGAGAATATATTCTGGCGGAACTGGCGAACGCTCTTGAGAAAAACCTGGACATCGAAAAAGTAAAAGGTCTTTCCTGCATCAAAAACGGCAACATTTTTTATACAGGCGATGCCGATCCTGTTGACGATTTGGACGCCTTGCCCTTTCCAGCCTGGGACCTGCTGAATCTCAAGCATTACAAAGCAGCGCCCATGCTCTCTTTCAACGGCGTCATCATGCCGGTTTCCGCTTCCAGAGGCTGTCCCTACCGCTGCTCCTTCTGCTCGCAGAACGTCATGTTCCCGACATTCAGGAAAAGAAGCGTGGAGAAGGCTGTCGACGAGGCGGAAATGTTGCATGAACGATTCGGAGTGAATCATTTCGGTTTCGTTGATTCGGTATTTCCCGTCAGCAGACAAGAGGGATTTAATATCGCTGACGAACTTATCCGAAGAAAATTGCATAACAAAATGACCTGGTTGACCGAATCAAGAGTGGACCTGGTCGACTACGAATTGCTGGCCAGAATGAAAGAGGCAGGACTCAGGCTTATCATGTACGGCTTTGAATCGGGAAACGAGTCTGTGATGAAGCGAGCCGGTAAGCCCTTGAGCAGAAAAGCGGCATACAACGCCATGCAAGCGACCAAAAAAGCGGGAATCGTCAGCCTGGGCTTTTTTATGCTGGGACTTCCGGGAGATACCGTTAAAACATGCCAAGAAACGATTGAATTCAGTTTAAAACTCGACTGTGACTTCGCCAAATTCAATCGCGTCGTACCTTATCCCGGATCGAAACTGTTCGAGCAGATCAAAGTCAGAAAGAAAGCCCTGGAAAAACCGGAATACTTCTCAAGCTGGCATGCTGCAGACAAGAAAGATAAATTGCTGTTCACACCCGAAAATATGACTGACCGAGAACTGATTAAAATTCAAAATCAAGCTGTTTTCCGTTTCTATGCCAGACCGCGTCTGATCCTGAGACATCTGAAACGGCGCACCATAAAACCGCTGACCATGATTAAAGGCGCACTGGCTGTTCTTCGAGGATAATCGCTCATAAAGGTAAATAAAACACTCGTCCTTTCTACTCTTGCATGTTTAAATTTTCGGCATTGATCGAAAATTCGTCTATTGAGGTTACAATTCTGCGGAATATCCCATCATTTTTTTTCGATTTCGATTTGGATTTCGATTGCGATTGCGAACCCGATACCGATCCCGATACCGCCCCCGATTACTTAAACAAACTGTCAAATGTTTTGAAAAAATTGTAACCACGTTTTGATCAGTCCCTCATTTTTGATCAGTGAAAGAAGTGAAACCCCGGTTTGATCAGTCCCAAAAATTTTTAATCTGGTTGTGTGTTGTTTAAACGGTTCAAAAATTTTACCGATCAATGTCAGGATATGTAAAGGAGGTGATTCCCCCAACCAGCCCAAAGACAACCCAACTATACCCCCAACCAGCCCAAAGACAACCCAACTATACCCCCAACCAGCCCAAAGACAAC
>CAZUFC010000035.1:0-66067 GCA_964619725.1 uncultured bacterium | reverse complement strand
GCGCTTATACTTTGACTGAGCAAATCCGAAGACTGACGCAGTATTGGGAAAAATTAGCCGTTTATGGACAAAAACTAATTAATAATGTGAGTTTTTTTCCCTTTCCAACTTTTAAAGAAAACGAGAAAGCCCATCGCTGCTGAGAGTATTATAAGGATCGGAGTCGAAGCCGCAGGGACGGGATAATAGGGCGTCGGCGAAAGAGTAGGCGTGAACGTTTGCGTGATAGTGGGAGTCTGGGTCACGGTCGGTGAAAGGGTAACGGTCGGTGAAAGTGTAACGGTCGGCGATAAAGTGGCGGTCGGCGACAAAGTGGCCGTGGGTGTTCTTGTGGGAGTGCGCGTTGGCGTTTGCGTAGGAGTAAAGGTAGGCGTTCTTGTGGGGGTCCAGGTATTGGGGCAGCCCATATATTCATCGCACCCCATGTCGTAATAATCGCACGAAGGTCTGATTTCACCGTCAATGTCTATATTTGGAATAAAATCGATGCCGGTCCAGGAATTGGTGGCTCTGTTGACGGGAGGTGAGTTGATCGTCATATGAAAATCTGTCGCTGACTGGAAACCGGGGTTATAGGCAAAATTCCCCATTCCAGGCCAACCGTTTTTAACGTCGCTGTAAAATACCGAAACTTCAGCATTGCCTTCGACATGAATTTCGGAACTCCCTGAATCCCATAGTATGCAATTGAGGAAAACAGGTTGGGCGTTTTCCATAGCGGCACATCCTGAACCATCGACAGCCTCGTTGTTCCTCAGCGTGCAATTAACCAGAGCAGGATGCGTAGAATCCTCGCAATGAATTGCTCCGCCGTAATCGCCTGCTTCATTATCCAGAAACAGGCAATTGATGAAGTGAGGTTCGGCGCTGCCGTAAACTGCTGCTGCACCTCCGTTGACGTTCGAATAGCAGTCTTGAAAAACGCAGGATTCGACGCTCGGCGATGCGTTGGAACAATAAATGCCTCCTCCGGAATTGTAAACCGATCCGTTGACTACGGTTATTCCCCTTACGATCGATGTCGCTGTTTCGCCGTATCTGAAACGAAAACCTCTTCCGGAATTCCCGCAATCGATGGTCGTAACGAACGGCCCGTTGGAGGATTTGAGCGTTATGGCTTTTCCGTAAAACTGAAGGTTCTTGTTTCCGTAACCGGAATATGTTCCGTCAGGCACTTCAACCGTATCGCCGCTTTCGGTAAGATTGATCGTTTTTTGGATGGTGTCGAGTGAAATGGTGCACCAGGTCGTACCTACGACCAGCGTCACCGGGTCCAGATATTCGTCCGCACCCATATCGAAATTCATTCCCCTGGGTCTCAAATGACCGTCAATGTCGAAACAGAGATTGGCGAATATCCCGACATCCCGGCAGGGAGAAGTCTCTGAAATATGATAATCGGAAGAACTGATGAATTGAGGCGCAGCATTGATGTTTCCCGTACCCGTATATCCCCCTTCAATGTCCGAATAGGTTATATTAGCGATGGAAAGGCCGCTCAGGTCTATTTCCTGGGGTGAATTGTCCCATAATATGCAGTTCATGGCCGTTATGGAACTGTTTGAACCGTGAATGCCGCCGCCTTGAGAAGCGCCGTTGTCCGCTGCCGTGACGTGATACATCGTCAGCGATCCGCCTTCAAGGTAAAAAGCGCCGCCTTTACCGCCCAGTGAGGTTGTGTTGTTGACTACAACTGAATTTACGAGAGTCACTGCATTGGGATTGGGTCCCACTATGCCGATGCCTCCCCCGTTATTGCAGTATCCGTTATCGATCACGCATTCCGAAATTAACGGCGCCCCTCCTTCACATAGAATTCCGCCGCCTTTACCTAGCGCATGAGCATTGGTTATCCTGAATCCTTGTATCAGAGTATCCGATGTTTCGCCTTCATGAACGTAAAAACCTCGCGCCGACGATTCGCAATCAATAGTACAATTTTGCCATCCCGATTCAGAAACGACGTAAATGCGCTTGCCCCTCAACTCCAGGTCCCTGTTGCCTTCTCCCGTATAAACGCCCGATGCGACTAAAATAGTGTCGGGCTCAGAAGGCAAAGGAATGGAAGAAGAATCATCTATGGCCGCCTGGATAGTCCCCCATTCGTCAGGCACATTCAACACCAGAGGATCAAGATATTCATCCGCTCCTATCTCATAATCGCCCCCGCGGGGCATCAAATCAGGATCGGCATCAAACCTCACTCCCGTATCGGTTCCTGAATTGTAACAGGGGGATGTTCGAGGTATATGATAATCATCAGGTCCTAAAAACTGCGGATCGCTGCTTATGTTTCCCGTACCTGACCAACCTCCCTGAATATCGCAATATTCAACTGTCGCTGTTGCGGAGAATATTCCTATCTGATCGGGGCCGTTCCCCCAAAATATAGAATTCACCGCCGATAAAGAGGAATTGGCCAGATGCACTCCACCACCGGACGTTATCGCCGTATTATCCGCAAACGTACACTGAGTCAAAGTAACGTTACTTCCGCTGATCGCTCTTAAACCGCCGCCAAACGCCAATGAATCATTATTCCCGTTCTGCACGACCATACAACTCGTCATCTCTATCGTTGAACTGCTCGCATACAAAGCACCGCCGCTCGTCTGTCCCTGGTCCGCCCAGGCATCATTCCCGCTTATCGTGCAACTCTCCAAAGCCAATGTCGCGTTTATCTCGCAACTTAACGCTCCACCCTGGACTCCGGCAGAATTTCCCGTAAATTGCGTACGGTAAAAAGTCGGTGAAGCTGAATTCTCCGCATGCACAGCGCCGCCCGTTGATGCAGCATTGTCTCTGAATTCGCAATATTGAAACAAAGGACTTCCGCCGCTGCAATAAACCGCGCCTCCAAGATTCTCGCCTACAGTGCAATTCTCAAATATACATTCGATTACTGTCGGAGATGCGTTGACGACATTTATTCCTCCGCCGTCCGGGAATCCCAAACCGTTGCGTATCGTGAAACCTTTCAACACGCTCTCGCTCGTCTCACCGCTGATAAATAAAAATCCTCGTGCACCGCCCTGACAATCTACAACTGTCGCATCAGGCCCATCCTCTGAATACACTGGAATCGCTTTACCGTTAAACTGGACGTTCCTGTTGCCGTTCCCGGTGTAAGTCCCCGGCGCAACCAGAACTTCATCATTGTTCGTCGCAGCATTAATCGCTGCCTGCAATGTCGGCTGATCCGCCGGCACTCGTATCACCGCCGCTTCCGCCGGCGACTTCATTAAACAAAAAATCCCAATTAATCCCAATATTACGATCATTACCCGAAAATCTTTTAATTGCAGCATACATCCCCCTTTGATGTTGCCTTTCATTTCGTTCCAAGCCTACCCGGTAAAAGGAAATACTTGTGTTTCTCGGGGAATACTTTTCCCCCTAATTTATTTAATGATATTTTTTTCAGAGTCAATTTTCTCCTGTAGAATATTTGACCTTTTTTGATGCTCATTTGTAGAACATCAATTCTTTCAATAAGTTAACTGTTTCTGTCTTCCCAGGATATCGAAACGGAACTGATCTAAAATTACTCCGACCTTGTTTGACCACCTCATACGGCAGGTCGAACTCAACCCTTTACAATAATCATAAACAACATTTTCAGCTCTAATCGAGCGAACCTAAAGCCTCTGTTCCCTGTACGCCGCCGATGTCCTGTCCTCTCAGAACGCCGGTTTCATCAACGTAAAAGGACCGAATTCCCGTACTGTTGTACACTACAGGCCAGGCGGTGATGAAATATGACAGATACGCGCCGTCCGGTTGCAAATTCCCAGGCACCAGATTGAACGTATAACCGGATTTCAATCCTTCGCCTAAAACTGGATCAATGAAAGCCACTTCCCCCGCATATCTCCCCTCAGCCAAGTAAGAAAGTTCCGGTGAATACGTGTGCGGCAATGTGTTGTTGTTGTAATCGATCTGAGCAGCTACCAATGTCTTCAATCCGCCTACCGCGCCTATCTCGTTGGCCGACAACCTCGCTCGGAGCAATGACGGGATCGCTCCCGACACCAATATCGATATTATCGCCACCACCATCAGAAGCTCAATCAATGTGTAACCTTTTTGATTCATTTGATTTTACCCCCCTCTCGTGAGTCGGAGAATTAAGCACACGAGCTCTCTTTTATTTAATCGAAAAAATGAAAAATTGCAAATATTAATCGAAAAACAGGTTGCTGATTCATTGCTCATACCCTACCCTTTTCTACTCAGCCTGTTTCCGTATCTTTCCTCTTTGAAAACCGTTAATTCCTCCGAATTCGCTCGCTCCATCCAGTCATGTCCGGATAACAGTCTATACGGAGAGACGCAGAAGGTCAAAACTTTCTCGTTTTTCTATTTGACTAAGCCTTCTCTTTCGCTTATAATTATTTTGTTCTGCTTGCTTTTTCCCTCCCTTTCACTATAAAAGATAAAAATTTAAAATGAATCAGGTTTTCGATTGTTCAGGCAAAACGAAGGATGCAGAAAGATCGTAAAATCAGTAATGATTTCTGTGGTTGTATTGCGGCTGCAGGACGGAAAGGGAGGTAACGGATGAATAAAACAGGATTTCATATTTTTAGACTAATGCCGGCCATATTAATTGTATTATTAATGAGTTCGACGTTTGCGAGCGATAATGTCGGGCGGCTGGGACGTTCTGTGCCGACGTCACAGTTGCGTTCTGAGATACTCAGAGGAACGGATGAATTGCCTTTGCGCGAGGTTCCTTTCGTTGATTTGAATTCGACAGCGCTTGAGGACATGGAGCGTGAAGCGATGGGATTAGCTCCTCGTTTCGCAATTCCGAATGAAGTTTACATAACTCCGGACAACAACGGATTGTGGGAGATAATAGATAAGGACACCATGGTATGGAGGCAGCGAATTGCATCAAAGGGAGCGATATCTTTGAATCTGGGTTTCTCCGGTTATTATATGCCTTCAGGAGGACGTCTCTTTATCTATTCGCCTGATTACAGCACGACGCTCCGTCCTTTTACGGCCCGCGATAACGCTGATCACGGCGAATTATGGACTCCGGTCGTCGAATCGGATGAACTGATATTGGAAGTGACGGTTCCTGCTTCTCAAAGGAAGGAATTAGAGCTGGAACTGACGTCCGTCAATGTCGGCTATCGCGGCTTTTTCAAGGACGACCCATTGAAGTCCGGCTGGTGTAATATAGATGTAATATGTCCTGAGGGTGATGCCTGGCGTGACGAGATAGCATCTGTCGCCGTAATTTCAACAGGCGGCTCATTATTTTGCACGGGATTCATGGTCAACAATACAAATGAGGATCAGACGCCCTATTTCATGACGGCTAATCACTGCGGCATCACATCGAATAATGCGGCATCGCTGGTGGCTTACTGGAATTTTGAAAGTCCTTCGTGCGGCCAGCAGGGAGGCGGCTCCCTATCTGAATGGCAAAGCGGTTCCTATTGGAGAGCCGCCTATTATGATTCGGACTTTACCCTGGTGGAACTCGATGAAATGCCGAACCCCGCCTGGAGCGTAGCCTACGCGGGATGGAGCCGCAGCGGCAACGATGCATCGAGCGCGGTGGCCATCCATCATCCGAGTTGCGATGAGAAGAGCATCAGTTTCGAATATGACGCTGTGGAAACCACGAGTTATTTGGGATATACGATACCCGGAGACGGAACGCATATAAGAGTCGTTGATTGGGATGCCGGAACTACTGAGCCCGGATCGTCAGGTTCGCCGTTATTCGATCAGAATCATCATGTTGTCGGACAGCTTCACGGAGGTTATGCGGCATGCGACAATGACGAATCCGATTGGTACGGCAGGCTCTCCGTATCCTGGGAGGGCGGCGGTTCATCCTCCAGCCGGCTTAAAGATTGGCTTGATCCCGGCAACACCGGCGTGACGAGCCTTAATACCTTGGTCCCCGGAAGTCATTACTGCGGAGACGGATTCTGTGATCCGGACGAAGACGAATGCAATTGTCCGGAAGATTGCGGATATCCGCCGTCCATTGAAACGAACTGCAGCGACGGAGTTGATGAAGATTGCGACGGATTAACGGACTGCGAAGACGGCGATTGCGACGGCAGCCCCGATTGCATCTGCGATAACGACGGCGTTTGCGAATCCGGAGAAGATTGCAGCAATTGTCCCAACGACTGTTTCAGCGGTTCGGGAGCCGTATGCGGAAACAATATCTGCGAAACGGCTGACGGCGAAGATTGCGCCTCATGTCCCCAGGACTGCAACGGCGTTCAGACCGGCAAACCGGATTTCCGTTATTGCTGCGGAGACGGCGACGGTCATAATCCCGTCGGCTGCGATGATCCGCGATGTTCGTCTGGCGGCAACACCTGTTCAGATATCCCTGCTGTCGGTTCCTGCTGCGGCGACGGTATCTGCGAAGGAAGCGAAGATTCTTACAATTGCGCTGTCGATTGCGGACCCGCTCCATATTGCGGCGATGGCATCTGCAACGGCGATGAAGACTCCTACTCATGCGAAGAAGACTGCGGTCCCCCGCCCTTCTGCGGAGACGGCATATGCGACGAAGGCGAAGACCAGTGCTCCTGCCCCGATGACTGCGGGTATCCGCCGACCATTGAAACAAACTGCTCCGACGGCATCGATGAAGACTGCGACGGCTACGCCGATTGCGACGACGGCGATTGCAGCGCCGACCCAGCATGCTCTTGCCTGCCCGCTGATTCCCCCTGCGTCTATGACTCGGAATGCTGCTCAAATAAATGCCTCGGTAAACCAGGCTCCAGAACTTGTAAATGACCCAACCCAATTCGGCGCCTGTCTCCTGGTAAGTTCCCAGAAAACGATCCCGGAACAGGCGCCGCCTGGATTTTTCCTGTAAATCCCACTGAAAAGCGGGCCGATGGGGATACGGCCCGCTTTTTGACTATTCCTTCTTCTCTTTTCCGTGACATCCTTAAGCGATGCAGGATGTAAAATTATCGACCGAATCACGCATATTGTGATCATTGCCGATAAAAATTTGAAGAAGGGCGAAAAAAAAACAAAATAAGCTTGACAAACCAATAGCCAGGGTTTATATAGTCCCTCTGTAAACGCTGTTGAATAATTCACAGCGTGAAACGAATTACAGCTCATGAGGTGATTTTCGACGGCAAGGAAAGCGCATTGATTTCTGAGAAGACGATTGAGAGAATAATACGTTACCGAAGGATTCTGAAGGAAGTGGGACCGGAGCATCGTACGCACATATTTTCGCATCAGTTGGCGGAGATGGCTCATTGCAATGCGGCCCAGGTACGTCGGGATTTGATGCTGCTTGGAATAGCGGGTAGTCCTGCTAAGGGATATTTGATAGGCGACATAATCGGCGACATCAGCGGATTTTTGGACGGAGAAGCAGAGCAGAGAGCGTCTTTGTGCGGGATAGGCAATTTAGGTCGAGCGATACTGGCATATTTTGTAAAGAGCAGTCCCAACATCAAATTGGCGGCGGCATTCGACAGGAATCCGGCCAAGACGAATCAGACGTTATTCGGTTGTCGGACTTATCCTGTGGATCGTTTCAGCGAGATCGTGAAGAAGCGGGGCATAAGCATCGGTATAATAACGGTACCGGCAGAATCGGCACAGCAGATAGCGGATATGATGACGACTTCGGGAATAAAGGGGATCATCAATTTTGCGCCGACGCTGTTGAAAGTTCCATCCTGGGTATGTATAGAGCAGTTGGACGTAAACATGTATTTAGAGAAAGTCGCCTACTTTGCGCGTCAGAGCAACGAGAAGCAAAGGCCGATGCAGAACAAGCGATCCATTCGGCGTATGAGGTGACACCATTGGATTCCACGAAGCGTAAAAGAGCCGGCGATTTAAACAGTTCAAATTTCCTCAGAAGGAGGTTATTTCAGGATGACTGACAAATCTTTTAATCCTTTCGATATGGCGCAGGCGCAGTTTGATTCCGTAGCCGAGTATTTGGGCTTGGACATTGCGACGAGAGATTTACTGAGATACCCGATGCGAGAATTTCATTTCAACATTCCGGTAAGGATGGACGACGGTACGTTCAAGGTATTCAGGGGATTTCGGATTCAGCACAATGATGCTCTGGGACCGTGCAAAGGCGGTATACGCTTTCATCCTCAGGAAACGGTGGATACAGTCAGAGCGCTATCGATGTGGATGACCTGGAAGTGCGCGCTGGTCAATATACCGTTAGGCGGCGGCAAAGGCGGAGTGATATGCGATCCTCATAATTTGAGCGATCGTGAACAGGAGTTGGTCTGTCGCGGTTGGGTCCGGCAGTTGTCTAAGAATGTGGGTCCGCTGAATGACGTTCCGGCTCCGGACGTTATGACCAATGCCCAGCACATGTTATGGATGCTGGATGAGTATGAAGCTCTTCACGGGGCTAAGTATCCCGGTTTCATAACGGGCAAGCCTGTGGGACTGGGAGGTTCGCTGGGCAGAACTGAAGCGACGGGATTCGGATTGATTTACACGGTAAGAGAGGCGCTGAAGGTAATGGGCATTCGACCTGCGGATACGATCACTGCCGTTCAGGGGTTCGGCAATGTCTCACAGTATGCCGTTAAATTAATGAATCAACTGGGCGGAAAAGTCATATGCGTTTCCTGCTGGGACCAGAAAGATGAAACAGCGTATTGTTACCGCAAGCTGGACGGCATAGATATAGAGGAATTGCTGAGGATCACCGACAAATTCGGCGGCGTCGAGAAAGAAAAAGCGAAAGAAATCGGATATGATGTACTCCCTGGAGACGCATGGATTGAACAAGAAGCGGATATTTTGTTGCCCTGTGCTCTGGAAAACCAGATTACGGCCGCTAACGTCGACAAGATTCATAAACGCGTAAAAATAATAGCTGAAGGCGCCAACGGTCCTACGACCCCGGAAGCCGATAAAGTTATCAAGCAACGCGATATTTTTGTGATTCCGGACTTCTTGGCCAACGCAGGCGGAGTGACGTGCAGCTATTTCGAACAGGTTCAGTGCAATATGAACTACTACTGGGAGAAGGACGAAGTATTAGGAAAACTCGACTCTATCATGACTGCAGCCTTTATCGATACTCATGAATTGGCGGAAAAGCGTAAACTCTTCATGCGCGACGCTGCCTACGTAATCGCCATCAACCGCGTTGCTCAAGCTTGTAAGGATCGAAGCTGGGTATAAATTCTTCATAGAACGGATGCCGGATGTTCGACGGTTAATGCTTGAACACAGACTCTGAAAGAACCGCCTTTTAGGTTCGTCTGAACTTGGAATCCTACCGGCATAAGTCACAAGAGACAGATTCTTGATACGGATCGTCGAACATTCAGCATCCGAAATGTCGGGACGGAGCAGAATCCGGTTAAAATTCGCCGTGAAAACCCGGCGAGACCCCTTCGTCAAAGACAACGCTGTTAGTTGATTACGGGCTGTTTGTGGCGGATATCAGGGTCGGTGTCGGTATCGCAGACGCTACAAATAATTTCCGGGAACTTTCACTAAAATACCGGTTGTTTACCAGGCTGGCGACGGGTTCGAAACAAATAGATTTTTGCGTCAATCCGGTCGGTTGACATATTCGCTATCCACAGATATTTCATCGCTTATGTCAGCCGCGTAGCCGAATGTTTTCTTTTGAATTTCGTTGCGTACTGAAAACATTGGAAAAGAAAGTTTGGAAAAATCGGAAAATCATGTATTCTTAAGAAAGTTGGGATGATTGCACCTCTGATTCGCTCGGAAATGAAAAAAAAATCAAACGTCGGTGATGCCGAGATGAGCAAGCCTTCTTCCAAAATAACTCCGAAGAGAATAAATTATTTCAGCAGAAATCTCATGGAGAGCGGTAATGAATTCACTGTCATCGGTCATGGTGAGATAGGGGGCAAGGCATCGGGGTTAGCGCGTATATGGGAAGCGGTAGAAAGCCGTATAAGCAAGCAAAGATTTCCCGGAATTGAAGTAGAGATACCCCGTTTAACGGTCATAGCGACCGATCACTTTGATTCTTTCATGAGGATGAACGATCTGTATGAAACTGCTTATTCTGTGAAGGAGGACGAACGAACAGCCTATCATTTTTTAAAAACGGAACTGCCTGCAGAACTGGTAGGGGATTTATTGACGATAGCCCGCGTGAAGCGCAGTCCGTTAGCCGTCAGGTCTTCCAGTTTGCTGGAGGATGCTAAATTCGAACCGTTTGCGGGAATTTACGGAACAAAAATGCTGCCCGGTAATCAACCTTCTGCAGACACGCGATTCCTTCGACTGGTTGAAGCGATAAAATTCATCTATGCATCGACATTTTTCAACGCGGCCAAGGGTTATTTTCAAGGAACGGGGAATGAAATTGAGAACGAGAAGATGGCGGTAATCATCCAGGACGTTGTGGGCAAGCAACGAGGCGACAGATTCTATCCTGATATTTCAGGAGTAGCCCGATCATATAATTTTTACAGATCGGGAAAAGCGCGGCCTGAGGACGGGGTAGTGGACCTGGCTCTGGGACTGGGCAAGACCATAGTCGATGGCGATATTGTCTGGAGCTATTCCCCGGCTTTTCCCCGTTCCGGACCGCCTTTCAGTTCTACAAGAGATATGTTGCAGATGACCCAGAAGAAATTCTGGGCGATCAACATGGGAAAACCGCCGGCGTATGATCCCATGAAAGAAACAGAATATCTGGTGCAGTTGGGATTGAGAGACGCCGATTACGACGGAACGTTGGATCATATTGCGGGTACTTATGATCCGCAATCGGACAGAATAATGCCCGGTAAGGGACGGCCCGGAGCGAAGGTGGTGAATTTTTCTCCTGTTCTGGAGCATGAGCAGATTCCGTTGAACAAGCTGATAAAAGAACTTTTGCCGATATGCGAAGATGTTATGGACGCAGAAGTAGAGGTGGAATTCGCTCTGAGTTTTGATCGAAAACTTAAAACTCCGGTTAAATTCGGTTTTCTTCAGGTTCGACCTATGGTCGTTTCGCATGAGAACGTCGTCATAACCGAACAAGAAATGACAGGCGCTGATGTTTTAACCGCATCAGACCAGGTGATGGGCAACGGCATTATTTCTTCGATTAAAGATATCGTTTTCGTCAAACCTGAAACATTCGAGGCCAAAGATACTCCTCGCATGGCGCTGGAAATCGAAAACATCAACAGAAAACTGGTTCAATCCGGCTCCCCTTATCTTCTGATTGGATTCGGGCGATGGGGCAGTTCCGATCCCTGGCTCGGCATACCGGCAAATTGGGGTCAAATTTGCGGGGCTAAAGCCATCATTGAGGCTTCCTTTTCGAAAATGAGGGTCGAATTAAGTCAAGGATCGCATTTTTTTCACAATTTATCTTGTTTTCAGACGGTTTATTTTTCCATCAATCTGCATAACGGCCGTATGATTGACTGGGATTGGTTGAATAATTTGAAAATTTCCGAAAATTTACGTTTCGTAAAACACGTTAAAACTGAGTCGGCTTTGACCATTAAAGTCGACGGCAAAACGGGAAAAGGTGTTATATTAAAATGAAAAACAAAGGAGAACCCGGCAAGAATATAATTAAAAACCTTCAGGAAAGGGCCAAGGAATTAAACTGCCTCTATAAAGTCGAGGATGTGTTGAATGATACGGATTTAGACCTGGAAAACATTTTCCACAAAATTATAGAGGCGATTCCTCCGGGATGGCAATATCCTGAAATTTGCAGGGTTAAAATAACTTATGAAGGCGCAGAATATACTTCCAGGGATTTTCAGGAAACAAATCTTGTTCAATCCGCAGGTATTTTCGTTCAAGGCTCCCGCGTCGGCTCGATAAACGTTTACTATATTGAAGAAATAGGCGAGGATGACGACGGCGTATTCTTACAGGAGGAAAGGAAATTAATCGATACTGTAGCGGAGCGTCTGGGAAATGCCATTTATTACCTTAAAAATCAGGAAATAATCAAGGAATGGGAAAAAGGGAAGAGAACGATAAAAGCCGAGCCGATGGGAGATTGGCGTGCAATCCTGGATATGTTGCGTTTGACCGATCAGAAATTGTTCCTTCAGATAGTGCGTAAAATGATGAATTATTTGTCTTGGAGCGGTAACAAGAAGGCGATCAGCCTGATGCAGAAATTAGGCGGAATAGAAAACCGATTCGTCGACTCCAAGCAGCATGATTGCAATCGGCCCAGTCAACGGCAACCGATTGAAAACATTCTTTCTTACACTGCCGAGATTTATGAATTGACGGAGGAATATCTCAGCGGCCAGGAAATAATGAATTTGATTCAGAAATGGATTCAGGAGGATAAATCCAATTTTTTAGTTAAAATATTAAGTTCGCCCAGCAGCTCTTTGTCTGAAATAATCGCTGCTGTATCACGATATCATCATTTGACTCCGGAAATTGCCCCCTCTTCGGAAATCGGTTTACGCGTGGCGTTGATCCGCCGGTTCTTTTTCGATCGGCTGGATTACATAAATATTGCGAAGCAGTACATTGAAGTCAGTGATTTTTACGATATAGTCAACAGCATCGTTTACCCTCCGGACAGCCGGGGAAAATTGGGGGGAAAGAGTTCGGGGTTATTCCTGGCATCCAAAATTTTGAAAAAGAAGGAAGACGAGAACGAGCTGCTGAAAAACATCAAAATTCCTAAAACGTGGTATATAGCCTCTGATGCGATCACTTATTTCATAAGCTACAACAATCTTGACGATATAACTGAACAAAAATACAAGGAGATAGATCAAATTCGGCTGGAATATCCGCAGATCATTCAACTTTTCAAAAATTCGCCGTTTCCTCCTGAGATAGTCAAGGGATTGACGATTGCGCTGGATGAGTTTGAAAATAGTCCTCTGATAGTGCGCAGTTCGAGTTTATTAGAGGACAATTTGGGAACGGCCTTTTCGGGGAAGTACAAGAGTTTGTTTCTGGCCAACCAGGGTCCTAAAAAGAAACGTCTGGAAGAATTAATGGATGCGATTTCGGAAGTATACGCATCTATTTTCAGCCCTGATCCTATTCAATATCGGACGGAAAGGGGTCTTCTGGATTTTCATGAGGAAATGGGCATACTGATCCAGGAGGTTGTTGGGACAAAGATAGGCAAATATTTTCTTCCGTCGTTCGCAGGGGTTGCCTTCAGTAATAATGAGTTCCGGTGGTCTCCGCGGATAAAGCGGGAAGATGGCTTGATACGTATGGTACCCGGTTTGGGGACGAGAGCCGTAGACAGATTGAGCGACGACTATCCGGTTTTAATGGCGCCGGGACAGCCGAACCTGCGCGTCAATGTAACGCCAGATGAAATACTCCGTTATTCGCCGCGCAAACTTGACGTTATCGACCTGGAAACCAATTCTTTCGGAACGGTAGATGCTGACGAATTCATAAAAAAATACGGAAATGAGTTCCCGAAACTCAGGCGCCTGGTTTCTGTTTACAAAGACAGAAGATTCACCAGACCGGGAGGTTTGATAGATTATGAGAACGAATCGCTCGTTTTTACTTTCGAAGGACTGGCCAAGGAAACGAATCTGCTGAAAAAGGTCCACGCGATCATAAGTGTCCTGAAAGAAGGCATCCATTCTCCGGTCGATATTGAATTCGCATGCGACGGAACGGATTTTTATCTTCTGCAATGCAGACCGCAGAGCTATTCAAGCGAGGACATCGCTTCGCCTATTCCGAAAAACATACCCGAAAATCGAATTGTTTTTTCCGCTAATAAATTCGTATCAAACGGTAAAGTGCCGGATATCTCCCATATCATTTACGTAGACCCGGAAAAGTATCAATCATTGACTAATCTTGACGATATGAAAGAGGTCGGCCGCGCCATCAGCAAGCTGAACAGAATTCTTCCTAAAAGGCGTTTCATCATGATGGGTCCCGGAAGATGGGGCAGCCGTGGAGACATTAAATTAGGCGTCAACGTTAATTATTCTGATTTCAGTAATACCGCAATGCTGATTGAAATAGCCAAGCAGAAGGGGAATTATATCCCCGAGCTCTCTTTCGGCACTCATTTTTTCCAGGACCTGGTGGAAGCTTCCATCAGGTACCTGCCGCTTTATCCCGATCAGAACGGCGTGGTATTCAACGAACATTTCCTCACGCGAAAACAGTCTATTTTAGGAGATATACTTCCGGAATATTCCCGGTTGGCGGAGACATTGAGAGTCATTGACGTGCCGGGCGTCGAACAGGGCAATGTGTTGAGGATTCTGATGAATGCTGAACTGGAGAAGGCGGTCGGATTTCTGACGCCGCCGACCGCCGCTGAGGTTAAAGACCTGCAAGGAGCGACAATTGAAACGAAAGCCCCCATGGACGATCATTGGAAATGGCGACTGAGCATGGCGGAAATTCTCGCCTCACGCCTTGACCCGGAAAGATTCGGCGTTAAAGGATTGTATATATTCGGAAGCGCCAAGAATGCTACTGCCGGACCGGCCAGCGATATCGACCTGATCGTTCATTTTGAGGGTACTGAGGATCAGCGCAAAAACCTTCTGCATTGGATTGAGGGGTGGAGCGCCAGTCTGAGCGAAATAAATTATCTTCGTACCGGATACAGAACAGACGGCTTGATCGATTTACACATCGTCACGGACGAAGATATCAAAAAGAAAACGAGTTTCGCCTCTAAAATCAGCGCAGTCACAGACCCCGCCCGCCCCCTGGAACTCAAAAAACAGGATTCTGACATAAAAAGAAATTCCTATGTGGAAAAGAAAACGCTTGAAGAGATAATCAATCGGTAAGGGATGCCGGATGGCGAAGAGCGGAGGCAGAAGGTCATGTAATCTGCTTTGAAACGTTTCAACAGGTCCTTGACCCTTTAAAATAATTCAGCCTTCTCTTGACCCAGGGATAACGCTGATTCTGCGGATCATGATAATTTAAGAACGGATCATCCCGTCAGCCTTGCATCTTTTCATGTATGATCATCATCAGAGCAGTATTCGTTCGGCGTTTTCGGGGCGGCAAAGATCGAATTTAATTATCGACAGTTCTTTGCCGTCATGAGCTGCGTTGAAAGCCCAGGTCCGCCCTATTCGATCCTTCCAATTGCCGGTCAACCGCGTGGACTCGTGGACATGGCCGTGCAATGTCAGCAACGGCTGTTCTTTCTCGATAAAACGGCGAACGGCAATACTTCCGATATGAACATCCAGGGGAACATGATCGATCATTTGACCGTCCAGGGCCGCTCTGTCCAGCGCCGTTTTATAGGGCGGCGTATGAAAAAGGAAAACCGCATCCGTCAGATCATCTTTAGCTTTCAGCAACTCCAGGTCCTTTTGTATCGTCGACCACCGTTTCTCACTCTTCGACACAGCCACCGTCCGGACGCCTTCCTCAGGCGATATCGAACCCGGATCTACATAACGCGATACGTCATACCGCTCCCAGTCCTTCAACCGAAACGGCGTCGGAGGAACATAGGAATATCCGTAAACCTGCCAGGCTTCAAAAACGGATTTTCTATTGTGAGCGTAAACCCATAACCCCTTTGTCGAACCTTCAAGCAAACCCGCTTCCGCAACCCTCTCATCGTCATTACCCAATATAATGAAAACTTCCGGATAACGAGCGCCTAATTTCTCACGGAGTCGCCCGAACCTCGACGCCAGGAATGCGTTCAAAAAATCCCCTTCTCCAGGTGACGGAATTTTTGAATAAAAAGAACCCCCAGGAAGAATGTCACCACCGATGAAGACTCCCGATGGACTTTCCATTTCAATAGCGCTGAAAAGCTTATCATATTTGCTGAGGTTCCCGTGCAGATCGGAAACGAAAAAACATAACGTCAATAGACTTCTCCTGAGAAAAAAAAGAGCAAATAAAACTCGCAAGCCAAAGTCTAAAAGGCTTCCCGGCATCAGTCAACCCATAAAAAAATGATCCCGTATCAGGTTCAGAAACAGAAACAGGGTCAGAGCCCTGCGGAAACGCTTCAAAACAAATCATCCGCTATCCGGCATCAGCCTCCAGTAACCATCCGGAACGGGGTCAGAGCCCTTCGCAAACCATCGCAAACCATTGAAATTACGATAGGCCCGCCAGCTTCCGGGCCACCTCATTTTTCTGCAATTGCCTGGTAACCCAGGGTTATATCTCTTCTTTTGTCCAAACGATCGGCCGCATACCATACAGCAACGGAGGAACAACTAACAGAAAGAAAAAAGCCAGGGGGATGCGCAAGGGCAGCAACAGGGCCTTCAATGTTCGGGGATGAGTATCCGGAAAAGAAACAGGGTCAGGGAAAAGAAACAGCGTCAGAGCCCTGCGGAAACGCTTTAAAACAAATCATCCGCTATCCGGCATCAGCCTCCAGCAACCATCCATAACGGGGTCAGAGCCCTTCGCAAACCATTAAATTGCGATAGGACCGCCGGCATCCGGCACACCCCATTTTTCCACACCCCATTTTTCAGCAATTGCCTGGTAGCCCAGAGTTATATCTTTTCTTTTGTCCAGGCGATCTGCCGCATAGAGCAGCGGAGGTAAAACTAATAGAAAGAAAAAAGCCAGGGGGATACGAAAGGGCAGCAACAGCGCCTTCAAGATACGGGGATGAGTATCCGGAAAAACTCTGTCGTAAAAGAATATCAGCATTACGGATAAAAACTTGAAGAATCCGCCTCTCGCTTCCACGCTTATTATTTTGAATCCTGCTTTTTTCATCAGGTGTTTCAGTCCGAATGAGGTGAATCGAAAGAAATCGTAGGGTTCCTGGTGTTCTCCGAATGCCTGTGGAGCTGTCAGGTAAAGCCTGCCGGACGGTTTGAGGACCCTGTGAAGTTCCTGCAGCGTTTGTCCTGGTTCGGGCACATGTTCCAGTACTTGAGTGCATACGACGGCATCTGCGGATGACGTTTTTACGGGAAGTTCATTGATCTCCGCTATCATATCCAGTCCGCTGTAATCCCAGGCGTTTTCTCCCTGTGCAAAGTCTGCAGTCAGATATCTCGTGTGAGCGAAATAGGGGCGATAGCGGCATTCGCCGGAGCCTGCATCCAGAACCAGGCTGTTTTCTGGAATCTCTGAAGCGATTCGTTTGATGAAAGTCTCAATAGTATGACGTTCTACGTCGATTCTGTCCCAGTACCATGACGGCAGGATACTCTGCAGTATTCTACGTTCAATATCCATGATCACTCATCAGGTTCAAGTTTAAAAATGAAATGAAATCCGAACAGGTTGGGGAATCTCTTGACCAGCCCTTCACTCACTTTTCTTATAAAGCGCTCGACAGGCTTTACTTTTCTTAATTTATTTTCCAGCGGGAATCGTCCTTCATTCACCCTGTAATCGGCGATACGGAAACCGCATCTGGCCGCGCACCTGTGAAAAGAATAGAATGTGTAGAAGCGCAGATGAGTGCGATCCAGCAAACCGAAATCGCTGTATTCGAAGCGCCCCAGAAGAAGGTCCCATCTCATTTTGTAAAAGGCTACATTGGGCAATGTGACTAATATGTATCCAAAGGGTTGAAGCATTTTTCGGAGCTCTTTCAATATGCTTTCCGGGTCTTTGAGATGTTCCAGGACGTCGCCCATAAGTATTACATCGAATTTTTCTCCTACTTCTGAAAAGTCGATATCGGTCTCAATATCGCCGGTCAGGACTTTATCGCAATGCGTTTCAGCCTGCTTAGCCGCTTCCGGGTCAATTTCTATGCCGGTTATGGAACATCCGGCCTTCTTGAGCTCCTTCGATACATAACCTGTCGCGCATCCAACTTCCAGGACTTTTTTATTTTTCCCGGTCATTTCGATAATTCGCCGGTGCGTCAAGTCCAGCCCTCGTCTTTCCAGGTCTTTCAGCGCTTTTTCTTTTTTTTCTTTGTCGTAAAGCATGACGATTCGAGATTCTCACATATGGTAAAAAAAACCGTTCATTTTTGCCAAAACGTTTTTAACGATATGCTTAACCGTTTCCTTCCTGCTGAAATGCACGACATCAGTCGGTCATTTTCCTGAGCGGATGATGAATGAACCTTTATCCCATAGGTTTCTAAGCACGCCGGCAACGCCTTCCATGTCATATATTTTTTTTACGTATTGCACGAATATCCTGGGATTATAGGCCACGCGCAGAAGTTTCCTTTTTTTGCTTAAACTCACGCCTCTGATTATATCTTCCTTTGAGCACTGGGGATATTCGATAACGGGCGAACCCGCGCCTTCGAATTTTGACCAGTCATCGGTAATGAGCCACCCGTTTTCTTTGGCCATTTTATAGAATTGCGTTCCCGGAAAGGGTGTGGCGACGGAGAATTGGGCAGTAGTCAATTTAAGGGAAAAAGCGAAATCTATGGTTTGTTCGATGGATTCTCTCGTTTCGCCCGGCAGTCCGAACATGAAAGTGCCGTGAGTATAGATGCCGGCGGTCTTACAATCTCTGACGAATTTTTTGACGTTTTCCAGGCTGAGAGGTTTTTTCGCTTTTTTCAGTATTTCCGGATCTGCCGATTCGACGCCGAACTTTACGCCGCGGCATCCCGATTTTTTCATTAATTGCAAGGTATCCAGGTCAATTCCCGAATCGGCCATGCAGGACCAGTAAAGGTCCAGTTTACGCTTGAGTATTTCCTCAGCGATCCGGCGCGACCAATCGGTATTGAGTGAAAAGGAGGCATCATCGAAATAGATTTCTTCGACCTGGTATTTCTGCATGATAAACTCAATTTCGTCCACCACTAATTCAGCTTTCCGTAATCTTAAGCCCGGCCTGGGCCCATAGAAAACAGAAGGCTCAAGACAGAAAATGCACTGATTGGGGCAACCCCGGCTTCCGATTATGCAAACGTTGGGAAATCTTTTGCATGTTGGGTCGGTGTATTTTTCCAACGGCACATCATCTCTTTCCGGATAAGGCAATGTATCCAGGTTTTTTATAAGAGGACGCCGGGGATTCACGACTGTTCGATCATCATCGGCTTTATCTTTCCAGGCGAGTCCCTGGATACTTGAAAGATCGGGAACTCCCTTCGTTTCCTGGTGTTTTCTGACAAGTTCCTCCAGCGTGTAATCATATTCGCCGTAAAGCACGGCATCGACATAAGAATTTTGCAGGACTTCTTCAGGCAGCGCGGAAGCATGAGGACCGCACAAAGCGACGAAAATGCCGCTGTTCTGTTTTACTTTTTCTGCGAATTTAAGATCGTGATATATGGACGGCGTTGAGGTCTCGATAACGCATATCGCGGGCCCATATTCCTCAACGGACTGCAGAGCTTCTTCGGCCGTTTGTCCTTCGGCGACGGAATCTTTGAGCCTGGCCTCATGACCTTTGCTTTTCAGATAAGCCGCCGCATAGGCCATAAAAAAAGGAAAAGGATAATACATCAAGGTTTCCTTTTTTCTGCGGATACTTGCCCAACGCGCTCCTGCCTTCACTCCGTACCGCTCCTCTTCCTGTATCCAGGGGGAATTAATCAGTAAAGTCTTCATTTTTTCTCCATCTGTGTTTTCTGAAGAACCTTATAATATTCCTGAAATGAATATACGTCATTTTATTGAAAATGCTCTCAGCGCTTTCCCTGTTGTAAAGATGGACAATTGACGTTTCCGGATAATAACAGATGCGATACCCCTGTTTTTTTATCCTGTAACACAAGTCGATGTCCTCATAGTAAAGGGGATCGAAGCGGGTATCAAGCAGGCCGACTTCATCTATTATTTTCCGGGGCAGCATCAGAAAAGCGCCCAAAAGCCAGTCCGTTTCGATCAGCCTGTCATGGTCTTCGTTTTTCATTAAATAGCTGCTCAAAATTCGGGAATTCGGGAAAAACTTTTCGACTCCTGCCCACCTGAAAAAAACAGCGCCGGGAGTGGGAAACCGTCTGCAGGTATGCTGAATAGTGCCGTCTGGATTCACCAGTTTGCACGCGGCCGCGCCTACATCGGAATTACGGTCCATGAAATCAACCATTACGCTGAAAGTTTCCGGCGATATTATCGTGTCTGGATTAAGCAGAAGTATGTATCTTCCTCTGCTCATTTCGATACCACGGTTGTTGTTGGACGCGAAACCAGTTTTCGTTTCGTTGACGATAAGGCGGGCTTCGGAGAGACGTTCCTTCACGAGCTCAGTAGTGGAATCGGAGGAAGCGTTGTCGAAAATGATGATCTCAACATCCGTTTTTCCATCTCTTCGTTTAAGCGAATCAATGCAATACTCCAGTTCATGCGCTTCATTGGTGCTGATTATGATGATCGATACGTCGGGAACTGAGCCCATACCCGTTTCTCCTCCCATCTTCGGAGGCAAGTATATATTGAGTTTTACAATTGATCAAATGGGAATCATAGGATGTTGAACGCTCATTACGTTAATAAAGCGTTTGCCTGATCGAAACTCCAATGGCAGATGAACTCAGTCGTTTATCGTTGACCATTGACGATTGGACCTCGGCAAGGGGTAATTCTGAAATTCCTGACGCTTTTAATCAGACAAACCGGATATTGGCCGATGAATTGCCGGCAATCAGCCAGGGATCAAAAAGCTTCGCAATGCATTCTGCTTTAAAGCTTCGCAGTATAGAAAGAGCCTTTAATAATAAGAAAATTCAGTCCAGTCGATATTGGAAATGAGTTCAAAATTTTCCGGGTCGAGCAGGGCTGCCCAGAAAAGTATTCCGTGCATCGAGCCGGCTCCTTCGGGCCATATGAAGTCCAGTATGGTTTGTTCGAGCTGCTCATTCTCGTGAAGGAGCAGGAGCTCATAATCGGGCAATGTGTTCCATGAGGGGAAGAAGAAATACAACTGTCCTACGTCCAGAATGATCCATTCCTGAACCACGCGCAGTTCGTCCACGGGATTGATTATTTCGGTGGTAAGCAGGAACTGGTCGCCACCTGTGTATTGTGACTGATTCGTTTCGATATGGATAGTGAGGTCTTCGACAGGGGTCGGAGAAGGAACGGTTTCAGTGGGAGTAGCTGTGGGAATGGTTCCGGTCGGAGTTTGCGAAGGATCGGATGTTGGAGAAAGGGTCGGCGTCGATGTCGGCGTGCCGGTCGGCAATGTTCCCGTAGGGGTGAGAGTCGCTGTGGGAGTCAGGGTCGGCGAGGATGTGGAAGTAACGGTCGGAGTTCTAGTCGGAGTATTGCTGGGAAGGCCGGACGGCGTATGTGTGGGGGTTCGAGTCGGCGTATCGGTAGGAATATGCGTAGGAGTCTTCGTCGGCGTACGGGTCGGCGTTCCGGTAGGTACATCGGTCGCCGTGGGCGTTAACGTAGGCGGCATCGTGGGCGTCCGGGTCGGCGTATGAGTCGGCACATCAGTAGACGTCCAGGTCGGCGTAAGGGTAGGCGCTTCAGTAGGCGTCCAGGTCGGCGGCGGATTGGTTGGCGTATTGGTCGGCAATGGCGTGGGCGTATCGGTCGGCAATAGGGTCGGCGTCCAGGTCGGAACAGGCGTCGCTTCACTTTCCGTATATCCGCAGATTTCTATGTCGTCGATATTCCAGCCGCTGTACCGCCAGCCGCCGTCAGAGGTTATGGAAAAACGGAAACGGACGTCCGGCTGATAATCCGCCCAGTTGGAAATGTCATAGGACTGCAGGGACCAGGAAGTTTCCGTTATTTCTTCCGGATTCTGCCATACCTGCTGCCAGTTTGATCCGCCGTTAGTGGAAATGGAAAAAGTCGCCTGATCATAAGAGGGTTGTTCGACATTCAACCAACGTCTGAAATAAATAACGGCATCCGATACATTGGAAAAATCAAACGGACCGGAAGTAATGCTGCAGTCAGCATAATTGGGGTAATCGCCGTTCAGATTCGTGCCGATAACGTTCGGTCCCGTATATCCTGAATCAGGGTCCGGATGACCGTATTCTCCGCCCTGTCCCGTGGGTTGACCGAAATCCCATATTCCCCCGGAAATCGTCCATCCGGGGTCTGAATCCATGTAAACACCATAAATGGGACAGGCCCAGACATAACTGGACACGACAATTTGAAAATCCGTCGTATCCTGGCACAAATCCTGGTCAGCGGTAAAAGCCAGTTGAAGACTCGCCGCATGTCCCTCCGGGCATGCCGGGTCAACAGAGATACGGGCGTGAGGCGGCATGGATTCTGCGGCAAAACCTCCCGGAATGTCCGGAAAAATAACGTCGCCGTCAATGACGGTGATATATGGATCGCTGCTGGTCAATACCGCTTCGATCCCTGTGACCGATCCCCCTGTTGCCTGAATGATGATCGGAAGGTCAAAAGTTTCACCCGGATCGGCGGTACCGTCGTCGTCCCCTTCCTCATCATCAATGGAATGGCTTGAATAGGACAAGCCGAAGGCATCCTCAGGGATAAGATAAATATCCTGCATCACCATAGAATCGCCTACTTCAAAGGGAACCGTCTGACTGATGTACCCGACTTTCTGAACGGTCAGATGATAGCTGCCGGGCAGCGTTATCCAGTGATACCTTCCGTATTCAGGCTCGCTTTTTCTCGGAATTTCTCCGTATTCAAAATCGACTTCCTGCAGCTCAATAACCGCTTCCAAAGGTTCAAAAGTGCAACCGTCCAGTATATGACCGCCGATGCCCGGACCGTCCATCCTGTCCAGCAGATACAGTAATGAAGGCAGATTTCGTTCACACGTCGAATCACGCCAGGTATCGTAATTGGGCTGGAATCCCTGGCTCGATGAATTCAATTCCACCACATACGCTAATGTTCCCCGTTCCGCATAATGCCAGCTCACGTCGTCGCCGTCCACGGAATAAAGAACGCCCCAGGAGGTGCCGGCAGTGTATCCCCAGCCTCCGCTGTCGCGCTGTATCAGGGAGGCGAAAGTCTGTCCGATGTTGCTGTAAACTGCATGATCCGCCGTATAATAGCCGTCGCAACCATAGGGATAAAGGACCAGCTCGCTGTAAGAGTGATAGGAAATGTCGAAAACGAAATTCTTGTCGTAAGACAGGTTCATCAGGGCTTGAACGCATGGCTCTGACCCCGGAGAAGGACCCCGGTAAGTGTCCGAGCCCGGATAACCGCTGGAACCGCCGCATTCGTTCCAGAACCAGGGATAATTGCGGTTCGGGTCCACCCCATACTGCCCTCCTCCGTTGTTCCGACGGTTCTTCCTCCACCAGTTGTCGTTCGTGAAAACATACTTGTGCCCGTCCACGTTCATCGAAGGAACGACATATATTTCATATTTATTAACATATGTCGTTATTACCGGATCGCTGCCGTAATTCGACAACAAATGCTCGATGAAATGAACGGTCACTTCAGATGTCATCACTTCCCGCGCATGATGCGTACCATTAATAAATATCTGATATTCATCTTCATCGAAATTCGCATTATCCGATATCTTCAGACACCAGACATCACGCCCCTGGTGACTCTGACCAAGATTGCTGATATGAGTGATATCAGGATAATCACTCGCGTATTGATGCAACAGAACATCAATCTCATCAGGGTCTAAATACTGTCCAAGCGATAGGACATCCCGTTCTGATCCCGCCGTTATGATGTTCCAACCGTATCCAAGCATCGCGAGCCAGGACTTGGCCTCTTCGTCCGCTATAATGTCCACGGTTCCTTCATGCACGTCAATTCCCGCTATATCGAACGGATAAAGATGAAAATCGTAAATGTCGTATTTGAAATCCTCCAAACGGACGCGAACAAGATCGGCATCATCCGTTTCAGCCGTCGCCGAAAAAGAATAAATAAAAAGAGTCAAAGCCGTTACCCACAAACATACAACCGAAATTTTTCTTAATATCTTCATTCGCAAGCTCCTGAGATACATCATAAAAAAACATTAAACTGTCTCCCAAAACCCTCCCCGTTCTGTAATATTCAATTCAGCGGCAGAAGTCAAGGAACGAGGAAACACTGGAGCAAAAAGCGGTAAATTGACCGACATGAAGTATTTTCCACAACAAATGCAACCAAGCCGGAAGCATCTTAAATCATCTGAGAAACAATCATATCGCCGCACGCCGAAAAATGAAAATCCCCGATAATCTGAACTAATACGAATTAGTCCGAATCCACGATTATAATGTTGGTTTTTTCTCGGATTGCGTATAGGATCAAGAATGCCAAAGCATCGCCGGATGCGTCTAAGGGTTGCCCGACTGACCTGACTCGCATTCAAACCGGCGATGGATGACATATCGGGGTGAATGAAGGGATATCTGAAAATGTTTATCAGGTCGATAACAGCTTTAATTTGCGCATTGTCGGCATGTTCGTGCGGACAGGCGGACGAAAAGAGGTTCCGCGAAACGTGGGATTGGGAGAAATCAATGATCTCCGTGACTGCTGACTACACAGGGAGCGAGGGAAAGGTCGTACCCATGGGCGATTCGATCACCTATCTGATTGATGCGGGACTCTGGGTCCGCTCCGGCAAAGGCAAAACAAAAGAAGAACAGCAAATATGCGACTGGATGAATGCGGACAGGGACGACGCAAGCAACGGATGGTATCTCGCCGCCGTAGACAGGGGACATGGACGAAGCGAAACTGCAGCCTGCGGGTGTCGTTCAGACGAATTCATCAGGGGAGGCAAAGGAGGCTTACCGCCGCTGGAGGAAATTTTAAAGCGCCGCAATCCGCAGATCGCCGTCGTTCTGCTGGGCACGAATGATCTGGGGGCAAGGGTTCCGCCGGAAAAATACCTCTCCAATATGGAAACGATATATCGAATGTGCCTGAAAAACGGAACTATCCCTCTCGTCAACACAATTCCTCCGACCACGTGGGACTCGGCAGGCTACATCAAACAATACAACCGGGGGCTCATCCGCCTCGCTGAAAAATATAAACTGCCGGTCGTAGACGTATACGGCGAATTTTTATCCCGCCGCCCCGGAGACGCCTGGAAAGGAACTCTCGTCAGTAATGACGGCGCTCATTTAACGACCGACCATAAATACGGCCCTGCAACGGAAGATAATCTTAAAAACAGCGGAAACCTTCTGCGCGCCTGGTTGAACGTGCACAAAATTATTGAAATTAAAAACAAGGTCATCGATAAATCATGAAGGCGGCTTGCCGGTATTCGGCCCGCTCAATACATTGCCGAATGAAGCGTTTGTATATTGACTGAACGAATCCGATCCCTGACAAAGCATTGAGGGAAACAGGCGGCTTGCGGACAGGCGCTCCATAAGATTTTCAAAACCCCTTAAATCCTTAAGACTGAACAAATTGATCATTTGCCCAAAAACATCTTTTTGAACAATGCCCGAAAAAATGGAAAACAGAATACAGATCAGTATAATGCCGGAGGAACCTTTTTCCTGCGGAGGTAAAAATGCAGAAAACATTCGGTTTGATTATAATGATCATCGCATTCCTTCCTCTCTTTTTTATGAAGACATCAGCGGATGATTTTTCAGTTATAGGGCCGCAGCAGAGCACGACCGGGCCTGAGCTGCCTCCCGGAGTATCCCCGGCGAGACATGACGATGTGACGTTGGATCGTGACGACAAGTTGATGACGGGAGTGCCCGGATATTTGTGGCGGCACGGATGCGGACCTACGGCCGTCGGCATGGTGATAGGGTATTATGATGGGCATGGTTTTCCCGACCTGATACCGGGCGACGCATCAACGCAGACCTGGGAAGTGAACCAGGCCATAGCCTCGCAGGGTAATGCGGGGAACCCCCAGCATTACGAAGATTACAGCCTGCCCATAGACAACGGCCAACCGACTCCGATACCGGACAAATCGGAACCGCCGGCCGGCGACGAACATGCAAGCAACTGCATCGCTGACTTCATGCATACTTCGTGGAGCGCGGAATGGAATTATTACGGATGGAGCTGGTCGAGCGACATCGGACCGGCTTTTTTTGATTATGTGGAATATGCGGCGCCCGAATATGAACAGACTTATTCGAATTTTTACTATAACAGCGGGACATGGGACCTGGTTAAAACCGAAATCGACAATGACAGGCCTTTGGTTTTTCTGGTGGACACGAACGGCGACGGCAGCACGGACCATTTCATTACGGTGATAGGCTATCGCGACACCCAGGGTTATAACGAATACGGGTGTCTGGATACCTGGAGTCCGCCCGACCAGGTGCGCTGGTGTCGATTCAGAGGCATGGCTCAGGGTAACGCCTGGGGCATTTACGGCGGCACGAAATTTCATCTGTCGTCCTCTCAACCCACTGCGACGCCGACAGCAACTTTAGTCCCGACGCCGCTGCCCACGATCAACGCCTGGCACGGCCCGGCATGGCACGAAGCCTGCCAATACAATGCTCCCATGCGCGATCCCGTCTCGCCCTCCATGCCCGAACAACCCGTCTGCATTTACGGTGGCGTCGTAATGGGAGGCGCTTCAGGTTTCACTCTCCACTACAGGGTCGACCATGGAGCCTGGATGGATCATGATTTCATATGGACATGCAACGACCAGCACAACGATTACTGGTGGACCTATTGCGATCAGGGCGGCTCCTCGTGGATACCGCATGCAGAGCCCGGAAGCGCCGTCGAATATTACATAGAAGTATGGAATCCCGGAAACGCCGTAACTTTTCTCTATAATGAAGAATCCCCCTCCAGAACCGTCGATGAGCTGATCGCCCGGAATGAACCCTATCGCTTCCGATATCCCGAAACGACGCAAACACCGGCTCCCTCTCCATCGCCGGCGCCCACGACAACGCCCTCCATCACTCCTCAGTTGCTCAACGTGTGGCATATTCCGAATAATCAGGAACCCTTCAGCGTCACCATGCGCAATCCGCTCGACGTCACGGATGACACGGAAACTGTCCACATCTACTGCGGCGGATACCCGTCGGGAACTATCTGGTCCGGTATGCTCCATTACAGAAAAGTCGGCGAAACCTCCTGGAACAGTTCGGAATTTAATTTCGACTCGCAATACGGCCTCAATGAATATTGGATGGCTTCTTTCAGCTTAATAGAAAACGATTACGACAATAACGACGTAATCGAATATTACATGGAAATCAACGGAGAGCCCACCACATACGGAACGACATATATTTACGGAAATGACGCAGAGTGCTACGTTTCCGCATTTGAAGAAGAAGCTCAGGCCGATCCCTTCTCTTTCATCATTATGCCGGGTCACTCCATACCCGCTTTTTCAACCGCCGGGGTCCTTATCCTGATCCTTTTCGGCTCCGCATTTCTTATGATACGACGGAAAAATCAGGAGATGTCCGTAATTTAATTTGTCTCGGTATGCCAAAACCAATCGGCGCACGTCACTTTTCCGCCGTCCCCTCTTTTTCGCGTGGATTCGTGAAGTTTCACTGATAGATGCAAATTATACCATAAGCGTCAACTTCGAAGCAGCCATTAATCCGATCTGCTTTGACCTCCGACTGTTGAAAGGATAAACTGAACCCTCAATTTCTTCGGAGGGTATGGAAGTTGTCTTGGGTTTCGAAATTGATATCGCTGTTGAAAATTACATTACTTCTCATTTTCATCTCTGTTCATGGCTGCATAAGTCCCGATTCTGCGAAGAACGGCGAAAACGATCAGCCGGAAAACGCTTCCCTTTCTTATAATCATTATAATCGAACGTTGGACCTTTTAACTCATGGAGAACCCAAACTGGAGAAAATTGATGACCGTGGAACGACGATATTGCCGGCTTCAGCGGTGTGCAATGAACTCATCGTATCCCGCTGGACCAGGGAATTGAAAGAAACAGGCAAAGGAAGCCGGCTGCGCTGCGATTATCCTAATGCAAGAATATTGTTGCCCTGCTTTACTTCCTGCGGCGACATCATGGAAATTTTCATGTCCCGGTGCGAAGAAATGCGCTGGAATTCACTGACCGTCGTTATAGCTCTGAATGACGACAAAATTGCTGAAATAGAACTGAAGGACTATCCGGAATGGTTTAGAATAAATATTCCCCCAGGCACATTGAAAGAAGGATTCAACACGCTTGATTTTCATTGCCGTGGCTTACGCGATGCGAAAGCTGACGAAGCAGCCGATAAAAAGATCACGGAGATGCGTTATTTTCGCCTGGATGAGATTAGACTAGGGCACAATCCCGAACTTCACCGCAATAATTTCGTATCCATAGGGCGCATTTCTCTAGATAAAGAAAATCGTCCAGCCCTGGTTTTCGCTGGAGGCGGTTGCGGCATATTCAGGATTCCCGATAAGAAAGAAGGGAAAATTTGCTTTAAAATCGGCTACCCTGTCGATAATTACTTTAAAGCATCCTTGACCATTCAAGGGTTGAAAGAAGACGGAACAGTTCAAACGCTTAAATATATAGAAACAATACTCCTGCCCGATACGGGATGGCTATCCTTCAATTATGATTTGCCTGAAGGATACCAGGCCTTGAAATTTCAGACGCAAAACGACCTGGCCGTCGCATCGCTATCCTTTGCATATAGAGACTCTCAAGAGAAAATGTATTATCCGGACATCCTTCTCATCTCGGTGGATACTCTTCGTGCCGATCACACAGGCATCCAGGGCGATCACCGCATCCTCACGCCTTTTATCGATTCTCTTGCGGATAAGGGTTTTGTTTTCTTTCGCGCCTACAGCCAGGCCGCAGTGACCAACCCGTCGCACGCCAGTCTTCTGACCGGGATGTATCTTCGGCAGCATAATGTATTGGGCAATAAATGGCGCTTATCGTCTGATGCAACGACCCTGATGGAAATTCTGAAGCAAAACGGATACCGCACGATCGCTTCGGCAGGCGCCAGACATATGTCCGGCGGAGATTCAGGTTTCGGACAGGGATCGGACGTCTATTACGGCACAGAAGTATCCAAGAGAGACGGCAGAGACGTTGCAGCAGATTTGTCCGATGAACTGCAAAAGCAGGACGAACGCCCCCTGTTCGTATTTCTGCACCTTTTCGATCCTCATGTTCCTTACCTGAAGAATGAATTCAGCAACTACTATTCTCCTCGCGAAGAACGGCTGAACCTCGACATTTTCCGACCAACCCGCGATTTCGATGAAAATAAAACCAGGAATCTGATGGCCATGTACAGGGCTGAAATTTGCGATGCCGACAGATATGCCGGAAATGTATTCAGACTTATGCGGAAATGCCGCGGCGACAAACCGCTTTTAGTCGTCCTGACAGCGGACCACGGCGAAAGTCTCTATGAACATGGCCTTTTTTTCCAGCATCACACAGGACTTTATGAACCACACGTTCGCGTGCCGCTGATCTTTTTTGATTCGGAAAACAAGTGGCCGAAAGGATGCAGCGGCATACCCGTCGAAATGCTGAATATTTTCCACACTTTAATCTCTCGTCTCGGCCTGGAATGTCCTGCGTCGGCCAGCGGTATAGACCTTTTCCCCCAAAATTCGTTGCCGGAAAGAAAAAGCCGGAATATTCACGCTGAAACGGGAAGTTTCGCTGCAGCTTTATGGCGGGATGATCAAAAAATCATCTGCCCGATCAAAGAGCATCCTGATTTTCCGCAGTCATTGCTTTTCAATCTGCGGGAGGACCCTTTGGAAAGGTATAACCTCGCCGATCAGAATCCGGAAAAGCTAAAACAGATGACGAACATTACGAACAAATGGATAAAAAGCTCCAAAGGCTCTCTTAAAAAGGAGCAGCGGATTCTCAGCGCCGGGGATGAAGCATCTCTGAAAGCTCTGGGTTATCTGGAATAGCCCGGAAGAATGGATGAGTCGACGGATGTATGGATGGTTGGTTTACATTGACGTTCCGACCGCTTATACCTGACGGTTGGAATTGCAGGTAATCGGCGACAAAATCAGGCTCGTCTGCTGAGATGCGATGCAGACGAAGTCTCAGCATTAACGGACATTAGGTTTCCTTCTTGTCTTCTGACCCAAATCGTATTGAATATTTTAGTTTTTCAACCGCTCATACATCACTATGATTGAACAAATTGCCGATGCCGAAATTTGCACTTTCAATCCTTGTCCTTCTTTTTCAAAATCCTGTCGATAAATTCGATCTGCCCCTTGTTGATTTTCTCTTTTGCGGTATCGGCCTTGAACCAGCCGGCCCGGTCTATCTCCGGAAAACTCTGAGTCCGTCCTGACTTAGGCGGCCACTCCATTTCAAATTTATTGCTTTTGACCGCTGCGGGATCGCAATCGCCTTCGACGGCCCAGGCATGCACCTCTTTGCCGCCGGACTGACGGACAGCGCCCAGCTCAATGAACTCACCCTCCGCCTCTATCCCCGTTTCTTCCTGAAATTCACGTAAAGCGGCATCCAGAGGTTTTTCATCTTCGTCAAATTCTCCCTTCGGGATAGACCAGGCTTGTTTGTCCTTTTTCGCCCAGTAAGGCCCTCCGGGATGCACAAGCAAAAATTCCAATTCTTTACCGGCAAAACGATACATAAGAATGCCGGCGCTTTTCTTCGCCATTTTTTCCTCCTTAATGCCATCGAATATCGGCATCAAACATAATTAACTTCGAAAGGTAACATTGTTCTGCTGCCCCGTCATCCTAACAATCCACTCAATGCTGAGCTACTCCTGTCCAAAAACTCATTCTTGCCGGAAATGCAATGGCGGACAGGCGCTTCCTCAAAATCCCCATACAGATTCTTCTGAACGTTTGAACGGATTCGACGTTCCTTCGGGACTCAACGTCGGACTCGTCGCCGGAGTCCGCGATGCAGGAAGCGGCGTCTGAAGATCAGCATTCTATAAACAATCCATGTCCGTTTCCGCGATAATTCGTGCTCACGAAAACATTCAAGATGAGCTTTAAGCTAATACCGGCCCTCTTATCCCTTTTCTTGTTCGAGAGATTCATCTGATTCGCTGTTTTCCTCCGGTCAACGCCGTCACGGCATCCGCAAAATAAACTTTTCGCTTGACTATTTTGCCGCATCGGGTAATGTTAATGAAGGATCAAGGCAAATTTCACATGCTTATCATTCATGGCCTGCTTATGGAAGTTTACTGATGTCCGGAATATTCGATTTTGAAAAACTCAATTTTTTCGTCATTCTGGTTTCATTCTCCCTCTTCGTTATGTACATGATCAGGCGGGCCCAAAGCGGCCGGAGCATGTTCATAAGGCCGCTTGCGGGATTGAAGGCTATTGAGGAGGCTGTGGGGCGGGCGACGGAGATGGGTCGTGCGGTGCTGTATGTGCCCGGGATCGATGATGTGAATAATATTCAGACTATTTATAGTATGGTGATTCTGGAGCATGTGGCCGGCATTGTGGCATCTTATGGGACCCCGCTTATCGTCCCTATAGGCAAGGCTTTCGTTACGCCCATGGCGGAAGAAACCGTAAAGCAGGGTTATCTGAATGCAGGATCGCCGGAAAATTTCGACGTCGATAATGTTCGGTATTTATCAGACGAGCAGTTCGCTTTTACGGCTGCAGTGAACGGAATAATCCTTAGGGAAAAGCCTGCAGCAAATATTTATCTGGGATCCTTTTACGCCGAATCTTTGATTTTAGCAGAAACCGGTTACGTGGCAGGTTCGATCCAGGTGGCGGGAACGGCCAATATTCATCAGTTGCCGTTTTTCGTGGTAGCTTGCGATTATACATTGATCGGAGAAGAATTTTTTGCGGCCACAGCCTATCTTTCGCAGGAACCGAAACTGGTCGGGACGCTCAAGGGCATCGACTGGTTCAAAGTAATGATTATTATCCTGCTTATTCTGGGGTTCATTTTCGAGACGTTCGGAAAGGATTGGATCACGAAGTTCTTCGTGACGTAAGGAGTCTGTTCTAAAGATGAAAAGGGAAGTTCCTCTGCTTATAACATTTCTTTGCGGGATATTTTTCATCATTAATTCTTTCATTGTTCATCCCGGTTGGAAAACACTGGCCGACAAGTTGAACATCTGGGCCCTGATCATTATTTCCTTCGCCTATGTACTGGGCGTGACTAACGTGGGGAGAATTCACTACCGTAAAACCGCTGACAGAAAAAAAGGCTGGGGATATAGCGTGCTGACCCTTATCGGCATGGGAATAATGATTCTTTTCGGCATTTTTATTCCTGAAACCTGGCGGGGCGGATATGAGGAAGGTTCGCTGTTTTTATGGATATTTGATAACGCTTATGTGCCCATGCAGGCTACCATGTTTTCATTGCTGGCGTTTTACATTGCATCCGCAGCTTTCCGGGCGTTTCGCATAAAGACCGTTCTGGCCTCTTTGCTGGCGGTTACCGCCGTCATTGTGATGCTGGGTCGCGTCTCTATCGGCGAATACTTCTGGAACGATCTGCCGGATTTTGTGGAATGGATCATGGCCTGCCTGCAGAACGCCGGTAAACGGGCGATCATGATCGGAGCAGCTCTGGGAGCCATCTCAACAGGATTGAAAATAATTCTCGGCATTGAACGCAGTTACATCAGCGGCGAGTAACGGACATGAAAACGAAAAAGATGTTAAGGCTGGAAAAAATAGAAAAAATGGACCGGCGATATATTTTCATTTTCGTTGCCCTGACCATATTTTTTCCCTTGTTGTTCCCCCTGGGGCTTCCCGTCACCCCGACAGAACCGGTCAAAGATTTTTACCGGGCTATCGAAGAATTGCCGGACGGAGCGGCAGTTCTGCTTTCGGCTGACTGGGACCCGGGATCAAGGGCCGAACTGCTGCCCATGACCATAGCGGTCCTTCATCATCTTTTTTCAAAAAACGTCAAAATTATCGGATTGAGTCTGTGGCCGGCTGGACCGCGGATGCTCTCCGAATCCTATAATGAAGTATCGCCGAAATATAACAAGAAATACGGCGAACATTTCGTTAACCTGGGATTCAAGGAAGGCCGCGAAGTGGTGATGGTGTCCATGGGCGAAAGTATATTGAGCGCCTTTCCCAAGGATTTTCATCATACGCCGGTGAATGAAATAAACGTAATGGAGGGCATCCTGAACTATGAAACAATCGATTTAATCGTTACTCTTTCTGCGGGATACCCCGGAACAAAAGAATGGGTGCAGCAGGTCCAGAAAAGATTTAAAAAGAAAGTCGTTTCAGGATGCGCCGGCATATCATCTCCCGAATATTATCCCTATCACGAATCTGGACAATTAGCGGGACTCGTCGGCGGCCTTAAGGCGTGCGCTGAATATGAAACACTCCTGGGATACTCTGGAAGAGCAACGAAAGCGATGGATGCCCAGGCTTTGGGGCACGGCATTATCGTTTTTTTCATCATCCTGGGCAATGTGTTTTTCTTCCTTAATCTGTTCATCCGCTGGAGATCGAGGTAATCATGGATGCCTTTGCACCGGATTTTGGTAATTTACTTGCCGTATTTTTTACCCTCAGCATTTTCAGCTTCCTCTACCGCGATAATCCCATTTACCGTTTCGCCGAATACCTTTTCGTAGGAGTAGCTGCAGGCTATTTTATCGTCATTCAGTACCATACGGTTTTCATTCCTAATCTTTGGGACCCTATGACCGAAGCCATAAAAAACCTTTTCACCGCTAATGAATTCTCCGGGTGGAATCTGGCGTTGATCATTCCTTTTATCATGGGATTACTCATGTTTACTCAACTGGTCAAAAAATACGGATGGCTGTCCCGCTGGCCCATGGCCGTCGTTATCGGTTCTTTTTCCGGGCTCGCCATAATAGGTTTCGCTCAAGGAGATCTCATTCCACAGATTCACGCCAACATGATGCCTCTAATCAAACCGGGAGCCTGGACCAATTTCATGGAAAATCCCGGCCTCTTCTCTTTCCTGGAATTTATCTGGAACCCTATCATGATCTTCGGAGTGCTCATGGTTCTGGTCTATTTCTTCTTTTCTCTGGAACATAAAGGCGCTCTCGGCGCTGCTGCAGCCGGCGGTATGGGGTTCCTCATGATTTCCTTCGGCGCTTCTTACGGAAACACCGTCATGTCCAGAATATCACTGCTCATTGAAAGATTTGAATTTCTTAAAGCAAACACCGCCTACTCCCTCCCGCTTTTCGTTATCTTCTTCATATCCTTTCTAACTCTATACATTCACAAGAAAATTAAACGACAATAGTCCGGTCCGCGCCTTCTCATCCAAGCTCCTTCATGACTATGATAGTGGAGTGATCAAACAGGGGTTACACTTCTTTCTAATCTTTTAACAGTTTATTTCAATAAATCGGGGTCGGTATCGGGATCGCAATCGAAACAAAATGATGGGGAATTCTAACGCATTGTAATCTCAAAAGATGCTTATTTGATCAATGCCTATAAAGGAATGACATTAATGACGATTATCTCCCCGACGCTCTGCGGACTGGATGTCGTGGGCTGCCAATTTCATGAAATTCCATTTAAATAACGGAGAATGTTCAAACGAATATTGAATAATGTACGAGAACTCATTCTCCATCACAGCGAATCAAAAAAATTGCTCAGGACGGCCGATCAGCATTTACATATTATTTTTTGATTTGTATTATAGTTTGTGAAAGGCGTTGTGATTATGGATTGGAACGAACTGAAGGAAAAACTTAAATCAGATGACATTTACGAACGCATGCAAGCGGCTGATTTCATCGGTTTTTTGGGTGCGGACATATTATCGATCGACGAAAACGTAAAGTATGACCCAAAAGTATTCGGTCAGTACCTGTCCTCATTGAATGCCGTGGAACCGGGTAATTGGAAGCTGTTGCGTTCAGCTTTCCTGGGCTCTGATCCGGGTTTCAAGCATTCGGCAATGGGGGCTTTCATCAACGCGGGCGACCGGGTGACGGATCAACTGGCGAGTTTATACGAAGAATGTGATGAAAACGACAAAATCAAGATTTTGAAAACCCTGTGCCGGATACGTTCCAGGAAAGCAGTAAGACTTTTATCGCGTTATCGTTTCGATTCCAGTTCCCATATCCGTTACTTTACGGCGCGGGCGCTGGGTTTAACGAAACGCAAAGACGCCGTACCCTGGCTCCTGAAGTTGACTTCGGATCGTATGTCGCTCATCAGGACGGCTGCAGCCAACATGATCGAAGCTATAGACCCGGCTGAATTTCATGATGAAGGTTATGAGGGTACACCTGATGAAGCGCTGGTGATCGTATTCGGGATCACGGGATTACCGGCCAGCGGAAAGGATACGGCCGGCAGATTCATACGGAATGAGATGGAATCACAGGGACTACTGGCTTTTCCGCTGGGTTTCAGCAATGAATTAAGGCAGTATATCTTAACGAACAAACCCGGCGACTTTGACAGGGAAGTTTTATCTGAAGTAGGCGGAGACCTTCGACGACGTCATGGACCGGAAGCCCTGGCCGTTCGCATTTGCAACCGAATCGATCATTTAAGAAAGTATTACAAGGCGCCGAACATACTGGTTTTTGTCGTGGAAGGATACCGGACGCTGGGTGAGGTTGAGGAATTTCGACGTCGTTTCGGGGGACGATTCTTTCTGCTTTCGCTAATTGCGGACGAAGGAACCATAATAAACCGCTTAAGGCGACGAAAACGATTCGACGAAGCTAAAACCCTTAATGATTCAGACCAGGCCGCACAGAAAATCTTGCAGGATGAACTGGGGCATTCTGCCGCAGATGTTGACCGCCAGGTTGCGCGCGTGATGGATGAAGCCGACGCGACCATCACGAATTCCGGCTCTATTGAAGACTTGGAAATGCTTGTGCTGGATGAGACGTTGAAATTCATTCAGAATCTCACGTAAACTTTGACGCCGCTGGTCGACAACAAATCTCTCATCCGATATAACGTTGGCAGATCATACGGCTCCACTTCCTCATAACGCGGATCAATCGTATGGCCCGCTTGATATTGTTGCAGATAATACACCGCGTTTTCCGGAATCATTCCCCTTATTTTCGCCATATCTACTTCCCGGATCAGACCGGGCGTCACAGTAGTCCTCAATTCAAAATGAAGTTTCGATTCCGACAGCAGTCGTATTGATTCCTCAATAAGAGCGAAATCGATTTCAACGCCCGAAGATAGGGAGTAACGCGAAGGTTCATTTTTTATATCCATGGCAACATAATCGACCAGTCTTCCCCTTATGCATTCTTTCAGACGCTCCGGGAAACTGCCGTTAGTGTCTATTTTAACCGATACTCCCGCACTCTTCGCTTTCTCGACAAAATTATGCAGTCCCTTCTGTAAAAACGGCTCGCCACCCGTAATCACAAGCCCGCACTGAAAATCCACTCTTCGCGATATCTCATTCAGTATGTGCTGAGGATCATAGTCCGGCAATGTTTCGGGTCTGAGGACCAGGGCTGAGTTGTGACAGAAGGGACAACGAAAATTGCAGCCTGGAGTGAATACGATGGAACTGATTTTTCCCGGAAAGTCTATTACCGAGGTGGGCGTAAAACCCTTTATTGAAAAGGTCTCGTTATCCACTAATGAAAAAGCGCCTCCTTTTCGGCTTCTTTTACGGTCATCCCCGTATCGTATTCCTTTCTGTTTTTGTATTCCTGCTGCTTCCCCTTGTGCCAGTTCTGAACCGGCCGCAAATATCCGACTATGCGGGAATAAACTTCACACGGTATTTTTTTCTCCTTCATTGCATCCTCCCTAATACAAAAAAAATTATGATGCTTCAACTCCGAATCTTTCCAGTTCCGCCTCGCTGTGATCATAAGGACAATAACGATGTTCCCCTGATATATAACCATGGACCGGGCAAATACTGAATGTCGGCGTTATGGTGAAATAAGGCAACTGGAAATTTTCAGCAATCTTACGGACTAAAAGTCTGACCTGACGCCAGTCAGAAATGCGCTCGCCCACAAAGCCATGAAAAACCGTCCCGCCTGTGTAGGACTGCTGTAGAATTTCCTGATGACTCAACGCCTTAAACAGATCGTCCGTATAACTGACCGGCAGATGCGAGGAATTCGTATAATAAGGCTCCGTTTCCGTTCCAGCCGTATGTATATCCGGAAACCTGCGCCTGTCCTCTTTCGCGAGACGATAACAGACGCTTTCCGCCGGCGTCGCCTCCAGGTTGTACAAATGGTCCGTCTCATCCTGGTATTCGCTGCATTTCCTGCGCATGAATCTCAATATTTCGACGGCAAATGCCTTCCCTTCAGGATGACCGATGTCTACTCCCAGAAAATTAATGCACCCTTCATTCACCCCGTTCAACCCTATCGTTGAAAAATGATTGCCCCAGTAATCTCCCAGTTTACTCTTTATGCTGACCAGATAATGGCGGCTGTATGGATATAACCCGTTCTCCGTATATCGCTCCAACACCTTCCGTTTAATTTCCAGACTTACTTTCGCATATTCCATGGTACGGCTTAAATTTTCGAAAAATTCATCTGCCGTATTCGATGCATAAGCTATCCTCGGTATGTTGATCGTCACGACGCCGATGCTCCCCGTTAAAGGATTGGCCGCAAACAGTCCTCCACGTCTTAATTCACGGTTGTCCAGACGCAGACGGCAGCACATCGAACGGGCATCCTCCGGCTTCAATGAGCTGTTAATGAAATTAGCGAAATAAGGTATGCCGTATTTACCGCTCATTTTCCACATCGGTATCAGATTCGGATTGTCCCAGTCGAAATCGTCCGTAATGTTGTAAGTCGGTATTGGAAACGTAAATGCCCGTCTCTGCGCATCACCTTCCAGCATCAGCTCCGCAAACGCCCGGTTGATCATATCCATCTCAGACTGAAAATCTCCATAACGCCCTTCCTGTAGCTCCCCTCCGACTATCACCGGCTCCTCGTTCAAATGACGCGGACATACCAGATCCATCGTCAAATTAGTGAACGGCGTCTGAAAACCGACTCGCGTCGGTACGTTCGTGTTGAATATAAACTCCTGAATCGCCTGCTTTACCTGGTCATACGACAGCTTATCGTAATACACGAATGGAGCCAGCAGCGTGTCGAAATTGGAAAATGCCTGGGCTCCCGCCGTCTCACCCTGCAACGTATAGAAAAAATTCACGATTTGACCCAGCGCCGAACGCAGATGTCGCGGAGGCTTGCTGCATACCTTGCCGCCTACCCCGCCGAAACCTCGAATCAATAAATCATGTAAATCCCATCCGCAGCAATATGCTGCCAGCATCCCCAAATCATGAATATGCATCGCTCCCTCAATATGACGCTCCCTCACTTCTGGAGGATATATCTTGTTCAACCAATAACGGGCAGAAATATATGACGCCAGATAAAAATTCAACCCCTGAAGCGAATACGTCATATTGCTGTTTTCCTTTACTCGCCAGTCGCTGCGCTCTAAATAATCCTCCACTAGCTTCACTCCATCCAGTACTATCGCCTCTGTCTCTCGTAAACGCATATGCTGGTCTCGATACAATATGTATGCCTTCGCCACTCCCGTATGTCCCGCCTCTATCAGCGTCTCCTCTACAATGTCCTGGATTTCCTCAACCGTCGGCACATCCTTTTCCGAAAATCGACAGCTCAACTTCTCTATACCTCGAACCGTCAACTTCTCCGGATCGCATGTTCTTTCCTCTCCGACTGCAGTGATGGCCTTCGCTATTGCATTCCGTATCTTTACAGGATCGAAATCAACGCAGATGCCATTTCGTTTTCGAATGATAATAGGAAATTTCATGCCCCACCTTTTCAATTTTTTTTTTAGTTTTTTTACTCAACCTACTTTACGAAAAAACAATATCTCGTAGTCACATCTTTTTTACTCCACCATATATTGAGTTGTCAAGAAAAATATAGATGGAGTTAATTGCTTGTTATTTAGGATAAAAGATGCAAAATCGGGCTCCGCTGCAAAAAAAAATTTTTTAAAAATATTCCTTACACCCATTTCGTCTCAAATGAAAGAATCTCTGGCCGCTCTTCAGAAGAGTAAATTATTATTAAAACCATATGACTGTGGTGAAAAATCGCTGCTCCTCCGTCAGGCGGACTTGATTCCTGTTGACGCTTTCTTTCGTTTATGCTAGCTTGAACTGAGTATGTGAAAGAAGGATTCAAAGAGAATGCTTAAACAAAGGGAGTAAGGGGTGGAAAAGGAAAGAGCCTATCGAAAACACAACAAGGAAAAAGGGAAATATAGAGTAAGAAAAGCTCAACGACCCAGGCAAAAGAAAGATAATCCTGAGGTAATGGAGAAGGCGCGACAACTGGCTGAAGAGTGGGGCATAGCGATGAATGCTGCGGTTCAAATAGCCAAGGGACAGCGTGATCTCAACGAATACCTCGTATGGATAACGAGAAAGCGCAGCATCCATAAATTGATGGAAGAGCATGAGATCAACGGAGGATTGGCAGCCCTGGTTGTAGACCAGAAAGTATCGCTTGAAAGAGCTTTGTTTCTTGATCGCTGGGGCAGATATCGCGCCAGGAACAACATGCGGACGTTCATCAGCGAGAACATGCAAAAGAAGCGAGAGGCGATATACGAATTGTTTGAAGGCGAGAGGTTGCGGGGCAGGGTTATCGAAGACAATCCTTATGAATTCGTTGTAGAGACGAATGAAGGTGAGGAGCGCGAGGTCCACAAGTTGTTACTGAAATATGCTTATTTGCCCGAGCATGCTGATGAAGTGCAAAAAGCGTTATCAATTGACGAGAAAATCGCAGCGAAAAATTTAAGGCCGGCGGAAAAAATTCTGGATCGTAACCGCATTCATAATCATACATTGTTTGAATTATACGAAGAGAAGCAAGTGCTATACGTTACACTGCTTGAAGGGGAGAAGCTGAAAGGCATCATATCCTGGTTCAGTCAGTGGGATATCGAGATACTGATGAAGGGCGGAACGCCGACGGTTTTTTACCGTCATGCGATATACGATTTTCGAACCAAAGCAGGCAAGAGCATGCTGAGGAAGTAACCGATTGAACGGCTTAACATTCGTCTGTTCAGTTACGTTTATTATCGAAAGGAGATTCTAAGAGATGAGAAAAGCGTGCAGTATCTTTCTGTTTTTGATTATACCGGTATTGTTGTTCAGCGAGGCTTTACTCGCGGATACTATAACAGAATTTTTGAATAATGCTCGAAAGTATTACGACGAGGAAAAATATGCCAAGGCGCTGGAGGAACTGGAATGGGCGAAAAAGGAATTGAGCAACCTTCATATGAAAAAGATGATGACGTTTCTTCCTGAGAATATGGAAGGTTATACGCAGGAAGACGTTTCAGGCGGCAATGTAATGGGCATGCAGGGACTGACGCGAGAATACACTCATAATGACACGTCGAACACCGTGGAAATAATGATTTTTTCAGGCAGTCAAGCCGGGGGAACGAGCGGCTTGGGCGCTTTGATGGGATTTGCGGGACTGGCGGCATCAATGGACGGTTCATTAGATTCCCAGGTGGTCACGACTAAGGGAAATCGAGGCAATTTGGTCTACAACGGAACCAATAAGGAAACCGTTTTGACCTACAACTTACCCAGCAATGTCGTTATAACGATTACCACACAAGGTTTCGAATCAGGCGATACGGCCAAATCTTTCGCTGAAAAAATCAATTTTGACGGACTGAAAAAAGAATTTGAATAAACCTCACTGACGAGTTTTTTCGAGGCTTATCCAACGCGGGTTGCAAGTTGTCTCAATAAAAAAACGAGGCTATTTATTATTGCCGGTTCGCCTTTTTCTTGGAATTTTTTGAGAATCGCCGGACGCTTATTTTCGTTGATCCGGGTTCGGTGCGCTTTCTGAGTCCAAGCTTATGAAAGGCCGGATTCTTTGAAATATTTCCGGTTCATCCAAGGCCTGCATAACCTGATTTCCAGAATGAAAGGGCCGTTTTTGCACTAATCTTACGGCTCTTTTTTTTCCGATGCCGGGCAAAGCCTGAAGGGCCGTAAACTCAGCAGTATTAATATTCATTGGAACGCTTATTCCTGTAACGCTTCGATAACCATGTCCCGTTATTTTCACGTCGACGAACCGGTTAAGCGGCAACTCGTAGGGAATGCCTACCAGTATAGGATATGAGCCGGGTTGTCTTCCGAAGGTAATTTTACCTTTTCTTATTTCAGTAAAGACTTTCCGAAGGATACAGCCTTGCGGGATAATTTTCTGCAGCATAGGTCTGTCGATTTTTTCCCTTATTTGCCTTTTAAAACGAAGAAACCTGGAATGAGATTTTTTCTTCGGTTTAGCAGCATCAGGCATCAGGACCTGTCGAACGTTGATCCTTCTAACGAGCAGCCCGTGGTTCAAAAGGGATTCCAGGAATTGAAAATTCAGGGAATAAGTGTTTTTATTTTCGAGGTTAAACCCGCACAGGATATTGATGCCGGGTAAAGTATGGGGCATGCCGTTAGCGCCCCGCAAACCTCCGGCAGCATTAATCAGTTTAACGGCTTCCCACATCTGTTGCGGAGAAGCGTTCAAGTTTTCAGCATGTATTATGCGGGGATCGGCCGATTCCATCCCCAGAGCCAGCACATTGCCTGGAGTGCAATATTTAAGAATCGAATTCATTATTTGTTTCGCTTTTTCAGGATGTTCAGCGATGACCGCGGGATTGGCGTTATCCAGATGGAGGACGCTAAGATCAGGGGCTGCAGTTCTGACTTCGCGCAAAAGAGATTCAATCATCGAGGGTCGAGGTTCAGGAGTTTCCGTTTCGCCGACATTTAATGCTTTATAGCAGAAAAAGCATGATTGTCCCCCCAGCCTGAAGTTGCGGACGTTCGCATCCGACAACCGTTGCACTTCATTTTTTATTGAACTTATGCTGCGAAAGAAGGGTTTGCCGTAAGAGGGCTCGATGCAGAACCTGCAACCGCCGGTGAACCATCTGACGCAACCGCGAGAGGTATCGACGTCGCAAATGAGGGGCTCAGGATAATCGGGATGAAAAACGGTGAGGGAAGCCCCGAGTAACGCCCATTTGTCCCATTCTTCTTCCGTTCTTCTTCTGTCTTGAAACGAGTCTTGAGATAGAAAATCGAATACAGATGCATCCAAGTCTTTTGTCGAAATATGGAAATGAGGACGTTTTTGGCTGACGATCCGGTATTCCTGCTGATTTTGTCTGATCTGTGCTCCTCCCAGGATGACGGGACCATCAAACCATTTAATCAGGGCATTAATTTCTCTTTTCGATATGGGAAAAGCCCTCAAATATCGACCGGGGACTACCGCTCCAGCAAGCAGGACCAATAAATCTATTTTTTCATCTGTTACCGGATATTTCACCGGCTTACGGAAGCCTTCAGTCGAATTAATTCCGGCATCCGGTTCTCTGACCAGTATATTCGATCGACGACGCACCTCGTCGATCGTCATGTAACGTCCGTCCGCTCCCGCATCCTGAACGGCTCCCCAGACGTATCTGGCCTGCGGCGAAAGGTAAGGAGGGACTCCCAGGGCCGCTGGTTCATCCACATAGCCGTCGATGAACAGTATTTTCATAATCAGCGGTAAAGATGGATGACTGGAGGAAGATCAGCGCCCGTCATCGCGGACCTTCAGGTAAGGCCAAAGAGGGCCGTCATTACCGAACGCGTCGATTGCGCGCATTTCGATTCCCGTTATACTGCCGGTTTCCAGTCCGCTTGATTCGGCAACATCGAAAGCAATGCCGTATAATCCGTCATTGGAAGCTCCGTCGTCGTGCGATCCGTCGTCGAAAAGAAAAACTCCAGCAGGAACGCCGTTATAATACAGTTCTACTTCTGGAGTCAGCGGGAGAACTTCCGGAGAAAGAAGGGCCCATATTTTTAATCGGCCGCCTGCTGAAGAAGACAAAACTGTGTCAACGTATCCGGCAAGCAGTATTAGCGTCTCTCGCGGAAGAGCCCCGCGATTGGTTTTTTTCAGTACATATTCGTCTGGGTCGAATTGGACCTGATTCGGTTCATCATCCAGGATAAATGAATAATTATTGGTTTCACCATCCACGATCACTGTTTTTATCTGCGTTTCCTCACCTGAAACGATATGAAGGTCAATGGGCATTCGAAACAGAGGAGCATTCTCCTGTTCCTGGTCAACGGTAACGAACAGGCGAAATTTATTGTCGTTTTCCGGTTCGATTTTCCAATCCCATAAATATTCAGGATATCCGGCCTCGTTAAGCCAGGGATCGAAAAACCATTCCAGAGATTCGCCGTGAACAGATTCGCAGACGGCCTGAAAATCCGCTGTAGTCGGATTCATGTACTTAAAATCCTCATAATACTGTTGAAGTATCTCCTCAAAGGGTTCATCTCCCGTGATATGACGAAGCATGTGCAATACCCAGGCGCCCTTCTCATATGTTGTGCAACCCCATATGATTTCCGGGTCTCTTATCGGAAAACGGTTGTGCTCATCCTCCTCAAAATAGTTTTCTTTGAAAGTCTCCATGGTCTCCTTATAAGCCTCTTCTCCGTAATTGAATTCCTCCCAGAGCGCCTCGCAGTATGTGGCGAATCCTTCATTCAGCCATACGTCGACGCAATCGGTCAAAGTCAATGAATCGCCCCACCACATATGAGACATCTCATGCGCGAAAGTATCTTCGAATCGCTTGTCTCCCTTAATGAAAATTTTGCCGTAAGAGACCATTTCCTGGTTCTCCATGGCGCCCGCCATTCTCACCTCAGCGATACCGTATCGATCGAAAGGGTACGGTCCGAACATACTTTCAAAAAATCCCATGATGACTCCGGCATTTTCAAAATCGACTTCAGCCTTCTCCAGGTCTTCAGGAAAAACGTAAAAACGCATCGGCACGCCAGGATATTCCTCTGTAAAGGAAACATACTGATCGATATTTACCGTCACAAGATAGGTCGCAATCGGGTAAATCTCCTGCCAAACATACGTTTTCGTGGCGTCGGGATTCTCTATCTCCTCCACCAGGAGTCCGTTGGATGCCGCAAAATAATCCTCCGGAACCGTAAACCGCATATCCGCAGTACATTTCATGTCCGGCTCATGATAACAGGGAAACCACCTCGATGCTTCAACCATGTCGTTAAAAGCATTGCCCAGCCTCCAGTTCAATCCCTGTCCCGTATCCCCGTGATAACTCACGGATATCTGGAAGACTTCGCCGGCAGACAGTGGATTCGGCAATTCTACCAGAATTTCCCTTCCGTCATATTCATATTCAGCCGGCGCTCCGTCCGCCAAAACTTCATCAACCGTCAACTCGACCAGGTCTAACGGAACATCATACAATAAATCCTCTTCCGGCGACGCTTTCATTGAAATGTCCACACGGCCCGATATGGACTGATCCTCAACATCCACCGTTATGTCTAAAAGGTAATGAGTGACCTCAATACGGTGAATTGCCTCCTCTACGGGGCCACGGTAAGGGCATTCGAATTCGACGTCAGCCCATGCCGCATTGCAGCAGGCGAAAACCATTGCGATTAAAAATGCTGAACACGTATACCTGAACAGATTATTTTTTTCAGTTTTCATTTCTCTTCCTGTCTTTTTAATAATGCCTTGAATTATTTATGTACTCCCGTTCCCCGCAAGCGTTCCGACTTTTCGCGATATTCGACGAACATTTCGGAAAGCTTCATCACATCACTTTTGATTTTACTTTCATCCAATGTGGTGAATCGATAATCATCCACCAGTATTCGGCCGCCGGCAACAACATAACGAACTTCATTTCCCGCCGCTGCCCAGAACAGATTCTCCAGGCAGTTGTCACGTCTCGTCGGCGTCATGTTGGGGCGCCTGGTGTCGATCAATATAAAATCCGCATCTTTTCCGGGAACCAGCGATCCGGCATTGATTTCAAGAAATGACGCAGGTATGGCAGTTATCATTTCCAGTAACTGTTCCGCTGGAAGCTGCGTTACATCCTGGTTTAAAGCCTTCTGATACTGGGAAGCCAAACGCGCTGCAGCGATAATGTTCTGGTTGTCGGCGCTGCCCGACCCGTCTGTGGATACGGCTACCGGAATGCCGAGTTCCATCATTTTCATTACAGGCGGCATTCCCGAACCCAAAATGGTGTTGGCCAAAGGATTATGTACTACTTTCGTCCCCGTTCGTTTTAAAATTTCCAGGTCGTTTCCCGTACAATTCACCTGATGCGCCAGTATGGTCCTTTCGTCCAAAAATCCAATCTCTTCGGCATACTCCACCGGCGTCTTCCCGTAAGTTTCTCGAAACCACTTTGTGGTGGCAGGTTCTTCGCTGCTGTGTATGTGAATTAACGTATCATTTTTGCGGGACCAATCTTTTAAACCTTTCAGTATCTCCGGTCCGTTAGAAAAAAATTGATCAGGCCCGGGAACCACTCGAAACCGCTCCTCACCCGCAAACAATTCACGGTAACGATCCATTCTCTCAACCGCCTCTTCCGGCTTATCCAGCAATATCTCCACGTAATTCCTATCCTGTGATCCCACTGCAGCCGTCATTCGCGTTCCGGCCTGCCGGTTGGCTGCCGCTAAATCCTCAACATTATACTTGTTGTGATTGCAGTGATGAACCAGGCACGACGTTATGCCGAATGAAAGATCATCCAGACGCGCTTTTAAATAAGTCAGCAAATGAGGAGTCATGCCGAATCTTTTCGTCAATTCTTCTTTTTTCTGATTGATGAAACCCGTAAATGGATTGACGGCTTCGTCCAACCACGTCGTCAAAGGCGCATCTTTACTTATTCCGATTATTGGGGATTCATGATCATGTCCGTGGCCTTTAACGAAGCCCGGCAATAATAATCCGGGCAACCTGGGAACGCTCCCGTCGCCATTCTCCCCCAATACCGTCAGTTTATCCCCGTATTTCCTCAATAAAGCCTTCCCCTTCTCCTCTTCATACGCACCCACTTCCATCAAGCGTTCCTCTTCCCATAAAATATATCCGTCTTCTATTCTGTTTCCCTTTCCCGCAAACTTCCTGACGGGAAGTAAAAAATCAGCTCGCGCTATTCCAATTTTGGCGCTCATCTCTATACTCCTGTTCTGTAAATCATTAAGAGTCTCTCTTTACTCATTCGAAAGTCACTCTCATCATATTCTATTGCTTGATAACTATTTTTTCAAATCTGCAATGCTCCCCTCGGCCAACGATACAGTTTCCTCCAGATGCATGAATCAGAACTGCGATGGACAAAAACCGAAAATCTTTCCAAACCGACGATACGCCGGAATATTTATCTTAAACCAAAAATGACGAAACTGAAATATCCCTTGCAAAAATATCCTGCAGAAAAAATCGTATCAGTCGGCTTCAATTATCGTTTCTTTCCTGATAATGCGGTTTGACCCTTCTACTTTTATGCGGCAGATACACGGTCCGGGATTCGCAATACTCGCTGTCACCACTATCTCTTCTTTGGCTGGATAGGAAATATCCGACACGATTTCAACCTGCGGAATCAAATGAAATTCGCAGCCATCTTCTTCGCTTGTCTGAGCGCTTTCAACCCTGAAGAACCGCTCTCCAGAACCCATCAGAAAACCGTGCACCACAACAAGGATTTCCTGGTCCGCATCAACAGATCCAGGTATTTCGACGCCCTGGACGTACATCTTCCTCAGGTTATCCTGAGGTCCCGTGTGCTCCTCAGGAAGACATGATGCGACAAATATCAGCGCTGCAATTCCGATTAACCGACCGACATGATTTTTAAAAGTGAAATATTTCATTGGATTCCTCAGGCAAACCAATTGCATCTCCATCTTTATCGGCTACACCGAAAATCAGAAAAAAGTTCCAAAAAAATTTAGGTTTGACGACCGCAGAACTATTATTTTATTATTATTGAGTTAAACGTTATCCGGGCGCTGAGGAGGAATCGGCATTAATCCAGAGAAAAAAAGCAACTGTGAAAAGACGCTGAGCGCCCAAAACGCCATATTCTTAATGGTAAGCTTTAATCTGATTTTGAGGAGATAACCGAATGGAAACTCATTTTTACTTTTTTATCATCGGAGGAGTCATTATTCTCTTGGCCACGCTGTTTTTGTATCTTTCCAGGAAAGCTGATCGCAAAAATTATATTATTCAGCGGGCGACTCCTCTGAAGATCAAATATGTTAATCCACGGGACGATGTATGGCTGGACGGCAAGACGGATGTCATTTCGCCGGTGACGACGCCTCATTTTAATATCGCATGCCTTCATTACCATTACAAATTGGAGCATCATGAAAGAAAGACCCGGAAAGTAAACGGCAAAACAGAGACGTATTACGAATGGGTTACGAAGAGAACGGAGTCCGATTCTGCGGACTTTAACGTCGATGATCAGACCGGAAAAATCCTTATACGGGGAAAACAGGCGGAATATGACGGGCTTGAGTCCAAAACGCAAAGAATCGGCAGTTGGCGACATTCGATTAGGTATTTGCCGCTTGCATCGACCGTGGGAGCGATAGGCAGCGTATCTGAAGACAAGGGAACCCTGGAACCCTACGAAAATATTCCGTTGGTTGTTACGACAAAAAGCCGGGAAAATTTTTTGAAGAGTTCGGAAACAAAAGAAGCGGCATTAAGATGGGTCGGAAGAATATTTCTTTTTTTGGGAATTACCGTCTGCGTCTACGGAATCGTTATACTCATGAAAGGGCTCATGCCGGACGGCTCCTGGTGGTCTCCACAGTATGCCGCAATTTCAGCAGGCATCGCTTTCGTTCTGTGGTTGCCGTTGATGATCATCTCCTATTACAACATGTTCGTGCAATACAGAAACAGAGTCCGCAATTCCTGGAAGCAAATCGAAGTGGACCTCCTGGCAAGGTACGATTTGATACCGAATCTGATTCAAGTCGTGAAACAATATTCGCAGTTTGAGCAGGATGTTCTGGAGGACCTGGCCGGGATTCGTTCTTCGGCCTTAAAAGGCGGAATCGCCAGAAAGGTTGAAATGGAGTCGGATATGGTGAACTCGTTGAACGGATTGTTCAGAACGGTAGAGAATTACCCGGAACTGAAAAGCTCGGCTTTGCATGAAAACGTATTTCAGCAATTGATCGCTTTAGAAGAAAAAATTGCCCACGGCCGTAAAACTTTTAACGAAACCGCCGAGGAATACAACACCGACATCAGCAGTTTTCCCGGAGTTCTGATTACGAAAATATTCGGTTTTAAACCCTGGCCTTTATTTTCTGTGGAAGAGGAGGTGCAGGAAATTCCGAAAATCGATATGAAAGGAGAAAAGGATGATTGAAAATATTCAATGGCTGGGACATGATTCGTTCAGAATACAAGACGAGGATATCGTCATATACATCGATCCCTGGAAAATAAAACGGCAGGAAAAGGCGGACATTATTCTTATCACCCATGAGCATTACGATCATTTGTCCATGGAAGACGTCAACCGGCTTCAAAATGATGATACCGTCATAGTTACAACACCGGAAGCCGCTCAAAAATTGACGGGAAACGTCAAAACAGCATCGCCGGGCGATAAGATGACCGTCCGTGGAATACCGGTTGAAGCTGTTCCCGCATACAACATCAATAAAAAATTTCATCCGAAAGAGACCGGTAAACTCGGTTTTATAGTGACCGTCAAAAACAAAAGAATTTATCACGCCGGCGACACCGACGTTATTCCGGAAATGGAAATGATAAACTGTGACATCGCTCTGCTACCGGTCAGCGGAACATATGTAATGACCGCTGAAGAAGCAGCAGATGCCGTATCCCTGATCAAACCCGGACTGGCGATTCCCATGCATTACGGGGAAATCGTCGGCGATGTCGCAGACGCTGAAAAATTTAAAGAGCTGGCTGACTGCAAAGTTGAAATCCTTCAAAAGAGCGATTGATCTTGATTTGCGAGGGGGTCAGAGCCTTTCGGAAACGTCCGGGCGTCAAGCATCCTTAGTTCACCCGTTTCCTTGCGGACCGTCATCTGTCCGGGCCTATGATCTCATTAATGACCCTTAATATTTCTTTACCATATTGTTTTGCCTTATGAGGTCCAATTCCGTTAGCCTCCAGCAGGCTTTCTCTGTCTTTAGGCAGGTCTCGGGACAATGCTTCCAGGGTTTTGTTCCCGAATATTATAAAGGCGGGTTTGTTTATTTTTCTGGCTGTCTGTAATCGCCATTTTTTCAACGCTTCATAGACATGAGGATTCTTCGGTCTTTCCGCTTTTTTCTGAATTTTCTGATCTTTCTTTTTCTTGTCTTTTCTTTTTCCGTACCCGGTTTTACTTTTTGATTCGACGGAGTTCCACAGGGGATGATCGTCGATATGAACTTTATAAACCATCGCCGAACTGTAACGCCTGGCTTCGGGTTTCATCTCTACTCTTCTGTAGTTGATAAGCTGTCCGTTTTTTTCAAAAGAGTCTCTTCTTATCGTCAACAAACCGGAACGTGCCATTGCGAATAACAGCGCCTCGAATTGTTTTCTGTTTATTGATGAATTTGCGCACGTCTCTTTGAACAACCGGGAGGTTCCTAATCCTCTTGAATTTCTCAACGTATCCATAATCTTCACCCCGGCTTCCAGCTCCTGATTATTGAGGGCCCTTTTCTGCGTGGCTACGTTCGTTTCGGGGTTGCAAAAATCACATATGCCGCAGGATTCTCCCGTATCCGTTTTATCTCCGAAATATTTAACCAGGTGCAGCATGCGGCATCGACATGACTCGGCAAACCGTCTCATATCGTCCAGTTGTTTCGCTTTGTGGTCTCTTTGAGCCAGATAAGCCGGAAGCCACTGACGATCACCCCGCATAAGATTCTCCAGCGGGTCGATCTCTACGCCGTGATGAATCCATAATTTTTCCAGCGCATTTTCATACAGTTCTTCGTCCATGTTGAGCTTGAATAATAATTCATTTTTCGGAATTTTGTCGTCTGTGAGTTCATTATAAACAGCTTTAACCACGGAAGCCGGCGGATAGTTTTTTTCTAGAAAGAACTCATGTATTTTGCAGTCCGCGTACGAATGAAATAGAACTGCTCTCGATAATTTTCCGTCTCTTCCGGCACGGCCTATTTCCTGGTAATAGCCTTCTAGCGTCCCCGGCAAAGCCGTATGAATGACAGTGCGTATATCCGGTTTGTCTATTCCCATCCCGAAAGCGATAGTGGCGACGATGACGTCCAGTTCTCCTTTCAGGAAGCCTGTCTGGACTTGCTCGCGTTGCCTGGGAGTCAACCCGGCATGGTAAGCGGCGGCTCTCAGAGTATAACCGAATTCTTCAGCCATGCTTTCCGTTTTTTTTCTGGTAGAAGCATAAACGATTGCAGGCAGAGCATCCGGTTCTTTCAATATTTGATAAGCAGCGTTTTGTCTTTGAGCGGGGGGCAGTTCGACCACTTCAATTGCAATATTGGTACGCCGGAAACCGTGAATGAAACGTCTTCCGTCTTTCAAACCCAGTTGATCGAGGATGTCCTGCTGCACGCGCGGCGTAGCGGTGGCCGTCATGGCGACTACCGGTGAGGAACGAAAAACAGGCAGCCTTTCGCCCAGCAGACGGTAATCGGGTCTGAAATCGTGTCCCCAATGTGAGATGCAATGAGCTTCATCAATGGCGATCAGAACTGGCTTATATCGCGCGAGCATCTCCGGGAAACCTTTTACGCCCAATCTTTCCGGCGCTATGAATAAAAAATCCAGCTCGCCCTGGAGATATGATCGGCATACGGCCCTGGATTCTAAACGCGATCTTCCCGAATGAATCCTTTCAGCATTGAATCCCATTTCCTTTAACTTGGCCGTCTGATCCTCCATAAGCGCTATCAGTGGACTGATCACCAGAGTGGTTCCCTGCAAGGCTATGCCCGGCAATTGATAACATAACGATTTGCCCATTCCTGTCGGCATGACCACCAATGCATCGTTCCCCCCTATGATGGAACTGCAGATACTCTTCTGATACCGCCTGAAATCTTTAAATCCGAAAATTTCTCTCAGTAAATAATCCAGATTCTCAGGATGCTTTATTTCCTTTTTAGTCCTGACAGGCGATGGATTCTCGATGAATTCGGCATAATCGCGGCCGCCGGCCATTTCAGCCTCCAGAACGTCAGGCGGAACCTCATCATATCCTGCAAATTCGGCTCCTGTGATAATACCGTCCCATTCTTCCATATCCTCCGGCGGCGGCTCACCCGTTTTCAATTGTTCCCTCCCATGCAAATCCTCTGTCGCTCTTTCCGCTTCTCTTCGACCCTCCGTTCCGCTCTTTCGCGTCGATACTTCGCCGGCCTCTTTCTTTTTGAATGTATCATCGGAAACAGGCGGCGCTTCTGATCCCGCCTCTGAGTAAAACCCTTCTGTACTCGTATTGTCGGAGAAAACTTCTTCCACAACTTCTCTGACATACTCTTCGATTTCTTTTAAAAAACGCTCCAAATCACCTTTTTGCTGCTCTATCCGTTTCAGTTTCCTCTCCCATTTGCCGGTCATCTCAGGGCTCTTGACGTGAGGATGCACAGAATCAATCAGACGAATTCCCTTTTCCAGAGCATAAAACGTTTTCCCTTTGCGACTTATGTATCCTCTTCTGATCAAAGTTTCAATGATTGCGGCTCGCGTAGCCGGGGTCCCCAGCCCGCACTCTTTCATGATATCGGAAAGTTCCTTGCTGTCGAGAGACTTTCCTGCAGTTTCCATAGCCGTCAAGAGAGCGGCATCGTTAAAACGTGGCGGCGGTTTCGTCTGTTTTCGCTTGTATTCGGCGCTGACCACATTCTGTTTTTGCCCTTTACGCAAAAAAGCCGGCAGCGCCTGTTCCTCAGGCTCCTGCCCTTTCCACGACCGATTTTTTCCGTATCGTTCGCTGCTGTATTCCAGAACCTTCCAACCCAACTGCTCTACTATGATTCCGCGGGATTTAAAATGATCAACCGTTCTCTTTCCGTCCTCGCTCGAAATTGATTCGACTTCAGTTATGACCGTTGTGGATTTCGTTATGTAATTGTCCAGCCAGGCAGACAAAAGCCTTCGGCATACCAGATCATAAATTCGGCTCTCTTCTCTCGTTAAATCTTTTCCTTCCGCAGAAACAGCCGTCGGTATAACGGCATGATGATCGGTAACTTTCGAATCGTCTACAAAACGCCGGCCTAAGCGAGGTATCCGCTCACCAAACGGTAAATGTGCCCGGTAAGGCTTCTCTATTACTCGGACTATTTTTTCCAGCGTTCCCGCGGTTTTTTCATCCAGCCTGCGACTGTCCGTTCGGGGATAACTGATCAGCTTCCGACGCTCATAAAGCTTCTGGGCTATCTGTAACGTCTTTTCGGCGCTATAACCGAAAAAACGATTGGCATCGCGCTGCAGCTCCGCTAAATCATAAAGTAAAGGAGGCGGAATGCTTTTTTCCCTGGAATTTATAGATGTTATTTGAGCCGATCCCCTTACTACCCGTTCGATTATACGCTCAGCCAATTCCACGTCGTCAGGAAGCCTGTCCGGTCGCTTTTCTTTTAATTCTTTTTCCTTAGGCCACTCAGGCGGCGACCCCTTTTCTTTGTCCCGAAACCATACACCCTTGTACGATTCTGTTGCCTCCCTCCCATCGCCGTTCGATCTCTCTCCTTCTTCACTCCACCGCGAAAACGTCGCATAAATCTGCAAATACTTTTCCGGGACAAAATTCCGTATCTCCAGCTCCCGGTCCACGATCATCGCCAATGTGGGCGTCTGAACTCGCCCCACAGAAAAATGATCCTTATGACTCAAACTGTACGCTCGCGAAAAATTCATCCCGACCAGCCAGTCCGCACGGCTTCGTCCACGCGCCGCAGAAGCCAGCGAATCATACCTGCCGCCAGGCTTTAAGTTCTCAAATCCTTCCTTTATCGCTTCCTCCGTCAATGAAGATATCCATAATCGCTCCACAGGCTTTACGCATCCGGCTGCTTCATATATTAACCTGAAAATCAACTCACCCTCTCTTCCGGCATCCGTTGCACAAACTACTCTCCCAACAGCCCTGTCGTTGATTATCCTTTTCACCGTGTTAAACTGTTTTCGCGTTTTTCTGATTACCTTTATCGGCCATTCTTCCGGCAGCATGGGCAGATTCTCTCGGCGCCAGGACTTCCAGACAGAATCTATCTCATGAGGTTCCGGCAGCCGGACAAGATGACCTAATGCCCACGTCACTTTATAACCGTTACCCTGCAAATATCCGTCGCCTCGCTCTCCCGCACCCAGCGCTCGCGCTATATCCCTCGCTACAGAAGGTTTTTCCGCTACCACCGCAGTCTTCATCTTCGCCCCATTATTATCTCGTAGCAGGGTTCATACGCCCTGCCGTTTAATTTCATCCTGTTGCTGCGCACGAATGATCGCAAAAGCTCATCAAGCTTCCCCATTATCTCGGAATCACCCTGGATTCTGAAAGGTCCATATTCCTCAATTCTCCGTATGCCGTCTTCCTTCACGTTCCCTGCTACAATGCCGGAAAATGCTCGTCGTAAATTTACCGCCAGAGACATCAAACCCTGCTCTTTGCTTATGCGTAATCGCTCCATACTTTCATGCGTTGCAATAAAACGCTCCTGAAAAACAGGCTTAATCTCCAATAACCAGTTGAAATAGTAAGCATCAGACCGCTTCTTCCTGTATCGCCTTATCCGGGTAACTCCCTTTTTCATCGTATACGCCGTCTTTTTCGGGTCGCCTATCACTATCTCATATTTTTCCTGTGCTTCCCTACCCAATGTCGCAGCTATAAAATCATCAATCAGTCTAAAATAAAATTCGCTCTTTTTCGGACCGGTGAAAATTAACGGAAAAGGCATTTCCTGGTTCTCTTCCGTCAATAAAACGCCTAATAAATATAAAATTTCTTCCGCTGTGCCCACCCCGCCCGGAAAAACGATAAAACCATGTCCCAGGCGAACGAAAGCCTCCAAACGCTTCTCAATATCCGGCATTATGACCAGTCTATTCACCACGGGATTCGGCGCCTCTGCAGCTATTATTTCCGGTTCGGTCAAACCAACGTATTCTCCTTTATATATGCGCTGCTTGGCGTGCCCTACCCTGGCGCCCTTCATCGGACCCTTCATTACCCCTGTGCCGCAACCCGTTATAATGTCCAATCCCCGAAGCCCAAGCTCATATCCCACCTGCTTGCTGTATTCATATTCCTCTCGATTGACGGCATGTCCTCCCCAGCACACGATCCGATTGCATTTTAATACCGGTTTCAACGCCTCAGCATTTTTTAATATATGAAAAATTTCATTCGTTATGATCTCTGAACCGCCTAAATTCTGCTTCTCCTCAAAGTTCAACTTGTTGTGAATGTAAATTATGTCCCGCAATACCGCAAAAAGATTCTCCCGTATGCTCTCGATTATCCGCCCGTCTACAAAAGCTTCCGGCGGCGCATTGATTACCTCCAGCTTTATGCCTCTCGCTTGAGGGATTACCTTTATGTCAAAATCCTTGTACTTCTGCAACAAAATGCGCGGATCATCCGTCTCATTGCCGCCCGTCAATACCGCCAGCGAACATTGACGAAATAACTGATGAATCCCCCCTTCACTCGTATTCTTCAACTGTGATGTCTCATACTGCGACAACACCCCCATGCCGGACGTCGGAATTATCTGCGAACTTACTCGCTTCGCACTCGCCATCTCATAATCCTCCTTCGAACAGTCTCCTATTATACATTCGGCCTCCCATTTTTCAGCAATAATCTGTGATTTCCCATTTCATTAAAAACTCTAAAAAACACTCAGTTCTTCTTCCCAATTATCATGAAATAAGTCGAATGCTCAATCAGATATTTACCCAGCAATTTCTGCGCCATAATCATGACCTCGCGAATCAAATCCCTCACAATTTCCCTGTCCTCAGCTCTAACCATTGCATCCGTTTTGCTCTTCATCTTTTCCGAAACTTCTTCCTTCTCCTCTCTTCGTTGCTCCTCCTCAACATCCTCTTTCCCCTCAAACGCTTCCACAATCTCCGCATCCAAAACTTTCAAAATGTCCTTTGCCTCGTCCAGCGTGTAATGATGACGATGGTAATTGCCTCTGAACGCTTCAAGCATCTCATCAGCAAATCCGCATATATTTTTCATCGTCTGTGAATCATTATCATTCTTGAAGCTTATGTCTGCCAGCAAAAAGTATCCGTTTCTCTTCAGCATGCTGAACAACGCCTGAATCTCCGACACCGGAAAACGGAAATGGTGCAGAGCCCAGGTAGAAAGAATCAGATCAAAATCAGAACGCGATAACAACTGCTGATATTCCATGGAATCCCTGTCAATGAAGCGCATTTCAGGCTCAGATCGCTCTCCTGAAGTATCCTCAAATCTTCTGGCGTAATCGATGCCGGTCAAATCAAGAGGAATTCCGGCATACTTAGCGATATCCCTCAGCATTCTCCCGTTGCCGCATCCATAGTCGCACAAATTTTTCAAACCATTTTTGAGGATTAATTCCAGACATTTGGCAATTATAGTTTCTCTGCCGTTCATACCTTCTCTTTTCCTTTCATAATTCAACGGAAATAAAAGAATTTTTGGTCGATTTAAATGCCGGTCTGTTAATAAAGGAACTTCACATGAAAAAAAATTAGTTAACGATCGCAGCAAAAAGAGAAAAGCTTTACACCGGTTGAAAAGTGACCATTCATTCAGCCGCAAGCAGGAAATGAAAATGTGACCGACGACAATCGCACATGAATAAAGTTATCGCCGCCTGCTTGCGGTCTGAATGATGACGGCCGGCTGCACGCAAAGCGATCCTGATAATATCCGTTGCTGACGGCAGCATCGAAAACAGGTGCGGAATATCTATATCATGGCCAGTAATCTTTCCACGAGTTTAGTCGCGCCGGCTTCGACCTGAGATATCCTGTCTGCCAACATATAAGCAGGCGTTGAAACGATTTTATTGATGTCGTCGATAACGACTCCGTCAACCGGTGCATCTACATGGACTGCTCCCATATCTTCGATTGCCGCAGCGGTACCGCCGTCATTACCGATAGTCAGCTTCGGCGGATTCTCAAGCTGCCCCTGAAGGGCCTTTGCCGCAACTGCCGGAGCTATGCACAGGAATCCCATCGGCTTTTTGGCTGCTGCAGCATCCCGGATTATTTTTTCAATTTCCGGATTAACTGTGCAATCCTTCCCCTTGAAAGCAAAATCAGACCAGTTCTTCGCAGCTCCGAATCCTCCCGGGAAAACTACCGCATCAAGGTCCGACACATTCAGCTCGGATACCTTCTTTATATTTCCCCGGCTGATCCGGGCCGACTCGATCAATACGCTCCTTTTCTCCCCTTCCATTGTGTTCCCCGTGATATGATCGACCACGTGATATTGAATTCCGGAAGGCGCCGCATACACTATGTCTACTCCTTTCCGGTCCAGAGCCAATATCGTCAGAACAGACTCATGCACTTCTCCGCCGTCCAAATATCCGCAACCTGAAAGAATAACAGCTACTTTAGGCATAATCATTTCCTCCTTAATTAATTGTCCTCGACAATTCCTTTGTCGATGATTACATTACGACTCATTCTCGCGGCTAAAATTATAACATCCGCATTCTATCCGCGCAAATCATTCAAAGGCTCTTTTCCGTCAACGACTTTTTGAAAAGGTAAACTGTCTCGCCCGTTGAGGATACCTGTCGCCCCAAACGATGAAAAGATAATCAGAATGCCGGGCGGCTTTCCGTAACGTATATGCGACTTCCTGAACATCTCCTAAATTGGTCTGACTGATTTCTGCAAAAAAATGAGGAACAGCATACTCCTTTTTCTCCTTTAGAGCGTCAGCCGTCATAAATATCTGTTCCGCCATGGAAGTGAAAAACGGTTTTCCGAATTTTGAACGTAAATGAAATTTTCTGCTTCCTCGAATCATAATCTGAGGCGGTCCGTTGAAAGTAGTCAACGCATAAGCATGTATGTCGTTCCTGTTTAAATGCCAGCACAAACTGTCGGTCAAAGACATGCAAAGCAACGGATTGGGCAGATTCATGTAAAAAATTACCCTTGCTCCCGGATTCTCCTCTATTATTTCTGCCGTCTCCTCCAGTAATCTTTCCGGATACCTCCGGCACCATTCTTCCCGGTCAAGACTCCTTTTCACTGAATAAACAATCCCCCCGCCGATCCACCATCCGGTTATTACAGCGACTATCAATATCCGCACCCAAACTCGCCTGTTGCGTGAAAAAGCATAATCAATCAAGGAACCCCCGATCATTGCCGTCCATATTACGCTGATGAAACATAAACGGTCGCTCACTCTAAAAGGCAAAGCAGGAAGTAAAAATAAAAACAGCAGTAACGTCAGAACTATTCCTCGCTTACCCAGTATCCGACAAACAAGAAAAATTATAAATAACCAGCCCGCAAAAAGCAGCAGAAAATTAATCAGTGAAACTCCAAACATCTTATTCTTTGATACTTCAAGCGCTTTTACATGGAAAAACAGATCCCCCATATAAAGCATGAAGGCCTTTAACATGTGAGCGAAAGCGATATCAGCCGGAGTATCAGCAGTAATGCAATAGCCGCTTCGAATTCCATAGTCTCCTGTAAAGTAAAGTACCATCCAGGCTGCCGCCGTCAACAGAACTATCGAAAGACTTCTTATCAGCATTCCTGTCCTTTTATCGCATGCGGTTTCCTCACATTTTTCACAGTCGGTCCAGTACAAATAAAGGTGATACAACGGCAGGGCAGGTATAAAAATTAATGCGCTTTCCTTGGAAAATAATCCCCCTATAAAACACAATCCCACCATCAACGGATATTTAAACGATTTGTCCGATGACCGGAATCCCTTAAGGTATAAAACGAAACCCGCCAGCATTCCCAGGCTGCACAGTATGTCCACACGATTAGCCGTCCATTGAATATTGGTCATATGAGCCGGAGAAACGGAAAAAACCGCTGCGACAAAAAATCCCGGCCATTGAGAATTAAAAATATCCGCAGCTAACTTATATAGAAGCATTATGCAAAGAAAATAAAACAGAATCGTATCCAGATGATAAAAAACCGGATTCCTTCCCCATAGCTGAAATTCCACGCATAACAATATTCCCGCTAAAGGACGGAAATAACTCAACTTCATCTCAGGCGACGTCCACCAGGCTTTCCACACATTATATTCGCCCGGCCGCCCGAAATTATATAAATCACAGGCCGTCGTCAAAAATCCGCCCCCCGAATACCTGCATTTGTTCAACAAAGTATAGTCGTCAAGGATAAAAGGATCATCAACGACCCAAATCCGAGAGCCTATGACCAATGCAAGCAGGAGCAGCCCATGAAGGATGTATAACTTTCGTCGTTTTTCCATTTTCCAGATTCAAAAATTCGCGTTCGCCTTCCAAAAATGCATTATGGGAGATAAAAAGCAAAAAATCAAAGAAAGAATATACCAGCTTTTGCGAAAGGCTCTGACCCCGCCGTAACCCTTGCAGGTCGAACCCTTCACCAGCCCCCCACCCTGCAGCGAATCCAGGACCCTTTGCCGGCCGGGCATTTGCAAAGGGCTCTGACCCCGCCGGAAACCCTTGCTGCTGAACCTTTCACCAGTGCCACGCCCTGGAATGAATCCAAGCCCCTTTGCCGGCCGGGCGTTTGCGAAGGGCTCTGACCCCGCCGGAACCCCTTGCCTAGCCAAATCCCGCCCGTCCGTCCAGGCCCCTTTCCTGAACTGCTGCGTCTGGCTGCATGGCTGCATTGCATTGGCAAACCCTACGCTGTTCCATTTTCTTCATCTTGCTTCGTCATTGCTTTCCGTCATTGCTTTCTATGACTTTCATATCAGGAAATAAAATTCGGAATCAGTCGATTAGTGAGTTTGTCGACAGGCACTGATGAATAATTTTCCCCTCTCGTCTAATTCAAATTTTTTGAAAAAAATTCAAAATTTTTGACCCCCCTTTTTTTAAGCCTGGCCTTGTTTTATGAGTTTTGGTCACTGAAAAGTTCAAATTTTTTGAATTTTTTCTGCGAAATTGGTTTGCTGGAATAATGTCATCATCATCAAATTCCGATAAAAATAAATTTTTTCAGAACCGGACTGACTCCTTTGAAGCTTTTACATCAATGGTTTTAGCTATGCCTCGCTTTCACCGGGAGCTCTGCTCTTTGTTAATATCTCAATAAGCTGTTTTTTCGGCACCTTTTTTGCTTACTTTCCGGCAGAGATCGAAATTAGGTGAAAATTCAAATTTCAGGTGAACGTTTAAATCGGATAATTCAGAAAATTTTCTGAACCAATTTTCATTAAAGGAAAGGAGGAAAAAAATGGCGCGACCTGCACGAATATCGCAATCGGAACATCCCTATCACGTCTCCACACGCACCAATAACAAGGAATACCGGTTCCACCAAAAGAAAGTACAGAAGGCTCTGATCGCTTCTTTGGCGGAAGTGCTCATGAGAGCGAGCAAAATTTATGAAGTGCAGATACTTCACTTGGTTCTGATGGCGACTCACTATCACATGATAATCAATACGCCTTTAGAGAATATCAGCCTTTTCATGCAGTACGTGAACGCCCGGATAGCCGAACTGTTCAATAAAGCCCAGAATCGAACGGGGCACTTGTGGGGCGAACGTTTTTACTCGACCATAATCGATACGGCCGAGTATATGAAAAAAGTCATCCGATACATCTACGGCAATCCCAAAAAAGCCGGAATAGTCGAGAATCCCCTGGATTATGAAAACTCGACCATCTGTTTCTATGCTTTCGGACGACAAGCGTTTGTTCAAGTAACCGAAGACGGATTTTTCATCTCCCTGGGCGACACCCCCGAAGAACGTCGACAAACCTTTATCCGCGAAATTATCGGAATCCCTATGACTAGTGAAGAGATGGAAGAAACTCGTAAAGGACTTAGAAAAAGATTTTACGGAGGCGATGAATTCACTAAGACAATGCAGAAAAAACATGTTCAACCTCTGAAATCTAAATCCGGGTGACCGGCCAGATGAAATCCGGGATTATAAATTCCAGCGGTGATCAAAATACGCGGATTTTTGGCAAAACAACGACTCCGCAACCACTGCCTGCACGGATTATCAGGGTTAAGAGAAGGAGTGATTCGAATAAATTGTAATGCCCGTTTGATGAGTCCCTGGATTTCTTACTTTGAACCAGCCCGGAAATTTCTTCTTTTTTGTTTCTTCTAAGCGCTTATGTGCTTATGCCGGTTTTTTTTACAGCGAACCAGAGTATACCGCCCATGAGGATTATGATGAATCCCAGTCCTACAGGAGTGAATTCCGGTATAACTCCGTAATCGGTGTCGCAGTCGAAATAGAAATGGCCGTTGGTTTCGTCCGAAGTCCAGTTTAATTTAAAGGTAATGGTGCGTCCTGTAGGCGGAGCCTGCCAATCTATGAAAAATTGGAAATGTGGCGGTTGACTTTGAGCGCTGCCTTGCGCGGGGACGGTTCCGAAGGTTGCGGTATCGTCCAGGATATCCACGTATGGGTCGTCTGTGCTCAAAACGGCTGTAAGATTGTTGGCGTCGTAGGGAGGGTCTGCGAAGTTGTGAAGCGTAACGGCAACGTTTACCGTTTCTCCTACGCCCGGCACACCGTTTCCGTTTCCGGAGGAATCATCGTAGTCGACAGATTGAATCCAGAGGTTCGGCAGTTCGCAGGGGATAAGGTATGCTATTTCCACATCGTCTATATTCCAACCGCAACCGCTGAAAATATTGTCTGTAGGTCCGATGCTCCAGGTTACGCTGACATTGTCTTCGTGATTAATGAAATTCTGGAGGGAAACTTCATGATACACCCATTCCTGGTCGTCCAGACTGGCCGGCATTCTAGGATTCGTCCAGACTGCCTGCCAATCTTCATCATCTGTCTCCACTCCGATTTGCGCTTTATCGCCGATTTGCCAGCCGTATTGTTCGTCCCAACCTTCCACGCCGAGCCACCGCCAGTATCTTAAAACCGGCAGAATGCCCGGCCTGCAGTCCACGTTTTCTGAATAAAGCATATAAGGGAATTGCAGGTTTAGCGGGTAATTGCCTAAAAGATTGTTGCCGTAAACGTTGCTGCCGGTATACCCGCTGTCGGGATCAGGTCCGAAACCGCCGGGGCCTCCTCCTTGTCCTGCGGGCGTCCCGAATGTCCATTCACCGGCGAAAATCTCCCACCCCGGATCTGAATCGAAGTTTTCCGTAAATGCGGTGACTTCACCCAGCGACCTGAAGGAATAATACGCGCCGGAGTTATCATCCACACTGCTGTTGTTCAATTTATCAGAAGATTCTACTTCAAAGATGTAGTCCGTGCATTCGGTGAGTCCCGACAATTTAACCAGATGTTCCGTTGTGTAATCGGTAACCTGGGCCGTTAAACCCGGAGGATCAGCAGTTCCGTAACGAACGACGGAATTGCTTAATTCATCGGTTTCCCACCTTACATAGACATAATCGTCTGCAATGACCTGCAATTCAACCTCGGATATGACCGGCGGAGCGCAATCGATCTGTGAAACATCCGTTTTCAACACATTGGTATTTCCAAAACCGTCATCAGCATCCATGTATTCGACGGTAATTGAGTCTCCGTGTTGGACTCTGACGTAACCCGCAGGCGGCGAAGAATCGGTCGTGGTATGGAACGTACCGCCGAAATTTCCTGAATCAGTCGCTATTTCATTTAGTGTGATGTTTTCTCCGGTGGGATCGGAATCGCTAAACACGTGCACGACATGAGAACCTGTTCCTGCCAGGTCGGAATCCATTAACTCAATATCAGCGCTATGATCGCATCCATAAAAGACTTCATCGAAATAAATCATGCCGTTGCTGAAGTCGAGAGCCCCGGAGACCACAATCGAGTAAGGTTGCACAGGCATTGGAACGTTATAAGCGCTAACCTGTATTCTGTATTGTCCGCCTGAGACTGGATATTGAATCGCCACGCATTCGACAGGATTCCTTCGGTCCGGACCGCCCCCTGAAACCGACCATCCTCCGCTAAACTCATTTCCCACATATGTCGTGCCGCCGTTCACTTCCGTCACAGTGAGATCAAGATCATTGACCAGATTAATCTCGGAATAAGCTGCTGCCGGATAATCGGTCCATACAAGCGTTACGGTCAACGGTTCGCTGCCCGCCGTAACAAGCAGGTCGAATGCATGCGTTTCACCCTGGTCTATGCCCCACTTTTCGTCGCGAATCCACATCAACCGGGAATCTCCGTCGAAACAAAGTGCGTTGTCCATTGTCAGGCGTCCCCAACCCTGTCCTGCGGTCGGTCTGGGGGACGGAGGATCGAACCAGCCGTCATCGCCGGTGTATTGACCCGTCATGTTCTCACAGGAATTGATCAGGACAGCTTTCAACAATGAATTGCTGGGAGTGCGGGCATTAAGCGGTTCCGGGCTGCCGGTGGGATAATATCCGTCCATAAAATACTGTCGGGTTAAAGCGGCATTGCCCGCAGCGCAGGGGCCAGCCATACTGGTTCCGATCTTGTCCACAAAATAGCAGTTATATATGCCCATACCCACCTGCAGATCGGTTTCCGCAGAATAAATATAAATCGATGCTCCGCCGGGCGCGGTCAAGTCCGGTTTAAGCCTGTCGTCCAAACAAGGTCCGTGACTTGAATAGACGCCCACATCTTCCGCTGTGGATGTCGAATAAGTGTAAGCGCTGTCGGATGCGCCTACCGTCAGGCAATTCTTGGCGTTGCCGGGAGATGCCAGAGTATAGCCCAAAGGACCGTAATTGCCCGCAGCGAAAACGATCAGAAATTCCTTGTTGTTCCACATAAATTCATCCACATCACGGCTGTAAGACAAATATTCAAGCTGATAAGATTCTGCAGTCCAACTGTCCGAATGCATCACGGCCCCGTCTTGCTGCGCCTCAGAAAACAACAACGTCAAGTCCTCCGGGATACCCACCAGAAACTCCTCTATAGCCACATCCTGGACCACCAGCTTGGCTCCCGGAGCCATACCGTCATTTCCGATAATCATTCCTCCGTCATCAAAGTCATGTATTCCGTTTTCATAATTGTCGCCTGCGATTATGCCGCCCACATGACTGCCGTGACCCTGACCGTCCCAATCGTCACCGCAATCATACCAACTGCGGTAAGATAATATCTTCCTTTGTGAAGGGTCTGGCCCTGTATTTTGGTCCACCAGCCCCTCTGAGAAATCATAAAAATAACAGGCATCCGCATCTATCCCCGTGTCCGCGAAACCAACAACCTGTCCCTCGCCCGTCAATCCAGCGTCATACAATGGAGTCTCGCCTGAAGGACTCAAACCGCCCTGAGTTATCCAAACGGTGTTGTCGTTCGCCAGAACGAATTCAGCCTTCTCCTCTATCCACGCCACATCGGGAAGCGCCGCCGTCTCATGCAGATAACCCGAAAGCTCCTCTTTCGCAATACGGACAACCATCCGAGGATGATTCACCTGCTCCCACGTCCGTAACACTTTGCCTCCGAATCGCCCTGCCGTCTTAACAGCCCTTCTTATGTTCGGACCATCGAAAAATTCGACGATTATTTCCGTATCGCCTTCCTGTCCGCATAATTCATGCAACCTTGACTGAACCTTGTAGTACGGCTCGAATATGCCGTACCATCGCACATCTTTCGATCCCTTCAATACTGAATCGTCAGATTCAGAAACCTCTACCAGATAAGTGTTCTCAGGAATATACGCTAAAATTTCCGTTCCGCTTTTCTCTAACATTTCTACCTCAGGACGGCCGGTTATCTTCCGGTATTGTACAAGATATATTCCCACTCGCTCCCCGCCGGCCCCGGAATATATAAATTCTTCCGGTATTGCCTTTTCCGATTCCAAAGGATCGAAAACTCCGCTTTGCAAATATATCCGGGATGATCCAGCGTTCTCTTGATTTATATCGGCAGAAAATACGCCCGCCGTCAGTAACGAAACAATCGTACTAATGATTAATAAATATCTGAGCTTCATTGGCCCTGCTCTCCTTTAAAAAATTACTTATGCTTGAGGAGCCCCGTCTTCCTCTTCTACCCTTAACGGGGAATACCCACTTTAATTTTAAGAAAATAATCCTGGAATGCAAAAAATTGCTTTTGCTTCCAGATAATCAACCATAAAAGATATTCCTTGGCCGCCCGGTCCAGGTCCATTCCTCCGCCCGCATTGCGCATTGAAAAAGCTTGATCGACGAAGGGGTCAGAGCCCTTCGGAAACCCTTTATTTTTCAATTACGATGGGTATGGACAGGACGGTCCCGGCGTGCAATTCGTTTAAATTCTGACCGGCATTGTATTCTTTCAGCAGCCAGAGAGGAATATCATAAATCCTGTGACAGATATGCCAGGGATTCTCGCCTCTCGAAACACGATGTTCTTTCGTTCCTTCCACCTTGTATCGCGAGAAGAAATCTTCCTTGATTTCCTGATGATATTCCGTTCTTTTTCTTTCAAATTGCTCCACGGATACTGTTTTCAAAGGAACTGTCGCAGTCGCATCCACTCGCAGGCTTCTGCTGCTTCTCAGTCCGTTCGCAGCCAAAAATTGACGGATCGAAATGCCGGCCCAGTCGGCGATCAGGTTGGCTGTTTCGTCCGGTTGTATCTTTATGTTTATATTTTGCGGCTTGTAAACTGAATCATTCTCTCTCTTTTCCGCTTTGTTGGGCTGACGGTTGCTCCCGGTATCCGATATTGCGGAATGAGAATGAGACCAGGGCAATTTCAGCGTCTGTCCCGCATAGATTCTATGAGGTGAAGAAAGATTATTGTAAGCCATCAATTTTGCCACTGTCGTTCCTTCGCGTGAGGCTATGGCTGAAAGAGTGTCTCCCCGTTTTACTTTGTAGTAAAGACTGCGTATCTGGGAATCATGCTTCTCCGTATCCGGCATAACTTCATAAGCATTTGATGCTTGAGTCAATGTGCCTCTGGGAACTCTCAGCTTGAATCCCCTGGGAATTCTTTTTTCTCCGCTGAAAATCACGGGTCTCAAATGAGGATTCAGTTCCCGTATAGTCTGAATATCCAATTTTAACGCTTTCGAAAGCGCAGATACGGATACGTAGTGCGGCATCGTGAATTCATCAAAGTTCAACCGCGGCTCGAATATTATTTCACCGAAATATTTATTTGAATTCTGAGCCACATCTTTAGCCGCCAGGAATTCTGCATAAAAGTTCCTGGAAGCGAATCCGAACAACCGGCTGCGATAGTGTTTTATGATATAGCAAATATCCCGGGTTTTCAGCTTTCTAACGGCCCGTTTCATGCCGTAAAAACCATGATTGTATGCGGTTAAAGCCAGCGGCCATGTTTTCAATTCAGCGTAATTTTTCTTCAGCAACCGGGCTGCGCCTCGGCTGCTTAAAAAAGGATCGCGTCTCTCATCTACCTCGTAAGTAATGTTCAGAAACATCTTGCCGGTAGAATGCGTAAACTGCCAAAGTCCGGCTGCCCCATACTTGGAATAGGCTGCAGGATTGAACGATGATTCGACATGCGGCAGATATGCAATCTCCGCCGGGATTCCCTCCTCTTTCAAAACATCGAGAATATAATCCCAATATCTTCCCGATCTAATCAACCCTTCTTTGAATTTTTCTTTCAAACCCTGCTGAGCCCGCAAACGATAAGCCGCACGCCTGTATTCCGCATGCCCCGGCCTTAAACCGAACATGTCGGCTACATGTTTCTCCGGACTGCCTTCTTTGTCGACGGACGTTTTGCCTGATTGAAGGTTTTTAATGATTTCACGCCACTTGTTTTTAACGTTCCGTATTTCCCTGGATTTGGCTTTCCGGGACAAGTTCCTCCCTCGCCAGTCGATCACTTCATAAATGATGTCCAAACGATCATGATCGTGAATGACCGTCTGATCAATCGAATACTCGCTGTATATCTTTTTCCAGAATTCAACTGCAGGCTTCAATTCATCCGCACAAGGAAATAAATGACTTGCATCGCTGCTTTCCGCGGAAAACAAAGACCCGCCGATAATCGTAAAGCTCGAAACGAAAAATGAGAAAATAACGGCTTTTCTCAATGCATAAAAAACAGTTTTTCCTGATGATATTTTCATGATCAAACCCTTGACTTCCCTCCCCTTTATCGAGAAAAAAAATAACCAGTCACAGGATTTTTACCATGTTAGTATCCTTTCAGCAACATTTTTCAAATTTTGAGCTTTTTCCGCTGTGCAGGATTTTGGAGAAAAATTTTTCCAAGTATTCCAAT
>CAZUFC010000034.1:0-66295 GCA_964619725.1 uncultured bacterium | reverse complement strand
ATAAGTTTGCCGGCCTATTTGCAACAAAGGTTGTCCGTGGGCATGCAACGCAACACCTGCGCTCCCAGTATCCATCATAGGTCCTGGTCTGGTTTAAAGCTATGCGCTTTTTACGCCCCCGACCGGGTGCTGAATGAATTCACATAGACGACATGTCACTGGGAGCGCAGGCTTCCAGCCAGCCTTCGTATCGACAAGGGTTAAGGAACGGTTACGGTTAATGCCCGGGCGAAAAGCTCAAATTCGACCGGATAAGGAAACTGCGCACATTCATTTGAATAATGCCGCATAAAAAATTAAATCCCTCTCTCAGATGACATAAAAAAAATGGGACGGATCAAAACCGGGTTACACTTCTTTCAAGACTTTCGACAGTTTGTTTCAATAATCGGTACCAGTATCGGGATCGAAACGAAAGGAGGGGATATGCTGTAGGATTGTAACCTCAAAAGACGCATTTTTGATCAATACCCATACCTCGCATCCATTTGATACAACTCGCTAGGCGCTTTCGCTTCAAATCTGCGGGTTCCTTTCGCCGGTTCAGGCGCTTTATCGAAACTGGAATCAGATTTATTGAGAATACCGTTTTCCTTCAAAGCTTTACGTTGCATCTTCTTTTATTCCCGGCTAAAGCCGGTGATCGCCCATTATCATATCCTGTACCGTGATACAGTTCAGCGAAGAGCACATAATACTCATGCATTCACATTGCTTCGACTCGATAATCGTATCGCTTAAGGTATGGCTGGGGCGTTAAAGTTGATTTAATCATCTCAATAATTCTGTCCGCGCATCAATCCAGAATGTGCGGACGTTCGTGATCAATTTCCATAGATATTCAGATAGGGCCAAAGATTGCTGTAATTTCCGTCGATATCGCCGGCCCTGATTTCCAGGAAATCATAGTAACCCGGTTCCAGCGCGCCTGCAGGGATTTCAGCAGTGAATCCGAATATTCCGTCGCCGGGGCCGAAATCTTCCGTATCGCCGTTATCGGAAAGCATCACTCCGGTCGGTTGTCCATAGGCGTAGAGTTCGACTTTACTGAGGGATGAGTATCCTTGAGGATCGTCGGCGAAAGCGAGCAGTTTCATGGTCGAATTTCTTTCAAAGCTGAGCACGCGTCCCATGAACCCGGCCATTCTTATGAGGGGAGATTCTGTTGAAGTTCCGGCTGTTGGAGCGTGATATGTCTGCCATGAGGGAAGTTGCGGTTCGGAGTTGAAATGTTGCGTCAGGAGCCTGTTTTTTGTGTTTGACCGTGAAGATGAATTCTGATCGTATCCCGGATCATTGGCTGTTACTGCGATATATGGCCAAGCGTAGGAATAATGATTTTCCAGTTCATTGAATGCTACGATTTCGAAAGGAAATGCGCCTGAGGGAAGTCCTCCGGTCGCCGGGATTTCTATACCGAAGATGCCGTCGCCTGCAGAAAAGTCTCCGGAAGCGCCGTCATCCTGGAGGATTATTCCTGTATCCAGGCCTTCAACGAAAAGTTTAACATCCGTCATGGGAGCGGCCCCGGAGGAAGCGAAGGCCGTAATGTTGATTAATCCTCCGGCAGCGGAGGTCAGGTAGGTATCGTTCGTACCCGCCATCCATATAACGGGAGCTAATTGAGCTGGGACGGCCGAAGCGTCGGTGCAGTATGCAGGATAATTACCCCATATGTCCTGCGGGACTACGGAAAAATAGTATTCCTTGTCCAATTCGAGCCCATGGACGAAAATATTGGGGGGATATCCCACTTCTTCCTTGGTGTAGTAAATTTCTGTTTCTCTGAGTTCCTGACCTCTGGCCTCGTCGTCATAGCACACCCAGTATCCTTCCAGGTCTTGTTCATTATTAGGAGACCATCTCAGGTGCGCGGACTGATGCGAACTTGCGGCGATGAGTCCGCTGCATACGCTGGGCGGCGTATAATCAACAGTTTCGAAGGTAAAGATGTAATTGTCTTCAGGGTAAGGGTCCATTTCTCCGTTGTAATTTCCATCAAAAGGATTGCCGTCAGTGTTTTTAATGCCGTAGATTCCTCCGATGAGCTTAACCCGGATCGTATTCCAGATGCTCAGTGAGGGCCCCGGAACAATGCTTATCGTGTAATGGTCGTCATTAATGTAAAGGCTGTAGGGAACAGGCACGAATTGCGAAGCGCTTTCGTCCCATTGTTCGAGAATAATCGTTTTCAGCGTCACGGTGCTGGGGTCCAATGCCTGATCGAAATTAACGACGATTTCTTTATCGGCTTGAAGGTCGAAATTTTCGTTATGAGCGGGCGTGTGCCAGTTAACCGTAATCATGTCGAAGTTTCTTGCGTTCAGCCAGGCGTTGACGCCGGAAGCGCCTGATCCTTCAGAGGAAGCGACGATATCGAGTAATCCGTCCTGAGTCATGTCTGCCAGTGATACGCCGATATAATTGCCGGTGGTAGTGGGGTGCGACAAAGGACTCCAACTAATGCCCCCGCCGGGATAGTATACGGTATTGCGATAAGATTGGACTCCGCCTCCTTTGGTTGCAGCGACGATATCCAGGTCGCAGTCTAAATCGATGTCGCCGGCATCTATGCTTCTGATTTGATTGAATCCGCCCACAAAACCGCTGAAAAATGTAACGTTTCCGTTTTTATTCCAGGCGCTGAGGAAATAACTGATTCCGTTTGCATCCTGACCGATGGCGAAATCATCGAATCCGTCGTAATTAAAGTCTTCGACGACAATGCCGTAGATATGATCGTGTCCTCCGGGTGAGAAAATAACCGCAGGATTGTAAAACTGCGTTCTCATTCCATCCTTGCCGCCCCACCAGACGAAAGTTCCGCCGTCTCCCGAATATTTGGCAGCGGCGATATCGATGAATCCGTCCAGATCGAAATCTCCGGCATCAGCATCCCAGAAATTGTAAACCGCGCCGGGCAAAGGTATGGGAGAGCCGAATGTTCCGTCGCCTGTTCCAAGATAAAAAACGACTCCTCCGGTCTCGTAGTCGAAATCCTTGGCTCCCAGGATGTCCAGATTGCCGTCGCGGTTAATGTCGACGAGCTTGACCCCCCAATAGGAACCCGTAACTGCGGGACCGACGTCAAGTCCCCATCCGCCTTCCATCGTATTCAACCATACGCTGATGCCTGATTCGAAATGCCCGGCAATGACATCTTCCAAACCGTCATGGTTCAGGTCTCCCGTATCGGTCGAGTAATAATGAGGGACTTCGGTAGGCCCGTTGACATTTTCCCATTCGCCCAGACCATTGCCTTTCCAGATGTAGATGCCTTCACCGTCAGGTTCGATGTTCGCCGCAACAATATCCTGTATGCCGTCATTGTCTATATCGGCAATGGCGTTTCTGGCAAATTGTCCGGATGCTGCGGGTTTCGCTGTCCAGCCTTGAAAGGAATATTTATCGGCATTATTGGAGAGCCAGACCTGTATTCCGGCATAGGAGGAACTTGCCGCCACGACGTCGGGATTACCGTCGAAATTCAAATCCACTGCTTCGCAATCCGAATAGTTGCTTGAATCTTTGGGTGTAGTTTCAGAGAGCCAGCCGTAGCCTCCGTTTCCTTTCCATATCCGAATGCCCAAACCGTCAGCGCTGGCAGAAAAAATGTCCGGATTCGAGTCCTGGTTTAAATCAGCGAGAACAGCATTCGAGAATCGATGATTGCTGACTGGTCCTTTCGATGTGGTAAAAGTGAACCGGTCGTCGACCGCAAAATCGATCGCTCCGTCAAATATCATGAATTGCAACTCACCGCCGTCCGAAATATAAAGTTCGTCGACTTCAGCTAATTTGTCCATAACGCCTGACCTGGTGCCTGTTATCTGAAAAAAACCTCCATCCTTCTGTTCTTCTATACATTCCGCCATCCAGCCTTCTGTCAGCGTGGTCGCGCTGTTCGTCGTTATTCTGCTCATCGTGCCCGTGCCGACGTTATCGCGGTCTGCTGAAGGCGGTGAAGATCGTGCGACTTGAAACCATTCACCCTCACTGTCTCTATACCAGACGTATATGCCGTTGTCGGCCGAAACCGCCGTAATGTCGGCGATTCCGTCCTTGTTGATGTCCCCTGTATCGACTGAATCATAAACATTATCGTCTGCAGGACCCTGGTCGGGACCGAATCCGCCGGTTCCGTCTCCGGGCCAGAGGCTGATCCCGCCCGTGAATCCGGCGCTTATGATATCGGTTTTTCCGTCATTGTTCATGTCTGCAGAATCCAGAGCAGCAACGGCATCCGACGAAGGTATCTTTTCCATTCGCTGCCAGCCGTAAGGCGCTTCATTCAGAAAAACTTCTATCCCTCCGGACTCAGGCGATGCCGCTATGTCAATCATACCGTCATTATTGAAGTCCGATGCAGTTAAACCGGCATATGACTCCTGAGAATCCACGATTTGAGCGTCAGACCAGGATAAATGGTAGGTCGAAAAAATTAATCTGTCGCCGTCAAAGGGAACACCTGAAGATTCTATCTCATAAGTGAACTGACCGTAATCCGTTTTGCCCGTCCACGTGCCTTGCTCATAAACAGGTCTCGTATTTTCGCCGAAAAGTTCCGATTCAATGTCCCACGTCCAGTCTTCAGAGTCGAAAGTGAATACCCAGTATTCCGTGGTGATGGAAGAATGGTTCGCTATAGTAATTTCAACTTCATACTCACGCTCGCTTTGATTCTTTATTCTTTCTCCCTCCGGTAGAAACATAACAGGACCAACGCGCGCTCCCATCTGCATGAATACTTTTATGCCGCCTTCTCCTGCGCCGATCAAATCCATATCGCCGTCAAGATCAATGTCGACAGAAAGTACCTGATTGTAGATATCATTCGTCGGAGGTCCTTCAGGAATGTGAAAGGTGAATTTATCCCCTGTTTCGAAGTTATCGGTTCCCGCCAGTATCCATGAGCCGAGTATCGGTCGCCAATCCATCCACGGTCCGCCGGTATTCGCATGCGGCCAGGCCGTTATTCCCGGAGAAGGATCGGTATCGACCTCCGTTTCATGGGCGTTTAAAATCAGAAATTCCGATGTCCTCGTAATAAACGTTATCTGGTCGTTGTTTTCCGGAGGGTCATCTTCGCTTTCAATCGTAAAGCCGATTATGTCCAGATCACTCGTATAAAATTCATCGGTATGGGCTCGAGAATTCAATGTCCCATGATATTGGGAACTTATGATCCAGGCGCCTTGACTCTGATTGTAACGGCAGGTCCAGGCATCCATGTCCCTGCACCACATCTCATGCACAAACGTGCCTTCTGCCTCCGGATCAATAGTGCAATTGCCGCTGCCGTGACTTATTACGGTTTCAATATGAGCCGGCTCAGAGCAGATCGCCTCCCAATCGGATATTTCCGTAAAAGGATTTCCTATGGTTACGCGCATCATGCAGCCGTTGCCGACATTATACTCGTCGACTAACGGCATGGATGCCGATCTGCCGGAAGGAAAATTGTCCTCGGAAAGCGCCCAGCCGAATGTCCCGTCATTCATGGCTGTTCCCAGCCACACCGGTATGCCTTCAGCTTGCGATACTCCCCATATCTCCGAACTCGCAGCAATTATATCCTTGATCCCATTTTTATCCAGATCAGTCACATAAACGTCATTAAAGTTTCCATAACTTAAGGGACTCGACTGATCAGTCCAGGATACCTCCGAACTCGCCGAGCCCTTCATCACAAACAAAAAGACAATCATCGCAACGATTGTTCTCTGTTTCACTTTTGTCCTCCTTCACCGGTTGAAAGCCAATTGAATAAACTCCCATTACGTTGATACTACTCTCGTAAACACATCTTCTCGCAACCTTATTCACAAAATTCGAAAATATATTGCGACAAATTAATTGTCACAATTCAGACTTTTAGTTATAATGCCGCAACTTTCCTGTTTTCTGTGAACTTAATGAAAGGAGAAACCGAAATGCATTTGACCTATGATCTGAAAAAACTTTACATGGATGCCTTCGCTCCGCAACCCGGCGAGAACGTGACTTTTCTTAACGACTACCCGCGGGATGAATCGAAGGCCGGTCAGGAAGTGAAACACCGGAAAGAAATGACCGAGGCGTGGCACAAGGTGATGGTTGAGCTGTCGGAGGAGATTGGTTTCACCGTCAATCCGATCGTGACGCTGGACCTTCGCGATCCCACGCCTGCCGGTTTTGATGCTGACGGTTATCTGCAGGGCAAATCCGTCAACCTGGATAAAATCATGGGTGATTGGGGAGAAAAGGACATCGTTATAGCCATTACCGGACCGTCTATTACCGGTGTTCTGCTGGGAAAATTGCAGCGGCAGAATTTCCGCTTCGCTTCGGCTCCGGGAGTCACGGCAGATTTCGAGGGATTTCGCGCGGATTATTCCAAAATTCCCCTCCGTTTTGAAATTTTGACTCACAAAATGGCGCGTGCTTCATCCGTCGAAATGTTCTTCCGGTACGAAGAGGATAAATTCTTCTGCAGATTCGATCTGAGAGGACAACGTTATCAGTTCAATGAAAACGGGGAGGCTCATCGACCTGGCGAATTCATCAATCTGCCTTCAGGCTGCGCCAATATACCGCCTTATGCGGGAACGGCGAGCGGTGTTATGGGCGACAGCCGGACCGAAGGCATGATGCCGGCGCTGATCGACAACGAACTGGTCGTCTACAGGATTGAAAAGAATCGCATAGTTGAAATAATCGGCGACGGGCCCCAGGCGAAGAAAGAGCGCGACCATATCCTCGATCCGGTCAATCCCGATATGGCCGTCATTACGAAACTGGGACTGGGAGTCAATGAAGAAGCCCGATGCAACGGAACTCACGTGGGCGATGAAAAAACCATGGGTATGCACTGGGGTTACGGTCCGAAAAAGCACTTCCCCGATACCATCTGGGCCGAGCATCCCATCTTTATGGACATGGATTTCGTCTATCCCGACGGAAGCAGAGAACCCGTATTCAGAAATAACCTCTATTCCTGGACTTTGGGAGAAGTATTTTAATACGTATAGAACATCAGAAGTCATATTTTTGCATGCGAGCGTCTGCCGTGCTTGATGACGTTTGCCCGGACATGTGAGTCTCACATGGATTCGATCTGCCGTCAATCGATATCCAGGCGTTTGTGAAAGTATCTGTCGCATTCGCGCATTGAGCTTTACATTTCATTTTTAATCTGGTATGACGGATTCAGTTCGTAACCAGGGATATCCTTGATTATGAATGTCAAGGTGCGCAAACGGCGTCATCGGCTATGATTATGAGGATATGAAGCTTTTGGAGAGGGAGTTGAGAGGTCATTCCGGATACGGTACGGCAGTCGCTTCAGGAATGTATCTTGCCGACAGCGGCCCGCCTTAGCTTGAGAATTTTCATATCCGCATCATCATAGTCGACCTACGGATATTAACAGGATTACCGGATTGATGGGCCGTTTATGCTGATTTTTGAATTATTGAACCGAAGTAATGTCAGATTCAGGCGAAAAAAAGGAGGAAAAAATTTATGGAGCTGGACCTGGGAAGACTCAAGTCGATCGTCGGCGAAGAGAACGTCGCTGATAATGCAGCGGAATTGTTTATTTACGGCGGTGATGCATCTGTGCATCACAGCATGCCGGATGTGGTAATTGCGCCTCGCAGCGTAGAGCAGGTGCAGAAGATCGCAGCGTATGCGAACGAGCATCGAGTACCTTTAATTGCGAGAGGTTCCGGATCGGGATGTTCGGGGCACGCGGTACCAATTGACGGCGGGATAGTGATGGATTTGAAGAGGATGAACAGGGTACTGGAGATCAGACCTGACGACACGTTGGTTCGAGTGGAAACGGGCGTGATCGACGACGAATTAAACCGGGCGCTCAAGCCGCATGGTTTTTTTTGGCCTGCCGGTCCGGCATCGAGTAAGATCGCCACGATAGGGGGCGAGATAGGGGCTAACGCCAGCGGAATAAGGTCTGTGAAATATGGAGCGACGCGAGATTCGGTTTTGGGTATGAAGGTAGTGATGGCCGACGGCAGGCTTTTGGAGATGGGAGCGAATACTCGGGTGCATTCAGCGGGATATCATCTGGAGAAGCTGATGGTGGGTTCTGAAGGCACTTTAGGGATTGTGGTTGAGGCGACCTTGAAAATTGTGCCGTTGCCGTTGCTGCGCTGTATGGGAATAGCCTGTTTCGATACTGTCGGTGAAGCAGGCGAAACGATCAGGGACGTCATGTCCGGCGGTTGTTCACCTTCTGTGCTGGAATTGATGGACAACATAGCCATTTCCGTGGTCAACAGCCAGATGGATATGGGATTGCCGGACGTGGAAGCCATCCTGTTGTTTGAAGCTGACGGCAAGTCCCGTGAAGCGGTGGACCAGGAAATTCAGAGCATAAGAAGCATCTGCGAAAAGCATGGGGGACACGGAATTAAAATGAGTTATGATGCGGGTGAGCGAGCCAGGATATTCATGGGGCGTAAAAAACTTTTTGCGGCCCTTTCACGATACAAACCCGGCATTATATGCACCGACCTGGCGGACGATATGGCCGTGCCATATTCCCGTATGGCTGAAGCGACCCACAAAATTCATGAAATCGCCAAACGCTGGAACGTGATCATGTCGGTTTACGGACATTGCGGCTCAGGCGTCGTTCACACCAAGATCATGCTGGACGTCACCAAACGGCGCCAATGGGAAGATGCCAAAAATGCCGCTGAAGAACTTTATGATTACATCAATGAAGCCGGCGGCGTAATTTCAGGAGAACACGGCATAGCGCTGTCCAAAGCTCCTTACTGGAAAAAAGCGAACAGGGATTTGATCCCCATAATGAGGGCCGTGAAAAAAGCGTTCGATCCGAACAATATTTTGAATCCGCATAAAATTATGGATGCTCCTGACGACTGGGTAACGGCTACTGATCTGAGATACAGGATCACGGCTTGAGCCGAACGTCTGCAGGATAAGAATAAAAGGGCGTCTTGCAGGCGAGAAATTTATTCAACATACAAATCTGTCATGATTGTTAATCCTTTGATCAATTCAAACTGCGATCCCGTCTTATCGGGAAAGGGGAAAATGTAAGATGGAGACAAAGTATCTCGAACAATGGGAAAATGAGATGAATATATGCATCCGATGCGCTTACTGCTATGAAGGATGCCCTGTTTATAAAGAATTAGGTTGGGAGTCAGACGGCGCCAGGGGTAAAGTTATGCTGGCGCATGCCCTTCTTTCAGGCAAGCTGGAACCTTCTGACTACATTATGGACAAACTTTACCAGTGCACCTATTGCAGAGACTGTGTCGAACGTTGTTCGTCAAACGTGTCGATACCTGACATTATAACGGCCGCCAGGGCTGATATTTACGAAGCGGGGTTCGGCTACGATTCGCACAGAGAGCTGCTTGATAAGATCAATGCAACCGGCAATATCTACGGACAGTCGTTACAGGCTCCGCAGCGCAACGGAACGACTCCCGTCCTCCTGGGATGCCGATTCCTGGAAAGGACTGAGGATGCTGAAAAATATCTTGCTGTGCTTGAAAAACTGGGGGTTAAACCCAGGGTCGTCGATGAAGTATGTTGCGGAATGCCTTTCGGAGTGTTGGGTTATAAAGATGAGCTGGCTGATCACAAGGAGAAATTCAAAAACACTTTTCCCAACGAAGAATTTATCTGTCTTTGCACAACATGCGCCTTTTTTATCGAAAAATCCTATCCTGAACTGAAACCGAAATACGTCATTAAGGAAATTGCCGAACGATTACCTCAGTTCAACGGTGAAAAACTAGGAATCAAAGCCGCCTACCACGATCCCTGCAACCTGGCGCGGGGCATGAATATGGTTGATGAGCCCAGGGATATATTGAAGCAAATCGGCGTCGAGCTGGTTGAGTTCCCTGCAAGCGGCAAACAGGCTGAGTGCTGCGGCGGAGGGGGCGGAGTTCTGGTCACCAGCAAGGAGCTTTCCGAAAAAATGGCGGAAAAAAGAGTGAAACAGGCATTGGACCTCAATGTGGATACTCTCGTTACCCTGTGTCCCACCTGCGAATTGAACCTGAGTAATATGGCGAGGCGAAACGGCAATAGCCTTCCGGTCAGAAACGTACTGGATTTGATTTATGATGCCGTAGTTTAAATTACGGGCGTTTTGAATGGATTTCCGGGTTAATGGCGACTTTTCGAATACGTTTTTATGTGTTCATTTTTCGGCGTTGAGCAAAAATACCTCTTTTGAGGTTACAGTTCGACAGGATATCGCATCATTTTGATTCGATTTCGATTGCGATACCGATACCGACCCTGATTACTGAAACAAACCGTCTAAAGTTATGGAAGAAGTGAGACCCCGTTTTGATCAGTTCCCATTTTTCGATAAGATATCAAAGCGCTCAGCAGAACCAGGAGTAAAATCGCTGTTCCGCAAGAAGCTGCGGGCACAACGGCGGCGGTCGGCGATTCTGTTGCGGTAGGCGTCAGAATCGGAACGGTCGGCGTTGTTGTGCCTTCTGTGGGAGAAGCTGTCGGCGACTGGGTTTGCGTGACGGCTGGAGTCGGCGTAAAAGTCGGTAATCCGCAGTAGATTCCGATATCGAAATCAGCATGACCGGAAGGGCTGTCTATTACGATGTAATACTGTCCCGGAGGTACGTCCGGCAAAACGGCGCATCGTTCGTCTGAAGCCAGGCAGGCGTTTTCATTGCATGAACCCAGAATAAAAACGTAAGGTTCGGTTTCCGAATCCGGCCATAGAACGACTTGCAGGCTGCCGGAAGATTCGGTCGTCGTTGAATAAACTTTTTCATTTCCGCCCATATACAAAGAGGGATCGCATCCGTAATAGTCAATGTTCGATTGCATGTCGGCCGTTGTCTGATAATTCAATGTGCTGCCGCAGGTCACCTGAATCGCCTCGGAACAGTTCAGCAGATAATTGGGAATCCAGTTATTAGACCAGTCGCCGTAATCGACATATTCGCTTATTTCATCGCCTCCGCCGGCGTGAAGATTATCGCATACTCCCGCTCCCGCCTCTTCATCCAGGGGCCCAGTCTCATGGCCCCACCAGTTGTCGTCTGCCAGGATGCATACAGGACCGTCGCATCGGACGCCGTATTCGGAATTACCCACAATATTGTTTTCCCTGACAGTGAAAGCCCCCTGGGGATCGACAGCATCAACGCCTATAAAGTTGTTGACGATGGTGTTGTTCCCGATATCTGAAGCGGCGCAGGCTTTTCGCAATTCAATTGCGACGGAAGATTCGCCTGCGTCAATGTAGTTGTAGGTGATTTGAGCCGTTGAATTGTAATCCGCGCTTCCCATAAACCGGATGCCGGTATCCGCATTCATTATCGTGTTATGGTGAATCAGCGCAGTGCTGTCAGCGGTAGTGGATGCCTGATAATAAATGCCGGTGTCATACGCGTTGAAAAATGCATTATGGCGGATTTCCGTACTCGCCTTTGCTACCCAAATGACATAGTCGACCGAATATTTTCCGTTGCCGCCATAACGAAATTCAGCATTTTGAACTATGTTTCCGACGGCTTGAGGATAGTAATGAAAGTATCCCCAGTCTCCCGAAGAAGGAACCGAAGCAGAGCCGTCGCCGTTTGAGTCGCCGCCTGCCGTATCGTCCTTCATTGAGGTGAAAACGACCCTGCTGCCCGACGAGGGAAGAGACAACATGCCCCTGATATCGAAGCACGGATATCCGGTCGTTTGAAACTTGACGACCATACCGGGGTCGATGCTCAGCGTCGCTCCATCATCAATCTCCACGGTTTCTTCAACATGATAGGGATAGCCCAGGTTTTGAACATCATTCCAGGTTCCTGACGTCTGAATTACTCCCCAGACGGCAATCGCTTCAAGTCCGATATTATTGAAAGTATTTCCGCTATAAACCGGGAAACTGCTGCCTTGCTGAATTAACGGGTATTCAGCCGCACCGGTAACTGAATTGCCGGTGACGGTCGGTGATGCATCTTCAAAATGCAACCCGTTCGTCATGTTTGATATCGTATTGTTCGATACAGAGGATGTTGCATCGCAGTCTATGACATGAATCCCGGTTCCTGAACCCTGCGAGCTTTCAATTACATTAGCGTTTATTGTAAAGGTCGGAAACGCTGCATCCGAACCGTTAAAGAGAATGCCGCAAACCGATGCGTTTATTTGATTATCAGATATTTCCGATGAAAAATCCTGACTGCCGTGACTAAATCGTATGCCTGTTTCGCAGGAGGGTATGACTACATTCGTGATGGATGGGGTCGTGACGGCATAACTCGACGATTGATATAAAATGCCGCTGGAAAAACAGTCGGTTATTGTAATGTCGCTGATGTCCATGTCTGATCCGCCAACCCAGATGACGTAGTCGACGGAAGCATAACCATTGCCTCCATATCTCAATTCCGCATTGTGGAGTATGCCTGAAGCTTGAGACTGATACCATAGATAGCCCCAGTCGCCGGGAGAAGGAACTGTGGCCGAACCGTCGCCGTTTGAGTCGCCTCCGGCGGTATCATCTTTCATTGATGTAAAAATGACCGGTTCTCCTGTCGGCTGGCTCGATAATACTCCACGGATTTCCATGCCGTTATTGGAAACAGGCTTGAACTTGACGGCTATTCCGGGATCGATGTTCAGCGTAGTATCATTATCGATCCCCAGGGTTTCTATTATATGATAAGGATAGCCGAGACCCTGAACGTCGATCCAGGTTGACGATTCCTCTATATCTCCCCAAACAGCTATGGCCGGCATTCCGATATTCGTGAAGGAATTCCCGCTGTAGACCGGTGAACAGGAGTTTTGATACATCAATGGATATTCGGTCAAGTTGCTGATTGTATTTCCGGATACCGTGGGCGAAGCAGAAAGAAAATGTAATCCGTTAACCATGTCGGTGATCGTATTATCCGTTACGGCGGTCGATGAATCGCTATATCGAATAATAATGCCGGTTCCCGTGCCGGACGGACTGGTTATTACATTGCCGCTTATGAGTCCGTTAAGCGACGAGTCGGAAGACCTGAACGATATTCCGCATGAGGTAGCGGTTATCGTGTTATCGGAGATGAGGGGAGAGTCAATTACAGAGGAAGGATAGAAGTCGATGCCTGTCTCGCAATTTAATATCTCTACGCCTGTTATCGAAGGCGACATGGCTGTTGAAGGGGAACTGTAATAAATCGCCAGTTCAAAAGCATCGACTATTTTTATGTCGCTGATGTTCACGTCAGCATTATGAACGAAGATCAGATAATCCACAGCAGACGGTCCATTGCCGCCATAACGGAATTCAACGTTCGACAGAATGCTGCTGCCTGATTGAGCGCTATACTGTAAATAACCCCAGTCTCCGGCCGCAGGAGCAGTCGCTTCTCCGTCACCATTCGTATCCTCACCGTACGGTAAAGGCAATGTGTCATCTCGCTCAGACGTGAAGTAAACAGGATCAGTCTCCGTTCCCAACAGCTCGAGCGAACCGTTCACAACCTTTATACACAAAGCGTTAGTATATGCCATCTTGACTACGACTCCAGCTTCTATCGTTAAAGTCGCTCCCCCTTTTATTTCAACATTAGTTTTTACCCAGTAAGGATGACCCGCCAGGTCCCACTCCGTATCGGTCGTAATATCGCCTTCAGTGATCTCTGTCGCTGAAAAAGACGACGAGATTAATATCGTCAAACCCGCAAAAAAAACATAAAAACAAAAAAACTTCCCGTGACTCATAAAATTACCTCCATGACAAGAATTCCCTCATTTAAAAACTTCAAATTGGATTCCTTACCCTTCTAACGTACAAAATCTGATTTGTCAAATCAGAAGGCGCTTCATTTAAGTTCAGAATATCCCATGAGGCTCTGAAATTTGAAACTGGCGTATGATCGAACGAGAGATGCCGGGTTACGCCGCCCCCATATATTGATGTTCAGATTGAAAAACGTGCGCGATCCAGGGGATTAATAAACTAAGCGATGGTCATTTTGTCAGTTGAAGAACGGTTTCAAAGATAACCTTCAGCGCTCCGGAAAAAGGCCCATAATTTTATCGCCTATAACTGAAAGACAATGCTGCTTTGAGCATTATCGCCTTTGTTTTTACATTGGTTGGTGGAACTGTTTCGCTGTTTCTGATGTCGCGCTGTTTTTGTCTTTGTATGCCTAGGGTCGAGCCCATGGTCCATTTTTTGGATATAGGCAAATGAAGTCCCAGGCCTGCGGCGATAAAATCGGAGGTGGGATTCTCCACGCTGAATGTCCTGTCGGGAATGGGCGATTTATCGTATTCGAATCCCAGTGTCCATGTCCAGTTATTCCGTTTCCGCTGGATATACTCGATGCCGGCGGCCAGATTATATGAATTGCCGTAGGACCTGTCGCTCTCTATGGTAAAATCAAGGTCCAGGTCTTCTTCCAGCATGCCCGGTACGGAGAGGGCGCCGTTAATTTTTCGCTCGCTTTTCTGATATATGTTGTAATGCCAGAGTGTCCAATCAAATCCGGCCTGCCAGGAATGATTTACCTGATAATTGATGCCTGCCCTGATGTAATCTGGAATCGGAGTATCCTGATAAAACCGGCCTTTTACTTCCCCGGGTATCATTCCGTAAAGTTCGCCTTCAGCTTCCAGGTCGCCTTCCATTTCTATCCATTCGCAACTGGTATAGGTCAGTCCGAATTTTACGCCTTTCCAGGGTCCTAAAATAATGCCGGCGTTCCATACGAAACCGTCGCCCTCCGGCCAGGCTTCCATTAATGCATCGCCTGCCAGGGGAATAGGCGCCTGAGGTATATCCAGCGTGGAAAGATCGAGCATGGTTTTATAATACTGAAGCGCATAGATATGACTCGCTCCGGCGCCCAGCGATACTTTAGGATGTAATTCATACGCTGCGGAACCGGTTAAAAACCAGTTTATAAAATAAGCTTCTATGGCATGGTACCGCAACGGAGAATCTTCAGGAAGCGAGGAAGCAGATAGGTTGGGAAAATACCATGAAAGACCGAACACCCACTTTTTAAAACCGAAATCGCTGCTCGCGCCCAGAAAAGGAACGAATCCATAAGCCGCTGTCGGTTCGATCCATTCCGAATATTCGCCGTCCTCATCCTGCAGGCTGAATTCCGCCAGTATTTGAGCGGGCATCAGGAATCCGTAAAATCGCGTGCCTTTTAAACGCGCCAATCCTCCGGGATTCGAAAACATGGTCGTAAGGTCGGTTCCGCGGGCTACCGTGGCTTTCATGCTGGTTCGTTGAGAACCGATCTCCTGAACAGCGTATCCTCCGGCCTGAACGTCTGAATGAGCAGAAATGATTGCGAGCAAACAATATGAAACGATGATATGACTTATCCTCTTCAGCGAAATCATCTGCAGCCTCCTACGATCAAAATTGTTGAAGAAATTATAAATGATCTTATAACTGAAAACAATAGGAAATCTGCAATGGAGTTTGCTGAAGTTTTAGATAGTGACTGTCCATAAACTCGATTGTCGATTCAAAATTTAATGCAGGACAGTCACTAGATAGCGCCTGTCCGGCATTAGATTTTGAATTGATATTTAGAACTCCTGATAAGATCAACCTAATAGATTGAAATCAATTGCTTTTTTTGATAAAGCGGGCGATGCAGAGATGAAACGTAATCCGTTAACCATATCCGTAATCGTCAAAAACTCGAATTGACTCATCCGGAAAATCAGGTATCATCAATGAAACATCCTTGGATGCTGTCAAGGTTAAAAACGAAAACGAGGTTGAAAAAATGGGAGTAACGATTCATTACAGAGGTAAGCTGGACCACATATCCGATGAGTCTGTTTTACGGAATGAACTGGCTGAATTCGCCCGCAGACTGGGCTGGGAAGCGCAAATGCTTGATGAGGATTGGAGTGAGCCTTCTGACGCACAATTGGTGCATGAAGTCGGTAAAGCCAATATTGAAGGTCATCTGGGACTCAAAGGTATCAGTATTCAGCCTCACGAGCATTGTGAAACCGCAGAATTTTTCTTCGATTCCGAGGGCAATTTAACTTCCATAATGGGAACGATCCTGATGCTTGAAGGGAAAATCGAAGCAGGAAAACAATACAATTCGGTGAAAACTCAATTCGCTCCGATAGAAACGCACATTACGCTGATCGAATTGCTCCGGTATCTGAAAAAACGCTACATATCCAATCTGGAAGTAACCGATGAGGGAGAATACTGGGAAACGGGAGAAAGAAAAGTCCTGGAACAGAAAATAGGCTTCCTGGAAAAAGCTATGGACAAGTTTGAGTCCAGGCTGGAGGTTGAATTTATGGATGAAGAAGAAAAAAAGAATGGTGAAGAAATTACGGATAGAATCAAAAGGATATTCAGGGAAATACACAAGGAGATGCAAGAGAACAAAGACGATCAATAAATTAGGAAGGGCTCTGACCTTCAAGGCGGATTCTGTTTCCGCGTTTGACCGGTTATTGAACAGGGCCGCCTGAAAGGACATTTCATGAAAGAAATAATCCGTCTCATCCTTTGGATACTCGTATCGCTTTCCGCCGGTTTTATCGGTTCGAAATTTATGCCTGGAGAATGGTACCGGGCGCTTCAAAAGCCTGTTTTCAATCCGCCGGGATGGGTTTTCGGACCAGTTTGGACAGCGCTTTATATCATGATGGGCACGGCCGCCTGGTTGATATGGAAAACGCCCGGAGATTACCGTATGACTTTTCCCACGGCGGTTTTCCTGATACAGTTGGCCTTGAACGCCCTCTGGTCATACCTTTTCTTCGGACTGCAACGCCCCGATCTCGCCTTCTTTGAAGTATCGCTGCTCTGGATCATGATCCTGATCACCATGATATCCTTCTGGAAAATCAGACCGCTTGCCGGCGTTTTACTGCTGCCTTACCTGTTGTGGGTCTCTTTCGCATCAGTCCTGAACTGGGCTATCTGGCGTTTGAACGTTTAGCATTTGATCGTAAACCGGATTTGTGTTATATTCAAAATGCTTGAGTAAGGGACATTCCAGCAGAGAAGGCTTAAAGAATATCGGCATTAATCATAAATGCGTCTTTTGAAGTTACAATTCGACAAAATCTCCCATCCTTTTGTTTCGATTCCGATTACGATCCCGATTTAGATAACGATTGCGACCCCGATTGCGACCCTGACCCCGATACCGATACTGATTGCGACCCCGATTATTGAATCAAACCGTCAAAAGTTTTGAAAGAAGTGTAACCCGGTTTGATCAGTTCGAAAATATTAATAATTATAAGGAGGATAAAAATGTACAGAAACACGGCAAGATTTTTTATGGTCATCATTCTGACGGGTCTATTTTCCATCGTATCCGCTCAGGGCGGTTACCTGTTCGTGAATGAAACCGAATCGCAGATCGGCAGGCAGGAGACTACGACGGCTAAAGCATATATTGAAAAGGAGAAGATGAGAGTCGAATCGGAAAACGGGGAATCGACCGTTTTAATCTTTCGGGACGACAAGGAACTTTTCTGGATGATAGACCATGGTGATAAAACATATACAGAGATAACCAAAGCGGACCTGGAGAAAGTTCAGAAAAAAATTGCTGATGCAATGGATAGAATAGAGAAGCAAATGAAGAACGTGCCGGCCGAACAACGTCAAATGATGGAAAACATGATGAAAAACCGTATGCCAGGGATGACCGAAAAGGTCGAATACAAAAAAGAGGCTGAAGGAGTCAAAGTGAACCGATGGATGACAGACAAATACGCGGGGTATACGGAAGGAGAGAAAGTAGAGGAAATATGGACCGCGGCGATGGATGAATTAGACATTGATCGGGATGAACTTCAAGTGATGAAGGGATGGAGCGAATTTTTCGAGCAGTTTTCCAAAGATATGCCCTCATTTTTCCGTGCTTTCAAAGTGGAAGCCGGCGAAGAAGAGGGATTCTCCGGTTTTCCTGTGCGCCATATTTATTACAGCGATGGAGAGATGCAATACAGGACGGAATTGAAAGAATTCAGCGAGAAGGATTTTGACGATTCTCTGTTTGAGCTGCCCGTAGGATACGAAAAGAAAGCATCGCCTATGGAAAAAATGTAAGGGGGGTAGGCGTCGAGATAAAGGCGGGCAAGGATAACCGGCGGGAAGAAGCCCCATCAGCTTTTGTTTAAGCGTTTTCGCCGTCCGGCTCAAGCTGCGGTTGAGTTTGATAAAGGATTTATTCCGGCCTGGTTTTAGTAGGCGGAAGAAGCATCATTAAATTTTACATTCAAGGCGACTAACACGAAAAAGGGGAGAAATTTTATCATGCGAAAGAAACAATGGAGAAAATATATGGAGAACATGAGGCGGACGAAAGATCGTTTTTTTGCCGAGGATCACCGGTCCCCGATACCGCCTGAAGAGCAGGAATCTTTTGACGGACTGGAATATTACGACTTGAAAGAAGATTTAATGATGTCGCTGCCGTTGCATGAACACGAGAAGAAGAGAGTAGTTGATGTAGAGGATACGACCGGTGATATTCGCCGGATGATTCGATGGGGCGAATTCAGGTTCGAGGTGAACGGCAGGGATTGCGTGCTGCAGGCCTACAAAGACGATGAGGAAGAGCAGGGGCTGTTCATACCGTTCAAGGATGCGACTTCCGGCAAGGAAACTTACGAAGGAGGCAGATACCTGGACCTGGACGAAAGATTGGACAGGAGCGATGACGGCGAGTTATGGATCGTTGATTTTAATAAGGCTTACAATCCGTTCTGCGCTTACGGTCAGAACTATTCCTGTCCGATTCCGCCGGACGAAAACAGGCTGGATGCTCCTGTCAGGGCGGGTGAGAAGGCCTATCGACATTGAAATAATTGATAAGGATTTGCCGGTATCTATGAATTCCAGATTATCGGAAATCGCACCCGAACAGAAAAAAAGCATTGATCAAAAATACCTCTTTCGAGGTTACAATTCGATAGAATCTCCCATCATTTTCTTTTTCCAGTAATTTCTCGTTTGAACAGAATCAGAGTAGCGAAAGCGATAAGGATCAGCAAACCGCTGGAGCCGACGGCCGGAATAGGCGCTACAGTGGGCGTGTCAGTCGGTGTGGGGGTTTCGGCGGGAGTATTTGAAGGCGTGAGTGTGGGGGAAGAAGTCGGTTCATCAGTGGGGCTTGCTGTGGGAGAGAGCGTGGGTGAGGAAGTGGGCGTTTCTGTAGGTGTGTCGGTCGGGGTGCCTGTTGGTATATCAGTCGGGGAACTTGTGGGAGAGAGAGTAGGAGATTGAGTAACGGTAGGAGATTGTGTCGGAGATAGAGTTGGAGTAAATGTGGGCGAGTCTGTCGGTGAAGGAGATGAAGTGGGAGAAAGAGTCGGCGATAGCGTGACGGTGGGAGAGAGTGTAGGCGTTTCCGTGGGGATTAGGGTTGGAGTTTCTGTAGGTGAAGCAGTCGGTGAAAGCGTGAGTGTCGGCGATAATGTGGGAGAACCGGTAGGGGATAAGGTGGGTGAGAGAGTCGGTGATTCCGTGGGCGAAAGCGTAGGTGTTTGTGTCGGCGAATTGGTGGGGGACAGGGTTACCGTCGGAGTTTCAGTCGGTGAATTGGTGGGGGAGAGGGTTACCGTCGGAGTTTCTGTAGGCGAATAAGTTGGGGACAGCGTGACGGTGGGTGAATTGGTCGGCGAGAATGTCGGTGAAAGCGTCACAGTGGGCGACAGTGTGGGAGAAGATGTCGGCGATAGGGTAACGGTCGGTGAAAGAGTCGGGGTTTCAGTAGGCGACAGGGTGGGAGTTCTTGTGGGCGAATTGGTTGGCGACAGGGTTACCGTCGGAGTTTCTGTAGGCGAATAAGTTGGGGACAGCGTGACGGTGGGTGAATTGGTCGGCGAGAATGTCGGTGAAAGCGTCACAGTGGGCGACAGTGTGGGAGAAGATGTCGGCGATAAGGTAACGGTCGGTGAAAGAGTGGGTGTTTCAGTAGGCGACAGGGTGGGAGTTCTTGTGGGTGAATTGGTGGGGGACAAGGTTACCGTCGGAGTTTCTGTAGGCGAATAAGTTGGGGACAGCGTGACGGTGGGTGAATTGGTCGGCGAGAATGTCGGTGAAAGCGTCACAGTGGGCGACAGTGTGGGAGAAGATGTCGGCGATAAGGTAACGGTCGGTGAAAGAGTGGGTGTTTCAGTAGGCGACAGGGTGGGAGTTCTTGTGGGTGAATTGGTGGGGGACAGGGTTACCGTTGGTGTTCTTGTTGGCGAATGAGTGGGCGACAAGGTAAACGTAGGCGTTCTTGTCGGCGAGGAGGTCGGCGAAAGCGTCATAGTTGGGGACAGTGTGGGAGAACAGGTCGGCGATAAGGTTACGGTTGGTGAAAGAGTCGGCGTTTTTGTGGGAGAGAGAGTAGGAGTTCTTGTAGGCGAATGGGTAGGCGACAGCGTGACCGTGGGGGTTTTAGTCGGTGAATTCGTTGGTGAACGGGTAGGAGTTCTCGTAGGCGACAGGGTGGGCGACAGCGTGACTGTCGGGGTTTTAGTCGGCGAATTCGTTGGTGAACGGGTCGGGGTTCTTGTAGGCGAATGCGTTGGGGATAGAGTTACAGTGGGCGTATTCGTCGGGGATTGAGTTGGAGAAAGCGTCGCTGTCGGCGATTGGGTCGGCGTTTTTGTCGGCGTCTTTGTAGGAGTTCTAGTGGGAGAATTTGTAGGAGATAACGTTACTGTAGGCGTTCTTGTGGGGGTGTCAGTTGGAGTTCGAGTGGGAGAAGAGGTTGGAGAAAGGGTCATTGTCGGCGAACGGGTGGGGGTTTTTGTAGGGGTTCTGGTGGGGGTTCTTGTGGGTGTTCGCGTGGGGGATAATGTAACGGTCGGAGTGCGTGTCGGCGTTTTTGTCGGCGTCCGTGTCGGTGTTCTCGTCGGTGTTCTCGTGGGTGTTCGCGTGGGTGATAAAGTCGCAGTCGGAGTGCGTGTCGGCGTTCTTGTAGGCGTTCGCGTCGGCGTCAGCGTCGGCGTCCTGGTGGGAGTAGGCGTTGGCGGGTCGTATTTATATGCGAGCGTATAATTTCCGCCATAGTATCCGCCGAAACTGTTAATTTCAATATAATGATAGCCTGTTGTAGAGGGTACGTAGACAAGCTCAGAACGAAGATCGCCGCATCCGTCGTCATCGTAGGCGACTTCCGTGCAATTTGGATCGTAAAGCCTCAGATAAGTATCGAAAGCTGCATCGCCGCCTCCGTTGCAAATTGAAAAAGTATAGGTGTTGCCGGCGGTGAGGGATACTCTGTCCAACTCACATCCGTCCACATAGATGTGCCAGGAGTCCGTCTGCCAGCTTGTCGTGGGCTCGGATAACGTAATTTCATAATCCGGGCAGGTTGCGCATGGTCCTTCCATAGTTTTGTATGCAAGCGTATATGTAAGATCGCCGTAACTGTATTCGCGGATTCTCAGGTAGTAATAATCTGAGGTTTCCGGCGCCCAATCCAATTGTGAACCGAGGCCGCAGTAGTCATCAGCGCTTGCGACTTCAGTGCAGGTATCATCGAACATTTCCAATACTGGGTCGGTATCGAAGCTTCCTCCGCCTTCGCAGAAGGTAAACCTGTAGAGTTGCCATTCATCCAGCCAGAATTTATACCACCGGCATCCGGGATTCGTCATGATACGGGGACCATGAGTTTCATATTCATACCAGGGATAAAATTCGCCGTACCAGAATCCCCATTGAACCAGCAAGTCGCAGGGGCGGCAACTTTCGCTCCATTCAATCCGCAAGTGAGGGACATGGCTGTATACATTGGCGTAAAGACCGTCGAAAGGCCAGGAGCCGTAACCTGAATCCGTGTACCCGCCGCACATGCGGTCCGCTCCCGCATCCCAGCGCCACCATGAGCCGGAACATGATGTCCAGTCTGAATCGTCGCGGGAGAGATCGATAAAAAGGTTCTTCAATCCGTCCCACTGAAAATAACTGACCGCTGTTCTGGCATAGTTGCCTGATGTCGGCGGCGTCCATTCCGTTATGGGACCGGCAGTTATCGTCCAGTCGGAATTGATCCAGCTCGAGGATGTAGTATCATAACGATTTTGCATGCGGTAAGTGAAATTGTTCAGTGGACTGGACGGATCAGTGTAGGTTCGGCAGCCCATTGAATAGAGCGAACGGGGCGCTACTCCAGCAGCATTCAATTCATCCGCCAGGATGACGAACTGACACCGGCTGTCTTCATAGTATGTCCTGTAGGCGCAAGAACTGCTGGAAAATTCGCCGTCCTGAGAACCGATGTACGCATAATATTCAACATAATCAAGTATATCCAGCTCAATCAGGTGATAATGTTTTTTCTCCACCTTCATCTTGATTCCGACCGTCACCGGAAGTTTCCTGTCTGATTCAATCAGCCAATCCACCGGTAAAGAAAAGGAGACTGCAATATCATCCACCGCCACCCTTACCTTATAGGTCGATTTTCTGTAGGAATCTCCCCATTTTTCGTTCGCTTCCATTACTTTTTTCTCAGCTTGAGCAAGCTTGTCGCCCGCCAGGTCTATTTTCGGAATATTTAAAATTTTCAGATACTCCGCATCGAATTTGCCGTCGTGTATGGTTGCGGGATTGATTGTAAAAACAGCTCCGTCAGGTGAGACCACAGAAAACGTTTCGGCTTCGAAATCGTCTGATTTTTCCGATCCGTCAACCAGAATTTGAGTCCCCTCCGGTCTGTCTATAGAAAAAGAGAAGACGGCTTCTCCATCACGGACGGATTCAAGAAAATCCAGAGATTCAATCGTCAGAATGTGTCCGATGCCCACATCCAGTATCTGGTATTCTGCAGAAATACCCGGATAAACGCCGGAATACTCAATCGATCTGTCAGAAACCTTCCCTTCTGTTCCTGAAGGTTCATACGATTCAATAAAATCGCCGTTTTCGCTTTTGACCGCTAATCCAGGCGACCCGCCGAATTGAACGGCATCCCATCCGTCCCGGCCGCAAAGTATACCGTCAGAATTGAAATTCATGGGCAGATAAGTCTTTACCGCATTCGTCAGGTTGGCGTAAGGATATTCTGCCGCGTTGCCGCCGGTATTCTCACCGATACGGTAGTCAATGTCCTGCCAGGCGCCCTCCTCATCCAGATAATGTACTTCTCCCACAAAATAAGCCGCTTTCGTGCCGTCTCCGTTGTCGAATGATTTGGATATTCGCGTCCTGTAACGCAGCATTTCCCTTTCAGGTGAAGCCCCGGAAAATATGCCGCCGTCCTGAAAACGATGGTCCAGTGCGGATCGCCGACCGAGAACAACTTCTGAGTCGCTTTTGGACGATAAAACGCCTTGCTTATTGCTCTTCGCCTTTTTCGGTTCTGCCGCATTCTGCCGGTTGCCGTGAACATCCGAGAGCATGCCCCGGTTTGAAATACGCTCCTCGCCTGCAAGGACTTTAAAACCAAAAAAGATCAAGATCGCAGACGTGCAGAATATTAAAGGTATACTTTTCTTTATCATGACTGTTTTTCCTCCTGCAATTAAATCCAGAAATTATTTCTACGTCGTTCCGTTCTGTCAAATTCTGTCCTGTTATGATGATATTACTTCCCAATGTAATAGTCAATTTTGACCAGCAGGAAAATGAATAAAAAAATGGCATTGATCAAAAATGCGTCTTTTGAGGTTGCAATTCGAAATAATATCTCATCATTTTGTTTCGATTGCTATTGCGATCCCGACCATGATCCCGACCCCGATCCCTACCCCGACCCCGATCCCGATACCGACCCCGATTACTGAAACAAACCATCGAAAGTTTTGCAAGAAATTTAACCCCTGTTTGATCAGTCCCAAAATATTATTACCTGGTTTCCCTTCAATTTTCCGGTATTTCGGCAGCGTGATTTGACAAATCCGGGGATTATGACGTATAAAAATTTAGGGGAATATACGTGCAAAGGAGGCGTCCATGCAAACCAAACTAACGCTCCGGTTAGACTCTCAGGTAATAAAAAAGGCGAAAGAATACGCACAACTGAAGGAGACATCGTTATCCAAGCTGGTGGAAAAATATTTCATTTTTCTCAGTAAAGCATCATCACCGATAAAGACGGATGATTTACCGCCCCTGACTAAATCTCTGTGGGGTATGCTTGAAGGGACCTCTGCTGATGAGATGGATTATTCTGATTATGTAGAGGAAAAGCATCGATGAAAATTTTGGTGGATACAAAGGTAATTCTGGATGTTTTGCTTAAGCGACGTACGTTCGGGGAAACGGCGCTGAGAATATTTGCACTGGTTGAAACAGGAGAAATGACCGGTTATCTGTGCGGAACCACTGTAACGACAGTATATTACATTGTATGCAAACATCTAGGGAAAGAAAATGCACGAAATTGTATTTCGACCTTATTGAGGATTTTTAAAATCGCGCGGGTAGACCGATCCGTTTTATCAAATGCCTTGTCGCTGGAATTCAGAGATTTTGAGGATGCGTTACTTCATGAAGCAGCAAAGGCTGTCGGAGCTGCAGGCATAATCACGCGGGATGCTGATTATTTCAAGCATGCTGTTTTACCAATATTTGATCCGAAAGAAATTGATGCGGCATTACGGGGAAAATTTCAGTCATCCGGTGAAATAGAAGGCGCGCCTTGAATTCTTTTTGATCGACTGTTGTTTTTTTCGTCAAAAATTTCACAATTTTTTATCATTCAATGTCAGGAGATGTGAATGTGGAGCTCCACATAACGTGAGTTCTGAATTTAGGTCTGTAACTACATTTGCATTTTTCACAAGTAATTTTACAATGATATTCAGCCCCGGCAATGTTGGGGATTGATATGAAAGGATATTTTATGAAGCGCATTTCTTGTTTAAGTTATTCTATGCTTTTGATTTTATTGATGAGCGCGCTGTCGTTGTCGGCCTCAGTTGCGGGAAAAACCGCTGATTCGTATGGATCAAAGAATGCTTTGGACTTGAAAGAAGGCAAGAGGGCGCCGGATAAGACTGAAAATTGTCGTTTATTCGGGGCAGTTTCAGGAGATTCATGCGTTATGGAGGATGTGCGTGAGCAGCTTCTGTTGTTTGCTCAAACCGATTCATACCAGAGAAGCGGTTGGGCGGCTGCATGTTACGATAACGTTGAGCATAAGGGATTGCTGGGGATTCCGGGTTATCCGCTTGTTATAAGGTCGCCGGTACCCATAAACGAAGATCAGGAGATATTCTGTTCTGTTGTGGAATTAATGATTCGGTATGATCCGGAAGTCATTGTGGCGCATCTTCGAAACGCCACTTCAGGATGCTCTCACGTGGCTGACCCGCATCCTTTTTTGCGTGAGGTTCGAGGAAAATGGTACACATTTTCTCATAACGGTACAGTATGGGGAGACGATCTGGCGTTTTTGATCGATGAACTGGTACAGGGGTGGTCGGAGCCCTTGAATTGTCCGACCGAACCCATCGACACGGAGTATCTTTTTCTGTATTTATGCAGGTTGCTTGGGGAAACGGAGCTTGATGAACAGGAAGCATTGCATTTATGGGCGACGAATTTAATATCCGGTTTTAGTGATGAATGGAGCGCCTTGAATGTGGTGATTTCGGACGGTGAGACTATATGGGGCGTCCGCTGCACCAGGGAGGGATATGGTTTTCCGCTCAATTACTGCGCCCTGGACCTGGAGCGAAGCGGTTACGTAATATCCACGGATGTGTTGTCTCCCCAGGACATACCGATCGACGACCACAGGATCATCGAACTTCGGCCTTATGAACATCCCAGGATAACGGAGATTGCGGAATAAAATGAGATATTGCACGAGGAACGACAGAGGTGCATTTTCGTTTATGAATCTGACGTTAAGTTTGGTTTTGATTTTAATAACAGTAGAGGGAACGTTGGATTATGCGTCATCCCGGAGTTTAGATGAGACAAGCAGTATTTTCCGGGGAACGGTTACGGCGACTGCGGAAGCCGGTTCAACGCCTGAAAGGCCGCCAGCGACTAACGCTCAGGAAATGACGGCGCCGCCGACTTCGACGCCTATGCCGACAAATACAATCTTTCTTTCTGTAACATGGACTCAGCAACCGCATCCGAGCATAATGCCGACCGGGATACCGACGACAGCGCCCACCAGGATTCCGACGGAAATTATGACATCAACTCCCTTTCATACGCCGACGCAGACTTTTACCCTCCCGACGCCTCCGACAGGAACTATGACGGCGACCGCTACCGCAATTCCGACAGAAACGTTGACGGTCACTCCTGAAAAGACGCCCACCATTTACCCGACTCCGCAACCAAGCGCAACCTTTTCAGGCGACTCCTGCAGCCAACCCAGGATACTGGGATGCGATGCATGCGTCATGGGAAATACGTGGAATAATTTTAATTATTTCAGTTGCGCCGGCGAAGGATTCCAGGCGCGTGATATCGTTTATGAGTTTTTTCTCAGCACGGCCAGGATCATCACTGTAACCGGCGAAGCGGATTTCGATGCGGACTGGGCCATAGCCTCCCACTGCGATCAATGGACCGGAGATATTCTGTGCTGCGATTTCGCCGGAGCTCATGTTTCGCCGGTTTGTACAGATATCGATCCATCCGAGGTGCACGAATTCGGTCATGTGAATTTTTCTGCTTACCTGGAACCGGGGCATTACTACATCTGGGTCGACGGTTACGAATTTTTTGAATACGGCGAGTTTTCGCTCCAAATAGATTGTGCAGACGCTTATCCGCCTCCGGAATGTCCAGAGGATTCCACATTCGCGCAAAGAGCTTTCGCCGGTTACGAACAGAATGAGGCTTTATTATCCGACATGGGGGTTTCACGCCTTATCGCCGACGACTTTTCGGGCCTGGACGGGGCCCTCATACAGGTGGGCTGGTGGGGTATAGAAATGACCCAGACCTACGAACCCTGCGAACATTCCCGCGATTTTCAAATTAAATTTTATCAGGATTCCGGCGGCTTTCCCGGACAATTGACGGAAAGCCTGTTCGTGACGCCTGTAACAATCGATACGGGCATTGATTACGACCAATACGACCTGATGTTTTATTCGGCGAATCTGCCGGAACCCATATCCATGACTGATGGATGGATAGCCGTCCAGGCGATGCCGGACCCGGAGGATTGTCTTTTCTGGCAGGCTTGTTCTCCCCAGGGCAACGGATACTCGGTATGGCGCATGCCTCAACAATGGCGAACAATGGATGTAAACCTTTCCCTGTGCCTGAAAACCGACCAACAGAATACAGCAGTGCCTGCCGCCGGTCTCGGATTCTCTTTGCTGCTGCTCTTGCTGATGAGCCTGTCGGTCGGTTTTCGATTCCGGGCTGCGATCCAACGCTGATACCGGAATTCCGGGATTGAACTTAGAGGGTTTGGAGTCAGGATAAAAATACTGACTTATTGATTCAAATAAATAAATGACAAACAGGAAGGCTTGGAATTGCAACATAATTCATTCAAACTTTCGGGACTGATCAAACCAGGGTTACATTTTTTTCAAGACTTTTGACAGTTTGTTTCAGTAATTGGGATCGGGATCGCAGTCGCAGTCGAAACAAAATGACGGGATATTCTGCAGAAATGTAACTGCAAAATCCGCATTTTTGTTCAATGTTCGATATTACGATTACGGGCATGAGAGCCGCTCCGCTGAGCACGAAAGTTCTTTTTTAGTATCTAGATCACAATTTGTCACCCCTGTTAGATCAGTCTCGTCAAAGGTTTTATAAAAAAGTGCAGCCCCATTACGATCAGCCCAAAAATTCTGTTTCTTTCTAGAGAGTGCCTGTCCATAAACTAGATTGTCGATTCAAAATTTAATGCTGGACAGCCACTCCGGTTTTTGATCCATAAACGGGCGAATTTTTCTTAAGACAAGGATGGTACTGATTTGCGAGGCAGGGGCGGCCCTTATACTTTGACTGAGCAAATCCGAAGACTGACGCAGTATTGGGAAAAATTCGCCGTTTATGGACAAAAACTAGAGAGGTTTAATTTTCCAATGACTGTTTTTGCTTATACAAATGATTTTATGTTCAAGGCGTCCCTTCTGTCCCTTAGGTCCCTTCTGTCCCTTAGGTCCCTTAGGTCCCTTAGGTCCCTTTGTCCCTGTATTTTTTGTTATAATTTTGAGTTTTGGTTAAACATCTAACAATTTCATATCAGTCAATGTCAGGAGATGTGAAGTTCTACAACGACAATGATCACGACATCGGATACATTTTTAATGTGTTTTCGTTTTATTTAGTCTCTATCCGGCAAGAAACCAAAGCGCCTGATCATCAATGGAGATGAGCAGGCGCTTTTTTCGTTTTACGCTTAAGGTTTATTTAATTTTCTTTTTCATGACGGCGTTCGATGTAATGAAGAAGGCGCCGAAGAGGAGAATCAGAAGCATGATGCCAGTTCCGCCGAGGACAGGAATGCGATTGAACATGGGAGTGGGAATGGGAGTGGGGAAGAAGCCTTCGCAGTCGTAGATGAAGTTACCGTTCTGAATGTTGATGCCGGCGATGTCGTCATCGAGGTTTTCCAGTTTCAGTATGGAGCTGTCGCCGTTTATACATGATTCGCATTCGACTTTGAATGTGAGGACGGTGAGTATGCCGTTGCTGCTGGAGACTGAGCTAGTGTCGGGATCGAATCCGCCGATTCTCAGCGTTCCTGATTGTAATTCATTGGCTCCGAAGTAATCGAAGTCGCTGATCGTATCGCCTTTGTCTGCGGAGACGAATCTGAGCATATCGGGATCGAATTCGAATTCGAGGGCGAATGCGTTGACGGCGGATGACATTCCGCTGACTGCTATGGGTATTTTGATGGTTTCGCTGTTGCATCCGTAGATGTTTTTGGGTCCTATGGAGATGGTTCCGGTTCTGGGATCGGTTATGGGTTTGAGTTTTTTGCCTGCAGCGGGTCCTGATTTAGCAATGGGATCGACGCAATCGCAGCCCAGACCCAGGTATGACCAGAAAATGCACTGAGCGTCTTCCGGGGTGACCATGAAGTTGCCGTTGCAGTCTGCGGAGCATTGTTCTTCGAGTGTGGGATAGGGGATGGTTTCCATGTAAATCTGGAAGGAGAGCAGTCCGTCGCCGGGTGAGAGTCTTCCGTTGTTGTCGACGTCGCCGTCGTTTCTGCAATCGGGAGGACAGGGATCGCCCTGTTCGTAGCTGAGCCACGGATCGTAAGTGACGGCTCCCCAGACTTCGTCGCCGGCGCCTGTGCCCCATCCGGAAGGACCGTCGGGGGCTCCCCAGTAGTTGTAATCGGCTTTAACGGGACCGCCGAGGGCATCGCCGTCGACCGTAAGGCCGTAGTCTGAATTACCGGCGATGTTGTTGTACTGGATGAATCCGCCGGGCACATTGAAGGGTCCTCCGTAAATGCCTCCGCCTCCGAAGATGAATATGCCCTGGGCATTACTGAGTATATCGTTGCAATACATGCCCAGTCCTTCAATATCCCAGAGTCTGACGGCCTGTCCTTCGCCGCCCTGTCCCAGGGAAACGTCGGAAAGGGTATTGTCGTAGATGTTTGCCTCAGAAGCATGGTTTATTTCCAGGGCGGAATGGAACTTGCCTGTTTCTCCCTGAACGCCGCCGATGTTGGACCACAGGTTATTGTAGACGTTAACCTCATCCGTCGGATCGCCGTTGTTGCCTCTGAGCGCCGTACCGCCGTTGCAGTCGTGGATGTTGTTTCCTGTGAAGTCAACAGTCGTGAACGCGTATTCGTTGTTTCCTTCGGGACCTGGGGCCGCAGGATCGGTATCCATGACGTAGCTTCCCAGAATGTTCTTGAATTCGCAATCGGTTATCGTCAATGTTCCTGTGAGTTTATTGCCGTAGAATCCGTCACGGTTGGAAACATTTTGTCCGTCAAGCACGCAATTGTTCATGGTGAAGTTTTCGATGGCGCCGGAATTGGTCATCTGCACGATTCTCTGGTATCCGGCGTATCCCTGCAGGTAGAGGTTTTCAATGGTAATGCCGTCCAGGTCGCTGTAATTCTGGAATTTAACGCCGCCGTCAATGACGGGTAGATTTCCGGTTTCGCCTGTGAGCTGAATGCCGTTTTTCTGGAATGCAGGGCCGAAGAGGACGGTTTCATTGTAGGAACCGGAATGCACGTTAATGACGCCGCCGGCATCGATGGCGGCGAGCGCGTCGTTGACTGTCGCGAAAGCATCGTATCCGAAGACGTGTCCGTCGACGATATCTCCGGGTTTGCTGCCGGTCCAGTCGTCGTCCACCCATACGACCATGGGCGGTACAGTAGGCGTGCCTGTCGGTTCCGGCGTGGGCGTCAATGTCGGGGTTTCCGTCGGCGTTAACGTTCCTATCGGCGTATTGGTGAAGGTAGGCGAAGGCGAAGCTGTGACCGTCGGGGTGGGACTCGTCGTAGGCGTCAGCGTAACCGTCGGCGTGGGACTTACGGTCGGCGTCATGGTGGCTGTAGGTATCAACAGGTAGATATCCTGGTTCACCAGCACGTCGCTTGATACTTCAACGTCAGTCAGGGTTCCCGGCACATAACCGACAGCTCCTGCCGTCACATTGTAAGTTCCGTTCGGTATGCGCTGGATTTCGTAGAAACCGTTTTCATCCGTTCCATCCGCATCGTTGTAGCCGCCGCTCGCTGTGACGGATGCGCCTTCAACAGGCTGCATGGTATCATCGTCTCTCACGAATCCCGTAATGCCGCCGCCGACATGGAAATTCCAGTTCCAACCCGGTTCGTCGTAGAGGGTCCCTTCATAATCGTTGGTGTCATGCGCTTCAATGGTAAACTGAATATTGGGCGAACCTGACGGTACCGTCCAGAACCAGGAATGCAGCTCATCAGCATTATGATCAAGCAACACGACCCAATCTTCGCCTTCGTCATGGCTGTTCCATTCAACGGTTCCCGTGTCTCCGTCGGTATCGATCTTCAGGGTGAAGGTCGTATCGTAGTTGTACATGGGATGCGGATTCTGCGCTCTTAAACTGATTTCAACCGTATCGCCCGGATAGAAAGTATGAGCGACCTGTCCCATTTCGTTCCTGGTCTGGACCGTCAGGACTCTCGGATCAAGATCGAAGGTAATTTCATCGCAGTAATGGGGGAATGTCTGGGCAATGGCATCGGCCTGGGCCTGATCTTCGGCGCAGACGTAAGCCGTCGTTGGTTTCAGCGTCAGGAATACCAGGGAATTAGAGGTAATGGCGTAATGCCCTCCGTTGAAGTGTTGCGTTCTTATAGCGAAGCTATTGGAGGCAGAGCCGTTCGGATTGAAGTGCAGTAAGGCTGGATCGAATGCGAAGCCGTATGTGCCGTCGGGTATCAGATCGTTCAATTCGCCGATCAAATGTCCGTTGATGAACAGGTCTATGAAGTGCGGCCGCACGTTCGGTCTGGGATCGAATGTGGTGTAGATCACGGCGCTTTCTATATCTTCAAGCGCTGCAGAGGTATGGAACCTCATGCTTATGTTCGGTCTGTTCGTACAGAACCAGTTGGCCATGCTGTAGCAGTATTCCGAACCCGGTACAGTCGCCTGGAAGATGCTCCTGGGCGCTTCGCAGGCAAACGTCAACGGCAGAACGACATCATCATCCGCTGCACTCGCCAGCAATGAACCTGACAGGGAGGTATCTCCCGGTTGGAAGAGGGGTTCCACTTCAAAATCGATATGGGAACCGGAAGTCAACCGGTAATGTTCGACGACAGGCACGAAGATGACGCGCCCCAGCAGACCTCCCTGGGCGATAACGTCCAGATCGGTCAGCGGATCGCCGTTATTGGCCGCTCTTATCGTCTTGACCAGGGTGAACGGGTCTTCGCTCTGTTCGGTAAGCGCAAAGTCGATCACCGGCCATTGCACGCAAATTTCCGTGGGAGCGGAATCAGTGATGGGATCGGTATCCTCGTCAGCGGTCAGAGTGACTGCTATATTGGGATAACAGACCTGCCCGGCCAGTTCAGGACCGACATCCTGTGCATGTATGACCAGTTCGATATCTCTGTATTCGCCCGGAGCCAGCGTAACAGTTTCATCTTCACTTCCCGGTCCGACGAAATTGACGATCAGAATATCGTTGGGATTATCGATGTGCAGAGCTACGTCATGAGCGATGACATCCTGGTTGTAAACTTCAACCTGCACATGCTGATCGTAATCCCGTTGAACGGTGAACTGATAAGAGGATTGTGAGAAGATGACGCCGTTGCCGACCGTGAATGTCCAGGTGGGAGAATCAGCGCTGTCGCACAAAGATTCCGCATGCACGTACCATTCGTATGTTTCGTTGCGCATCAGGTCTTCCAATTCAATGGAATGATTCAAAACGCTTCCCAGGACAGTGACCGAGTTCCAGAAACCAGAGGTTGAATCCCTGTAATACAAGGTGCAGTCAGCTTCAGCGGAAGTGTTCCAACTGAATACTACATCGCGGCCTCCGACGGTGGTTCCCGATACCGGGTAACGTTCCGTAATGGAGATGGGAGCAACGACTTCCAGCGTCGCATCATCCGTATAGTCGCCGTTTAATTCCGTGGAATGCGCCAGTATCTGGAACGGGTAGGAACCGACGGAACCGCAATTGTCGGGTATATCGACCGTCAGCGTTGATTGACCGGTTTCGCCGGCATTAAGAATCAACTGAGCGGGATCGATATCCGTCCATCCGACAGGCAGCAGTCCCTGCAGCGAGAGATCGAAAGCGTCAATGCCGAGGTTCAGGTTAGTCACATTGACGGTGAAAACGGTTTGCGTATCCACCGTAGCTGTCGTGCTGCCGGGTTCGATGCTGACTGTTATCTGGTCCGGACAATAAGTGATAGGCGCGGTGCGTTGTCCCGAATTGTTCATTTCGTTTGATTCCGAAACCTCATTCAGTATGTCCGCTGCAGCCGATATTACGGCATCGCATTCTGCCGTCCAGGTTACCGAGACGGTCTGCGATTCATCCGGCAGCAGGGCTCCGACGCTTTGATCCGACCCGATTTGAACCGGTCCGCTGCCCGTATCCGCGAAGAACCTTACTGAACAGGATGTTGAAGCATCATTTCCGAAGTTGTTAACCGCTGCTGATACGGTCGTGGTTTCGCCGTCTTCGGGGTAATCCGGATCGAATCCGATATCCTGGTTGCGTATAACAAGATCGGGCGCCGGCAGAGGCGTGTCGGTCGGCGTAGCCGTCGGGGTCCACGTGCCCGTAGCCGTCCTGGTCGGCGTGGAAGTCGGAAGCGGACTGGGGGTTTTCGTCGGGCTTAAAGTCACTGTAGGCGAAAGCGTAGGCGTATTGGTGATTGTCGGAGTCGGACTAACCGTAGGCGTCAACGTTACCGTCGGCGTGTTCGTTATGGTGGGAGTCATTGTTGCAGTGGGAATAAGAAGCTCGAAGTCCTGATTGACCAATATGCCTCCCTGAACTACCACGTTGTGGAGAGTCTGCGGGGCATAACCCTGAGCGCCGGCTGTGACGTTATACGTTCCGTTCGGCACTCTGGATATATCGTAATAACCGTTTTCATCCGTTCCATCGGGATCGGCACGTCCGCCGCTCGCCGTTACTGAAGCTCCCTCGATCGGCGCCATGGTTACTCCGTCTCTCACGTAACCCGTTATGCCGCCTCCCACATGGAAGCTGTAATCCCAACCTGTCTGGTCATATATCGTGTTCCCATAGTCGTTCGTGTCATGCACTTCGATCTTGAATTGCACATTAGGCGAACCGGAAGGAATCGTCCAGTACCACGAGTGATACTCGTCAGCATTGTGCGGGAATACGACTACCCAATCCTCCAACTCTTCATGGCTGTCCCACTCGACGGTGCCGGTATCGCCGTCGGTATCCATCTTCAATGTGTAGGATAGATGGTAAGTATTCAGCGGGTGAGGATTCTCCCCCCGGACTCTTATTCTGACAGTATCGCCGGGGTAGAAGTAGTTCCTGTTGTTGCCGCTCATGTCCATCACGTTGACGGTCATAATCCTGGGATCGAGATCAAAAGTGACGTCATCGCAGAAATGCGGGAAGGTCAAAGCCAGCGAATCGGCCTGTGCCTGACTCTCGGCGCATACATGAGCCGTTGTCGATTCCATCGTCAGCATAGCCATGGAATTGGTCGATACCACGTAATGGCCGCCGTTGAAATGTTGCGTTCTTATCGAGAACGTATTAGTCGCCGAACCGCCGGGACTGATGTTGAGGTATCCCGGATCGAAAGCGAATCCATAAGTTCCGTCAGGTATAATGTCGTTCAATTCTCCAATCAGATGGTTGTTGACGAACAGGTCGATAAAGTGAGGCCTCACGCCCGATCTGGGTTGGAATGTGGTGTAAATTACGGCGGTGTCAACATCGCTGGTGGCCAGAGATACGTGGAATCTCATGGATATATTGGGCCGGTTCGTGCAGAACCATGCAGCCATCCCATAACAGAATTCGCTGCCCAATACCGTCACATCGTAAATCGAACTCGGCGCCTCGCAATTGAAGCTGACAGGAAGCGTGTACTCATCGCCCGCAGCCGTCGCTTTCAATTGTCCGGAAAGGAGATTGTCTCCCGGTTGGAAGAGCGGTTCCAGCTCAAAATCGATATGTTGTCCGCTGTTCAGGAGGTAATGATCGATTACCGGTACGAAGAGTACGCGTCCCAGCAGACCGCCGTGCGGAGTCACCGTAACGTCGGTCAACGGATCGCCATTGTTCATTACCCGTAAAGTTTTAATCAGCGTGTAGGGCGCTTCCGCTATTTCGGTCATGGTGAAGTCGATGACAGGCCAGGTGACGCAAATGGTGGAAGGAGCCGTGTCGGTTATAGGGTCTCCAGCTTCATCCGCAGTAAGCGTCAGGATGGTGTTGTCGAAGCATACCTGACCGAGCAGCTCATCCGCTTCCACATCCTGAGCATGAATGACCAGCTCGATATCCCTGTTTTCGCCCGGCGCCAGGAATACTGTCTCGTCTTCGCTTCCCGGTCCTACGAAATTGACTATCAAGTCATCGTTGGGATTGGTTATATGCAATTCGATTTCGTGGGCCGTGACATCTTCGTTGTAAACGGCGACCCATACATGCTGATCGTAGTCTCGTTCCACCGTGAACTGATACGTATCCTGAGTGAAGACGACGCCGTTGCTGACGGAGAAGCCCCAGGTCGGCGTAGTGACTGTTCCGCAGAGCGATACAGCGTAGATATACCATTCGTAACTCGCGTTACGTTCGAGACTTTCGATTTCTATCTGATGATTGGTTGCGTTTTGGGCTACAGCGACCTCGTTCCAGTTTCCGGCTCCCTGTTCTCTGTAATACAGAGTGGAATCGGCGGCTGCAGAAGTCTGCCAACTGAACATAACGTCTCTTGAACCGCTGGTCGTGCCGCTGACAGGATGACGCATTGAAACGTTAACTTCGCTGACGACATCTAGCTCGCCTGCATCAGTGTAAATTTCACCCATCATGTCTGACGTCCCCACAGCCTGGAAAGCATAGTCTCCTATGTAAGCGCAATTATCAGGTATTTCGATATGAAGCGTCGCTTCGCCTGTTTCGCCTGCGTTGAGAATAAGTTGATCGGGATTCAGATTGTACCAGGCTGAGGGCAGAGTTCCTATGATATCCAAGTCGAAGATATCAGGTCCCAGGTTTTCGTTGGAGACGCTGATGTCGAATTCAGTTTCTGTTCCTACAGGAGCAGTGATCAACTCAGGAGTCATGGAAAGAGTGACGGCCAGCGGACAATAGAGTATAGGCGCTGTTCTGCTGCCGGTGTTGTTCGATTCAGCGGATTCAGCCACTTCATCCAGTATGTCTGCGGTAGCGATGACTGACGCTCCGCAAACGGCTGTCCAGGACTCGGATACCGTAACGGATTCATCCGGCGCCAGCGGTCCGGCAATCTGATCGCTTCCGACCTGAAGCGGCCCGGCGCCGTAATCAGCAAAGAACCTTACATGGAACGTCCCTGAAGAGAGATTGCCCCAATTGTGGACAGTAGCCGATATGATCGCTGCTTCCTCCTCTTCCGGGTATGCCGGATCGAAAGTGATGTCCTGAGTTCTCAGAACCAGGTCCGGAGCAGGCGTAGGAGTGAAAGTCGGCGTGGGTGAAGGCGTTCGAGTCGGAGTACGAGTCGGCGTATGGGTTGAGGTCGGCAACGGACTCGGCGTTCTTGTAGGACTGATTGTCGGAGTGTTTGTAACGGTGGGGCTGCTGGTCACGGTAGGCGTGGCGCTGCTTGTCGGGGTGAGCGTTACCGTCGGTGTCGGCGTGATCGTTGGGGTCATTGTGGCCGTGGGTATCAGCAATTCAAAGTTCTGGTTCACCAGAATCTGCGCTTCGACCTCCAGGCCGGTCAGAGTCTGCGGAGCATATCCTGCAGCGCCGGCCGTAACATTGTAGGTTCCGTTGGGTATGCGCTGTATCTCGTAATAACCGTATTCATCCGTGCCGTCAGGATCGTTGTATCCGCCGCTTGCCGTTACTGTTGCGCCTTCAATAGGCTGTTCGGTGACCGCATCGACCACATAACCGGTTATTCCTCCGCCCACGTGGAAACTCATGGTCCAGCCGGTCTCATCGTATATCGTGCCTTCATAATCATTGGTATCATGCACTTCAATCGCAAGCTGTATCATCGGAGACCCTTGAGGTATAGTCCAGTACCAGGAATGGTAGGCTTCTTCATTGTGGTCCATGACCGTAACCCAATCATCGCCTTCGTCGTGGCTGTTCCATTCCACTGTTCCGGTATCGCCGTCCGTATCTATCTTCAATGTATACGTTACATTGTAGGTATCAAGCGGATGAGGGTTCTCAGCGCGGACTCTCACCTGGACGGTTTCTCCCGGATAGAAAGTTCCTGCAGGATTGCCGGCCGTATCCAGAATGCGTGTGGATTGCACCCTGGGATCGAGATCGAACGTTATTTCATCGCAGAAATGCGGGAAGGTCAGCGCCAGGGAATCGGCCTGCGCCTGGTTTTCCGCGCAGACGTATCCGATGGTGGAATTCAGGCTAAGCATAGCCAACGAGTTGGTCGATACGACGTAGTGGCCGCCGTTCATATGCTGCGTCAGGATGGAGAATGTGTTGGTAGCGGAACCGTAGGGGTTGAAGTGCAGGTAAGCCGGATCGAAAGCGAAACCGTACGTGCCGTCGGGAATGAGGTCGTTTAGTTCTCCGATCAAATTACCGTTGACGTACAGGTCGATATTGTGCGGTTTTACGCCTCCCCAGCCGGGCTGGAACGTCGTATAAATCACGGCAGTATCGATATCCTCGAGCGGCGCTGCGGTGTGGAACCTCATGGCAATGTTCGGTCTGTTCGTGCAGAACCAGGATGCCATATGATAGCAGTATTCGGAACCCGGTATGACGACCTCGTAGATTGATTTGGGCGCTTCGCATGCGAAAGTCAACGGCATGACGTATTCTTCGCCTGCAGCCGCTGCTTTCAACTGACCGGACAGATAATCAACACCGGGCTGGAACAGCGGCGCCAGCTCGAAATCGAGATGTGAACAGCCGTTCAGCAAGTAATGGTCTATGACCGGGACAAAGAGAACCTTGCCCAGCAGACCGCCGTGCGCAGTAACCGTCATGTCGGTCAACGGATCGCCGTTGTTCGTTACACGCATCGACTTGACCAGGGTTACCGGGTCTTCGCTTTCCTGGGTCAGTGCGAAATCGATCACCGGCCAGGTCACGCAGATCGTCGAAGGAGCCGAATCAGTGATCGGATCGCCTTCTTCATCTGCCGTCAATGTCAATACCGTGTTGTCGAAACATATCTCGCCGGCAAGTTCATCAGCCTGGACATCCTGTGCATGGATGACCAGCTCGATATCCCTGTTTTCGCCGGGCGCCATGACGACCGTTTCATCTTCACTGCCCGGACCGACGAAATTAACGATAAGGTCATCGTTGGGATTCTCAATGTGCAGCTCTACTTCATGAGCCACGACGTCTTCATTGTACACGTTGACCATGACATGCTGGTCGTAATCGCGATCTACAGTGAAATTGTACGTGCTTTGTGAGAACAGGACGCCGTTTCCAACGGCGAACGTCCAGGTATTCGAGGTAAGAGACCCGCAGAGCGAATCGACGTCGATATACCATTCGTAAGTTTTATTGCGATCCAGGTCAGTTATTTCAACCTGATGAATGGTCGCATCGTCGCCGGCGCTTACGGATGTCCATCCGCCCGTTCCCTGTTCCCTGTAATACAGCGTCGTATCGGAATCTGCGGAAGTCTGCCAACTGAACATGACGTCCCTGCCGCCGACAGTCGTGCCGTTCGCAGGATGTCGCAGGGAGACCGTAACTTCACTGACGACATCCAGTTGAGCATCGTCCGTGTAGTTTTGTCCCATCTGCTGAGACATGCCGACGATCTGGAAGGGATAATCGCCGATAACGCCGCAATCGTCGGGTATGACGACTTCGAGCGTGGCGTATCCCGTTTCGCCTGCATTCAGTTCCAGCGCTTCCGGATCGAATTCATACCAGCCGCCCGGCAGCGAACCCGTCAGGACCAGATCGAAAGTATCCGGCGCCAGGTTGCCGTTGAACAGGGAAATGTTGAAATTCGCTTGTGTGCCGACCGGCCTGGTCAGGGTTTCCGGCGTGACCGACAGCGTGACGGCCTGCGGACAATACGGAATCGGAGCGACCCGTTCTCCGGTGTTGTTCGATTCGTTCGATTCGGCAACTTCATCCAGCACGTCGACTGTGGCGGAGATTACGGCATCGCATACCGCAATCCATTCTACCGTCACAGTATCGGACGTATCGGGCGTTAAAGGAGTTATAGTCTGATCGTCGCCGATCTGCAACGGTCCTGAACCATAATCCGCATAGAACCGGATTGTGCATGCGTCAGATGTCAGGTTCCCGAAGTTCCATACCGTAGCGCTTAACGTAACTTCAGCGCCTTCTTCGGGTTGAGCCGGATCGAAACCGATATCCTGATCGCGTACTGCCAGGTCAGGAGCCGGAGTCGGCGTATCGGTCGGTAACGGACTGGCTGTCGGCGTGCTGCTGGCCGTCGGCGTCGGTGAAGGCGTCCACGGCACTGTAGGCGTTCGAGTAGGTGAGAGCGTGGGAGTCGGCGAAAGCGTGGGCGTGGGCGAGAGAGTCGGGGTCATGGTGATGGTGGGAGAAGGCGATGAAGTAGGGGTAAGAGTGACGGTCGGGGTTGGAGTAATGGTCGGCGTAAGCGTCGCTGTCGGCGTCAGCAGGTAGAAATCCTGATTTACAAGCACTTCGCTCTGTATTTCCAGACCGGCCAGAGTCGACGGCGCATATCCTGCGGCTCCTGCCGTAACGTTATACATCCCGTTGGGCACGCGCATCAGTTCATAATATCCTGAACTGTCCGTACCGTCCGGATCGCCGTATCCGCCGCTTGCCGTTACAGAAGCATCCTCGATGGGATCGTAATCGCCGCCGTCCCTGACATAACCAGTGATGCCGCCTCCGACGGCGAATCCCCAGTTCCATCCGGGTCCGTCATAGATCGTTCCTTCGTAATCGTCGGCATCGTGCGCTTCGACCGTAAGGGTAACCTGAGACGTTCCGCCGGGAACCGGCCAGTACCAGGTGACGAATCCGTGATCGTTATGCTCCAGGACGATTTCGCGATCCTCTCCCGCATCATGACTGTTCCATTCGACCGTGCCGGTGTCGCCGTCAGTGTCTATCTTCAGCGTGTAAGCGACATGGTAGGTGTCCAGAGGATGCGGGTTTTCAGCCCTGACAGTTATCTTGACGTCTTCGCCCGGATAGAAGGTGTTGACGCTCTGTCCGTCCGACGTGCGTATCTGCACTGATTGTACCCGGGGATCAAGATCGAAATTCGGCGGATCGCAGAAATGAGGCAGCGTCGCAGCCAGGGCATCAGCCTGTTCCTGGCTTTCCGCGCAGAGTCTGACCAGGCTCGGACCCAGGCGCAGCACCACCAGGTTGTTCGTGGTGACGGAGTAGTGACCGCCATTATAATGCTGCGTTATTATGCTCAATTTATTGGTCGCTGTGCCGCCGGGACTGATATTCAATATGCCGGGGTCGAATCCGAAAGCATAAACGCCGTTCGGTATCATGTTCAGCAATTCGCCCACCAGGTGGTTGTTGATGTAAGCCCTGACGTTGTGAGGTCTCGGCGGATGTCTTCTGGGCGTGATATTGAGATAAACCGCCGCCTGTTCCACTGGTTCGTTGCCCAGAGTTACATGGAATCGCATGCTTATGTTCGGGCGATTGGTACAGAACCATCCGGCCATGGAGTAACATGTTTCCGCTCCCGGAGCCAGCGCTTCATAAGTCGAATTCGGAGCTTCGCAATTGAAACTCACCGCCAGCGTCTCATCCTGTCCTGCAGAAGCGGCGCGCAATGTTCCCGATAAGGTGTTTTCGCCGATTTCAAACAGAGGTTCCAGCAGAAAATCATGATGCTCTCCGCTCTCTAACCGGGTATGCTCGATCACGGGCACGAACAGGACTCTTCCCAGCAGATCATCTTCCGCCGTTACGGTCATATCCGTCAACAGATCGCCGTTGTTCGTCACCTGCATGGTCTTAACCAGCGTATAAGGCTCTTCGGACTCTTCGGTCAGCAGAAAATCAATGACCGGCCATTCGACGCATATCGTCGTCGGAGCCGAATCCGTAATAGGTTCACCCGCTTCATCTGCAGTCAACGTTATGACGAGATCGTCGAAACATACCTCCCCAAGCAGCTCATTCGCCTCTATATCCTGGGCATGAATCACCAGCTCGATATCGCGGTTTTCTCCGGGAAGCAGCGTGATCGTCTCATCCTCGCTGCCGGGACCGACGAAATTAACGATAAGGTCATCATTGGGATTATCGATGTTCAATACAACCGTATGAGCCACGACGTCCTGATTATAAACGCCGATCCAGACAGGCTGATCGTAATCGCGTTCCACGGTGAACTGGTATGTGTTCTGAGTGAAGACTATGCCGTTGCCGACCGAGAAGCTGCGGACCGACGAATCAGTGTCGCCGCAGAGGGATGCCGCATGGATATACCATTCATAAGATTCATTACGGTCCAGTCCGATCGCTTCATACTGATGATTGGTCTCACTCTCGGATACCGCAATCTCGTTCCAGGTTCCAGCTCCCTGCACCCTGTAATACAAGGTGCAGTCGGCCGCCGCTGAAGTCTGCCAACTAAACATAACGTCGCGGCTTCCCGTGGTAGTTCCGTCAGCCGGATGACGTTGCGTAATTGAGATATCGCTGACCACTTCCAGGGTCGATTCGTCGACATAGTTATTCGCAAGTTCGCGGGAGCTTGCAACAACCTGGAACACGTAGGTTCCCAGGTGCGCGCAATCATCGGGTATCTCAACCGTCAGTTCGGCTGTTCCCGTGTCGCCGGCGGTCAAAATTAACTGGTCGACGTCGAATTGGTACCAGGCTTGCGGGAGCGCTCCTGTGACTACAAGATCGAAGGTATCCTGTCCGAGGTTCCCGTTTTCAATTGTAATCGTATATTCGGTTACAGTTCCGACGTTTTTCGTTCTCAATTCAGGAGAAAGATCGATAGCAACTGCCTGCGGACAGTAGAGAAGAGGCGCTTCGATTTGACCGGTATTATTGGATTCATTCGTTTCCGGCACTTCTTCGTCAATGTCTGCAACTGCGTAAACGATGCTGTCGCAGGCGGCTATCCAACTTTCCGTGACTGTTGCCGATTCGTCCGGCGCCAGCGGTCCGACGGGTTGATCGGAACCTACGTGACGCAATCCTCCGCCGTAATCGACGTAGAATCTTACCGAAAATTCGCCGGATACGGCATCGCCATAGTTATGAACCGTAGCTGACAGCGTGGTCGATTCCATTTCTTCAGGATAGGAGGGATCGAATCCGATATCCTGGCTGGTTATAACCAGGTCGGGCGCAGGCGTAGGCGAATCGGTCGGCGTAGCGCTCGGACTGGGCGTGAAGCTGGCCGTCGGAGAAGGCGTCGAAGTGGATTGAACCGTAGGCGTTCGGGTTGGACTGAGGGTCGGCGTGGGTGAGATGGTCGGCGTCTGCGTGATCGTAGGCGTAGGTGAAACCGTCGGGGTCAGGGTAACCGTCGGCGTCGGACTCAGAGTCGGCGTCAATGTTGCGGTCGGCGTCAGCAGGAAGAAATCCTGGTTGACGAGAATGTCGCCGGACACTTCAAGACCGGTCTGCGTCTGCGGAGCGTATCCCGCAGCTCCAGCCGTCACGTTATACGTTCCGTTCGGCAATCGTTCCACATTGTAATACCCGGACGTATCCGTTCCGTCAGGATCGTGATACCCGCCGCTTGCCGTTACCGTTGCTCCTTCAATCGGATCGAAAGAAGCGCCGTCCCTTACATAACCGGTTATGCCGCCGCCGACATGTATCAGGTAGTCCCAACCGGTTTCATCGTATATCGTCCCTTCGTAATCGTTCGTATCATGCGCTTCAATCTTGAACTGGACAGTCGGCGAACCGGAAGGCACAGTCCAGTAGAAGGAGTAAACCATATCGGCATTGTGATCTAATGAGACGACCCAATCTTCGCCTTCATCATGACTGTTCCATTCGACTGTTCCCGTGTCGCCGTCGGTATCCGCCTTCAAGGTGTAAGTCGTATCGTAAGTATCTATGGGATGCGGATTCTCAGCTCGCACCTTTATCTGAACCGTTTCGCCGGGATAGAACGTGCCGGTCGGCTGACCGTTGACGTCCAGAATGCGTACCGTGTGGACCCTGGGATCGAGATCGAATGTAATGTCGTCGCAGAAATGAGGGAAGGTCAGCGCCAGGCTGTCTGCCTGGGCCTGGCTTTCCGCACACACGTAACCCGTGGTCGAATCCAGGATCAACACTGCCAGAGAACTGGTCGAAACGACGTAATGACCGCCGTTGAAGTGCTGCGTCCTGATAGAGAAGGTATTATGGGCCGATCCGTTGGGATTAAAGTGCAGATGACCCGCATCGAACGCAAAGCCGTAAGTCCCGTCGGGTATGATGTCGTTCAATTCGCCGATCAGATGACCGTTAATGTAAAGATCGATGAAATGCGGCCTTACGCCTGAACGAGGTTGGAAAGTCGTGTAAACGACCGCTGTGTCGATATCCTCCAGGTTGACCGAAGTATGGAATCCCATGGAAATGTTCGGCCGGTTCGTGCAGAACCAGGCCGCCAGGGGGTAACAGTATTCCGATCCCGGAATGGTTACCTGGTAAATCGACTTGGGCGCATCGCAGGCAAACGACACAGGCAGCTCGTATTCCTCTCCGGCCGCCGTAGCCTTCAATTCGCCTGACAAGGACGTATCACCGGGCTGGAACAGCGGTTCAAGCTCGAAATCCACGTGCGATGAAGCGCTCAACAGATAATGATCGATTACCGGTATGAAGAGCACGCGACCTAATAAGCCGCTGTGAGCCGTCACGGACAGATCGGTTAACGGATCGCCGTTGTTGGCGACCCTTAACGTTTTCACAAGAGTAACCGGGTCCTCATCCTCAACCGTCATGAGGAAATCGACCACCGGCCAGGTTACGCAGATCGATGACGGCGCAGAATCAGTGATGGGATCGCCGTCTTCGTCAGCGGTCAGCGTAAAAACGGTATTGTTAAAACAGACCTCGCCGGCCTGCTCGTCCGCCTGGACGTCCTGAGCGTGAATAACCAGCTCTATGTCCCTGGTTTCGCCGGGTTCCAGGATGACGGTTTCATCCTCGCTGCCCGGTCCGATGAAATTGACTATCAGGTCATCGTTAGGATTAGTGATGTGCAGCTCTACCTGATGAGCCGTAACATCCTGGTTGTAGACTCCAACCTGGACATGCTGATCGTAATCGCGGTCGACCGTGAAGGCGTAGCTGTCCTGGCTGAACAGAACGCCGTTTCCGACCGTAAAGGTCCAGACGCTTGAATCGACTGTCCCGCAAAGCGATTCAGCATGAATATACCATTCGTACGTGGAGTTCCTGACTAGGTTTTCAATTTCCTTCTGATGCACGTCAGCATCTTCATCTACAGCCGCTTCAATCCATTCCCCGGCCCCCTGTTCACGATAATACAGCGTCGTATCGGATTCCGCAGACGTCAGACAACTGAACGTGACGTCGCGACCGCCGACGGTTACTCCGTTTTCAGGGTGCCGTTGCGTTATGGTCACGTCGCCTACAACATCCAGCGTGGACTCATCCGTGAAATTTACGCCAAGCTGCTGTGAATGGGCGACTATCTGGAACGCATAAGAACCGATCGCTCCGCAGTCGTCGGGAATCGTTACCGTTAAAACGGCTGTGCCGGTTTCACCCGCGTTCAACGCAAGTTCGACCTTATCCAGTTGTTGCCACGTGCCGGGCAAAGCGCCCGTCACCAGCAGCGAGAATGTGTCGGGGCCGCGGTTCTCATTATATATTGAAATAATGAATTCGCGGGTCGTTCCTACTGTGGCGGTATCAGTCTCCGGCGTCATGTCGAGAGCGACAGACTGCGGGCAGTACTTGATCGGAGCATGCCGTTCGCCCGTGTTGTTCGATTCGTTCGATTCCGCCACCTCATCCAATGCATCAGCGGTTACGCTGATAACGGCATCGCATACGGCCGTCCAGGTAAGGTCGACGGAGGTCGATTCATCAGGATCAAGCGCCCCTATGGTCTGATCAGCGCCGATCTGCAGCGGTCCTGAACCGTAATCCGCAAAGAACCGCACTGCACATTCAGAGGACGCCAGGTTGCCGGTATTAAATACCTCAACAGAAACCGTCGCTTCCTCACCGTCTTCCGGATAATTCGGATCGAAACTGATATCCTGGTTAAGGATCGAAAGATCAGGAGCGGGCAGAGGCGTATCCGTCGGCGTGCCGGTAGCTGTAGGCGTGCTGCTGGCCGTCGGAGTCGGCGTGGCGCTCGACAATGGAGTCGGCGTCCAGGTGGGACTCAGCGTCGGCGTTTCCGTTACTGTCGGCGTCAACGTCACCGTCGGCGTCATGGTTATGGTCGGAGTCATGGTTATCGTGGGCGTCATCGTTACCGTCGGCGTCATGGTCGGCGTGGGGATGTAAAGATCGAAGTTCTGACCGGTTATTACCGCGCCGGATATCGACACATCCTGTATCGTCTGCGCCGTATATCCCGGAGAGCCTGCCGTCACGTCGTAAGTCCCGTTCGGCAATCGTTCTATCTCATAATATCCCGTGCCGTCCGTTCCGTCGACGTCGTGATAGCCGCCGCTCGCCGTTACCGATGCCCCGACTATAGGATCGCCCGATACCGCATCGTGCACGTAACCCGTTATGCCGCCGCCTACATCGAAATTCCACAACCAGCCAGGCTCATCATAGATCGTTCCTTCGTAATCGTTCGCATCGTGCGCTTCCACGGTCAGTTGAATCGTCGGAGAGCCTGAAGGAACAGTCCAGTACCACGAATGGAACGCCTCGTTGTTATGAGGTATCTCGACATTCCAGTCTTCGCCTTCATCATGGCTGTTCCATTCCACCGTTCCCGTGTCGCCGTCCGTGTCTATTTTCAATGTATATACGACATCGAATCCGTAAACGGGATGCGGATTCTCAGCCCTCACCTTCACCTGAACCGTTTCACCAGGGAAGAATACTCCCGTCGGCGAATCGCCGTCATCCAGTATGCTGACCGATTGCACTCTCGGATCAAGATCGAAGGTAAACTCATCGCATACGTGCGGCATCAGAGCTCCGATAGCATCCGCCTGCGTCTGGTCCTCCGCACAGAAATGATGCGTCGAAGATTCAAGCTGCAGGTAGACCAGGGAATTCGTTGATACGACGTAATGCCCGCCGTTGAAATGGTGAGTGATGATGGTGAAGCTGTTGGATGCCGTTCCTGTCGGATTGGTGTTGAGTATCCCCGGATCAAAAGCGAACCCGTAAGTTCCGCTGGGTACGATGTCGTTCAATTCGCCTATAAGATGATTGTTGATGTAAAGGTCTACGTCATGCGGCCTGACGTCCGACCGTGGATCAAACGACGTGTAAATGACTGCCGTTTCCACGTTTTCTATTAAAACAGATGATACGTTGAAGCTCATCCGTATCGTCGGACGATTGGTACAGAACCAGTCAGCCATCGAGTAACAATATTCGGAGCCCTCCACAACCACTTCATAAAGCGATTTCGGAGGATCGCACTGGAAGGTCACCGGCAGGGAGACTGTCTCATCAGCGGCCGTCGCTTTCAAATTACCCGTGATAGAGTTTACTCCCGGTTGGAAGACCGGTTCGACTTTCACTTCGAGAGATTCGCCGGTATTCAGTTTGCCGTGATCCATATGAGGCAGGAAAATGACTTTATCCAGCAGCTCGCCTTCCGGCTGGACCCTGACGTCGGTCAAAGGATCGCCGGCATTGGACAACAATGTCGTCTTTACCAGGGTAACCGGGTCTTCGCTTTCTTCCGTCATGCTGAAATCTACCAGGGGCCAGTTGACGCTGACCTCAGCGGGCGAAGCATCCGTGATGGGTTGCGTCCCTTCATCAGCCGTTAATGTGATGACGAGATTCTCGAATACTACCTGGTTGTCTTTCGTCTGGTTCGCTCTCTCCACATCCTGCGCATGAACCACGAGCTCGACTTCTTCTGTTTCTCCCGGCGCCAGGAATATCGTTTCATCTTCGCTTCCCGGACCGACGAAGTTCACGATCAATTCATCGTTCGGATTCGTAATATGCAGCTCTATCTCATGCTCCACGTCGTCTTCGTTGTATACCGTCACGGAAGCATGCTGGTCATAGTCTCGTTCAACAGTGAACTGGTATACGTCTGTATCGAAAACAACGCCGTTGCCGACCGTGAACGTCCAGACTGCCGAATCAACCGTTCCGCATGTCGAATCGGCCTGCACATACCATTCGTAAACCGTGTTACGCTCAAGATTCTCAACTTCTGCATGATGGTTCATGGCAAGCGTCAAAAGCTCGATTTCGCTCCACGTGCCGGCGCCCTGTTCGCGATAATACAACGTGCAGTCCGACATGCCGGAAGTATGCCAGATGAAGGATACGTCGCGGCTTCCTGAAATCGTTCCGTCAACAGGATGCCGTTCGGTTACGGCAACGTCCGAAGTAGCTTCAAGAACCGCATCGTCCGTGAAATTCATTCCCAACGCCGAGGAGATGGCTACGATTTCGAAATTATACGCGCCTATAGCTCCGCAATCGTCCGGGATCGAAACGGTCAGTTCCGCTTCGCCTGTCGCTCCTGCATTCAAGACAAGCTGATCCGTATCAAGTTCATACCAGTTCTGAGGTAAAGAGCCCGTGACGACCAGATCGAACGTATCCGGACCCAGGTTGCCGTTGACTACGGTGATGTCGAATTCAGCTTCCGTACCCACAGCCCCAGTCAGCATCTCCGGCGCCAACGTCACTGTTACCGCTCCCGGACAATAAACGATGGGAACGTTTCTCGATCCGGAATTATCCGTCTCATTAGATTCCGCAACCTCGTCCAGAATGTCTGCCGTTACAGTGATGAACGTATCGCAGACGGCCGTCCAGTTCATAGTGACGCTCCCGCTTTCATCCGGCGCCAATGCCGGCAGAACCTGATCCGTACCGATCTGCAGCGGTCCCGCGCCGTAGTCGGCAAAGAAACGCACCAGGCATTCGCCGGAAGCTGAATCGCCGTAATTGTGCACCGTTGCCTCAATCGTTACTTCCTCGCCCTGGTCAGGAAATACCGGTACAAATCGTATATCCTGGCTGCCAATGAGCAGATTTGCAAGAGGCGCCGGCGAAGCTGTCGGTACGGGCGTAGGAGAAGGCGGAATCGACGTTGGAGTATACGCTAAAGTGGCGGCGGATATTTCCACGCCGTTGACGGAATACGAGGGCAACACCAGGTCGAAAGTGAATGCTCGATAATAATACGTCGTGCCGGGATCAAGCCCCGTATCGGTCCAGGAACCTTTATCGCCCTTCGCAGTGTTAGAGCTGTAAATCACTTCCACCCCTGGTGAAACTTCCGCTCCACCGTACATATGATAATGCTGTCGGTCGGATGGACGCCATACGATGGGCGATTCGGATCGCACGATGATCGCTCCGGCATAGTCAATGTCGTCGGGTTCCGTCCAGGTCAGGCTTATCTCGTCGGTATCCGTACCGACTACGCTGAAATCGGTGACTTCAGCCGGCGATGTCTGTTCCGCTTGAACATTCATCATGGCATACATAGCGTTGAAATTACCCATTAAAAGGTCTTTTTTGCCGTCTTCATTCCAATCCGTAATTTCCGGTATGATCACCATGGGCGCTTCAATCGGTCCTAAAACTGATTCCAGCGCTCCGCAATCCAGTAATGTAGGCAGATTCATATAACCCGGCCCCAAATTGACGAAGTTCGATAGCTTAACGAAAGTATCGTCAACCCAGGTTGAAAAAGCAAGATCAGGGTCACCATCCTCCTCGTAATCCCAAACGCGCGGATTGGAGAATATGCTGCCCAAGATGGGGCCGGACTGGTCAGGTATGAGCATATCAAAGGAAAAAACGTCGAATTGCGGCGATTCATCCGTTCCATTATTGATAAAAGCTACGGGATAGGAAGCGTTGTTGCCCATAAGCGTTTCCAGTACGTCCTTCTTGCCGTCTGAGTCCCAATCGGCTGTCTCTACGGCGACAGGGAATCTGCCCAAAGGAGTATACCCATCAGAATAGATTATCTGCGGATCACCGAATTGCGGATCGTAATTTTCGCCCGTGTTCATATAGAGATAAGTGAAGCCCATGCCGACATAACCATCGGGAAGCTTCGTTATCAGAAGGTCTTTTTTGCCGTCGTCGTTCCAGTCGACGATTTCGGGACTCTGATACCAACCGAAGCCGATCTTTCGACCTGTCGTCGTCGTTATGTGTTCCTGGCTGCGGAATTCAGGTGACCCGTTCGTCCCGGAGTTGAAAATCACGTAGTGACGTCCGTTGCCCCGGATCGCCATGAATAAATCTTTCAACCCGTCTTCATCCCAATCAACGACTCTGGGAATCCCCAGTATTCCGAACATGGAAGCGTCCTGATCTCCTTCAATATAGAGAGCATCCTCGTAAATCCTGGATGCGTCGGTACCGTGATTCGGGTAATACATGGCGCTGCCTATGTTGGACAGAACCGCCAGGTCCTCATTTTCGTCTCCGTTCATGTCAGCGAACGACCATCCCATCAATTTAGACAAGACGACTTTGTCGCCCTCATCATACAAGGCCGTTTCCGAATCGAATGAAGGAGCAGCGTCCGTACCATTGTTCTCATAAAGAAACATTCTATAGGGTTTGCTTCTTGTGGAAACAATCAGGTCTTTTTTGCCGTCGCCGTTCCAGTCAGTAACCCAGGGATTCGCTTCTGCGCCTGCGTCAATCGTGTTATAACCCGCCTGGAGAGGAGTCCCGGCATCAAGCTGCGGAGAGCCCGCGGTTCCTACGTTCATGAAAAGATAAACATAGCCTGCGAAGGAGCCGACCAGAAGGTCGTCATTGCCGTCATTGTCCCAATCCTCTACAAAGGGTTTGGCGTCCTGACCCACGTCGAGCCAGTCGTAACCGGCCTCCAGACTCACTCCATAACCGAATTCAGGCGCTGCTTCTGTTCCAAGATTCACGTAATAAGTGACCATTCCGCTTGAATTTCCTATCAGTAAATCTCTTACGCCGTCATCGTTCCAATCATGATGGACAGGAGCAGCATTGCCGCCTACGCTCAGATAACCGTAATTGGTGGATACCATCGAGCAACCGGCCAGGTGCGGTTCAGTTTCTGTACCGTCGTTTAAACATAACCTTAGATTTCCGGTGCCCATACCCGCCAGCAGGTCTAACTTGCCGTCATCGTTCCAGTCGGTGACGCATAAATTGAAACCTTGATTTCCCGGACTTACAGGCTGCGCCTTCTTAACAATCGCATAGGGCGCTGAAAACTCCGGAGGTCCGGCTGCTCCGGGGACCGGCGTCGGTATTGTAATAGTCGGCGTTGCCGGAACCGGCGATACCGTCGGCTCTACAGGCGACGGCGAAGGCGGAACCGCTGTTTCTGTCGGAGGTACAGGCGTGGCTGTCGGTTCTCCCGTTACCGCATACGCCTGTACGCCCTGCCTGGAATAGGCCGGAAGGACGCGATCATATGCAAATATACGGTAATAATATGTCTTGCCCAACTGCAGACCGGTGTCTTCAAACCATCCCTTGCCGTTTTTCTCAGCTTCCGCATGGTAAACTACTTCCACTCCCGGCGATACCTCTACGCCCGGAGTCACATGGTAATGCTGCCTGTCGGAAGGCCGCCAGTCTATAGGCACGCCGGACCGCACGATCATGACTCCCTTGATGTCGGATTCGCTCGGGTCTGTCCAACCGAGAGTTATGGAGTCAGTCTCCACTGCCGTCACTTCAAAATCATGCAATTCCGCAGGCGACGTTCGGGTCGTCTGAGTGTTCAAATAATGGTATATGCCGCCGTTCTGACCAAGGATGAGGTCTTTTCTGCCGTCTTCGTTCCAGTCCGTTACGTCCGGAAACGTCAAGTATCCGCCCTGCACATAACCGTATGAAGCTTCCAGCCTTCCGGAATCCTCAAGCGTCGGCATCACGGACCCGTAACCCTGGTTCGTGTATTTATTGAGATACTTACCGTCGTCCGGGTCATTAATGATGATGTCCGGATCGCCGTCTTCTTCATAGTCCCAGACATGAGGACTGGCGAAAAGATTGCCGTACATCGGTCTCGTTTGCACCTTCAAGATGCTGAAATAACCCAGGTACGGCGAAGCATCCGTGCCTTCATTCAAAAACGCAGACTGAAAATATCCGCAGCCCCAGTTCATATGTCTGCCCATCAGCACGTCCTTCTTGCCGTCCTCGTTCCAGTCGGCTGTCTCGACGCCCATGGCCGAATAACCCAGCGGCGCATAACCCATCATGGTCAATAACTGGGGATCGCCGAATTCCGGCTCGTAATTCTCTCCCTGGTTCAAATAAAGGTAAGTGTATCCCTGCACCCAGCCGGACGGCATTTTAGTGACCAGAAGGTCCTTCTTGCCGTCGTTGTCCCAATCGATAACTTCGGGACTCTTGTAGTAAACATCCAGTCCGATGTGATCTCCTGATATCGTCGTCAACAGTTTCTGTTTGCTGAATACCGGACTCCCGGGCGTTCCCGAATTGAATATCACGTAATGACGTCCCTGGTTGCCCGCACTTATCAGCAGGTCCTTCAGTCCGTCCTCATCCCAATCGATCGCCCTGGGCGCTTTCGGCTTTTTGAATATATGCGACATGTTCGCGCCGGGGATGAAAAGCGATTCCGTGTAACTGCGGGAATTGTTCGTTCCATAATTCGGATAATACATTGCCGCGCCGTCGTTCGCGACTATCGCCAGGTCATCCAGGGCATCCCCGTTCAGGTCCGCGAAATCCCAGCCTGTGCCGGAGGAAAGAACCACCGGGCTGTCGATGTCATACAGAACCACGCCGTCGCCCAGTTGAGGCGCTGCATCGGTTCCCTCATTCTGATATAAAACCATCCTGTAAGGAGCTTCGGACGTCGTTACTACCAGGTCCTTTTTGCCGTCGACATTCCAATCGACCACATAAGGAGCAGCCAGCGAACCCGCATCCAGAACTCCGTAGCCTGCCTGCAGATTCACGCCCGCATCCAGTTCCGGCGCTCCATTAGTTCCCGTATTAGTGAAGAGAGTGACATAACCGTCTGCTGATCCTACCAGCAGGTCGTCCTTGCCGTCGTTGTTCCAGTCGACCGCAAAAGGCGTCGAATTATTTCCCACGTCCAGAAGCCCGTATCCCGCAGTCATATCTTCCGCCAGATCGAAAAGCGGGCTGTCGTCCATTCCCAGGTTCTCGTAATACGCTACCCTGCCCATATATTTTCCAACGAGCAGATCACGCTTGCCGTCGGCATTCCAGTCATAATAAATCGGCGCTGCGTCCTCGCCCACGTCTATTTCGACGCCGCCGTATTGTCCTCTGGTTACGAACGCGCTCGCCTGCAGGTGCGGCGCATTCACGGTTCCGTCGTTCAGACACAGGCTGACCCTGCCGTCGCCCAGACCGGTCAGTAAGTCCAGCTTGCCGTCAGCGTCCCAGTCAGTGACGGATAAATGGTGTCGCGTTTCACCGTCATGCACGCACTGCGCATCCCGGAGAATCTCTGCCTTTTCGCCGAATTCAGGCGGTCCGCCGGCGCCGGGATCAGGCGTGGGGGGCGCTTCCGTCGCTGTCGGCGGAACTTCAGTCGGAGACGGAGGAACAGGCGTTTGGGTCGGATTAACCGGAGTAATTGTCGGCGGCTCCGGCGAAGGCGAAGCAGGTATCGGCGTGGAGGTGGCTAAAGAGGAACATGGATTACCATACATGCCGTTGTAGTCGATGCCCATTACATATAATTTGTTGGAACCCGTTCTCGAATCTACCCAGAGAGCCAGCACGCCGCTCGAACCTTCAGCGCATTCCGTTCCCCTGATGCAGTATCCCCAGTTTGATTCATAAATGCCTAATGCCAATCCATTTATCCCCCAGGGCAACGAACCGTCAGACGCTATCCTCACGGCTGTCGCTTCATACCTTAAGTCAACAGGATCATCAGTTACGAAAAGTACGATTGAACCGCCTGTATTGTCGGAAACTGCATGATCGGGCGAATATGTCAGATTGCTCAGGCTGCCGTGATTCGTCAGCGCGACTGGCTGACCCCATACATTTGTCCCTGAAGCATTTATACGCGCAGCATACATGTTGCCGTCGTCGTTCGACGGCCAGGACGCGATAGCTCCGCCGGCGCCGTCAGAAACGACAGAGTAACCCCGGTGCTGGATATAACCGTTGGACACATTTATACCGTCGAACAACCATTTGATATTTCCATCGCTGTCGACTTTCTGCATATAAAGCTGCCTGTTCACGCCGTCCCGATTATCTTTCCAGACGATATAAGCGCCTCCCGCTCCGTCTGAAATAAGGCGCGGACATTGCTGATAATTATCAGCTCCGCATACCGTTACGCCATCCTGCCCCCACAATATTGAACCGTCAGCAGCGATTTTCTGAGCAAAAATATCATCGTTTGTCGTCGGGTCGTTTGCATACCAGGATGCAATGATTCCCTGGTTACCGTCTCTAATTATCTTCATTCCCGGCCAATTGTCTCCCGTTATCATGACAGAAGATGTCCAAACGCTTTCACCCGCAGAATCAATTCTGTCGCAATAACCGCCGTCGCTTCCCTGCCACATGAGGTAAGCGCCGCCGCTTCCGTCAGGTATCGACCAGGGGCAACCTGATTCGGATATCCAGAAGGGAGACATTCTTTTTCCGCCGGCGTCCCACAATAAACTGCCGTCATCATCAATGTGCTGTCCCCAGATTTGATAGCCGCCCGTTTTCGTTTCCGTCCAGAAACAAAATGCACCGCCGTTTTCGTCAGGACATACTCTCATACCCCAGTTTTCATTTGTTTCCGAACAAAGGGAAACGCCGTCCGGACCCCACATACGGTTGCCCAGATCGTTGAATTTCTGGACCCATACGCCTGTAGGACCCGTGCCGCCTTCATATACCCAGGCGACAAAATAATTGCCCAGCTCGTCCGACGCTATCCTGTGAGTTCCCTGATTGACCTGGTTCACCGATACGCTCAGGTTTTCAGAGGGATCAAGGCTCCACTCCGAAGGACTCGTCGGTAAAGGCGTCGGCGTAGGAGAAACAGGTGTCGGCGTTCCCATTAAGGTGCAGGGATCGCCTAATTGGCCGTCCAGGTTAATGCCCATCAGGTAAAGATCGTAATATCCGTTTCTGCCGTCCGGCCAGCAGACCAGCGCACCGCCTCCGCCCAGCGAACAAGATACGCCTCTGGCGCATTCACGAGAACCGGCAGAATGATAACCTGCGGCCACTCCATTTATGCCCCAGGGTAAGTCGCCGTCGGCTGTGACGCGTTGAGCGGTTATTTCCTGTCTCGATTCCAGTCCGTTGTAAACCGTGAAAAAGGCAATAGCTCCGTCCAATCCGTCACTGACGGTTTGATGCGGAGAGTAAGCTACGCTGTCTACGCTTCCATGGTCCGTCAACTTCTTTGGTTCAAACCAGGCTTCTGAACCTGATGCATCGAGCCTGACTGCATACATATCGGCATCGTTAGAGCAGAGCCAGGTCAGTATAGCTCCGCCTGCGCCGTCTGAAACCAGCGCCGGATATTCATAGGGCGGGGCCGGATAAGAAGGTCCGGGTATAGAAGTACCTGTCGCAGTAGGCGTTGCCGTTTGAGACGGGCCTTGCGTTCCCGTGGGAACCGGCGTGGGCGTAAAGCCTGCGCAACCGATGCAGACGCCGTCAGCCGTCCAGGCAACGCTGCCGTCAGCCGTTACCTTCTGCGCATATACCATGTAATATCCGTTTCGATTATCCTGCCAGCAGAAAATACCGCCACCGGCTCCATCGCTTATCAAACGTGGACAACTCTGATAACCCGCTGATTGACATATGCATAGATCGTCCTCACCCCAGAGTTTCGTTCCGTCAGACGCCAGTCTCTGCACATAAATATCATCGTCAGCCGCTCCCCTGGTTTCATACCAGACCAGAATAACTCCGCCCAGTCCGTCGCGGGCTATCTTGTTGCCCCATCCGCCTTCAGCCAGGGGTACGGGAGTCGCCCACAAAGGTGAGCCGTCCCAGCCGATCCTCTGACAGTAGGAACCGTTGGAGTAATTCTGCCAGACGACATAAGCCCCTCCCTGATCGTCGGATACCGTGTAAGGACACGATGCCTGAACGTCATCCTGGGAAATCTGAATGCCGTTTTCCATCCATAAATTTTGACCATCGCTGTTTAAATGCTGTCCCCATATCTGTTGAGGGGTTGTTCCGTCTCGATTGTCCTGCCAGAAAATATATGCTCCGCCGGCGCCGTCCGCGCTCACCTTCGGATAATCCTGGCCGTTGTCAGCTCCGGTTACGGCAATCCCGTCAGGTCCCCACATTCTGGCGCCGAATTCGTTGAACCTTTGGATATAGATGTCGTTCTGGCTGTATCCGCTTTGATGCCACAGAACAAAATAGCCGCCCAGGCCGTCCGATATGACGCGATGAGACTGCTGATTCGCCTGCATATCCGTTACTTTTAATCCTGTTTCCGGATCATCGCTCCAGGATGTTTCTCCCGTCGGAACGACAGTTGGCGTTACAGTCGGCGGTACCGGCGTCGTCACTACCGAGCAGGGATCGCCCAATTCGCCGTCCAAATTGATACCCATGACGTATAAGGCCGGCACGCCTTCACGATTATCTCGCCAGCACGCCAGGGCCCCGCCGCTTCCGGGACTGCTGCATGCAGCGCCCCGCGGACAATGATTCCATTGAGGATCATAAATGCTCAGCGTTACTCCGTCATCGCCCCAGGGAAGCGTCCCCAATGACGTTACTCTCTGCGCCGTTACTTCATTGCGTCCCTCAGTCGAATTATAAACTGAGAAAAAGACTATGGCGCCTCCTGCATTGTCGGAGACCCCCTGATGAGGCGAGTAAGCCATCTCGGTTACATTACCGTGGTTCGTCAACTGTATGGAAGTTCCCCAGACATCAGACAAATATGAATCGACACGCCTGGCATATATATTCCCGTCATTAGCCCACCAGCACGCAACAGCGCCTCCCGTGCCGTCGGAAACTACCGAATAACCCTGTTGGATTGCTGTCCCTGACGATAGATTAATTCCATTTTGAAGCCCCGACACGGTTCCATCGCTCTGTACATGCTGAATATAAAGACTGGCAGACCCTGACCTCTGATCTTCCCAGATAAAGAATCCGCCCCCAGAACCGTCGGCTGCAAGGCGGGGACATTGCTGGGCATTAGAAGCCTGAGCGATGCAGATACCTCCTGAACCCCATAATTCCGTGCCGTTCTGATCTAATTTCTGAACATAGATATCATAACCGGTTGTATCGTCATTGAAATACCACGCAAGCAAGACGTTGCCCTGTCCGTCAGGAGCAGGTTTTATGCCGCCGTAAGCGTCGGTTGAAAGCTGTTTGGGATAGTTCCAGGCTATATTGCCGTTCGAGTCCACTCTTTGACAGTAAACGCCGTCGCCTTGCCAGCAAATATATGCGCCGCCCTGACCGTCTGATGCCGCCCAGGGACATCGGGCCGAAAGCCAGAAAGGCGAAACAGATACGCCTTCTTCATTCCATAACATGTTCCCGTCGCTGCTTATTCTTTGAGCTTTTATAGCGTATTGCGAACCGCTGGAGTCTGTCCAGAACGCTACGGCGCCGCCTGAGGCGTCCGTGCACATGCGCATTCCCCAATCTTCGACGTCTCCTTGATCGAGACATATTCCGTCATTTCCCCACATCCGTGCGCCCGAAGCATTAAATTTCTGTATATGAACGCTGTATTCATTCGAACAATCACGATGAGCCCACAATATGAAATAACCTCCGTCGTCCGAAAATATTTTGAAACTGTTGGGCTGATTTATCTGAACTTTACTTACGCGAAGATTCTCCGTCGGATCGCTGCTCCATTCCGACGGCGGAACAGGCGTCGGAGTAGGCGAGGGAGCGACCGGTGTGGGCGTTCCTTCGGCATAACAAGGATCGCCGATATCGCCGTTAGAATCTACGCCCATGAGATAAAGGACTTTTTGTCCTTCTCGTGTGTCTGACCAACAGGCTACGGCGCCTCCGCCGCCTGTCGAACAGGAAACTCCCCGGGCGCATCTGCGATTGCCGGCGGCATTGTAAGCCAGCGTCAATCCATTTACTCCCCAGGGTAAAGAACCGTCGGGCATAATCCTTTGCGCGTCTATTTCTTCATATCCTTCGGTCGCATTGTTTCGAGTAAAAAACAACACGGCTCCGCCGGCATTGTCCAGAACCATCTGATAGGGAGAGGACGCCAGGTGGAATGCCTCACCGTGATCGGTCAACTGCAGAGGCGCTCCCCACACATCATTACCGGTTGCGTCTATACGAAGGGCGTACATGTTGTTGTAATCCGTCAGGTCCTTCCAGGCTGCCAGGAACCCGCCGCTGCCGTCGGGAACTATACTGTGACAGCGTCCGTCCGTTGAACCGCTATACAGACAAATCCCGTCTTCGGTCCATTCCGTTAAACCGGCCGAGTTCACTTTTTGCATATATAGCTGCTTGTTCATTCCGTCCCTGTAGTCGGACCAAAGTATGAACGCTCCGCCCGAACCGTCGGCCAGTATCCGGGGACATTCCTGTGAATCCGTTGCCTGACAGACGCATAAATCTTGGGTTCCCCAAAGCTTGCTGCCTGAAGCATCCAATCTTTGAACGTAAATGTCGTCTCCTGTCTCTCCACGGTTGTCGCACCAACATAACAGTACGCCGCCTTGACCGTCCTGCTCTATCTTGTTTCCCCATCCGGCTAAGGCCAGGCTTACAGGTTGCGCCCACATCCATTCCCCTTCACGGTCGATCCTCTGACAATAAGAACCTTCTCCGCCATACTGCCAGATGACGTAAGAACCTCCCTGATCATCGGGAACGCAGAAGGAGCAACCGGCATTTACGTCATCCTGTGATATTCTAATACCGTTTTCACGCCATAACAGGTTTCCGTCACATCCGATATGCTGCCCCCAAACGGCATAAGAAGAGGTCCCGACAGTACGGGAATCCGTCCAGTAACAGAAAACGCCGCCTGCGCCATCCGAACAGATTCTCGGATTCTCCTGCGAATTGGAATCGCAACAAATCAGCAGTCCTTCCGGTCCCCATAAACGGTTGCCGTCCTGATCGAAATGCTGAATGTATATGTTCTGAGAATTTTCCCATACTACGAAATATCCACCGTAACCGTCGACAATTATTCTATGACTGTCCTGAGCCGTTTGAGTTTCAGACACTCTTAAATTCACGGCAGGATCGTCGCTCCATGCCGCAGTCGCTTCGGGAGTAGCGGTGACAGTCGGCATCGGCGTGGGCGTGGAAGGTCCCGGCGTAGGCAACAAGCAACAAGGCGCTCCCAATTCGCCGTTTATGTTTACTCCCATTACATACAATGAAGCTGAACCGTCCCTCTGATCCGACCAGCATGCTAAAGCTCCTCCCGTATCTTCCAGGCAACCGGCGACACGGGGACATCCGCCATAATAATGACTGAGAGTCAGTCCGTTCATACCCCACGGAAGATTACCATTTAACGTTATCCTTTGCGCAGTGACTTCCGATCTGGATTCCACGCTGTTTAACGCCGTGAAAACCGTGATGACGCCCCCGTTGTTGTCCGATACGGCCTGATAAGGGGAGTAGGCGACTTCCTGGATATTGCCGTGGTCCGTCAGAGTAACCGGTCCGCCCCAAATGTCTGTGCAGTCATGATCAAAACGACGTGCATAAAAATTGGAATCATTGCCGCAGTAGAGTATTACAGCCCCGCCGGCTCCGTCTGTCGTAACCGAATGACCGGAATTTTGTACGTAATCAGGAGAAACCCTTATTCCGTCTCCTCTTAAGGCAACGGTTCCGTCCGACAATACTCTCTGCATGAAGACGGCGTAATACGAGCCATATCGCTGATCGCGCCATATGAAGAATCCGCCGCCGGCTCCATCCGACGTCAATCGCGGACACCCCTGATTATTACTGCCGTTGCATATGCAGATTCCACCGGCTCCCCATAATTCAGCGCCGCCGGAAGTAAGACGTTGTGCGTATATATCGTTCGAAGTCGATGAATCATACTGATACCAGGCAACGATTACTCCGCCGGTTCCGTCCAGTGCGATTTTCGGACTTCCCCAATTGGCGCTTCCTAGTTGAACTGGTGCATTCCACATCGATTCACCATTAGCGTTGATCCTGGTACAAAAATCTCCGTCGCCCTGCCATACGATGAAGGCTCCGCCCTCTCCGTCAGGAACAGCGAAAGGACAGTTGGCGTCCAACCAGGCCGGCGATATTCTTTTTCCTCCTGCAGGCCATAAAAGGTTTCCGTCAGAATCGACTTTCTGACCCCATACCTCGGCGTTGGGATTGCGTTCGTCGGTCCAGAAGAAAAAGATACTTCCCGTTCCGTCGCTGCACATGCGCGATCCCCAGGTCTTCACGGTATCGGTGCATATCGCCGTTCCGTCGGGCCCCCACATGCGATTACCCGCGGAATTAAATCGCTGTGCGTACAATCCTTGAGGATAGACATCTCCTGCGTACAGCCAGGATACCACATATCCTCCCTGATCATCCGAAATAATCCGAAGACTCGAATCCTGTCGAATTTGATTTTTGCTGACTCTCAGATTGACCGACGGATCGTCGCTCCAGGTTGATGGAATCGTCGGCGTCGGAGTCGGCGAAGGCGTCGCAGGCGTCGGCGTACCTAAAGGCGCACAGGGGTATCCTAATAAGCCGTCAACGTCTATGCCCATTACATAGAGGTCCTTCGTCCCGTTTCGAGTATCCGGCCAGCAAGCCAGCGCTCCTCCGCCGCCGGCGCTGCACGAAACGCCGCGGACGCATTCCCGCGTCCCCGTGGCCGCATAATTTAATACTGCTCCGTTTATTCCCCAGGGTAGAGAACCGTCGCCGGAAACCCTCTGGGCGACGACTTCATACCGGGATTCTCCAGAATTATCATAAGTGAAAAACGTTATGGCTCCGCCCAGTCCGTCCTGAACGGTCTGATGGGGCGAATAAGAAATGAAATATACGCCGCCGTGATCCGTCAACTGGGTTTCAGACGCCCAAACCTCCGTACCCGTGGAATCGATCCGCTTCGCATATAAATTGTTTTCTTGAGATTTTATATAAGTAATAATCGCTCCGCCGTTATCGTCGGATACGAAAGCATGCCCCTGGTTGCATTGACCCGCGCTGACTTCAATGCCGTCTGCAGTCCATTCTGCTGCGCCGGCCGCTGAAACCTTCTGCATATAAACTTCGCTGTTGGTTTGATCCACCCATAAAAACAAGCCGGAACCGTCCGAGCCCCCGATGACGCGGCCGCAGTTCTGATTATTGGCTTTCTGACATATGCAGAGATCATTTTCACCCCACAACTTGGTCCCGTCGGGCGCCAGCCTCTGAACATATACATCTTCACCCGTTGTTCCACGCGCCTCGTTCCAGACAGCTAACGCGCCGCCCTGTCCGTCGCCGGCGATTTTGGGTCCCATTCCGTTCGCCGCCAGCAACAGCGGTTCCGCCCAATAGGGAACTCCATTCGCATCGACTCTTTGACAATGGATTCCCGTATTGGAATCCCAGATTACGTAAGCGCCGCCCTGGTCGTCAGAAGCAGCAAACGGGCAGGAAGCTCCCGCTGCCGTTGCTGCATATTGAATCCCGTTTTCCTGCCATAGCGTGATGCCGTCAGCGCCTATCCTTTGACCGTATATGGTATTCGAATTCCAGGCATCCTTCCAGAATACAAACGCTCCGCCAGCTCCGTCCGAACACAAACGGGGATATTCCTGGGCCCCGTTTCTGGCGCATATTTTTACCCCTTCGGCGCCCCACAGCCTGGCCCCGTTTTCATCGAATTTCTGAGCCCATACGTCAGCTAATTTGCCCTGTCCTTCATCATGCGACCATACGACAATATATCCGCCGTAACCGTCTGCTATGATCCTGTGACTGTCCTGGTTAGTCTGACTTTCTGATACGCGCAATCCCTCCGTCGCCATAAGACTCCAGCTCGTCGTCGAAGTCGGTGCAACAGTAGGCGTGGGCGCTTCTGGCGTGGCGCTGTAAGCAGGCGTCGGCGTCCCAATGGCCGTGCAAGGATTCCCTGCTATACCGTTTATGTCTATGCCCATAACGAAAAGATCGCCTGTTCCGTTTCTGTAGTCGCGCCAGCATGACAAACCTCCGCCCTCATTGCCTTCACAAGGTGCAGCTCGGGCGCAACTGCGATTCCCTGTGTCATTATCGCATAAGACTACTCCGTTGATGCCCCACGGTAAAACGCCGTTGCGTTTAATCCTCTGAGCATGAATCTCGTAGCGTGAATCAGTCTGGTTATATATGGAGAAGAAGGCTATGGCGCCGTCGCTTCCGTCGCTGACCGTCTGGTAAGGCGAATCCGATACATCATTCACCTGACCATGGTCGGTCAACGCGGTATAGCCTCCCCATACGGAATTGCCTGAAGCATCTATTCTGGAGGCATACATGTTGGAGTCATTATTGCACAACCAGGTGACGATAGCTCCGCCGGCTCCATCCGAAACGAAAGCATGTCCGTAGCTGTCGCTATCTCCGTAAAACACGCATATCCCATCTTCATTCCAATCGGCCACACCTCCGGATGTGACTTTCTGCATATAAAGACGGTCAATGCCTCCTCTAGCGTCGATCCACAGGAACAATCCCCCTCCTGAACCGTCCGCCAGTATTCTGGGACAATATTGAGTATCATTGGCACTGCAAATGCAGGTTCCGTAAAGTCCCCAGAGTCTCTCCCCGTCGCTGTTCACCCGTTGAACGTAAATATCATCGTCGTCGTAAACCTGCGCGCACCAGGTTAATATAATGCCGCCCTGACCGTCCTTTTCGAGTTTCACTCCCCAGGGAGAATTGCTTTCACGATCGAGTTGAGTCGTCCATAAAACCGTTCCCGACGAATCGACGCGTTGACAGTAGGCGCCGTTGTAATACCAGGCTATGAATGCTCCTCCCTGATCATCTGAAACAACAAAAACACAACCGGCATCGATGCCCGAAGGTGATATTTGAAGGCCTTCGTCGTCCCATAGCCGCTGCCCGGAGCCGCTTATACGCTGTCCCCATATTTCGTTGCCGTTTCTGGAATCCTTCCAGAACACCAAAGCGCCGCCGGAACCGTCGGTGCATATTCGCGCAGAGCCGTTGCTTGATGCATTCGTGCTCACCAGGGCTCCGTCAAGTCCCCACATTTTAACGCCCGTATCGCTGAAACGCTGAGCATACACCAGATCGCTAGTCCATACGACGATGTATCCGTCTGTCCCGTCGTTTATGATGCGATGACCGCTTTTATAATCTGAAACATCAGCTACGCTAAGATTGACAGTCGTATCTTCGCTCCATTCCGACATTACCGTCGGGAGCATGGTCGGAGTCGGCGGCAAGGGCGTCGGAACAGGCGTCGGCGTATGATAATCGGCATCGCACATGTCGCCTATGCCGTCGCCGTCCACGTCAGACTGATCCGGATTGAAATCATCAGGACAATTATCGCATACGTCGCCTACTCCGTCGCCTTCCTCTATAACATACTTCTTGCCTGATCCGTTGTTGTAATGATCAGCAATCTCAGATGCTGACAAGGCTCGATTATATACGGCAACCTCATCGATTTTTCCTTCAAAAAATGCCCCGTTTCCTATAGCCCGTTTGCCGATTACCGTTATGCCGGCATCAGTTTCAAGAGTTAAATCCGAGGAGTCATCGAGTTGCCCGTTAATATAGAGTTCCTGATGGCTGCCGTTATGCGTCAGTACCGCGTGATGCCATTGATTTATTCCCAGTTCGCTTACCTTCGTATTCCCGCAAGTATTGGACAGATAATAATGTCCGCCGATGGTATGAACATAGGGACTGCCGCACGGCGAATCTACGTTGTTGACCAACAGAACGTAAGAATGAAGCTGAGGACCGTCGTCCGTGCCTATGGTCGCCAGTCCTTCCCAATAACTCATTTGCGTCTCATCCACATAAGGATAAAACCAACATTCTATCGAGCGGGCGTCATTTCCCTCTATCCCCAAATCTCCTACATCAATGTAATCGTCTATCCCGTCAAAACTTAACGCTCCGTCCAGCTTGCCCGTCGTCCAGGTCGCTCCGTGTATCAAACCGGGATGCTGATTCATATAATCCGATGCCTCTGAACCCGCTCCGTCGTCAAAGGTCCAATATCCGACCATCCCGCTCGGAGTCCCCTCCTCGGAATCCGCCTGGTCCGGATTGTAAACCTCAGGACAATTGTCGTCGTCGTTTAAAATACCGTCATCGTCGATGTCGGAATCACAGGAATCGCCAATACCGTCGCCGTCAGAATCCGCCTGGTCTGGATTGTAATCCCCCGGACAATTATCACAGACCGTTCCTACTCCATCGCTGTCCTCGTCCGCCTGATCGGCATTCGCATCATCAGGGCAGTTGTCGTCGCAATCAGTCGTCGCTCCTCCTGTACAAGGCGCATCACCCGCTGTTCCGCTTAAATCGCCGTCAGGACATATCCCGTCATTATCCAACGGGTCCGCTCCCTCATCCACCTGACCGTATCCGGCATCACCCTCGCACTGATTGTCCTTGTAATCGCATATCTCCGGCGCCCCCGGATAAGTGTTAGGATCAGAATCGTCACAGTCAAGCTCTGTCGGGAATCCCGGACAATCCAACGGATCAGTATCAGGATTCCTATAACCGTCCTGATCTCCGTCACAACCCGATTCCTCCGATCCTGCATAGGAAAATGCCGCCGGATCGTCCTGGTTCCGATAACTCGCCAGTACCCATGCATCGCTCCGGGAAACGTTCGATATCCTTAATTCGTCGATGCCTCCCAGAAAACCGGGATGATGACCCCAGGTATACTCATAATGAGTCCCGATCAGCAAGGTCGTATTAGGCGCATCGTCAAGATCGCCGTTACCCGCATTCGATGACTTCACGCCGTTTAAATATATCGCCTTCTCCGTTGTGTAATTGTATACAGCGACTATGTGATTCCAGGCGTTCATCGTCGGATAACCGCCGTGAATCCTTTGATCGCTGTTGTTCTTCCTTACCTGAAGCGTCGTGTAACACGTCCCGCTTCCACCCATCTGTATCAAATCCCACTGACGACCCGTCGAATTCATATCATGCGCTACCAACGCTCCGTTATATTGATTCGCGTCAGGATATCCCCAGCATTCAACCGTGAAATACTGACGTAAATTAAACTCTGAATGAACGCCGCAGTCTATCCACGAATGATCGAAGTCTTGAGCCTCGCCTATTTTGCCGTCTATCTCGACGCTCAGGGTTGCTCCCTTCGTTCCGTCAAATCCATTAACCGTACTGTCTGTTATCGTGTTGGAAGGACCATCATACATATGATAAACAGAAACATAATTACCGTCCCAGGTGTCAGGATCGTTCGCCTCATTCGCCGAATAATTCCTGTAATAAATGTATATCACCGTGTCCACACTCGACGACAACAGGGGAACCCTTACATACAACTCCATGCTCTCAGCCGTACCGTCGTAACTCACTAACTCCCGCTTTAGCCGAGTTACCTCATCGTCAGCCGTCAAAACTATGTCTGATCCGTCGCTTTTAGCGCCTGCAAACAGCGTTGAATCAACATTCGCCCCCGTCAGCAATACAGGAAAATCATTCAGATCAGAATCAACCTTCGTATGATCTATCGTTATCGACTGACGCTTGGTCCAGCCGCCGCCATACCAGGCAGCTCCCGCTATGACCTCTGCAAAAATCATGGCAACTATCACAGAAAAAAGGAAAAACACCCGAAAAGACGAAAAAATGCTCCTCATGAGCACACCCCTCCTGAAAGTTTTAAAATCTTTGAAAATTTCATGAATTTGATTTCAAAATCCTCAAAAAAAAATTAAATTTCCCGGCGCTGAATTCTTCTTCAAAAGAAAAACAAATAGGACGTCAAAACAAAATCCAGCTTATGGTTAAACCGATTCTTTCCTTTTATATTATTTCATCCCCGTATTGTCAAGACCCATATTCGATTTGCTGCACAAATGAAAATCAGAAACTCGGAGCGCCTGTCCGGGCTTATCTTTCATGCGTTGAACGAGTTTGCGGACAGACTCTGATTAATGGTTTTTGAAATTTTTTTCTTGTCGATAAAAACTAAATCGTCTCATTCTGACAGCAATTCGATTTTTTCGCCTTTAAATAGATCGGCAGAAAACTGTGCGATCAGAGTCGGAAAAACTAAAGGAAAAAAGGAAAAATGAAGTCATGAGTTTGCTGATGCCGGAACAGGGGTTCAAAACAAAAGAAGTATTTAACTCTGTCGTCCTTTAACAATCAATGCGCCGATGATTCCGGTCAGGATTAAAAGGCCGAAGCAGTTGAATACGGGAATTGATGATAGCTCATCTTCCGTTCGGTAAAAAGCGGCGGGATCGGATTGATTACGGTAGCCTGCGAGAATCCAGGCATCCGAACGTGCGAGGTTCGATATGCGGACCTCGTCGATGGCTCCACGAAAACCGGGATGATAAGACCAGTTCATCAGATGGTGGGTTCCGATGATCAGGGTGGAATTCGGGGCATCGTTCAGGTCGCCGTTTCCTTCGTTCGTTTCTTTTAGGCCGTTTAAGAAAAGTGATTTTGAAAGGTTATGATTATACCGGCCGACCATGTGATTCCATAGATTGACGTCAGGATACTGAGTTCCCACCCGGTAGTCGCCGGTTTTATTGACCTGAAGCCGGGTGTAGCGAGGGGGATCGCCGTCCATCTGGATCAGGGCGTACTGGCGTCCCGTATCCATCATGTCGTGAGCAATCAAAGCCCCGTTATACTGGTCGTCGGTGTCGGGAACCCCCCAGGCTTCCAGAGTGAAATACCTGCCCAGGTTGAATTCCGGGTGGACGCCGCAATCGATGATGGAATGATCGAAATCCTGCGCTTTTCCAATTTTTCCCTCTATCTCAATGCTGGGTTTGACCTCATAAACAGGGTCCGGATCATGAATATTCACTTTCGTTCCGTCAAAACCGTTGGGCGTACTATCTTCAACAATAAAACGGTCCTCCCCGTCGTTCATGTGATATACTGCCGAATAATTTTCGTCCCAAACTTCGGCATCATTGGTTTCGGACGCCTGCGGATTATCGTAATAAAGATAGAAGACCGTATCTTCCGAAGTTGATATCAGAGGAACCTTCACATATAATTCCATCGACTGATTTTCCCTGTCGAATTCCACCAGTTCCCGCTTCAGTTTCGTCTGACCGTCGCCGGCGGTCGCTGCTATGTCGCTTCCATCCTCCAGAGCATATTGAAATAATGATTCACTCATTCCTTCTTCCGTCACAAGAACAGGAAAACCGGAAAGGTCGTCGTCGATCATCCTGGAATCTATGGTGACCGAAACGCGTCTCGCCCATGCCCAGTGATACCAGGAATCAGCCTGAGCATACTCGAACCCGGCAAGAATCAGCATCGAAGCCAATACGGCAGACAAGCTTATTATATATTTCATTAATCCCGGATCCCAAGCGAGCAATCTTGAGTTGATAGACTAATACAAAT
>CAZUFC010000033.1:5275-66705 GCA_964619725.1 uncultured bacterium | reverse complement strand
AAAAAGAAGAAAAAAAACTGTTAAAAAGAAAAAAATGCTTAAAAAAGGTCTTAAAAAAAAAAAAAAAAACGACATCAGGATAGCTCTCATGCATCATCCGTTCGAATATCTTAATGAAATCGATTGTGAGAAAACGGAAGACGAGATAAAAAATATCTGTAAATTCATTTTGCGAGGGCATCTACATAAAACCAGGATTCAAAGACAAATTGACCCTGATTCTTGTCCGATGATTATATCTGGAGGAGCTGCATACGCTTCAAGGGAATATCCCAACAAATACAACTTTGTGGATTTGGATTTTGGTGCCGGAGAAGGAAAAATATACCTTAGGAAATACAGCTTTGAAGGCCGTGAATTCTGGACTTGCGATAATGAGTCCTATGAAAATATAGAAGACGGCATATACCAATTCCGATTCGCCGAAACCGGTTTTCATCAAAATGGAAAAAAGACTCGACCGGTCATGCAAAAACCAAAACCACGAAAGCAGGATTACGATACCATGGAGCCAAAGTATCTCCGCTGCATCCAGTCGATGTTCAATGAGCTGCCGTTGCAGATCATCGATCCGAAGGCTCATGGTGGAACAGGCAGCAAGAAGATGTCCCTTCTGCCGGTCTATGTGAATCTTGATACGATGGCGACCATCCAGGAGCAGGACGAAAACAAACCAGGTAAAAAAGAATCAATACTGGGCAGAGCCGTGAAAGAATTCAGACCATTGTCGGCATTGGAAGCGACCTCCCGGGAAAACAGAATGGTATTGACGGGGGCTCCCGGCGGCGGCAAATCAACTTTCGTCGATTACCTGGGTCTCTGTCTGGCCGGAGCACGCCTGGAATCAACCGGGGCCCCATCTGCGGTCGATCGCAAGGACTGGATGAAGCTTCTGAAGCCGGCCTGGAAAGCGGGTCCGCTGATGCCGGTCAAGATTGTGGTGAGCAATTTTGCTGCACGAGATCACTGCAATGGAAAAGCTTCCGGCCTGTGGGATTACCTGGGCGAATGGATGTATGGCAAGGGCGTCGAAGATTTCGATCAGCATGTAAGAACGTTGCTTGATGAGGGAAAAGCGATATTCTTTTTCGATGGTCTGGACGAGGTGTCTGAAAAGGAAAAATTACAGGCAGCCGTGTCGTCCATCCTTGAATTCGTCAAGGAAAACAACCATCCGGACAACCGGTGGATAATCACCTGCCGTAATTACGCCTATAATCGATTCGAGGATGATCTGCAGGACTTCGAGCATTATGAGCTGGCGGAATTCGATCCGGACAAAATCGACCTGTTCATAGATTGCTGGTACAGGGAAGCCTGCCGTCTGCAATGGAAACTTAAAGAAGACGTGAACAAATTAATCGGCAAACTGCGGCAGGCGGTCAAAAGAGAAGACCTGTATGAACTGGCCAGGAATCCCATGCGGCTTACCATGATGGCTTCGCTTCATTTTTCCCACGGGAAACTCCCGGATGACCGCGCCAGACTGTACGACGACATGACCGATTTGATGCTGGAGCGATGGCAGACTTACAGCGCCGGCGAATTTTCCCTAATGCTGCGTCAGGCTTCGGATTTGCTCAGTCAACGTATAAGCAATACGCCACTTTCGCAAATCCTTACCTTCCTTGCCTTAAGAACAATTCGCTCGTTTATGGATCAGAAACCGCAGTGCTTGTCCAGCATCAAAATTTGAATTATGAATCGAGTTTATGGACAGGCACTTGTTAGGAAGTGTTGATTCAGTCTGACCTCAACCTGCAGGTCGTCAGGCGCCGTATTGAATCTTTAAAGATATGTAAAGCCGGTCGATCTTGTTTGGTTAAATGCAAATGAATCAGGGCGACGTTCGGCTTCGTGGATTCCAATTTCACCGGAATTTCCGGCTTCAGCGGTATTCTGAAGAACTTAAATCAACAGCCCTTGTTAAGGGGGATTTCAATACGCTTTTTTTGTTGATAAAAATGTAATCGATATTTGATCAGTCCCGGGATTTCAGTAGATGAATTTTGTTTTAAGTATAACCCCCATTTGATCAGTTTGTTCTTTTTTTTGTTGCGGATTCCGGCAAGGGTTTGCCTGTTTTAGTTTTAAGTTTGGGCAGATCGCTTCCGTCCTCTAATTTGAAATGCGTATTTATGCCGAATTCTTTTGAGAGCAGTTCTGATAATTGGGCGAATTCTGTGCCGCATATTGAGGTATCCAGTGCCGAACGGGAATCTATTTTGTTTTCCAGATGAATTCTAAAGCTGATTTTGCCTTCGTCAAGGGTATCTATTTCATGGACTATGGGGCTATTGAAATCTTTGTTTCGTTCGTATCTGGGGTCCGCAATTTCCTCGAATCCCAATGATGCGCAAACCTCACGCAGCGACTTTAAAATGTACAGTCTTTTGTCGTGCATCTCTTCCCTTTTTTCGGATTCGTTGAGATTGTTTTTCAGGCGTGCATGCAACTGTCTAATTTCTTCGATCCTGTTTCTCAGTTCGGCTGCCAGTTCAGTCGCTTCGATAGATTCCGCCTTTTTACTTCTCAGTTCGTTAAACTCATCTTTCAATCTGTTGAAGCCTTGATCCAGGGATGCGCATTCATGCGGCATCCATTTTGTAAGGATATCCCTTCCTGCGTTCAAATCACTCTGGAATTGCTCCATTTCGAATTCAACTGCGCCGATATTCTCATCTGCTTCTTTTAATTGAATTATTTCTTTGTTCACATTTCGGACCAGGGCCTTCACATTTTTAATTTTCGCCTTTACTTCGTTTAGAATCTGCTGATCGCCGGCCAGGTCCTCAAAAACAACATCCCCCGGATACTGAGGCAACTCTATAGACTCAACTCTGGTTTCAGCTACTTTCAATCCCTTCGACTGTTGCGACAGCACTGAAGTATACTCTATGAATTTTGTCGAAATTTCCTCATTTTCGGCGGACAGGTTTCCCAGTCTGTCCATCAACTTTTGTGCTTCATTGATGCAAATGCGGCATTGTTCGCCGGCTTTTTTTCGGTCCTGTTGCGCTTTCAGCAACTGAGCCGTCTGCCTTTGTAAAACTATATCGCTTTCTTTTAAACCGCTCATTTTTACGCCTCGCTTTTAAAAATCTATTTGTTTCCAAATAACCGGCTGAAAAAGTTTCTTTTTTTTGTCTGTTTTACGACCGGTTTCGGTTTTCGTCCGGAGGACCGGTCTTTTTTTGTTTTCGGCCGGGGTATTTCGTTTTCTTTGAATAAAAACACATTTTTCAACAGGTGTTTTTTCACTTCTTTCGGATTCCTGTTTTTTGTTTTTGAATCTTTTAAATATTTCAGGATATCGTCAAGCCGCTCTTTTTTTGTTTCTGTATTTGAGAACAGCTCGATAAGAAAAGGTATGGTTTCTTTTCCCATTTCGCTGTGGACCAACATTGATATGTTGCCGCTTAGAATTCCTTTTTTAACGTCGTATCCTAGCGTTGAGCGATAGTCCGCCTTAAATGCGTCCAAAAATGAAGAATCGACCGAAATGTTGCCTAGAATATAATTCCTCATGAAGATAATTTCTTTATCGTTCGTTTCGGGTAATTTATTGAATATGTCGATCATAATTGAATTCAGTTTTTTATCGCTTTGGAGGTTTCCCACTTGTGGAAGGACTACTTTCAGGAACAGGCGCTCTATTTCGGGATCGTAACGATCAGGCAGGAGAGCGAACATCCTGTATATCCATTCTGTGTTTTCGGAAGAAAAATCGATTCGATCGAGAAGAATCTCCAGCACAGACGGCGCATTTACAAAGAGGGGCAGAATTTGGTTTTTGTTTTGCAATTTCAGGAACCATGAGGCTATCATCGCATTAAGTTTTTTCAGATCGAACTGCATGCATTGTTTTACAATTTGCAAGTCGCGGCTTAAAAATTCGAAATCTTTTCGGTCTATGAACTTTTTAACGCCTGAGAGAACATCCATATCAATTTTTTGGATTATGTGATTGAGTATGCTTTTTCGATATTCGGAATAAAAAAAAGAACGGATATCTTCAGGGGAGTTAAGAAACATGTTTTTTGCGGCGTGGAACCCCTGTCTGCAGGCATCGTGTCTTATTCTGTGCAGCTTTATCACGTCGTTGATTTTGTCGCTGCTGAGTTTTTTAAGGACCAGCAAGGTCATGGGCGCGGGTTGCGCGGGTTCGATGTTTATTGAGAATTCTCTGTTTTGAGGTTTAATTTTAATCGAAAAGGCGATGCTTTGTCGGTATTCATTCAGCGAAGGCAGGGCGACTATGGTAGAATTCGTATTCACGTTGTACGAGTATGAGTCAAAACTAATTTTAGTCCGTAGTTCAACGGGCGCCAAAGCAGCAATTATCCATTCTGCGACTTCCAGTATATCGTTTTCATTTCCCAGGATAAGAACCGGTTTTTTAATATTTTCGGAATGTTGAACGACTTCCCAAAGAGCGTGAATAAGCCGGTTATCGTTCGAAAAATTCTGATAACTGTTTGTATCCGGTATCGTCATATCGACGGAAAGCGGTGGGAGCGCCGGGTCTTGAGGGATTGAGTCGATAAAACCTGCCTCTTTTTTAATATGCTTTATCAGTGCCAGTGGATTATTGTAAAGCTTTTCAAAGTCGGATGAATTAATAATAAGATTATGAAACAGGTAGTTTCCTGGGCGTCCGAGTCCGTCCTTTCCGATATAGACGGCACGTCCGACCACGCACCGTTTTTCATTGAGCTGATAAAAAATGTATTTATGGGGTGCAGCGGGATTTTCTGCGTACATCAGCGAGGCGGGCAGAACATACAGTGATTTGCTTTCAAGCCTCAATTGTTCTTCTTTTGAGATATCCTCGCATGCGGCGACCGTTTCGAATTCCCGTTTGCCGCTGGTGTAAACATGTTGTAACAAATCAAATCGAGGCATTGGAATCTCCTTCAAGCTATAAATTCATATCCGGAAAGGCTTCGGCCTGTCACACATTCGGCCTAACGTTGTCACAGGCATTTATTAAGACGCATAGTCCAGAAAATCGGGTCAAGCACATTGCGCGGCGTCAGGGCTTTTATCTGGTTATCATCGGTTGGAGCTTTCCCCAGAGCTGAAAAGGTTGTAAAGTATATTTTCCGGAAATTATTTTTCAGGACGGCGTAAAACGGATTATATCGCTCGCTTATGTACCGGTGAATGTTTTCCGAGAAATTTTTCATTTCGATCATGTATTTAGGGATTTCTCTGATCGAGGGTAAGCTGTTCTTGCGTTTCATGGCCAGTGCGCCGTACAGGTCCTTTCTTTTCCACATAATATCAGCTTTAGAGAAGCAGATAATAAGATCTTTTTTATTTTTCTGATTGATGTTTTCCAGGGCGAGATAAATCGTGTTCATGAGGTTATGAAGTCTTTTAACAACATCGGGTTTTCCTTCCGTTTCGTCTTCAATGAGTCCGGGCAGGTCGATCAGAAAAACGAGCGTTCTTATTTTGGAAAGCAGGGGCAGATTCTCTTCAATCTTTTCAGCGACTTCGAAGGTGCCGCCGCCTATGTCATAGAAAATGATAATAATTTCTTTCTGTTTTACTCTTAAAGAAAGGGGACCTTTTTTTAAAGGGGCATTCTGCAGTTTTAGAATCAGGGGAGTAGGAAACATTATTGGCGTTTTAGGTGGAAGATTGCCCTGGGACAGAGGGTGCACGTATTCGTTATGTATTTTGTTCAGGGTGTCCTGTGTGAGTCCGAGGAAAGAGAATCCGGGCCATTTTTGCGAATATGAACCGTGGTAAAAAGTATGAAACAGGCTGCTGAGATAACAGGTTTTACCGTGTCCGCTGTAGCCAATGGTGAAAACGAAATTGACCGGATTATTTGACGTCAGGTAGGATTTCGGAATTCGGAGTCCTTTTTCAGGGCATTCTTCTTCGGTTTGATTATGCTCGTTCATACAAAACGGACAGATCATGCACCTTTTCCTCCAAGAGTTTTAATTATTTTGTTTTTCGCCAGGTTTTGGACTTCGACGACTTTTTTAAAATTATTTTTTAAGTTGTTGAGCAGGTTTTGCTGTAAATCCTTCTCGTTTCCGCGAATGTAAGCGGTAACTTTTCTTTTAAGATATTTTTCACCGATATAGTCCAGGGCGTAAGTAATGAACTGTTCGACTTTGATCATTTCGTATGAGTATGCATCTATCAGTATGAGTTCGAGGTTTTCGAAGGGTACTTTCATGTTTTCAAATTGAACATTGCTGACGGCTTTTCTGCATCCGTTCAGTTTGATATTGCCGAAGATGATTCCTTTAACCAGAGGATTAATTTGCTTATGGGCCTGGAGTGCGGTTTTTCTGACATTCGAGTCGGGGTCATCCAGTGCAGCGAGAATGAATTTCATAACGCCTGGTTCTTTCATTCTGCCTGCGGCATGAATGCTTTTCCTTTTTATTTGGGGATCCTGTGTTGTGATCAGTTCGATCAGCGGCTGAAGAGAAGATTGAAGGATTTGTTCTGCGGCTTCTGCGGCAGCGGTTTTGATTGACTCGTTCTGGTCGTTCAGAGCGTCTATCAGGGCCAGGAGGGCCCGGGAACCTCCGATTCGTCCCAATGCATTCAGGCATTTGCATTTTACGAAAGTAACATTTGATCGAAGGGTATCGATCAGGGGGACTGCCGCTTCCTGATTGCCCAACTCGCCCAGTGAATCGACGGCCGCTGCGACTGAATGATGATTGTTAAACTTCATCGCACTGATCAGGGGCAGCAATGCAGGATCACCGATGGACAATGCTTTGGACCAGTTTAGTGCGGCCACATGTTTTGTCGCCAGTTGCTCATCGGATAAAGGCGTCCATTTCAATTTCTTCAAGAGCTTCAGAACGGATTTTCTGACTTTTTGGTCGGGACTCAGCAACGCATTCACATAGCAATCGACAGCAGGCATCCCTATTTTCACCAGACTGGACAGAGCGATTCTGTTCATTGGCGGATCATCCGGTTTGAGATATTCGATTATCGTTTCAGCGCTTGCTGTCGCCTGCAGTTCTCCAAGCGCCACAAGTATCGTCAATCGAAGCTCTCTGTCGTTTTTGCCCGCCAACAACCGGCGCATCGGCTCCTCAGCCTCTTTTAATCCTGCTTTGCTGATGCTTTTAACGGCATTTTTGAGGTCAACCAGGGAATCGAAATTCAGGGCGTTCAACAATGGCGAAGAAGCATATCGCCTTAAATGGAGCGCTCTGTTCCATTTTCCGACAGCGATTAAATAATAAGCCTTTTCGGTATCTGAAACCGGATTCCATTTCAAACGATCCAGTACCCGTACAGTGCTCTGCCTTACTGCCGAGTTTGGATGACCGAGTTTTTGAACCAGAGGTTCAAAGACATCGTTTCCGAATTCGCAGAGCGCTTTTTCAACGCTTTTTCTAACATTATATTCATCCGTATCCAATGCTTCTATCAACGGTTCGACGGCTGATCGAGGCTTTAAATCGCCTAAAAGTTGGACGGCGGCTATCCGCAGCGCGACATCGTTTCCGTTTACCGATGCTATTAATTGCGGGACAGCCCTACACCCGATTCTATGTAATGCTTTCGCTATGGTCTGCGATAGCATCCGATCAGATTTTATTTGTTTTTTCAATAAAGCCATTACGGCTTTCGGATCGCCTATCTCCGCTAGTCCTTCCACGCATAATTTCCGGATGTTCGGCGCATCGTCCTCCAGTCCGGAAATCAAATAATCGGTGCATGTTGATATTCCAATTCGACGTAATGACTGGACCGCACTTCTTTTTACTCTCCGAGCAGGATCGGAAATAAGAGGGCCTATTTGCGGGACAGCATCCTGAGCATCTAAATTGCCCAAAACGATTACTGCAAGATTCCTTACGCCGGGATGAGCGTCTTTCAATGCTTCTTTCAGCATCCTGATTGCCCCGGATCGTTCGGACTGTTCAAGCATTCTAACTGCCGCCTTCCTCGAAAATACGAAAGACGAACGCAATTTTTTCTCAGCCTTCGCAATCCGGTCATTCATCATCGCACCTGCGCCCTGATATAGGTAAAGCCGAATTCTGGACATTTTATCTCCGCAGGCTTGCTTCCCGTTATAAAAGCCTCGTCATCCAGATCATACTTCAGGTATATCCTGCCGTAAGGATGAGCGGAAAATTCGCTTACAAGTTCGCCGATGTCTGTCGTATCGTTCGGGGTAATGCCGTATTCATGCATTTTTGTGAAAAGAGTCAACAGCCTGGGATCGACTTTTTTTGCGGCTTCATTGCTATGCAGATATTTGACGCATCTTTCTATTATCCTGTTGTGGAAACGTATCTTATGCGATTCGTTCCATTCGGTGGAGGAAGGCGGTCGCGCTTTCGCCCATCTGCAGAAAAGTTCCGCTTCCCTGAAGTTGATATTGGAGATGAAAGCCTGGCCGATATTATTTCTGTTGATCTCTTTCGGGGAAACTCTTCCTGTCTGCTCCAGCAGCAGGTCGTAGTTTATCCAGTTAGGAGCAGTTTCCCAGATATACCGTTCGAATTGATATTTCGTGACCGGCAAAACTGCGATGTATTTGCCCCTGGCATACGCCGCCAAAGGCGTTCCGGTTTCGTCGATGTGAAAGTCAAATTTCATTTTCTGCTTCCGACAACTTCAATGCCAGCAAATTCTTCGGTCTGAAACAATACAGACTCTCATGCAGGATATCGAATTCCGTCATTTTCAATGATTTTGCAATTTCAAGCATGAAAAAGGAATTATTAACGGCATACAGGGCCTGCTTTCTGTTCAGAAAAATCAGGCCGCTGTTCGACCTTCGCCAGTATACCCGTTTTTTGCCTACTTTGAACAGGATGAATTTCGTGTTTTCGTCTGTTGATTCTTCAATTTCCTTGAAAACTAAGCTTTCATCAGAAAACAGCCTGAATCCGCATGACTGATTTCGACAGTGTAACGCTTTAACAAATTCATGTTCGCAACCGCATAAGGGACAGAAATGGTTTCTATTCCCGGAGCAATAGCTTTCGACAGCCTGGAAAAAGATACCGGCGTCATTCGAAGATAATTCACGTTCAAAACGAAAGCTTTCCGGGTCTTTATTTTTGATTTTTATTTCCGCTGCAGGAGTCTGATTCAGGAGTAAATGAATGCGGGACTCCCCGGAGGCGCCGAAAGTTTTCAGCGGAATATCGATTTTGAATGTCTTTTCATTTTTTTCCATCACGAATTGATTGTCCTGCAAACATACGGAAAAACCATCGGGAAGCTGATGGGGCAATCCTTCCTCGAATCGCATGGACACCGTTATGGCCCGGGGTTGAAAAAGGGCATCGATGAGCCCGTTTTCGATATCCGACAGGGTTCGGTTTTCCATATCCTGGATGATCAGCACGTTTGAACTGACGAATTTATTGCTGATGAACTCCGCCTGGTCCTTCCAGTCATAGGGAACTTCATCCGATATTAGAATAAGATGTAATGCCTCGTCCTGTATTTGAGGAAATATATTTTCTGCAAGCGGAGTAATGAACCGGCCTCGATGTCTCATCGCGTTCTGATGAAAAAATTCATCGTCCGGCGTTTCGTGCAGCTCTTCGGTACGACTCAGCATGGAAAATTTCAGGGGTATGTCGTATTGTTCGCATTTTACTGAAAACAGATTCGCAATATGCCTGTAAAGATAACTCGGCCTGGTATCCAAGCACAGCAGGAACCCTTTTTGTCTTATTTTGAGCGTTCGATCTTCAACGGCGGCAGTATAGCGTGAATATTCATCGTTCTGTGAGAGTGTTTTCATCATTTTATATTGATTCCGTATTTTGTACTGAGCAGTCGTTTTATTTTCGAGATCATTTTTTCATCGAAGTTGCCCGACATGGACAATGTATCTCCGTCTAAAGCGAGTTCCAAATCCATGATATTTTCGTCGGCGTGACGAGGGTATTCGCGATAACGGTCGGTAAGGATATGAATTCGTTGATTAGAGCTTCCTCTCCATAATAGGGACGATTTAAGTTTTTTTACGTAGGGTCCGTCAATGAGAATATCGAGCGTGCTTAGCAGTCCCTGTATGCAGGCATCGTTCTGATTTCTCAATTCTTCAATTGTGCAGCCTGTATAGGAGACGATGCTTATGTCCGATTTTTTCAGTTTTTTGGCCAGGAGGAATAGTGGATATGCTTGTTCAAAAGGTTCTCCTCCCGTAAAAGTAACGCCGTCAATGTCTTCGGTCTGCATAATCATCTCGTGAAGTTCGTCCACGTGAAGCAGACGTTTAGGCTCATCGGACCAGAATTCAGTATTCATGCAGCCCTCGCATTTCCTTGAACAGCCCTGCACCCAGACAGCGAATCTTTGTCCCGGTCCGTTAACTCGACTGTGCCGGTGTATTCTTCCTGTGTTTAGGAGATTCATCGTGCTATTGAAGTGATATTTTTATTCCTTCATCCGCTACTTCCGCAATGACTGCAGCTTCCTGTTTTTTTCTGTATTCGGCTTTCAATACCGCGACGGCCAGTTTATCGCGAATATGTTCATTAATAATATTTTCCACCTGACGCCCGCCGAAAAGTTGTATTTCATTGAAATACTGCTTATAGAAATAATCCGTAAGATTGTCTGTCTCCATGCTCAGCGTCATTCTGGGCATTATTTTCTGATAAAAATCGTTGAATGAGGTTCGGACCTGATTCAGATGATGTCTGATCATGCCCTTGATGGTGTCTTCTTGAAGGATGAAATTAAATACGATAATGTTGTCCCGTCCTATTCTGTTTAAAAGTTCAGGTCTGGAAATTTCGTACTGGAAAAAATTTTCGACGCTGTTCAAGAAATGGTTGCGAATTCCCTCGACATCGGTACGGCTCCGTAAAGCATCGAGATTACCCCGTTCGCTGCTTTTTTTTCCTTTGATATCCGTGGTTCGAGTCCCGAGATTAGAGGTGAAAATAATGATGGCTTCAGACAGAAAGACAGTATCGCCTTTGGAATCGGTGATCCTGCCGTCTTCCAGTATCTGAAGAAAAATATCGAAGACTCTCGCATTCGCTTTTTCGATTTCGTCGAAAAGTATTACGGAAAAAGGACGTTTTTTGACGGCATTGGTCAATGTTCCGCCGCTCTCGTATCCGATATAACCCGGAGGCGCTCCGTAAAGCCTGGTAACTTGAAATTCCTGACTGTATTCGCTCATGTCGAACCTGATGAACGCATCCTCCGAGCCGAATAAAAACCTAGCCAGCTTTTTGGCCGTCAGGGTCTTTCCCACGCCTGTGGGACCCGAGAAAAACAACTTACCCCGCGGCGTCTTCGGATTGCCGCCAGTTTTTCGCTGAATGTCCGCTCTTGCCCTCACCACCACCCTGATCACCCGATTGATCGCTTCATCCTGGCCTTTTATCCCTTCCTGTTTCGTGAAAAAATCATGAGCCGCATTCAATTTTTTTAAACTCACTTCTTCCCAGTAATTTTTCGATTCGCCGAATTTATAAAGCCTTAAGCGAGTTTTAAATTCCTCCAAATCAAAAGTTTTGTTCAACGACTGCACGATCTGTTCGATCTCCGAAAATTTCAATCCGTCCGCAACATTCACCAGGCTTTCTATGTCCTCACTCCCCCATCGATAAAAACGTTCAAATAATAATCGCAGTTCGGACCGATCAGGCGACGGAATCTCGATCAGCTTCACCTTCGGATGATTCACGTATAACTCCTGGGGCACCTGTTCATTCATAAGATAGATCAATATCAAACGGTTCCCGGGAGAAATATTTTCAATTATCTTTTCGATATAAAGAACCAGACGCATGTTCTCTTCATCTTGTGCTTTTTCCGGCATGGTTTTGTCCGCATATTGCATGATCATATAAGTGCCCTGATCCGCACTCAAATCTCTACGTATTCTAATTAAATCTCTGACTGTTTTTCCTTCTCCGGCGATCGACCGCTGAGGACCGGTTCCGGATATGTCGTCCGGCACTCGGGTTGCCTGTTCGGGAGCCGTTTTAGAGTTCCTGGCATCAGGGGAATGATCGGTAATTTTAGAGATGGGATCGTAGAACTGCAGCTTTCCGGCAATCCTGGACAACTTTGCGATCATGAATTCTTTTAAACTCAACAATTTATAATTGTCTTCCGCATGAGGTTCCTGGAAAAGGTATTTGTCACGGATATTGCCGCATAAGATGATACATTTCTTGTACTTCAGAGAATCATCAAAGTCTTTTTGCCATCTGCAGAGTGTCATAATTTTTTCCTGACTTAAGGTGATAGGAAATCTATGCAACGGCACAGTATCTGGAGAGAGTATACGATAAAATGCTATGAAAGGGAAGCGAAACTAAACTTTGGGTGAGAATGTGTCATTTATCCACAGCGAGCAGCTTAGTCATTAGTATAAGAGAACTGACTTTTAAGTTAACGGTCAAATCTCGTATTGAACTTGAAATCCACTTTGAAAAATTCAATTTTATGCATACTTGAAACAATCATTCAGTTGGCGTAGTTCTCTTTATTGAATGTCCGATTGCGATCCCAACCCCGACCCCGACCCCGATCCCGATTACAGAAACAAACTGTCAAAAACTTTGAAAAAAGTGTAACCCCGGTTGGATCAGTCACCATTTTTCCAACTATCATATCTTACATGCATCCATCCCTTCCCAATTTTCATCCAGAGGGAGCGGTATGCCTTCATGGAAGGGGGGTAACGTATGACCAGCCCTTCTATGTTTTACAAATCGCCCTCAACGATTTCAGGGAAGTCCATATCGACATACTGGTCGACCATGTCGCCGCATAGTCTGATGTAATTGTACCACATGTTGCATCCGCCTGACGACCGGATATAGAAATAGAGGTTGGTGATTCTGTCGTAATCGTTCAGGTAGATGTCGAAGGAAATGGTCGCCATGGGATAAGGTGGATATTTGTTTCCTTCTTCCAGGACGTTGCCGTTTTGGTCTGTGATTCGCCAGTAGACTCTTTCTCCATTATCGCTGTTACGGCCGCATTTTGTTTGAACGCGTATATTGGATTCGCGGTGAAAGCGGACCAATTCGAGATTAAATACTTTAACGAAACTGGTGGAGCTTGCTCCATGGTCATCGGTTTCCTGGCAGATGATGTTGTCAGAGGGTTGATAATACCATTGGAATGCCCCAGTCCCGATGACTCCGGTATCGCCTTTGGGACCTGTCGGACCTTCGGGGCCGGTATCGCCGGCGGGACCTTCCGGTCCGGTGTAACCCATCGGACCTATGGGACCGGTGTCGCCTTGCGGACCGGTCGGCCCTGCTGGTCCCATTTCGCCTGATGGACCCATAACGCCGGTATCGCCCTGGGGCCCTTCCGGACCCATTAATCCTGTGGCTCCAGTCGGACCTGCAGGACCCGTGTGACCAGTAAGGCCCATAGCGCCGGTGTCTCCTTTCGGTCCTTCCGGCCCGGTATGTCCCATCGGACCCATGGCTCCGGTATCGCCCTGCGGTCCTTCCGGCCCGGTATGCCCCGTCGGACCCATGAGGCCGGTGTCTCCTTTCGGCCCTTCAGGCCCGGTATGTCCCGTCGGCCCCACAGCGCCGGTATCGCCCTGCGGTCCTTCAGGCCCGGTATGTCCCGTCGGACCCATAGCGCCGGTATAGCCCTGCGGTCCTTCCGGCCCGGTATATCCCATCGGACCCATAGCGCCGGTGTCTCCTTTCGGTCCTTGCGGCCCGGTATGTCCTGTCGGCCCCACAGCGCCTGTATAGCCCTGCGGTCCTTGCGGTCCCGTATCGCCTGCCGGACCCTGTAAACCTGTGGGGTCTCCAACCCATTGGCCCACTTCGTTGATGACCAGTTCATTTTTTCCGTCGTAGCCCGCAATGCTCACGCTGCGCGGACTGATCTCTTTATCGTAAACGTCTTCGGCCTGCAGGGCATATCCTGTGCTGGTCATAATCTGATCGGGCGACAGTTGTTGAAAATTTGATCCGTCTTCAGAGAACCATATTCTCAGGTAAACTTCATCTGTCTCGAAAACGTCCGGGGGTATGGGCGACATGCCGTCGGTATAACCCAGAATAACATTGTAAAGACCGGCGCTTATGGTCGTTGCGACGGGAATCGCCGGCGGGTTCGGTTGCGCTCCGTCATTGGTCCATAATATTTCGTTCCCGGCCGACAATATGGCGAACATGAAATAACCTTCCGCAGGAACCGGGTAGCCGTAAGGTTCGCCGTCCGCTTCTATTTTGCCCTGGTAATTGATCATGCCGGGAGCGGCATGAAGCATGGAAAAACAGGTAAAAATGCAAAACACTGCAATTAATAAGTCAGTCATGAATGATTTTTTCACTTTTCGCTCCTTTCTTTACTATTATGCTTTAATAATAAATGAAAATTCTTCGACATTAGAACGAGTCCCTATTAGAATCTCAACAACCTCCACCTGTTATATAATGAACAGAAATCGCTTTGTCAAAATCCGGGATCAATTCAAATTACGCTTTACACCGGAATTTCCCGGTTTTAAACGTTCTGCAATGTTTTCCAATCCCATTTGTTCGCAGAAGCTTATGACGGAAGAAATGATATGTATTTTTCCCTGGATGAAAATACGAGCGCCTCTTATGCTCGCCTTCGGTCTAATTTTTCGTTCCAGGTCGTTCAATTCGCTTAGGTATTCTTCAATAACGCTTTCTGCGGCATCCCGGTCGTTTCTGGAAAGGAGGACTTTTGCTGCGGTTTTATATTCCAGGAACCTGAGGGCCATGAGTTCCTGCACGATTTTTGATTCTTTTGGTGAAAGAATGAACATGGCATCCCCGGCGAACGTGGCTCGGGACGGAGCGGTCGTGAAGGAGAGCCATGAGAGGAGTATAGCGAGTAATACCGTCGTTGCGCTTTTAAGGAATTTTTTTTGACGGGTCCACTTTAAGACGAGAGAAAAGCCAATGCCGGCGGGCACAGTAAGGAGCATGGCGAGAGGGAGCCTGTATCGACCGAGAACGAAGGTAAGCAGCAATCCCATTATAATGCTGAGGATAGCCAGGAGAAACAGGAGGACGGCTGTACGGTTTCGGCTTGTGAAGAACATAAAAACGAGGCCGATAAGGGATACGCCGAAGATGTGTCCGAAAGTCGGAAAGTATTTGAGGAAGGGCGTGAGTTTTCGATAATAGTAAAAATTAATGTTGTTGGGATGTTCAAAGTCCTGGATAATGCAGATGAATTTACGCCATTCATGTTTCAGCCAGAGAACGAACCCGCCTTCATCAGACCATGATGAAATGGAGACGATCAGGGCCTTGATCACGGACCCATGAGCTTTTTCCATATCCTCGGCATAAACATGAGCAGGCGGCATAGTAAACATGGCGGGGTCTGCGTATCGATTATTAGCCTGGTAGACCGTTTCAGGTCCTCTTGTGCTTAATGCTGCAACCGGCGCTCCAACGATGAGGTTCCGAATGAATAACGGCGTAAGGCAGAGAATGAATCCGGCGAAAAGCGAGGGCAGCCATATCCATTTTTTTGAGTTCGGATTCCGGTAGAGTGATATCATAACGATTACAGGTCCTGCGGCAGTGAGAATCAGCCAGGTGGGTTTGAGCAAATAGCCTGCCGCCAGAACTGCTCCCGTGATGAAGCCTCTACCTGCCGAAGGTTTGTCGGATATTCTCAGAAAAACGATCACCGTCAGGAGCGTCAGCATGGTAACCAGAGAAGCCCTCAAGGGTATCGTGTCCAGGACTATGGCGGGAGCGAACATGGCTGCCGTCAGTGAGGCGATGATTCCCGCTTGCCGGTCCAGGATGCGCCTGCCCAGATAATAAACCATGTAAATGAAAAAGAGACTGAAAAATATCTGTAGAACCAGGATGGGAACGGTCGTTCCCGAAATGTAGTAACTCAGAGCCAGAAGATAAGCGTAAAGAGGCGCCTGATGGTATATTTCCTTGCCGCCCCACCATTGCTCGAAAACGGATATGTCCGCTACCGGATTCATCCAGTCCATATAGGGATGATAGGTGTCCCGACACAGCACGTCTCCGGCAGCGATTCTTTTCGCCCATTGAGAAAAACAGTAAAAATCGCTGGAAGTCATGATTTCTTCTCCGTGAGCCAGTGGAGAGGAAAGCTGGTGCGTAAGATGAATGAACCGCACGGTTCCGGCGAAAACAAGAATGCTCAGTAATAAAACCGTGTTGCGGGATACCTTTGATCGTCCGCGAAAAAGCTCGGTTGGTTTGCCGTTGAATTTTATTTTCATTCCGCAACCTTTCGGGTATCCAGGGAGGAACGGATGAAACGATGAAGAAAAAATAAAGTTTTCGGCCTGGCTCCGATTTCTTCTGAAACCGTTGAAAGTAAAAGGTGAATTGAACCGTACGGCATCGATCATGCTTTTAGCTGCATTGATCGACAGGGAAGATGTTCACATAAAAATTCCTTTTTTTCAACAAATGCACATCCCGGATCAGATATCCGAGTTTTTGATCCATAAACAAGCGAATTTGTATTGCGAAAAATAACGGCTGGTATTTGATTATTTCAAAATGTGTTATAGTAGAGTGTGTAGAGGGGGAATTTTCAACAAGGAGGAAAACATGGTCGGATTGAAGAATGCGGTTTATTTGAGTTGTCTTTTTGGAGCGTTTTTTTTATTGAGTCCGGCGGTTCTGGGAGGCTGGGAAACAGAGACGGTTGATTGGGCAGGCGACGTAGGGCAGTATAATTCCATAGCGGTGGATGAGGCGGGATATCCTCATATCAGTTATTATGATTATACGGACCGGAACCTGAAGTATGCCTTCCGGTCGGGAGGGTCGTGGACGGTTGAGACGGTGGACGACAGCGGAGATGTGGAGGGAGATACATGTATTGCTCTCGACGCGGCTGGTATTCCTCATATCAGTTACGTGGGAATGGAAGGGGGCATCTGGTATGCATCCCGGTCAGGCGGGACGTGGCAAAAAGAGCAGGCATATGACTGGGGATACGATACGTCGTTAGCGATAGATGATGATGGATTGCCGCATATAGCTTTTTATTATTACGGCTCATCGATGTATGCGCATTGGGACGGCCAGGAATGGATAACCCAGATGATAGAGTCTTACAGCGGTTACGGAGCGGGAACTTCAATCGTTCTGGATGATGATGGACATCCTCATATCAGCTATTGTCAATATTATACGTCGCATCACAGCAATTTTTCTTTTCTGAATTATGCTTTTTCGGACGGCGATTCCTGGACCACGTTCGACGTCGATACGACGATAGGGATAGGTTGGAGTAATTCCATCGCCCTGGACCGGAATGGATATCCTCATATAGCCTGTTACGATTCCAGGGTAGCGGGAGTCAAACATTTTTATTTCGACGGGACGGAATGGCGGAATGAAAACATCGAATCCGACTATGCTTTCGGGCTCTCTATGTCGATGAAGCTGGACGACGAAGGCGGAATACATATCGCCTACAGCGATTTAAACAACCATGACATTAAATACGCGTACCAGAAAAAATACGGCTGGTTCAAACAAATCGTCAATGGCGAAGAAGACGTCGGATCGCACGTATCGCTTGCCCTGGACAATGCCGGGAAACCGCATGTGTGTTACTATAATTTCGAAGACGGGAATCTGAAGTATGCCGTGAGAACCGACAATATAAAATATAGTCTCATAATGGAGGATACGGACCTGGAAACCGGCGACACGTTTTCGCTCGAAAGAATGTTAAAGAACCGTTCATCACAGTCCTTGACGGTGGATGAATATATAATTCTCGATGTTTCGGGAGAATACTGGTTCTGGGAGTCCTGGGGGACGGACGTAGATAAGAAAACGTGGATGCCGGCAGGGAATGCGGACTATGAAGAGGTTATACTGGAATTCGTATGGCCGGACGATTGCGGAAGCATTCCGGAATTCAGATTCTGGGGAGCGTGTCTCGATCCAGCGACCGGAGCGGTTAATGATTATGATGTTGTTAGCGCTCAGGCAACAGGTTATTGACAGCAGAAGAACTGTAAACATGATGCATCGTTTTCAAATATTTTTTCCGCAAATACGCTTGATCGAAATGAATCATAAAACTGTTTTTGCAGGAGGGCGCTGAATGAAAGAAAAGGAAAACAAAAAACGAATCATAGAGCTGAACATAGACCTGGGTGCGGTCATAACTGGCTTCGGGACGGCACAGAAGCCCACGCCGGCTCATCACAGGATCGTCAAGCATTATTCTTCGCCTCTCCTTCTGGGACCTCCGCGTTCCGAGCTTCTTTTGGAGATGATCATGCATATGTTCACGGAGGACGAAGCGGACTTAGTTCAATATTTACCGCCGCTTTGGCCCCGGACAGCGGAAAGCATCGCCCGGCGATCGGGTCGTTCGCTTGTTAACGTGAAACGAGTAATGGACAATCTGGCTTTGAATAAGTTCGTTATTCTGGCTTTTGGAGAGCCCAGAAAATACACGATACTGCCGATTGTTCCGGGAACTTTCGAGATGTCGCTGATGACGCCTGACCTTTCGACAAGGAACGCCTGGCATAAAAAATTTGCAGAATTATTCGAGAGGTTGTGGGATGAAGGTTTTTTGGCGGAATATCTGCGGCGGGGCCACCCATTGATACGCTATATTCCGGTGGGCGGAGTCGTCAATACATTGAACATGGCGTGGCCGTCGGACAGGCTTGAGGAGATACTTGAACCGTATGACCTTTTTGCGGTGGGGAATTGTCAGTGCCGTCTGGCTATGGAGCTGACAGGACGGGGTTGCGGAAAACCAATGGAAAACTGCGTCGCCATAGGTCCTTCGGCGAAATCCGTTATAGAACGGGGGATGATGAGGAAGGCCGGCAAGGAGGAGATAATAGAAATAAAGAGGGAAGCGGAGCAGCAGGATTGCGTCACGTGGATGATGAATGAGATCGGCGACAGGCGGGGCACCGCGAGTTGCTCATGTTGCGGATGCTGCTGTCACGCTTTGCGGGCGGTCACCCAGTTCAATACGCCCAACATAATAAGCAGACCTCATTTCATTCCCGTATTGAACGGCGAAAAATGCACTTTATGCCGCCGGTGTGTAGAAATATGTCCCATGAATGCTTGGACTATGCACGACAATATTCTGCATTACGCCCCAGTCAGATGCATAGGCTGCGGACTTTGCGCACTAGCTTGCGGCTCAGGAGCTATTCAATTGGAACCCGCTCCCGATGCCCGGCCGCCTGAAGCCGGGTGGCTTAAATTGCTCCTGAAAACAGCGCCCGGTTATGCTGCAACGACCCTTCGAGTCTGGGCTTCCAGGTTTATGAGCGGGTTATAAAGGAGAATCCGGGAGGAACAGGAAAAGCTGGCTGCTCCTATTCAGTCAAGTCTAACGGTTGTCCTGTTCCTGTCCAGCATTAAATTTTACATCTCCTGACATTGACTGATAAAAAATTGTGAAATGTAAGACGAAAAACAACAGCCTATCGCAAAAAAATCAAGGAAAACAAAGTCCCCCGGCTTGCGGGGTGATTTATTGGGGGCTTAATGATTAGGGACAAAGGGACAAAGGGACCTAAGGGACCTAAGGGACCTAAGGGACAGAAGGGACAGGAGGGACTTGTGGAATATCAGCAAAAACCGTTATCTGAAAATTTACCGTCTTGGGAAAGAAACGGAATTTTTGGACTGATCGTGCCGGGGGTGCACTTTTTTATAAAACCTTTGATTGATTGAAATCCCCATTATAAAACTGATCCTTGGTTCAGAATTTATCTGTTCGACTACTTCACCGCTGTCTTTTCATTAATGGCCGTTTATTTCGATACCGACATCTGCCCCGGATTACCGAAACTAACTGTCAAACCTTTTAAAAAAAAGCGTAACCACGGTTTGATCAGTCGCAAAAACCGGATGGTTGCCATAACCGGAGTATGTGAAGTTGATTGAAATCTGAAATTTCTGTATCATGTCAACGAATGACCGGGAGACTGAATTAAAGTTCCAGTTTTTAAAGCACGCCGGAAAGATACGGCGGAAATCGGGAGAAAACATTGAAGAGTTATCACGGATGGTTGGATGCCGACAGTTATGTTTTGCCTGATGAGAAGGAAAAAAACTCAGTCATGGAGGATATGAGATAAGAGCGGAAAGGATGTCCTCAAATGATGATATTAAGCAGGATATTTTGGATCAAAGGGAGGCGAAGATGGCGATAAGGAATGAGATGTATATTGACGGCGAATGGACGCCGGCATCGAGCGGCGAAAGAATGGATGTAATCAATCCGGCGACGGAAGAGATAGTGGATACTGTTCCTGTGTCTGGTGTGGAGGATTTGGACAGGGCATTGGGTGCGGCGGACCGTGGCTGGCGTTTGTGGCGCGAGAAGGATGCTTGGACTCGAAGTGCGATATTGCGTGATGCGGCGCGATTGCTGCGTGAGCGGACGGAGAGTGTTGCCGAGATTTTGACGGAGGAGCAGGGCAAAACGATAGAGGAGTCGAAGGGTGAGTTGTCGGCGACGGCTGATCAGTTCGACTGGTATGCCGATGAGGCCAGGCGTATATACGGAAGAGTCATAGAGGGTCATTCGCGTGAGCATCGGTTGTTGGTTATGCGTCAACCGATCGGTCCGGCTGCCGCTTTCAGTCCGTGGAATTTTCCTGCGCTTTTGCCGGCCCGGAAGATTGCTCCGGCCATAGCTGCGGGTTGTTCGATCATCGTCAAGCCTGCAGAGGAAGCGCCTCGCACATGTTTTTGCCTGGCGGAAGTCTGTCATGATGCCGGTGTTCCGCCCGGAGTGATGAATGTCGTGACGGGTAATCCTGCTCAGATCAGCGAGCATCTGATAACTTCCGACATTATACGGAAGGTCAGTTTCACCGGGTCTGTTCCCATTGGTCGTGAGATAATTGCTTTGAGTTCCCAGGGGATAAAACCGGTTTCGATGGAGCTTGGAGGTCATTCGCCCGTATTGGTTTTCGAGGATGCGGATGTGGAGAGGGCTGCGGAAATTTCAGCAAAAGGCAAATTCAGGAATATGGGGCAGGTTTGTATATCAGCCAGCCGTTTCTTTGTTCAGGAATCGGTCCTGGACCGCTTTACCGAACGTTTCGTGGAAGTGACGAAGGCTCTTCGGCTGGGAAACGGACGAGACCCGGAAACGGACGTCGGCCCGCTTTCCAATCTGCGGAGACTGGAAGCCACCGAAGCCCTGGTGGCCGATGCAGTAGAAAAAGGAGCCGTAATCGTTTGCGGCGGAAAACGCTCTGACCTGTTCACCCGTGGTTTCTTCTTCGAGCCCACTGTTCTTACGAACGTGAACGACTCAATGCGCATAATGAAAGAGGAACCCTTCTGTCCCGTGGCTCCGATTGCTTCGTTTACTGACATGAACGATGCCCTGGAGAAAGCCAACGCCACGAAATACGGACTTGCCGGGTATATTTTTACGAACGACGCCAGAACAGCTTTTTTGGCGTCGGAAATGCTGGATGTGGGGATGGTCGGAGTGAATAATCTCGTGATAGCAACTGCAGAAATACCTTTTGGAGGCATCAAGCAGTCCGGATTCGGTCGTGAAGGAGGAACGGAAGGAATAGAGTCTTATACTGTGACGAAATATATTAATATCCTTTTGTGAGCCTGTTTAAGCGGATTGTTGACAGGATTCAGGCGTTGGTCAAAGAATGCCCTGGTTCGGCATCAGACGCTGTTTCGACAACGTTTACAGGCGAAACGAACGCATTGGCATATGTTCTGGAAGCCGGTCCGAGCTTTACCGTCAATTGACTGATTTTTTATTTTTTGTTATTCTCCTTACCCGTTCATAATTAAGGCGGGCAGCCTTGCGTATGGACGACGGCGAGGGAAAAGTTTTATTTTTATCCCTCTCAAAACAAAAGAGCAAAAGGGTTTTAGGAAGTCACTTGAATTTCCTGTTACTTTTATTTGCTGTAAATAATATAAATTTTTTTCGATGGAAAACACAGAGAGCGAGAAAAATAAATACTTTCCGTTGCCGTTTTCGATCGTCGCAATTGAGAGCATGCAACTGAGTGAATAAAGAGACGATGAAAGGAAACGGATGATGTTTTGAAATGCGAATTAAGATGTGATTGTTTTCCGACAGAAATTCGGGAGTTTTTTTGATGAGAAAAAAGTGTTCAAAATGCGGATATATTCGAAAGCCCTATGATTCGGGACCCGAAAACGCATGTCCCCGTTGCGGCGTTCTCTATTCTGAGAGCGCGCGTGAAAAAACCTATAAAGAAATCAAGCAGGAGAGGCTGAAATCAATGTTTAAAAGAGGCGGCAGCGTTTCGAGTTTTGCGGATGAAACGAAGAGTGAAGGGACGTCAAATTCGGATAAATCGGGAGAGGGCGGAGCGATGGAAGTATCCGAGAAAAAAACGGGAGCTCCTGATCATGTTCTTGAACTGAAGCATGATCAGGTTGTCCGGGAACTGGCGTTGCTGATTAAGGCTCGATACGGAGCGATAGTGCTTCAGACGATTGACGAGAACAGGATAAAATCCTTGTTGCGTCATCTTTCGGATCAGATGCGACTGCCGCTGTTCATCTGGACTTTTGCCCGGGGTTTAAGGCGTTCTGACTTGAAGGACGGAATATACGGCACGAATGATCCCAAAATAGCGATTGATCATATAGTAAAATCAGCCAAACCCTGTATTTATCATTTGCATGGATTCAAACCTTTTCTGGAGGACCTGGTTATACGGGCGAAGCTGGTTTTCGCGGCCAAGAATCTTTCCCAGCGCGACGGAGCAATGATTCTTTCAGGTTCGAATATTGAACTCACGGACGAAATGAAGCCGTATTGCACAGTGGTGGACCCTCCGCCTCCGGACAGGGATGATTATGCCGAACTGCTGGAAAATATATTCAGGGATTTATCCAGTAAGATGCCAGTCATACGAGACATCAGCGCTGCGGATTCAAACCGGCTGATCAACAATCTGTGCGGTTTGACGCTTATGGAAGCGGAGAAGATACTGACCAAGGCGATCATAGAGGACGGCAAGCTGACCGCGGATGACATAGAGCAGGTGATGCGGGCAAAGAAGCGGATTATTGAGAGAGAAGGTTTGCTGGAGTATTTTCCAGTGGAGCAGAGTATGTCGGATGTTGCGGATTTGGCGTGTCTTAAAGGCTGGCTGTCGAAGCGAAAATCCATCATCATGAATCCGGAAAAGGCGCGGGCCTATGGTCTGGCGTTTCCCAAAGGCATTCTTTTGCTGGGTCCTCCCGGGTCGGGCAAGAGTTTATGCGCCAAAGCCGTAGCCATGGAATGGAAGCTCCCTTTATTGCGGATGGACCCTTCGAGCCTTTATAACAAATACATAGGGGAGAGCGAGAAAAATTTCAAACGGGCGGTTAAAACTGCGGAAAAAATGTGTCCGGTCGTGTTATGGATTGATGAGATTGAGAAAGCATTTGCCTCAGGCGGTAGCGAGGACAGCGGCGTATCGCAGCGAATTTTGGGCGGATTCCTCTCCTGGATGCAGGAAAGGACCGGCGACGTATTCGTGGTAGCTACCTGCAACGACGTGCAGAAGCTTCCTCCTGAACTGCTGCGCAAAGGGCGATTCGATGAAATATTTTTTGTGGACCTTCCGAATGCGGAAGCCAGAAGAGAAATTATCTGCATTCACCTGAGCCGAAGGAAGCGAAACCCTGATGATTTCGACATCTCACTGCTTGCTCAAAAAACGGAAGGATTCAGCGGCGCAGAACTCGAACAGGTCATCGTATCAGCTCTTTACGGCGCTTTCTCACTCGATCAGGAACTCAGCACAGAATTCATCCTGGAGGAAATAAGGCAAACCAAACCGCTGGCCGTAACAAGAGCTGAAGACATCAATTACCTGAGAAGATGGGCCAAAAACAGAACGACTAGCGCTCAGCAGGATTGATGAACCGAAAAATCCGGGAGGAACATTATGCTGAAGTCAAAAGAAGCTTTAATGGTTATTATTGACGTGCAGGGAAAACTCGCCCGGTTAATGCACGAAAGTGAAAAACTCTTCGACGGTCTTCAACGGGCGATAAAGGGAATGCGTGCGCTTGGCGTGCCTATCTTGTGGGTCGAACAGAATCCCAAAGGTTTGGGGCCGACTGTTCCGGAAATCTCCGAACTTCTGCCTGATATAAAACCGATCAGCAAGATGACTTTCAGTTGCCTCCGTGACGAAGGTTTCGCCAAGGCGCTGAAACAATCGGGACGAAAACAGATTCTGCTGACAGGGATTGAAACTCATGTCTGCGTATATCAAACCGCTCTGGATTTACTGGATATGGGGTACGAGGTTGAAATTATCGTCGATGCTGTTTCATCCAGAACCAGGGAAAACAAGGAAATAGGCCTTCAGAAAATGCGGGACGCAGGAGCGGGAATTACATGCACGGAAACCGTGTTTTTTGAGATGCTTGAGAGGGCTGAAGGGGAGAAGTTCAAGCGTATTATTAAAATAATTAAGTAGCGCCTGTCCACAAAAGGGAATCTCGATTTAAAATTTACTGCCGAACAATTATTGCAGTTTTGATCCATAAACGGGTGAATTTATCTTTTGGCGAGGAAGGCAAGGATTTGCAAAGTGAGGCTATTACTAATACGTTGACTGAGCAAATCTGCAGCCTGACGCAGTATTGGGGGAAATTTGCCGTTTATTGGACAAAAAACCAAGCAGCGCTTATATAAATTAGCCCTGTCGTCCTATGGTCCTGAACTCAAAATGCTTCCGGACCCGAAGATACATCCCGCTGCTTCATACTCAGTTTTATTTGCAGCAAGACATTTCGTCGGATTTGCCATCAGACTCATGCTTCCCGGCTTGCTCAAATGGATAGGGAAGTTCTTCCTGATTCGCCTTGTAACTTCTCACTCATCGGCATGTACGAGACATTAAGGCGTTAGACGGTTTCTTTACTTCTTTATTATAGTCAAAAATTTATCTCCATTGAATTTTTGTTACGGTACGTTTACTATTCCGTAAGGAGGAAGCGCCAGGAGTTGATCGGACTTCGAACTGTTTCCGACAGCAACTATTTCTTTAAAGTTGCTTTTGTTCCGTGAGGAGTCGAGAAAATGCAAACAGGTATATCGGATACGAACAGCAAAGCAGAGGAATTTCTGTATTCGCTCATGCGAAATGCAGGAGCAGCGGAAAAAATGTCACGGATTCGTTCGCTGTCCGAGAGTATAATTCTGCTTTCCCGACGTGCGATACGGCGGGCAAATCCTGATTTCAGCGACCAGGAGGTTAATAATGCTTTCGTCGAGCTTCATTACGGTGAAGAACTGGCAGGCAAATTACTTGAATATTTGAGAAACAGGGACGATGAAACCTGATATTTTAAAGGCTTTGGAGCCTGTCGTCGCGGTGTTTGAAGATATGCTGATCAAATATGCGGTGGGCGGATCAATTGCCAGCTCATTATATGGAACCGCTCGCGCTACGCTTGATGTCGATCTGGTTGCGGATGTAAAACTTCAGCATGTTCCAGAATTAGTCAGAACACTTGAAGCTGATTATTATATTGATGAACAGATGATTAAAACGGCTATAAGACGCCGTGCGTCGTTCAATCTTATTCATTTGGAGACCATGATGAAAATCGATGTTTTTCTGATCAAGGACAACCCATACGAAAAGAAGGCTTTCACGCGGCGGCGGCGAGATGTGCTTGATGAGGAAAGACCGAATCATTTATTTTATATTTCATCTCCTGAGGACATTATTTTGAAAAAATTAGAGTGGTACCGGAAAGGGGATATGATATCTGAACGGCAATGGAATGATGTTCTCGGCGTTCTGAAAGTCCAGAGGGACAACCTTGATATTGATTACCTGGTTTACTGGGCATCTGAATTGGATTTGTCGGAGTTGATGGAAAAAGCATTTAAAACTGCAGGCTTATTGTAGCCGCCTTTTTTTCATTTGCAGGATGGACTTTTGAATCACAGCGACGGACCTGAAAAATCACTTGACATTTTGTTTCTGCAATCGGAGTCGGGATCGAAATAAAATGATGGGATACTCGGAGGAATCGTAACCTCAAAAGACGCATTTGGGATGATTATCTTCAGCGCTTTCATTTTTTCCAGGAATAAAAAATATTTGCCCGCTTACCGGTTTACGGTTTTGAGGGTTGTCGGCGAGTTGACCTGACCCCCCTGGCCCCTCTCCATGAATGGAGATGACTATTACACACACGTGACACAAGAGTTCAATTGTCGACGGAGCCTGGAACGATAGTTCTTTTTCCGGGTAAATATTCGCCCAGCAGCAACGGGGATTATTTTCCGTTGCGGCGAGGACATTTTTGATGTTGACTGTGAGGGATACGGGAACAAAAGGACTGAGAACAGGATCATTGATATGGGGGCTGATGAAGAGGGGTAGTTCATCGTGGCCGGGTATTATCCGCTGACCACGAAATTCTATGGGGGAATGACAGTTTTTCATTATCTCGATCCCAAGCCGCCGATGAGCGGACCTTTGAGCGCTTTCATCATTCCCGGCGGCATATGGGGGGCTCCGGCCTTCAGTTATCAGCTTTTCTTCCCTGCAATCGTACCGGGTCTTCGACCCGTCGGAACAACCAGACCGACGCTGATAAATCCTTACGGCATCTTTACGGTTGATCTTTCAACCTTACTGCCGGGCTTTCCCCAGAAATACGCTTTTCCGCCGGTCGGCACGCCTTTGACGCTCCAGGCGCCCTGGGTCTCCATGCCTCTTCGCATCAATGAACAACTTTTGCCTGTGGACGGATCAGGCGGCAGAGGAACGGCCACAAATCTGCAGTCTTATACCATTGAATAGGTCGCAGGTATTTTCTTATACCAGTCCAGTCAATGGAGCGAGTCCATCTCCACGAACATTCAGTCCTGAGTCACGGTATCCCCGCAGTCCTCCAGTCAGCTACGCTTGAATTTGCGGGAATCTGAACGCTCTCACTACGATTTTGTATGAGAAATGCGGGTTAAGACCTTAATAGGCTGAATAATCTTGTCGCCGGATGGATTTGATTCTTCAGTTTAAATCATTAAAATAAGGCATGTGGGTTGACGGAGCTATTATCACGCTCTGACAGGAAGAGTCTTGCAAGGTTTGCTGCGAAGGCGGGCCTGTATTTTCAATCATTTAAAAACTGAAGGAGAATTAAAATGAGAACGGGAAGACCGGCGTATATTATTGTTTTTCTTATTTTCTGCATATTTACGGGAGATTCGTTGGTCCATGGAGGTGCGGACCCGTCTAACTGGCATAAGAAGTACATTCAGGAAGGATATGACGTAGGACGATATTCATCGATCGTAATAGACGCTTCCGGTTGTCCTCACATCAGCTATCATAATTCCTTCACGGTAACGGGCGGATTGATGTATGCGAGGGTGATCGGGGACGAATGGCATGTAATGAGCGTGGACAACGGATTGAATATGGGGCAATATACCTCGATTGAGCTGGATTCGGAGGGTGAGCCGCATGTCAGTTATCTGGACGGCGGCCGGGAATTTCTGCGATACGCTTATCTTGAGGATAACGTATGGCAGACGGGCACGGTGGACCATGACGGAGCCGTTGGATGTTATTCTTCGCTGGCTCTGGACAGCGCCGGGATACCTCATATCGCCTATTGCGGGTGTGAAACCTCTGACGGAGAAGTAAGATATGCGTATTGGCTGCCGGCGGAGGCGCGCTGGCATACCGAAACGGTATACACGTGCGCTCAGCAGGTCAAATACACCAACATTGAGATGGACAGTAATGATAATGCCTGCGTATGTTTCTGGGATACGACCTGCCCCAGCGGCGGCCTGTTTTTCGCTTACAGGTCAGGGGGAGAATGGGATATCGAGCAGATAGAGAGCGGCAAAGACATCGGCTGGCATGCATCCATGACGCTTGATGAAGCGGATGTTCCTCACATATCCTATTTTGATTACACGGAGGAGGACATTAATTGTCTTAAATACACCTGGAGTGACGGATGGGAATGGCAGACGGAAATCGTTGAAGAAATTGCAGGACTTGAATGGTATGGAGGCGCGACTTCGATAACGCTTGACGATTTGACCCGCCCGAACATCGCCTACTATGAAGGAGTAAACTGCAAGCTGAAGTTCGCCCGTTATGAGGAAGGAAGGTGGCGGATAGAGTATGCGGATTATGAAGGCAATGTCGGTGTGGAGCCGAGTATCGCCCTGGACGGTCAGGGACGTCCCCATATCAGTTATTACGATAAATCGGAGGTTGCTCTGAAGTATACTTACAAAAGAAATAAGATATGGTATGACGTGCAGATGGAGGACAGGGAGCTGCGGCCGGGTGAAATGCTGCATGTTTACCGCCATTGCGGGAATCCGACCCGTGAAATTGTGGAAGCGCAGGAGGGCATCTGCCTGGGATTGGGCGGAGATTACTGGTTTTGGGATCAATGGGGCAAAGAGGTTTACCTGGAGGAGCGGATACTCGGTGCGGAGAACGCCTACAGCATGAATATCTTTCAATTCGAATGGCCGGAAGGCGCGGGAACTCTTCCCGAAGGACTCGATTTGTTTTTTGCCGGGGCGCTTATCCTGGACGTGACCGGCGAAGCGGTTTTCGATATTGAGTATTGGACTTACGAGGAATAATCGTGTTCAGGAAATCAGGTAACGATTAAGGGCATCTGCTGTGAGGGAATTTCCTGTAGCGTTGATGATTTTTTGTCTCCAGGGGGTCCAGGCGGCAGGTTTAATGTAATGTTTGACTATGAAAGAGAACAGTTTGGGGCCTGGGAATTTTTTGAATTTGTAGCGAAAGGCTTCAATGGTTTGAAGGGCCATGACGTCCATGAGGAGGTAATTCTGGCTGTAGAGAGGGTGAGTCGTATAGAGGGTGTTTCCGGCCCAGCCTGTTCTTTCCGGCGGCATGATTCCCAGGTATTCTGCGGACAATTCCCTGAGTTTCCGACGGGGATCGGATTCTCCCCGGTACACGGACCATTCAAGCAGGCAGGAAACGGCTATGCTTCTGTACCACCGGATTCTTTGCAGCCTGGCTATTCTTAAAACATTTTCCGTTTCCTGATCGGAGAGGGAGAACCGCTTTTTCAGAAAGGCGGGTTCCATGACGATTCGCTCGAATACGCCGGCGACGCCTTCCCAGAAAAAAGCAGGGTCTCCTCCGGCGACTATGTATGAAGAAGTGTCCAGGAGACTGCTGTGAATGCCGTGGCCGAATTCGTGGAAAAGGGCATCGTACCAGATCAGTCCGTCTTTGGGATTGGCCAGTATGCGGACGTCTTCGCCGTGTTTAATGCCCATGCAGAGACCTCCGTAAGGGATATCCCGTTGATAAACCCTTATCGGAAGGATGTCCAGGTCTCCCCCGGCATCTCTCAAGGAATTTCTGAATACAGGAATAATATCCGATTTCGGGAATCTTTCGGGAGCGGGCGAGGGCATGACGGTTTGAAGATAGTAGGAGAGGTCCCAGGATTCTATTTTATTCAAGTCCATGTCTTTCCTGCATTTTTCAAGCGTTTCCCTCCATTTCGCTTCAGTCGATTCCTTGACCTGGGTAAAAAGGTCCTTGAGTTCCGTCTCTTTAATATCCTGAAGTTCGAGCCCCAGTTCGACATAATCCTTATATCCCAGTTTTCGTGCGAGTTTATTGCGTTCCTGGAATAGTCGGATGACGTCGTTTTCGATCTGATTATCCAGTTCTTTACCTCCGTAGAAGGCTTTTTTTCGCTTATCCCGGTCAGATTCCGATTCCATAATGCGGCTCATTTCGCTGCGTGAAATTTCTTCTCCGTTCACTTTGGGTTTGAACTCAACGATACGTTTTTCGATTCTGTCAGCAATTTTGAAGAGGTTCGGGTCGTTTTCGACCTGAGCCGACAGAAAGGCTCGAGAAAAAATTTTCAGTCTGCGTCGGAGCCGTTCATTTTCCGCTTTATCTTGCCAATGGGCTATGGTTTCCCTGTTTTTTTCATCCAGCATAATATCGGCGTATTGTTTGTTCAGGACTTCCATGTCCTCATGTTCCTCACCGATCAGTCTTTTAAACTGTGCTTCACCTGTTTTGACGGAAAGTTTTTCGAGTTTATCGTCCAACTTATCCAGAAAGTCCTTGATTTCTGATTCATTTGCAATTTCAGGTTGCTCGTTCATATGGAAATTCCTTTCAATGATGGGAGTTCACAATGTGAGAAAAAGTTTTTTTGTTAAATTCAGCCCGCTGAGTTTCATTTTTGAGCAACGAGCATAAGTTTTATCGATTCCATTTTTTCAGCCGGATAACAGGAAGTTATTCCAGAGGACACCCTTTTCTCAGAGGGGAGCATTTAAATAGCCGGGGCTATTTTGACGTCGCCCAGGGATTGAAGCTGGGGCTTTATCTGTTCTGCCGGACCGACGACGGTAATGACCATACCGTCCGGATGAATATGTTTCCTGGCTGCGTCCATGACGTCCTGTGCCGTCACATCGTTGACGTAAGTCGGGTAGTGAGTGATGTCTTTCATGGGCAATCCGTAGAAATTCATATGCACCAGCGCTTCCGCTATATCCTCATATTTTTCGTACTGAAGGGGAAAGCTGCCGATCAGTCCCTGCCCGGCATCTTCCAATTCTTCATCGGATACGGGTTCACTTCTGATTTTGTTCAGTTCGTCGAAAATCACGCGGACGGTTTCCCCGCAGGAGTCTGCTTTTGTGAAGGTGGCAACGACGAATTCTCCCGTGAATTCTCTCCTGGCGAAATAGCTGTATATTCCGTAAGTGAGTCCTCTTTTGACTCTGACTTCCGTGGATAATCGAGTGTAAAGACCGCCGCCGCCCAGAATACGGTTCATGACCTGTATTTTGAAGCGGTCTTCATTGACGCGGTCTATTCCGATATGTCCGAGAACGATCTGTGCCTGCACTGTATCTTTGTCGATCAGGCGAATATGTCTTCCCCGGATTGCTTCGGGCGCAGGCACGGGAGGAAGGGGTTCTTTCGAGGGAGCCCACGTAACCAGATGTTTTTTACAGAGTTCATGAACTTTATCGAAAGAGATGTCTCCGACAAGGACCAGCACGGCGTGATCAGGCGTATAAAACCGGCGATAGAAGTCAAGCACGTCTTGTCTGGTGCAGTTTTTTATCCCTTCGATTGTTCCCTTCCACTGTTTGGCGTAAGGATGATCCTGGAATACCTCTTTGCGGAAGCGTCTGTAGCAGATTTCTCCGGGATCGTCCATCATGCGCATCAAGTCGCCTATGATGTAATTTTTGCCCTCCTGGAGGGCTGATTGATCAAATTGAGCCTTCGACAATATTTCTGCGAAATAAGGAAAAAGTTCTTCAATATCTTCTGAAAGACAGGTCAGGTCAGAGATGCAGGATTCATTGTAGGCGACGGAAGAAACGTAAGCGCCGTGATTGTCCATTGCAGCGTCTATAACTTCATCCGGGTAGGACTCAGTCCCTTCGGTAAGGACCCATCCGGTCAAGTAAGCCAAACCGTTCTTTTCGGGAGGATCATAGATGGAGCCGCCCCGTATCTGGGCTCTGGCATAGACCATGGGGATATCCCTCCGTTCGACCGTGAAAACCTGCAATCCGTTGCTCATGGTGAATTTTTTCGGTTCAGGGAATTCAAAGACCGCACCCTGGTCCCATTCAGCCTTTTCCAGATACGTTTTTAAATCCATTACCTGAGATTGGGCAGTATTGTTTTCTGAATATCCGGCGCCGGATGATTCGCTCTCCGGCGATTTTTTAAGGGATGTGGAACAGGCGAAGAGTGTAATAAGGCCGAAAGCGATCGCCGGCATCAAAGAAGTAAAGATTTTCCGATTCATTGCTATTCCTCCGTGTAACGATTCGGGCGAAAGGAAAAGTGATAAGCCCGTTTTTCAGGCGGCGGTTTATTCATTGATGTTCAGATTTCTGCCGGGGGTTGCATCGTTTTCCGATTGACCGGGAACTACGACTCCGACAGTGCGTTTTTCCGTCTGCAGATAGCGGTCGGCGACTTCTTGAATATCCCGGATCGTTAATGAATTCAGTCGTTCTTCAAGAGTAAGCGCATCTTTCCAGGTATTCACGATTTCAGCTTCGCCCAGATTAAACGCGATGCCCATGGTAGATTGCATAGCGTAGACGTCTTCGGCCAGTATCTGAGTTCTGGCTCTTTCCAGTTCTTTTTCCGTGACGCCTTCCCGGATGATTCTTTCGATTTCTTTTTGCATGCGAGCTTCCAGTTCTTCGACGGAGACTCCCGGCAAGGGTCTTCCGCCGACGAGGAGCAGATCGGGGTCCAGGGAAGCCCGGCACCAGGCATATGCATACATGGCGACCGGGCCTTCGCCCTGGGAGAGTCGGCCGAAGGGCGAAGAGCCGCCCCGGGAGAGAATGGAACAGAGAGCTTGCAGCGCGAGATTGTCGGGGTGGGAAGCCGGCGGGGCTTTGTATCCGGACAGGTAGTAGGGGGAACGAACGGGCATTATTATTTTAAATCTTTTTTCTTTTGTCTGTTCAGGTTCGAGGGGATAATTTCTTTTAGAGGTTTGTCCGGATGGAAGCGATCCGAAAAAGGTTTCCATGAGTTCGAGAAGGCGCTCGATTTCAAAATTGCCGACGACGACAGCGAAAGCATTGGCCGGTGCGTAATATTTCCGCTGGAATTCCATTAAATCTTCATAAGTTATACTTTCCACATCTTCCAGCCGGCCTATGGTGACGGTTTTATAAGGATGCTTTTCAAAGGCGTGATTATATAATTCCCACCTCAGCTTGCCGCCGGGATCGTCGATGTAGTTCAAACGCAGCTCTTCCAGCACTACTTCAAGTTCCCTGGCCGCTTCCTCGCGTGTCGGTTCGAGATAACCCATCCGCTCCGCTTCCAGACGTATCAGCAATTCCAGACGGTCCGGCGGTATCGTAGCATGATAGCATGTCCTGTCGCTCGATGTGTTGGCGTTGCTGTGACCTCCGCCTGATGCGCCCATCAGACGGCTGTACTGTTCGCCGCTCAAATGTCTAGTCGACTTGAACATCATGTGCTCGCAATAATGAGCTATCCCTGTTTTTCCTTCTTTTTCGTCGATGGAACCCACGCGGTAATACAGGGCCATGCTTACAACCGGAGTTTCAGATCTTTCCACGGTTATTACCTTCATGCCGTTGCTTAAGAAATGCTCTTCGACAGGAAGGTCGATCCCGCCCATTACCGGTTGTGCTGCGAATAATATGACAACGGTGATAAGTATAAAAGAAAAATCGGTTCTTTGGTTCATCGCGCCTCCTTTGGGTTTTCGCCGGGAATATAGGCCGCCGACCCGTTTTTCGGGCCTGTCGGCAGCGGTTTTAGCCCCGGCGCCGCACGAAAACCAATACTATTAATCATGGAGTCATTTGACAATAAAAAAAAATAGGGCATAATAGGTCAGTGGACGGATACGACAAAATTTTTCATCCGATGGGAGATCATGGCTGCGAAAGGCAAAAAGAGAAAGTTATTATTGAAACAGGTCATGATGCGAAGAATGATCAAGGCTATGATTCCCCTTATGGCGGGGTCGATTTATTTTTTCGGATGGCGTGCTTTAGGATTGCTGGCCGTTTCCTGTCTGACCGCTTTTATCGCTGAATATCTCTTCTGCCGGAAGCGAAACGAACCGGTCAGCGAAGCGGTTTTCGTGACAGCGATAATTTATGCGTTGCTGATGCCGCCGACGGTACCCTGGCATGTGCTGATCATCGGAGTTTTATTTTCGGTAATAATAACCAAGGAAATATTCGGAGGATTCGGAAGGAACATATTCAATCCGGCCATGGCAGGACGTTGTTTCGTTTATATTTGTTTTCCCATAGCTTTGACGGCTGTGTGGTCGCCTGCAGCTCAGGGACCCCTGGGAGGATTCGACCAGTGGGATACGGTAGCGACGCCTGATGCCGTCACGTCGGCTACGCCGATGGCAGAGATGAAGCTGGAAGGACGTCTGCCGGAGGTCAAGGATTTATTTTTCGGCCGCATAAGCGGAACGATGGGCGCCACCAGCGCTCTGCTGCTTCTGATCGGCGGGATATATCTTTTTTACACCAAAACGGCCAGCCGTCATACGATCCTTTCGACCGTCATAACGTATGCCGTACTGAATGAACTGCTGTTTCTTTTGGGAGTGGAGGGTTTCTACGGCGCTCAATATTCTGTGCTGGGAGGAGGATTTCTTTTCGGCGCTTTTTACATCGCCACCGATCCGATCAGTTCGCCTCGCACCAAGCCGGCGCAGGTGTATTACGGCATGATCATCGCTGTCGGAACCACCGTCATACGGAATTATTCGATATTCAACGGGGGGCTGATGTTTTCTATCCTGCTGGGGAACATGTCAGCGCCCATCATAGATCATCTGGTACGTCAGAGAGCGGCGAAAAAGAAAGCGGCTGCATCTGCGGCGGCATCGAGCGGCGCTGAAGCGAAAGGGGCATCGGCATGAGAAACAAGCCCTGGTTTGCCGTCGTTTATATGTTCGTTGTTACGGCTTTTTTCAGCTCCATCCTGATCGGTTTTTCGCGGATGACCAGGGAGCAGGTTGAGGCCAATCAGCAATTGCAATTTGAGAAAGCCGTCCTGAACGTTCTGCCGGTCGATTTGCCGGAAGACCCCACTAACCTGGAATTACACCGTGCTTTCGTCGACCGGGTGAATGAACCTACGGAGGAAACGGGCGGCGCTTACACTTCGGAGAAAAACGGAAATATTACAGGTTACGCTCTGCCGGTTGAGGGGCAGGGATTCTGGGCGCCTATTAAGGGAGTGGTCGGTTTTCGTTCCGACAAAAAGACCATCAGAGGGATCGATTTTTATGAGCAGAACGAAACGCCCGGATTGGGCGGAGAAATCGTGAAGCCTGATTTCAGAAATCGATTTGAAGGATTAATAATAGACCTTACGGGTAAGCCGCTTATCATCAGTCGCGGCGCAGGAGAAACCGCTGAAAATGAAGTGCACGCCATTACCGGAGCGACTCAGACATGCTCCAGGCTTGAAAAATTCGTCAACAACGACATACAAAACTGGCTGAAAAAGATGCAAGGAGGCGATTAATGGCGCCGGGAAAAAAGCTTAAGGACCTCGCCGGCGAAAGTTTGTGGCGCAACAACCCGATTTTCCGGCAAGTGTTGGGAATATGCAGCGCCCTGGCCGTCACCAATCTTGTGTTGAATACGCTGGTTATGTCGATTGCCCTGACGCTGACTACTACCTTGAGCTGCCTGACGGTATCGTTATTAAGGAACTGGACTCCCCGCCGAATACGCATGATGGTGGAAACGCTCATAATAGCTTTCTACGTTATTATCGTGGACCTGTTTTTAAAGGCGTTCTGGCCGGAAATGAGCCGTAACCTGGGGCCTTATGTGGGTCTTATCATAACCAACTGCATCATAATGGGCAGATGCGAAGCTTTCGCCAATTCCAATCCGCCGGTTCCGTCGCTTCTGGACGGTCTTTTCAGCGGCCTGGGTTACTCCTTCGTGCTGCTGAACATCTCGATCTTCCGCGAGCTGCTCGGTATGGGCACTATACTCGGCGTTCCTATTCCCTTCTTTGCAACGACCTGGGACAAATGGGTCATTATGGTGATGCCGCCGGGAGCTTTCTTCATGCTGGCGCTTAACGTCTGGTTTTTCAGAACGCTTCAGATCAAACGGGAGGAAAAATCGAAATGAACCTGGGAGCCGAATTTCTCCATGCCGCCGTGGTCAGTTTTTCTGCGATTTTCACCGGCAATATGGTGCTCAGTTATTTTCTGGGTTTATGCCCTTTCCTTTCCGTTTCCCGCGAAATAAAAACCGCTTTCGGGCTGGGGTTGGCGGTGGTTTTCGTTATAACTTTTACATGCGCTCTGAACTGGGTAGCTTATTATTATGTTCTGGAGCCGCTGGAGCTTGAATTTTTCCGTTTTATACTTTTCATTATTATTATAGCCACATTCGTTCAATTCGTGGAAATGACGCTGGAAAGATTTTCACCCGTGCTTTATCAGAATCTCGGCATCTTTCTGCCGTTGATTACGGTCAATTGTGCTATTCTGGGGGCTTCGCTGTTTATGGTGATCCGAGAATATTCCTTTATAACGACGATAGGATACGGGTTCGGCAGCGGTGTGGGCTGGCTGCTGGCCATTACGGCCCTGGCCGGAATAAGACAGAGATTGGTCAATAACCGCATTCCCCAGGGATTACAGGGACCGGGCATATCGCTTATCATCGCCGGCATGATGGCGCTGGCTTTTATTGGATTCACGGGCGTACTGCAGGGCGGATAATTTTTTTATTGGAGTCGAGGGATGTTTTCCACTGTTTTTGCTGTTTTCGTGATCAGCCTTATCGGTTCGGGTTTGGCTGCGGTTTTAACGGTTTCTGAGAGATACATAGCCGATTACGGCGAGTGCGACATTACCGTCAACAAAGAAAAGAAATTTACCGTTAATGGCGGAGCCACTCTTTTGGAAACGCTGGTCGGAGAAAAGATATTCATTCCCAGCGCCTGCGGCGGAAAAGGCACCTGCGGACTGTGTAAAGTAAAAGTTTTGGAAGGCGCCGGTCCCCTTATGCCTACCGAAGAACCCTTCCTGGACGCTCAACAAAAAGAGGAGGGCATTCGTCTTTCCTGCATGGTTAAAGTGAGAAATGACATCGCTATCGAAATTCCGCCTGAACTTCTTTTCGTGAAAGAATTCACATGCCGGTGCACGAAAATCCTGGACCTGACTCATGACATAAAACAGTTCCGTTTCGAATTGATCGACCCTCCCACCATAGAATATGTTCCGGGACAGTTTATACAGCTTCTTACGCCCCCTTATAAAGAGAGTAAGGATGAAGTATTCCGGGCTTATTCTATTTCTTCCGATCCCGCTGAAAAAGATGCTGTGGAAATCATCATGCGGTTGGTTCCCGGAGGCAAATGCACCACTTATTATTTTGAGCATTTCGAAGAGGGAAAAAAGGTGCGCTTCAACGGGCCCTACGGCGAATTTCAACTGACCGATACCGATGCCCCTATGATCTTTATCGCCGGCGGATCGGGCATGGCTCCCATCAAATGCATCCTGCACCATATGCAAAATACGCAAAATAAAAGAAAAGCCGTTTATTTCTTCGGCGCCAGGACCGTCAATGATCTGTTCCTTCTCGATGAAATGAAACGTTTCGAAGAGAACCTACATGATTTTAAGTTCGTCCCCGTGGTAGGCAGCCAGGAAGAAGACGACGGATGGGAGGGCGAAAGAGGACTGGTCACAGAAGCGCTGGAGAGGCATTTTGATAATGCCGAGGGTCACGAAGGCTATTTGTGCGGCAGTCCTGGTATGCTGAACGCCTCAATCGAAATACTGAAAAAACTCGGCATTACGGATGAAAAAATTTATTACGATAAATTCGAATAATCATGCAAAGGCGTCGATTATGGAACAATCACGTAAAGATTCAATCCTGAATGAAATGTTGAAGTCGTCCAAGCTGGTTTCAGGCGGCTTCATGGGAAACGACGTCAGGACTTTCCAGGAAATCATAGCCGCTGACCTGGAAATTCTCAGCATAAGAGGTTATACGCTTGAACAGATCGCTGAACGAATGCGTGAACTTACCGTGCTGGCTACCCCTTACATGGGCATTCCGGCTGAACGCGGAGCCTTGAAAATTACCGTGGAAGATTTTCCCGGGATACTGGTCTGTCCCTGGCCGCATCCCGGCCGTTTCGCTAAAAGAATAACCACCGTCGAAAATACTGAATTGAATCGTTCCATAAGATGGTCTGACCTGAATATTCATCTCATTGAGGAACACGGGTTCTTTGAAGGAAAAGGTTCTAAATTTCGTCTCGAACCCGGTGATCTGATCGATATTATCTTTGATGAGGAAGAGCAGCGCGACAAAGATTGAATGATTAATGAGCTTATTTCAGTCGAGTTCTTTGTTTTTATTATCAGAAGTGAAAGGATGAAGTTTTCATGAATGCCATGGAAATTACGGAGCAAGACAGGGCCAACGCCCAAAAATGTCTGGAATGTCCGGTTTGCAGCAAGGCGCGTGAAAAACAGAAAGGTCTGGCCTTCTGGTTTGTGAAGTTTATTGAAAGAGGTTTCTGTCCTTACTGCAAAGCATACGAGAAGGTTTACGGAAGAAAAGCCCACGAGCCTCTCCCGGAATCAGAGAAGGAATAAAAAGGAAGCCGCACTGCAGGGAAATAAGGTAATAAAGTTTTAAATTTTTTTCGTTGCAGTGCGGTATGGAATAAGGGAAATTAAGGGACAAAGGGACGTAAAGGACCAAAGGGACCAAAGGGACGTACAGGACCGAAAGGACCAAAGGGACGCCAGGGACCTTGAGCATTAGATTTATCGGTTTTTGCTGCGGATTCTTTTGTCTTTATTTTTTATTTGAATCTGCTCTTAATTTTGATAAACGCCGGAAAATTACTTATAATTAAAACAAAAGCTATGGCTGATGCGAAGACTTCTCGCTGTGCGGAAAACTGACGCTTTTTAATGAATGGGTTGTTTAACAGAGGGGAGGACCAATAATGAAGGGAAGGTCACGGATCGTTTTTCTGGCTTTGTTTTTTTCAGTTATATTTACTGTTCATTCGTCCCGGGGAATGGATCGTCATTTCCAATGGGAACTGAAAGAACCGTCTGGGCTGGCGGACAATGGCCGGACAGGCATTCCTGCGATTTTATCCGGTTCCTTCAATTTTACGGCTGAACTGAGAAAACTTCAACCCAATGATGATCCTGTTGAGGTTTTTTTGACGGTTGACGGGATACGGAAGGCATTTTCATTTGACGGGATTCTTTTGAAAGCTGAGGTAAAGGAGTTGGAAGCCGGGGTTCATACTATTTGCCTGACGGCGGTAAGCGCGGCTTATGAATCGATTTGCCGGTTTGAATTTGAGGTATTGGATCGATTGCCGCGGATGGATATCGGGATAGGGCTTCAAGACGGATATCTTTATGCTGATCTGGAGCGTTCTTTAGCGGCAGAGGAACTGGGAGATGAGGAGAGGTGGAATCTGCGCAATATGGATAGGATAATCGAGAGTGTAGCGGTGTTGTATGACGGCAGTCTAATCAGGCTTGAAACAGGTGACGGAATTCTCCTGGAGGACTTGTCCGGCTTACGGAAAAGCGGAGTATCGCCGGAGGTTATATTTCATTCGAGTTTAGGGGAGCTGAGGGGGAAATTGTTCAAAGAGGCATCGGGAGTTTCTAAAGACTATGGTTGTGACAAGGGTGACGTAGGCGAGATCGACACCTGTTTTTCGGGTGATTGGACGGTAAAGATGCATCATTACGCTTCGGTTGAAGGGGAAGAGCGCAAGGTATTGGATGCTGAAAGCAATTTTGATGGAGACGACGATTTTCCCTGGTATACGCCCTGGTGGGAGTGTTTTACTTACGTATGCGTTCATTTCAACTGGATCGGCGAGGGTCATCTCGATCCGTTGACGAACTGGAGTGCGCAAGCGGATACTCTGTGGTATAACGACGATAACACGGGCTATAAGGGAGTGGGATATCCGAGTTATCACCTGGAGCATTATCCCAGGGCGTACGGTTATTATCCGCCGAGTCTTTGTACGGACGCGGGATTGAATTATCTTTGGGAAGTCAGGATCGACTGTTATGAATGCGATCCGAATGATCCTTACGGATATGAATCCAAGGGATGGAACATGGATGAATCGCTGCTCGTGGACCACACCTGTCCGGTTTTTGTCGATTCAAACGGAATTCCTACGAACAATTTTGCGGTTATGCCGGGTGAAGAGCTGAACGATTACGTGCAGGATGAGTTGTTGCCTTCGCTGGCGGCAATGGGCGGCCAGGTTTATAACGGCGACGGTTCCGTTTCGAATCACTGGGATTATTACTGGACTCGGCGAGGTCAGCATATGGAGGATTGGCTTCAGGAGAATCCCGGCGGCATAGTCATAATCGTTAAGGCGGAAGACCCCTCGACCGACCAGGGGCGTTTTTTGCATCACATGCTTTCAATTGATATGGAAACGGAACCGGGCGCTCGTGTCTGCCTGGATGATGAACTGATGCATTTTTATTACGTGGATAAATCGCCTGTAGCTCAATATGAATACGGCGAACCCTGGCCCAGCGAGATCGGAGGATTGCACTGGCCGCCGGACCCGGCTTTGCCCATTGACGGTTCGCCCCACGGAGAATTTTCCTGCTGGATACTCCTGGCGGGATGTGAATTCCTGGAATATGAGAGCGTCAGGTTGCGGATAAAAGACAATTGCAATAACTGGACGCGTTCGGGCAATTTCGTTCCAGCGGACGACATCGGGGTGGAGATTACCGATCCGGATGAAGGTGAAGGCTTCAATTACAACGAACAGGTCGTTTTTACCGCACAGATTACGGGAAATGCCCTATGGCAGGGATTGGCGGGCAGCATCGACTGGTTCGTCGTTACCGGACAGCAGGAATGGAACGCACAAAATTACAGCCAGTCAGGACTCAATTCCACAATACAGAATGAACCCTGGACAGGATCGACTTTTACGGTAACGCATTTGAGAGATGAGCAGTTCAAGGTGCGAGCCAGGGTATCAGCCTGTCAGACAGAACGGCAGGACGAGCTGACCGTCGTTATAGTTCACCCCACCGCTACAATGACGCCGACGCTTTCTCCGACCGTAACGCCTTCTCCCACAATCACCGATACGCCCTTTACGGCTACGGAAACGCCGTTTTATACGCATGAGCCTCGACCGACTATCACGCCTGAATATACCCCGTCCAAAACGCCGACCAGCGTGGTAACTCCGCTCAGCACGCCTACGCCGACTCATCCCGTCAAAATTCCAACCGTTTCAAAAATAGGGCTTTCCTTGATGCTTCTTATCTTTTTCGCATTGATAAAAAGAAAGTCCAATTGAAATTCATCTATGCCTTTCTTTAAAGAAGCATCAAAAACAGGTTCTTTTTCGTGACAAAATAGCGGCCAATGCTGCGGCTGTGCCTGTGGGGTATATTTTTGTTTTAAGGTCCAGGGAAGGCGCAGCCGCAGGCAGTTCAGCGCCTTCGGAAAGAAGTCGTTCCACTGAACGTTTGAGTTTTATTCCCTTTATGACCTGTTGTGGGGTAAGAGCAATAAACGCCCTGTATTCGCACTCTGATGTAATCCTGGGTTTTTCCTTCATAATAGCTTGATAAATTATTATTCCATAAGTGATTCCGTACCTGGGATGGGAAGCGGGAAACGCCATTTCGTAAAAGGCCAGGGGTTTAGGAGTATCGTTGATTTTTGCCGGGGCTATTCGCAAACAGCGGTCAACGATCAAGAATTCTGAAGCGGAAATCAGTTCTATTGCTGTCCCTGCTTCTTCACTGGCTTCCCGGTGAGCACATTCGACCCAGGTTTCCTCCTCTTTTTTGCGTCCTCCTATGCCTCCATAGAACAATTCTCCCGGCGAACACCGCTCTCGCGTTCCAGCTATTCCGAAAATGAATTTCCCGTTCTCGTTTTTCAAGACGAGCCCGACGCCTGTTTCAGAACAGAGGGCTGAGATTTCGGAAATGCTTTTCGGCATCATAGTCGCCTGCGTGCGGCCGTCCCCTTCAATTTCCTCCATTTATCGCTGTATATCCATAATCCGGGAAAGGAGCCGTGTTCGATGTAATGTTTATGAATATATCTCCTGGTTTCATCCGACAATACATCCATTTCGTTTTTTCGGGATACGATGACGGAAGCGCCGCCGTTTAGGATTTCATCTCCGTAACCGTACCGCCGGGCGATTTTAGATGATTTGAAGATATTAGTCCTGTACCAGTAGTAGGAGAGTTGCGGACGGAACATGTATCCGCCCAGCGCATTCCAGGTAAAGAAAATTTTCTCGTCGGGCTGTGTTATTTTCATTACATATTCAGTCAGCGCCGTCTGCCTTTTGTTCGTCGGATAAGTTCCATCGAGAAATGATGAGTAAGATGAGCAGGTTTGAATGATGAAAACGAAAAGCAGGGCTGCAAGAAGTGCGGCGTTCTTCTTTACGTCGATCAGCAGCCTGGAGAAGGCATGCCCCGCCGCAACAGCGAGAAGAGGCAGAAACATCAGATACCACTGACTCCAGATGCGCATCAATGCTGTCATGGACGTCAGGATCGATAGATAGACGAAAAAGGTGAGTCTTTTTTCATTTTTGCGGTAGAACTGAGAAAGCCCTATGACGCTAAGTATCCAGAAGGAATAGGTTGAAAACACCAGCGGCAGAAGTATCACAAAAACTCTTTCATCGATGCTTGCTTTAATGAAGTAAAGATAAAAATTGTATGCGGCGTAATAGTATAAAAAGTCTCCCAAACTGTTTTTCAACAGGAAATAGAACGCAACGGCAATGAAGACTGTGAATATGCCCGCTGCGGCATGCGTCAGTGATTTACGGTTTATTTGACCCTTGTAAACGTAAGCGTAGGCTGACAGAGCCATAACGATATGAATTCCCGCTTTTATGTTCATGGCTAAAGCCGCGCCCATAAGCAGGCCGGTAATGAAACCGTTTTTCCCTTTGGAAATGACTTTTGTCAGAAAAAAATAAACTCCGGCCAGCCAGAAGACGCTTTGGAAAACATCAGGACGTATTTCGATCGATTTGTCGAAGAATATCCGATAGGTTATGAGTAAAACCGAAGCATAGAGTCCTGCAGAGGCGGAACAAAGTTTTTTGCCGAGGAGGAAGGTCAGAAGCAGCAGTAAGAGGGTTCCGATGAAATTGATTTTTCTGAAGAAGAGGATGGAGCTCATTTCGTTCGGGAGGGCAGCGAAACGCCATACGGCGGCGCCGGCGAGATGGAAAAGCGGTCCGTGATGCTCGAAGAAGTCACGGTACATGACCTTGCCGTTGGTTATCTTCCAGATAATGTGGATGTGCTGAAATTCATCGGGATCGTAATGGCGGGTATCCAGAGTCACCCATTCCAGAAGGATGAATGCAAAAAGCAGAACGAATGAAATCGACCAGGCGATTAAACGGGAGTAATTTTTAACATTGTCGTTCATTTGCCGTGATCATTCACAGATAAGACAGATAGACGGTTGAGGAAGCCAGGTCGGAGAATTAACGGGTTTATGAAGAGTGAATATAATCCTTTAGCAATGAGGTCGAGAAAGGAAAACCAGCATTGATGACCCATCTTTTGCCCCTTTCACCCATACGATAAAAAGCTAATCATTCCTTGTCAACAGACGCGACGGGCTTCGGAAGAGGGTAGGGTTGAAGGGGGGAAAACGGAAGAATGGAACCGGACGGGATCAGAGCCTTCGACAGAATCAAATAGGGGTTTCGATTTTTGCGAAACCGCGGTCGCGGAAATTTTATAATCGTTTCCCAAAAGCCGGGTATATTGATCATCGCCGATTTTTCCGGTACTTTGACATACTTTCTCTTGTCAATTATATTTTTATGAGGAAAAAAAACTTACAGAGGCAACTAGGAGGACGTATGGAACAGGAAAAGAAGAGGCGAACGAATTTTATCCGGAGCGTCGACGACATGGAGGCGGGTTATTCATTGGGTCAGGCGGTCATGGAAGCGGACCGTTGTCTGCTTTGTTATGATGCGCCCTGCAGCGAGGCCTGTCCTGCAGATACCGATCCAGGAACTTTCATCAGGAAACTTAGGTTGAAGAACATCAAGGGAGCGGTAAGGACGATAAAGCAGAGCAACATCCTGGGTTGCGTGTGCGGGATAATATGTCCGACGGACCGTTTGTGTGAGGAGGCTTGCGCTGCAACGGAGATAGATCGTCCGATAAACATCGGCAGGTTGCAGAGATTTCTGGTGGAATATGGCCGTCAGATCAATTTTAATCCTCTGGGGAGGAAGACCGGTCAGGGAGAGCGTATAGCCGTCATGGGATCGGGACCGGCGGGATTGAGCGTTGCGGCGGAGTTAGCGAAAGAGGGGATGGAGGTTACGATTTTTGAAGCTTCGGAGAAACCAGGAGGCGTATTGCGATATGGAGTGCCTTCGTTTCGCTTGAATCAGGAGATACTGGACAGGGAATTGGCGGACGTTTTGTCTTTAGGCGTAAAGATAGAATGCGGAAAACGAATAGAAGGTCCGGGAGCGATTGACGAGTTGAGGGAAGACTATGATGCAGTTTTTATCGGCGCGGGTTTATGGAAGCCGTTTGGATTAAACATTCCCGGTTCGGATTTGAACAACGTCATGACGGCCATGGAATTTTTAAAAAGGGTTAAGGAAGGCGATGCTTCAATGAGAGAACTGGTGAGCGGTAAAAATGTAGCGGTAATCGGGGGCGGTTCGACTGCGATGGATACTGCGAACACCTGCAAAGCGCTCCAGGCCGACAGAGTATATTGCATAGCTTTGGAGAGGCTGGAGGAGTTGCCTGCGGACAAACATGATCTTCAGATGGCTATTGACAACTTTGTAGTGATAAAACCTCATTCCATGGTGAAAGAAATTACGGGCAAGAACGGCGTGGTGACTGGTTTGAAAGGTGTTGAGACCGAATGGAAAACGCCGGGCGACTTGTCGCCCTCTAATGCCCGGGAAGTTGAAGGAACTGAATTTTCGCTGAAGACAGACGTCGTTATCATGGCCATAGGCGCTGGGCCGGAAGGAATATTGTCCGAGATGATGCCGGAAGTCCGGTTTGACGAGAGCGGGCTTATAAAAGTGAATCCGGAAACCATGGCGACTTCCGTGGAAGGCATATACGCCGGCGGAGACGTAGTGAGGGGACCGGCATTGGCGGTTGAAGCGGTGGCTGACGGAAAAGCCGCAGCCGCAGCGATTGTTAATTATTTAAGGAAGCAATAATCACGGGGAAGGAAGGCACCTGAAATGAAAGATTTAAGCATACAATTTTGCGGCAAGACATTCCCGACTCCGTTTCTTCTTTCGTCCTCACCCGTAAGCAATACTGCGGAGATGATCGCCAGGGCTTTTGATGCGGGATTCGGCGGAGTCGCTTTCAAGACGCTCGGAGCGGATAACATAAAAATAATCCATCCTTCTCCGCGGATGGGCGGACTGGATTACGGATCGAAGAAGCTAGTCGGATTGCAAAACGTGGAACAGATAACCGACAGACCTTTGAAGGACAATCTGATCGACATTAAGTGGTTGAAGAAACATTACCCGGATCACCCGGTAATAGCCAGTATCATGGGATTCAACAAGCAGGAATGGCGCGACCTCGGCGTGGCCGCAGAAGATGCCGGTTCCGACATGCTGGAACTCAATTTTTCCTGTCCTCACATGACCGTGGAAGGTTCGGGCATGAAAGTAGGACAGGCTTTTCAATTGCTTGAGGAGTTCACTCAGATCGTCAGCGATGCCGTGGAGATACCGATTTTAGCCAAGATGACCTCCAACGTCACAGACATAACCGAACCGGCGATTTACGCTAAAAAAGGCGGCGCGGACGGCATAACGGCTATTAACACGGTTCGAGGCATTACCGGCATTGACGTGGATAATTTTACGCCTAAATTGAACGTCTACGGCACAGGCGCCATAAGCGGCTATTCGGGACCCGCCATTAAACCCATCGGATTGAAAAGCGTGATCGAGCTGGCTCAGAAGAAGGAACTGGGCCTGCCCATAGCCGGTTGCGGAGGTGTAGAGACCTGGCTGGATGCCCTGGAATATATCGTTTGCGGCGCTTCTGTCGTTCAGATGACTACCAGCGTCATTCGATACGGTCATCGAGTGGTCGAGGATATGTGCGAAGGACTATCGGATTTCATGGAAGAAAAAGGAATCGACAGAGTCGAGCAACTGGTCGGAAAGGCTCTTCCGAAAATCAAAGAAACAGGAGAATTCGACCTCTCCAGACAGGGTAAAGCCGTATATGATCTTGAAAGATGTATCGGATGCGGTCAATGCTATATCGTGTGCCGGGATGCCGGATCACACGGCCTTGGATGGGATGCAGAAAAAAGAAAACCCATCCCGGACGACGATAAGTGCTTCAGTTGCATGATATGCTCTTTCGTCTGCCCCGTCGACGATCCGCCCGTCATTAGCTTTGAATACGAGGAAGGAAAGGAGACGTATATTCCGCAACCTTCGAAATTGTAAACCGCTCTCAAGAAAAGTCAAAGACTCGCTACGCCTGTACGCCATTGCAGGACGTCTAACAATCTGTTGATGCGCTGACGCTTTTTTGATCAATGCCCAGTTTCGGACTCTCTTTGAGACAGGCAGCCGGTTATCACGGGCTCTTTGTTTGACGCTCGATAGCGATATGTTTACCGGCCCTGATTGCTGATAACTGACGTTCGCTGCATGGACGGGCGTGATTATGTAAAACTTTTTCCAATGATTTGAGTTTCTCATATTTTGACGATTGATTATCAACTTTCAGTTATAAGTTGAGCGTTACAGCTTTCTCAAATTATTTGCTGGAAATAACAATATGCCTGTTGACTTTCCTCATGCCGTTCATTATACTGCCGTCGTTTTGAATGACTCAGCATTCAGAACAGCGAATCCTGTGGATTTTTCTCAAGAAGTCCGGAAATGAAATTTTTTAACGAAAATGCCTTAGATAGAGAAAAAAATGACGAAATCAAATGATATTCTGGTCTATTTGACGATTTTTGTGCCGATTGTCGGCTCACTTATCATTCCGCTTTTCGGACTTATTTCCCGGAAAGCAAGGTCCGTTTTTTCCGTATTGATCGGAGTCGCTCCGGTTCTATTCTCTTCATTGCTGTTGCCCTATGCCTGGGGGAAGGGCGAAGATATCATACGTATTCCGCTGGCTATGGGATTTGATTTCGTATTGGCGATTGATGCTCTTTCGATCTTCATAGCGCTGGTTTCGTCTGCAGTGGGAGCATTAATCGTGTTTTATTCTCTGGGTTACATTCAGCATGAAGAGAACCAGAACGAGTATTATCTGATCGTTCTGCTGTTTATCGGTTCGATGATGGGTCTGGTATTTTCGGCCAATCTTATTTTCATATATTTATTCTGGGAGATTGCGGCGATAGCCTGCTGGAGGTTGATCGGATTCTATCGAAAACGGGAATTCGTCATAGCGGCGGACAAGGCTTTTCTTGTCACTTTTTTCGGCGCCGTAGCAATGCTTTTCGGCTTCATCCAGATTTATGCCCAAACCGGCACATTCGACATAACCATGATGCGCGGCGTAATGATACCCGGGACGGCGGTTCTGTTTATACTTCTGGGAATGTTTTCCAAATCGGCGACGGTTCCTCTGCATACGTGGCTGCCTGACGCCGGCGTCGCACCCACTACGGTTACCGCGCTGCTTCACGCTGCAGTTCTCGTCAAAATCGGCGTTTACGCTTACGCTCGTTTGTTCTGTTACACATTTGAGCTTCCCGACGGATGGAATACGGCTATTCCGATATTAGCGGTATTATCCAGTCTGATTGCTGCAGGCGCTGCTGCGGTCGAACACGATTTCAAGCGAATACTGGCTTATTCGACAGTCAGTCAGATCGGTTACATATTCCTGGGTTTCGCTGTTTTGGACCCTGTGGGAATTGCCGGATCGATCCTTTTCATTCTGATGCACGGATTGGGTAAAGCCGGTCTCTTTTTGTGCGCCGGAATAGTTATTCATAATACTCACAAAAAAGACATAAGAGAACTGGGCGGTTTGATCAAAAACATGCCGCTCACTGCGATCGCTTTTATCCTTTGCGCTTTTTCAGTAATAGGTCTTCCGCCTCTGGGAGGTTTCTTCTCCAAATTCATGGTTATTGCGGGAACCGTCAAGGCGGGGCGCATTTGGGAGGCCGGATTGGCCCTTTTTACCGCTTTGTTGACGATTTATTATTTATTACGGGTTTTCCGGGCCGTTTTTCTGGGCGAAAAGAAAACGGAAGGAACGGAGAAGACGCCTTCCATGCTTTTCGTCGTGGTCGCATTAGCCGTTCTTTCGTTGATTATGGGTTTTTTTGTCGTTTATCCCGCAAAACTGGCTGAAATTGCAACGATGCAAATCATGAGGTAGAATAAATGAATCCTGAATATCTTTTGTTGCCTGTTCTGACCCCCATTATTCCAGCCGTCTTTTCTTTCGTTCTTCCCAGGAAAATGAAGCTTGCGAGGAATGCCGTTTCCCTGTTGGGGGCCGCTTTTCTCGTTTACATCGCTTTTTACCTGTTCGGAAGACAGGAAACGTTTTTCAACGCTTCATGGCTGGGGATGGGGATGGATTTCGACCTGAGACTTTATCACTTCAGCAGTTTCATTCTACTGGGTATTTCCGGATTCGTTTTTTTGATAACGCTTTATTCGACCGTAAAGATGGCCGGGCATCCCCGCATAAAGGAATATTTCGGATACCTGTTTTTAACCGCAACATTCGCTTCCGGGGCCGTGCTGGCCGACAACCTCGTCCTTCTTATTTTCTTCTGGGAAGGCTCTATGCTGACTCTTTACGGATTGATCACGCTGGGAGGACGAAACGCTCACAAAACAGCGGTCAAGACTTTTCTTATCAACGGTTTCTGTGATTTCTGCCTTATGATGGGAATAGTCCTCATCTGGCATTTGACGGACAGTTTGACCATGTCGAAGCTATCGTTGGCGCCGGAAAGCGGATTAGCCATACTGGCATTCATTATGATGATGATCGGGGCCATAGGCAAAGCCGGGGCAATGCCTTTTCACACCTGGATACCGGATGCGGCCACAGATGCCCCCGTAACGGTCATGGCGTTTATCCCGGCTTCGCTGGAAAAACTTCTGGGGATTTATCTTCTCGCAAGGATCGCACTGGACTTTTTCGTTCTGGAAGTAAACAGCGGGTTATGCATCGTTCTGATGACCATAGGAGGCGCAACAATCGTCTTCGCCGTCTTTATGGCCCTCATTCAGAAAGATTTCAAAAGACTCCTCTCTTTCCACGCCATCAGCCAGGTCGGGTACATGATCCTGGGTATAGGCACAGCCATCCCCATAGGAATAGCCGGCGGCATTTTTCACATGATCAACCACGCTATGTATAAATGCGGATTATTTTTGAGCGCAGGCTCGGTCGAGCATCAAACCGGCACTACGGATTTGAGAAAACTCGGCGGGCTGTACCGCCAGATGCCCATTACGACTTTTGGATTCGTCGTCTGCGCCCTGGCCATTTCCGGAGTCTGGCCTCTTAACGGGTTCGTCTCCAAGGAAATGGTTTTTCACGGCGCTTACGAAACCGGTCATATTATTTTTTACTTGGCCGCCTGGATAGGGGCCATTTTCACATTCGCGTCATTTCTCAAGGCGGGGCATTCCGTCTTTTTCGGATCGAAGAATCCCGAACTGGCGAAGGTAAAAGAGAATAAAAGCGCAATTTACATTCCCATTTTAATTCTGGCGGGGCTTTGCATCTTTTTCGGCGTCTATAACCAGGCGCCATTGAAATATTTCATCGAACCCATTCTGTTCGGTCACATTGCACCGGGCGAACATCTCGATTTCAGCGCTCATGCTCTGGACCTGTTCGCCCCCCTGGCGCTGCTTTCGCTGCTGGCGCTGGCCCTGGCTTTTTCGCTGCACATTTATGGTTTCAACAAAGAGAATAAAAAACCTTATATGGCTTCCGAACCTGTCCATTCGCTTCCGTTGTTCAAAACCGTTTACGACTGGGCAGAGGCCGGGATATTTGATATATACGTCCAGGGAATCAAAGTAATCAAGGGGTTATCACGTTTTCTGTTTCGATTTGTCGACCGGCCGATCGACTTCATTTACGAAAAGGTCGTTACCGTACCGGGACTTTTTATCATTAACGTCCTGCGGGGTTTACACAACGGCCATTATGCAAATTACCTGGCCTGGTGCATCGCCGGGCTTTTCATCATTATCTGGGTCATAAGCTCCCTTTTGATGGAGGCGGTATAAATGACATTTCTTTTTATTCTTGTTCCTCTGGCGCTGGCGGGTTTAATGCCTCTGCTGGGTAAAATTTCCCGAAATAAACTGCCGGATTTCGTCGCTAATATGGGATTACTCTACCTCCTGGCCTATTCTGTGATTTTTATTCCTATCGTAAAAAGCGAGGGAGGCGTTTTCGTGCAGAAATTGACTTTCAGCGCGCCGTTGAACATTACGCTTATGGTTGACGGTTTCAGTCTTCTGATGCTTTTCACGATTTCATTGATCAGCCTGGCTGTGGGACTGTATTCCATTGATTACATGAAGCATTACGGCGGAAAAGATAATTATTATTCGCTGTTTCTGATCATGGTGGCGGGTATGAACGGACTGGTGTTGACAACCGATCTGTTCGGACTTTATGTCTTCCTGGAAACGGCTGCAGTAGCATCATACGCCCTGGTCGCGTTTGGACTGAAACATGAAGAACTCGAAGCTTCCTTCAAATACCTGATGCTTTCCGTAGTCGCCTCCAGCTTTATCTTATTAAGCATTACGCTTATTTTCGGGATGGTCGACGATTTGAGTTTCGCTGCGGTTACGGCCGGACTTCAATCGCTTGATCTGAAATACATGATGGCGTTCTGCAGCGCTTTATTTTTGATGGGATTCGGCTTGAAAGCCGCCATAGTTCCTTTCCACGCCTGGTTGCCTGACGCTCACCCTTCTGCTCCGGCGTCCATATCGGCCATGCTTTCGGGACTGCTGATCAAGGTATCCGGAATATACGTCATCGCTCGCATATTCATCAACATCTTCGGGATGAACCACGCCTATGGAAGCGTGCTGATGTATCTGGGCGTCATATCCCTATTCGTCGGGGCGCTCCTGGCTCTCGGTCAGAAAGATATGAAAAGGATGCTGGCCTATTCATCCATCAGTCAGATCGGCTATATCCTGCTCGGAATCGGCGCCGGTACGCCTCTGGGAATACTCGGCGGGCTGTTTCATCTTTTGAATCATGCCCTGTTCAAGTCATTGCTGTTTTTGAATTCAGGCGCTGTTCAAACCGCTACGGGAACCAGGGACTTGGACGAAATGGGCGGTCTGGCCAAAAGGATGCCCATCACGGCGGGTACCAGCGCCGTAGGGGCTTTGTCCATCGCAGGCGTCCCGCCGTTGAACGGCTTCTGGAGCAAACTCATCATCATTATAGCTCTCGTACAGGCTAAATTTTACAGCTTCGCTCTGCTCGCAGTCATCGGCAGCGTCATTACTCTCTGGTACTACCTTATTCTGCAAAGAGGCGCTTTTTTCGGAAAACTTAATGAAAAATGGAAAGACGTGAAAGAATGCCCCTTCTGGATGTCCTTTTCGACTTTATTGCTGGCTTTTATCTGTATCCTTTTCGGACTGGCGTTCCCCTTCGTCATTGAAATTTGGTTGCGTCCCGCTGCGGACGTCCTGAGCGAAGGGGTCAATCTTGCGCTTAATTCTCTCGGAATGTAGGAGAAAATCATGCACTTGCAGCTTTTTCTACTAATATGTTTACTCGCTTTTTCCATAATGGCCGTCATGTTGCGCGACCTGCTCAAATCGGCAATCTGTCTGGCTGCAGGCAGCATCTTTCTTGCTATACTCTTCTTTCGCATGGATGCTCCTTATGCCGGCGTCTTTGAAATATCAGTCGTGGCCGGGCTCGTCACGGTCCTGTTCATCACGGTCATAACCCTGACCAGGGGCGAAAGCGAAGTAAAGGAAAGCAAGGCCCCGATATATATTTTCCCTGTCTTTTTCGTTATTTTCATACTGATTGATCTATTGATTATGATGAACCTGGGCGGTCAGATTCCTGTTCTGCACAACGCTGCCGAAGGTTCTTTCAGAGAAGTCCTGTGGGGACGGCGCACTTTTGATCTGGTGGGCCATATTGGTATAATATTTGCCGGGGTATTCGCCGTACTGGCTTTATTCCGAAAAAGGAACGACGAGAATGAATGATTTCTGGTATTTAAACCTGGGCTTTTCATTGACGCTGATTTTTATAGGCATCTATTGTCTTCTGACGATGAAGAACCTGATCAAATTGCTGATTGGAGTTGAAATAATCGCTAAGGCAATAGCATTGGCCATTATCGCGACCGGATTCGTCAAAAACAACGTAATGGTCGCTCAAAGTCTCGCTATTACGGTGATTGTCGTTGATGTGAGTTTGCTGGCGACTGCACTGGCGATCGTGATCAATGCTTATCGTCACACAAAAAGTTTGGATATAAGAAAGTTAACCAAATTGAAGGGATAGAGGAAAATGAACTTTTGGGCTGAAATTCTGCTGTCGCCGCCTGTGGCCTTTATCTTTTTCCTGGCGGTTTTTACGCTCTTTTATTTTATTGCGGGACGCGCTGCACCCAAAGTCAAGGAAATCGGAGGAAAACTGAAGGCTTATGCCTGCGGTGAAGACATTCCCGGATACAAAATACCGGTCGGATACAAACTTTTTTTCTTTATTGCGCTGTTCTATACCATCATGCACATTGCGGCGCTGGTGGTCGCTACATTGCCCAAGGGACCGACGGTTTATTTCGGACTGATTTATCTGGGTATGATTTTTCTTTCGATTTTAGCTTTAATAATAAGGGAATAAAATGCTGAAGAAACTAATCAACTGGTCGCGAGTAAAATCGCCGTGGATACTTCATTTGAATACAGGCGCCTGCAACGCCTGCGATATAGAAATACTGGCCGCTCTGATGCCCCGTTTCGACCTGGAGAGGTTCGGAGTGCTTTTGAAAGCTACTCCCCGTCATGCCGACGTCCTCATTTGCACCGGTCCGATAACGAGGCAGAACAAGAGCCGGGTGATACGCATATATGAGCAAATTCCGGAACCGAAATTCGTAGTCGCTGTCGGCGCCTGCGCCCTGTCCGGATGCGTTTATCGGGGTTCATACAATGTGTTGGGCGGCATCGACCAGGCCATTCCCGTTGATGCCTATATCCCCGGCTGCCCTGTCCGTCCCGATGCTGTGATTGACGGCGTGGCCAAGTTGCTGGACAAACTGAAAGGGAAAAAATGAAGGACGACGAAATATTAAAGGAAATAAAAAAGAACCTGGGCGATAAAGTATTGGAGCTGACCAATCCTGCGCCAAGAAGAATTTATCTTACTGTAGATCGTGAGCATGTGCCGGAGGCCGTTGCTTTCCTTAAGGATAAACTGGACATTTATCACGTTTCCACTATTTCAGGCGTGGACCTGGATGAAAATTTTGAAATTATTTACCATATGGCGAGTCTTACAGCCCAGGTCAACCTCCGCTGCACCGCTCCCAGGGAAAACCCGACCGTTCCGACCATTTCTGAAATTATTCCCGGCGCCTTATTATATGAGAGGGAAATTCAGGATATGTTCGGAATCGTAGTGGAGAATATTCCCGACAACAGGCCGTTGTTGCTGGCCGATGATTGGCCTGAAGGAGAATATCCGCTGCGAAAAGATTGGACATTCGAACGTCCGGAAGAAATAATTCCTGAGCCCCGGAGGTGAACAATATCATGGAAAACGTAAAAATTCCGATAGGTCCTCAGCATCCGGCTTTGAAGGAACCCTTGAGCATCAGGATGACCATCGAGGGCGAAGTGATAAAAGATGCTGATCTTCGGCTGGGTTACAATCACCGGGGAATAGAAAAGGTTGCGGAACAGAGAAACTATATCCAGAACATATATCTGCTGGAGAGAATATGCGGCATTTGTTCTTTCTCTCATACCACCTGTTATTGTCAGGGTATGGAAGAACTGATGGAGCTTGAAGTTCCGAAGAGAGGACTTTACATCAGGATGATATGCTGTGAACTGGAGCGTGTGCACAGTCATTTGCTGTGGCTCGGCGTGGCCGGCCATGAAGTGGGATTCGATACTCTTTTCATGTATACCTGGCGGGACAGGGAGACGGTCCTGGATATGCTGGAAGTTATGTCGGGTAACCGCATACATTATGCGCTGAATACGATCGGAGGCGTCAGACGGGATATTGATTCTCAACAGAAGAAAAATATTCTGGAATCTCTGAAGCATCTGCAGAAGAGAACAGAATTTTACTTGAAAATCGGCTCTATAGAACCGACATTTTTAGCGCGTGTAGCGGGAGTGGGCTTGCTGCCGAAGGAGAAAGCGAAGGCGCTGTGTGCGGTAGGACCGGTTTTGAGGGCTTCGGATGTACCGAGCGACATCAGGCGGGATGACCCTTATGCCGCGTATGATGAAGTGGAGTTTGAGGTAGCGACGGCTGATACATGCGATGTTTTGGGGCGTACGGTGGTAAGAATAAAAGAGATACTGGAATCTTACAAGATAATTGAGTTTTTGCTGAAGAATCTCCCGGACGGAGATATTAAAGTTAAAAAGGTTCCGAAGAAGGTTAAGGGAGAGAAGGAAGTGGTAAGCCGGTATGAGGCGCCGCGAGGTGAGAACATACATTATATTAAATCAGGAGGTAAGAAGAATCCTGAAAGGATAAAAGTCCGTGCGCCGACTTTGGGGAATTATCCGGCGACTATCGAAATGCTCAAGTCAGGATTTGTGGCGGACATACCGATTATTTTCGCTGCCATTGACCCCTGCATTTGCTGTGCGGAGCGAATGGTCGAACTGAGAGACGTGCGCACCGGGGAAAGAAGGGTAAAAAGTTTCAGCGAATTGAGACAATTAGCGAACCAGAAATACAAATCAGCCGAAATCAGGAAAGAGGATGCAGTATGGCCGTTTTAAAACCAGTTTTGTACATTTTGGTATATCCGGGATTACTGTTTTTACTGGTATATTCGACATTTTGCGAATGGTTTGACCGGAAATTGTATGCGAGGATGCAGAACCGTCTGGGGCCAATGCATACGGGGCGGTCGGGCATTCTGCAACCCGTTGCGGACATCATTAAGCTGTTGGGAAAAGAGGACCTGGTGCCGGAGATGGCGGACAAGAAGGTTTTTTCCGCGCTTCCTGTTTTCGCCCTGGCTGTCGTCTGCACGGCAGCGCTTTATTTGCCTGTATGGCATTATACCGCTGATATCGCCACTTACAATTCATTTCCCGGCGACCTGATCGTTGTCGTTTACCTGCTGAGTCTGCCGACTCTCATTATCTTTCTGGCGGGATGGCATTCCACCAGCATTTTTTCAGCCATCGGCGGAGTCAGGGTTCTGACCATGTTTTTCGGTTACGAGGTACCTATGCTCCTGGCGGCGCTGGCTCCGGCAATTCTGGCCGATTCCTGGCGGATACTGGATATCGCCAGGTTCTATCAGGCGCAACCCTGGCTTATCCCCGTCAACATAATCGGGTTTGCCGTTGCGGTTATTTCATTACAGGCCAAACTGGAAAGGGTACCTTTCGATATTCCGCATGCAGAAACCGAAATCGTGGGCGGCGCTTTCACGGAATATTCCGGTAGAAAACTGGCCTTCTTCAGGCTTATGACCGATATAGAAATGGTAGTCGGAAGCGGACTTATCGCCGCTATTTTTCTGGGTGGTTTCCCCGGCGGTGTGTTCATCGGTTTTATTCATTTCGTCATTAAAACGCTGTTCATTATATTTATTTTAGCCGCTATGAGAGCTGCCTGCGCTCGCTTGCGCATCGATCAAATGGTCAAGTTTTCCTGGAAATACCTGGCGCCACTCGCCGTCCTTCAACTCGTCATCGTTATTCTTGTAAAGGGAATGCTATAATGAGAAAAAGAGTCGCTTCCTATCTGCCGGAACTGCTTCGGCATCTCTTTAAAAAACCCGTCACCGTTCAATATCCTTTTCAAAAGTTGAAAGTGCCCAAAGATTTCAGGGGGTCCCCGGTATTCCACGCTGAAAAATGCATCGGTTGTCATATGTGCGAAAGAGATTGCCCTGCAGAAGCCATCGAAATCATCACTCTTTCAAAAGAAAAAAAGAAATTCAAAATGATTCTGCACAATGATCGATGCATTCATTGCGCTCAATGCGTCGACACCTGCCCTACTGATACTTATACGATGGACGCCGAATTCGAGTTGGCTGCTTTTGACCGCCATGCCTTGAAAATTGAATTCATGCCTGAAGATTGGCCGCCTGAGGATGAAGAAGAAAGCGGCGATGAAGATGATAAGTCGGCCGATTCCAGCAAAAAAAATAACAAGAAAAAAAAGAATAAAAGCAAATAGCCGCAGTCCTGCACAGTTGACGATAAAACGTTCGGTAACTAACAGAATGTCAGGGTGCCGGAGAATATTGCACATCTGCCGGAAATTCTGGAAAAGACAATTGATCGTCATTCTACAGATACAGACTTTTTGAAGACCATGATGAGAGACAAAAGTAAAATCGAATGGCGGAAAGAGCTTAAGGACAGGTTAGCGAAAGTTGAACGACTGGTTGTACTGGGAATAGGGGCTGAGGAGAGCGGGGATGACGGAGCGGGAAACGCGTGCGCGAGAGAAATAAAAGGCAGGCTGAAGCATAAAGAATCAGAAAAATTATACGTGATTCCGGCCGGTCAATTTCCGGAATATTATACAGGTACAATAAGAAAATATAATCCTACGCATGTCGTCATCATCGACGGCGCTCATGCGGATTTCCCACCCGGCTCTGTGTTTCTGATTGAACCTGAAAATATCCAGGAAGGAGAGCCGACGACTCACCGAATGCCTCTTTCCGTATTAATCAGATACATAAAAGAGACCGTCCGCTGTGAGGTGGCGTTATTGGGCATCCAGCCGGCGATATTTGAAGAACCGTTCAAACTGTCAGAGCCTGTAGAGAAATCCATAAAGCAAATCGCAGACTTTTTCGCTGATTTATATCTGTAAGGTTACGCTTAAAACTTATGCTTTGATCTAAAGCTTGACTGTCAGGCAAAGACAGCGTGAGGGTTGTCGGTTTTTATCATAGGAAAAAATGAGTCCGGCGGGGAAGAACGGAATGCCGGCCGATAAGGGTGTGCGCTCCTGTCCGTAATTGCACAATTCCTGATATTGACAAAAAATGGTGGATTTTTTAACCAAAACTCCACAATAGTTTTATAAAATTTCAAGTGAAAAAAATCCCCCGCTTCCGGGGAATACGTATTAGGATAAGCCTTACTTCATTACTTATCAATATGTTATCTGATGAATCGTTGTCGTTGCCGGCGAAGCGGTGGTTCATAAACGGACGCTAACGGTCAGGAACGTTTATTGCAGAGAGTGTTCCGGTTCTTTTAGGGACTATTTTGTAGGGAGTAAAGAGGGAAAACACAATAAACTTTGAAAGGAGCGGAGAAGTTGGTGAGGTTACGGAATTACAAATATTTTTTTATTCATCGGATTGGGGTCATTTTTTCGACGGCAATTGTGACGATGGCGCTGATATTGAGCGGTTCGGGAGCCGGGGCGAGTTCAATAACGGTTGAAGACATTACGGAGGGAGTAACGGGTGCGGACCTTGCGGAGGCGATATTGGGTGAGGAGAGCGGCTGTACGGTATCGGACATACAGATTACGGGCGATGACCGGGCAGCGGGCATATTCAGCTCAGGAGACGGATTAGGATTCGAGACAGGTGTGGTCATTTCGAGCGGAATGGCATCAGACATAACGAAAGATTCATTTGAATATGCGGACACGCAACTGGGTCAGGCCGGAGATACGGATTTAACGGAGCTGACGGGTGAGGATACGAATGATGCTTTCGTATTGGAATTCAATTTCGTTCCGGAGAGCGACGGTATATTTTTCAATTATCGTTTCGGTTCCGAGAATGATTTTTCCGGTTTTTCCGATGATGCGTTTGCGATATTCGTTAATGGGACAAACGTTGCGTTATTGCCGAACGGAGCTCGGGTAAGCGTCGCCAACATAGGACATGGTTCTTATTATGAAAGTAACAATGACAATCATTTAAATAACGTTTTCAGCGGTTTCAGCATCGAACTGACGGCCACTGCAGCGGTAAATGCGGGCGAGACGAATCACATGAAGATAGCTGTCGCGGATATATGGGATACCATGGTTGATTCAGCATGTTTCATCGGAGCCGGGACATTTCAGACCAATTCATCGCCTGTGGTGCAGAATCCGATACCTGATCAGGATATAATCGTGGATGTGACGTTCACCTATGCTTTTCCGGCAGATACGTTCCATGATGATGACGGAGATGAGCTCGAATATGCGGCGGCAATGTCGAATGACGATCCGTTGCCGGAATGGCTGTCTTTTACGTCCCAGACAGGGGAATTCGACGGCACTCCTGGAATCGGGGATATAGGAACGCTTGAAGTCAAGGTAACGGCGGACGACGGGAGGGGCGGAAGCGTCAGCGATATTTTTGAGTTGAACATATTGCCGAAGCCGCCGACGAGCACGCCGACGGCCACCTTGTCGCCCACGTATACGCCGACGAAAACACCGACATTAAGTCCGACATTGACTCCGACGTACAGTCCGACGATCTCTCCAACGCCGACTCTTTCACCGACGCTGACGTCTACGCTCACGCCCACATTGACTCCTTCTCCCACGCCGTTTCTTTTTGACTGCAATATATTATTGGTCGACGACGACAACAATTCTCCGGACCTGGTTGATCATTACACCTCCGCTTTGGATGAACTGGACGTTCGTTACACTGTTTTCGACGTAGGCGGAGCGGATGCCGACGGGCCCGGTTTTGAGCTTATGTTGCATTACGGATTGATCATATGGTTTTCCGGAGACAAATACGGATTCCAGGGCAGCGCCGGGCCGAATGAAATTGATGTTCAAAACCTTTCGGCCTATTTAAACTGCGGCGGAAGATTGTTTCTGTCTTCACAGGATTATCTGATGGACGCGGGGCTAACGGATTTCGCTGAAAATTACCTGGGCATCGAGGATTATGAAAACGATCATGGAACTGAAGCGCTGACCGGTTTAAGCGGCGATCCGATCGGCGATGGTTTCGGGCATCTTGAGCTGAATTATGTGATGGGTTTTTCAGATTTCTCAGATGCGGTTGAGCCGGCGGAAACCGCGAATTCGTGTTTCAACAACGAGGACAAAGTTGCGACCAACATTCGTCATGAGGATATCGAGCATGCAAGATGGAAAACGGTTTTCTTCGGTACATCCTGGTCGGCAGTAAGGAACACTGACCCCTTGAAGGGAAGACTACTTTTGATAAATGTCCTGGAATGGCTGGGTTGCGGTGAAATAATCAGACCGACGCCCGAACCGACAAACACTCCCACGAAAACTCCTACGGGAGAACCCTTCCCCACGAATCCTCCGACCTGGACTCCTACAGCGACTCCGACCGATCAACCGATGCCGACTTTTACTTCTACTCCCACTTTTACTGCCACGCCTTTTTCGACGATTGCGCCGAGCTGGTCGCCGACAATGACCCCTACGAATACCCGGACAAGAACGCCGACCAATACGCCGACACGAACTTCAGTCCCGGAAAGAACCCAGGAGCCTGAACCTACTTCAACTCCCATCCCGGAATCCCTGGGGGTTGAGTTGATTTTATCTTCCGATCATTTCAGTCCCGGCGAGCAGTTTATCCTGCACACATACATAACCAATCCCGGACCGCAGACTTACGAAAACATACCGTTCGTACTGCTGCTGGATGCTCACGGCATTTTCCTGTGGTATCCGTACTGGACTCCTGTCATGGACTACATTCCGCTGAATCTCCGTGTAGGCGTAACTCACGGCGAACTGATGAATTTCGTATGGCCGAATGTCAATCAACAGGATTCAGGAATCAGGCTGATGGGCGCGCTCCTGTCCCCTGATTTCAACTCTATCGTCGGACGGTATTCCATCGTAGAGTTTTCCTATGGACCCTGAGAATCCGGACTTTAGTAAATATAAGCAACAAAGCGCCGGCGTTTTGTTTTCTGGATTGACAGGAGCATAGAAACTTCGGAATTCAAAAGCGGACACCAATACCGGGAATGTATTTTGCAAGCTGATAAAGGGTTCTAGCTAAGGACTGTTTTGTGGGGTTTATGCAGGGGGCAAAGCATATTATTTTGAAAGGAGCATTAAGTTTGAGAAGGTTAAGCGAGTGCAATTATTTATCATTGGATAATTCGGGGATATGGCTTCTGACGGGTTTTATGACAGCAGCAATAATATTCAGCGGATCAGCGACAAAGGCGAGCACGATAACGGTGCAGGATATGACGGAGGGAGTTACGAAAGAGATGCTGGTGGATTCGATACTGGGAGCGGAGAGCAGTTGTACGATATCGAACATCGAGACCAGTGGAGATGACCGTGCCGCCGGCATATTCGACAATGGAGGCGGCCTGGGATTCGAGACGGGGGTAGTAATGTCAAACGGTCAGGTGTCGGATATAACCAAGGATTCGTCCGAATGGGCAGATACAGATGTTGGTCAACCGGGCGATGCTGATTTGACGACCCTGGTCGGTGATGATACGTTTGATGCTTTTGTCCTGGAATTCGATTTCGTACCGGAGAACGACACGATATTTTTTACTTATCGTTTCGGTTCCGAGGAGATGTTTGGGGGGTCCTGGGATGACGCTTTCGGATTATTCGTCAACGGGACGAACGTGGCGTTGCTGCCGAACGGAGACCGTGTAAGCGTAACTACCATAGATTCTTCCGGTCCATATTATGAAAGTAATGAAGACAATCATCTGAACAATGTTTTCAGCGGTTTCAGCATTGAACTGGATGCAACGACGACGGTAAACGTGGGGGAGACGAATCATATGAAATTTGCAATTGCCGATATGGGGGATCATATTGTTGATGCAGTATGTTTCATCAGCGGCGGTACATTTCAGAGCAACTCGTCGCCGACTGTTCAGAATACTATTCCTGATCAGAACGCCGGTGTTGGGGCAGCATTCTCTTACGCTTTTCCGGCAGACACATTCCACGATGACGACGGGGATACGCTGGATTATTCGGCGACTTTATCAAATGATGATCCTCTTCCGGGGTGGTTGTCTTTTACGTCGGGGTCCAGGACTTTCAGCGGAACGCCGGGAGGCGGCGACGCGGGAACGATCAATATAAAAGTAACGGCGGACGACGGAAGGGGAGGAACGGCGAGCGACACGTTTGAATTAACGGTGACGGCAGACCCGCCGACGAATACTCCTACAGCCAGTCCGACATTGTCGCCAACCGAAACTTTAACTCCAACGTTAACTCCGACCGTCACGTTGACGCCGACCGAGAGTCCCACACTGACCCCGACTGTTACATTGTCTCCGACCGACACGCCGACGTTATCTCCAACAGTGACGTTGACTCCGACGGTGACGCTATCGCCCACTGATACGCCGACGTTGACTCCGACGGTGACGTTATCGCCCACTGATACGCCGACGTTGACTCCGACAGTGACGTTATCGCCCACTGATACGCCGACGTTGACTCCGACAGTGACGCTCTCACCGACCGATACGCCGACGTTGACTCCGACGGTGACGCTATCGCCCACTGATACGCCGACGTTGACTCCGACGGTGACGCTCTCACCGACCGATACGCCGACGTTGACTCCGACGGTGACGCTATCGC
>CAZUFC010000033.1:0-5175 GCA_964619725.1 uncultured bacterium | reverse complement strand
CGTTGACTCCGACGGTGACGCTATCGCCCACTGATACGCCGACGTTGACTCCGACAGTGACGTTATCGCCCACATATTCGCCGACCAATACTCCTACATTGAGTCCGACATTATCCCCCACGCTCAGTCCCACGGTCACCTTGTCTCCAACACAGTCTCCGACAATGAGTCCGACATTATCCCCGACGCATACTCTTTCTCCGACCGATACGCCGACCTATACGCCGACATTGACTCCCACTGCGACGCCTACTTCCACGCCTTTTGAATTCGATTGCCATATACTGCTGGTTGACGACGACAACAATTCGCCGGATTTGATCGATGTTTATACTTCAACCTTAGATGAGCTGGACCTTCATTATTCCGTTTTCGATGTAGGGGGAGCGGATGCGAACGGACCTGGACTGAATCTTATGCTGCATTACGGCATGATCATATGGTTTTCGGGAGATAAATACGGTTTCCAGGGCAGCGCCGGACCGAATGAGATTGATGAACAAAATCTTTCGGTTTATTTAGACTGCGGAGGACGATTATTCCTGTCTTCTCAGGATTATCTCATGGATGCGGGACTTACGGATTTCGCGCAGAATTACCTGGGCGTCCAGAGTTATGAAGGAGACCATGGTACGGATATTCTGACCGGCGAAAGCGCTGATCCGATAGGGGAAGGTTTCGGGCCGTTGACTTTAAATTATGTCATAGGCTTTAGAGATTACTCTGATGTAGTCGTTCCGGTCGCAACGGCATACTCATGTTTCAAGAATGAAGACAAGCTTTCGACCAACATTCGACATGAGGATATCAATATGGCCAGATGGAAAACGGTTTTCTTCGGGACGAGCTGGACAGCGGTGAGGAACACTGATCCCTTGGAGGGCAGATTGTTGCTGATAAAGGCGCTGGAATGGCTGGAATGCGGTGAAATAACGAGACCGACGCCTTCGCCGACTCTAACCCCTACGAAAACTCCCACCAAGCGACCCTCGCCGACCAACAGTCCAACTATAACGCCGACAGCTACGCCGACCAATGAACCTCTGCCGACTTTCACATCAACGCCGACTCTGCTGCCGACTTTCACTCCTACGCCTTTTTCGACTCTCGGCCCCACTTACTCGCCGACCAGCACGCCGACAAACACGCCGACCAGTACGCCGCGGAGATACTTAACGCCCGCCGGCACTCCGGACATTGAACCGACTGCCACCCGGATACCTATGAACCTGGGGGTTGAGTTGATTCTCTCTTCCGATCATTTTACGCCCGGAGATCAATTTATCCTGGAATCTTACATCACGAATCCTGGTCCGGAAACTTACCAGGGCATACCTTTCGTCCTTCTGCTGGACGTTCACGGCGTTTTCCTGTGGTATCCCTACTGGACGCCGATCATGGATTACATACCTATGAATCTGCGTGTGGGAATAACTTACGGTGAGCTGCTGAATTTCTCCTGGCCGAATGTCGATGCGCAAGATTCCGGCATCAAAATGATGGGCGCCCTTTTATCGCCTGATTTCAACACCATAGTGGGACGGTGTTCTATCGTCGAGTTTTCCTATGGACCGGATCAGAACAGAATAAGATGAATGACCTGCAGCTCTTTCGCATTTGATTCTGGACAGGAACGAGCTTGCACAGGGGCAGCAATTTAACGACAGACAGGTTCCGGCGTCGCTTTTCGGTGCGGCGCCGGAACCTTTTTCTTTGAAGAATCGCTTCTTTTTTGTTAATCTGCTGCAGCCTGCAGAAGCCAGAAAACGCTATCTGGTGCCTGTCCCTAAACTCGATTGTCGATTCAAAATTTAATGCTGGACAGCCACTTGGGTTTTTGATCCATAAACCGGCGAATTTTTCTTAAGGAAAGGATGGCTAGGATTTGCGAAGGAGGCGAATTTATTGTACGTTGACTTAGCCAATACGCATCCTGACGCAGTATTAGGGAAATTCGCCGTTTATGGACAAAAACTATCTAGTAACGGAACTCAAGCGAATTATCATTCCTTTAACGTTGGGCAGTTGCGTCAGGAATAGTAAAACGGGATGGGCATGAAAATAGCTTTAACAATCATTCTGAGTGATTCATCCTGAAAGAAGTTCGAATGAAAAAGGGGATATTTCTTTTTTTCGCATCTTTTTATCTTTTTTTCGGACCGGGACATTTTAATGCGACCGACCATGTCGGCGTATATATGACTGTAAGGAACATCGTTGAATTTCATTCGCTGGGTCAGGAATCCTATAGTACGAGAGACGGGTACCTGCCGATTTATTTTCAGGGGAAAAACGGACGCTGGTACGGGAAATACGGCATAGGGCAGTCCATTCTTTCCATCCCTTTTTATATTCTGGGGAAATACGGTGAGCAGAACCTGCCCTCAGGATGGCGGGATTTTTTCGCTGGATACGACAGGTATTACTTCGGGGGTACGGTTTCCATTTTTGCCGTTTCGACATTCTGTCAGTTCATAACGGCCCTGATTATGGTCGTATTCTATGCTCTGTGCAGACGCTTCGGAGTAAAGACAGAAAGAGCGCTGACGATTACATTCGTTCTGGGACTCTCAACTTTGTTCTGGAGCGCCTCTCGGGATTATTTCCAGCATCCCCTGGAAACGCTTTTGCTGCTGAGTTCAGTCTATATGCTCATCGGACGCCGGAAGCCCGCATTACGTCACTTTGCCCTGTCCGGTTTATTTATGGGGTACGCTATAATCTCCAGGCCGGTACACATCATCAATCTGGCTCCACTGCTTATTTACGTTTACTGGTTGAGCCGCCCAACAAAAAGTGAAGGAAAAATTCGGCATGCTTCTCTCGCCGCCTTTTTCATTCCTGTTTGTCTCGGTATCGCTGTCCAGTTGGCCGTTAATTACACCCGCTTCGGCGGCATTTTCCATTTCGGCGGTTACGACAGCCAAGCGAACCGCTTCAGTCCCGAAAACATACCGGCCGGATTATACATCTATTTTTTGAGTCTCGGCCACGGACTTTTCATATTTGCGCCTCCTGTGATTATAGGGTTGTTGAATTTCGGCCGCTTCATGAAACAATATAAAGCCGAAGCGCTGTTGTTCGCTGGAATAATAACCGTCAATCTGCTTTTTTACGCATCTATGCCTAACAAGCATTTAACTCAATACGGAGTATACGGTTTGTGGTGTTACGGTCCCCGCTACGTTCTGCTGGTTATTCCATTAATGCTTTTTCCCGCCGTGTTTTACAGACCGAACACCAGAACAGGCGGATGGGGTATATGGCTGACGTCGTTTGTAGGAATTCTGACACAATTGCCCGGCGTCCTGGTCAGTTATGCGTTTACTCTTAATGAGGTCAGAGATGAATTTGCGCTGCTGGGCAGTAAGGCTAATGAAATCGAAAACATTACATTGTATCATCCACAATTTTGCCTGTTATGGAGGAATACGAAATGTTTTTTTGAGGGTCGCTTTGTGGATTTATGGTGGCTTTACGGACACGTCGTTTCGGGACCGGCGCCTCTCCTGGCGTCATTAACGGCCTTATTTTTCGTGATGTCGATCGGGATTGGTCTTATGTTTCTTGCTTTACGCAAGAAGAAAAAAGGTTCGGATGTTACCGGCGCTTCTTTAAATGAAAGCGCTTCGGACTCTATTTCTAATTGATTGAACTTATTGCCTCTGACTGTGAGCGGTTGACGCTTAATCCCGCCTGAAAAAGACTGCAACGACTTGGATGCAGGGCGAAGAATAAATTAACGGAAGCGGATAGTATCCGGGAATTCGGTCTGTCCTTATATCTATCTCGTCAAAATAACGATGAGCAAACCGGCGAGCAGTATCCACAGGAAAATGTTGATTGCGATGCGGTCGCCTCTTTCTGCGGAAGCGGCGTGAGGGTTATCCAACTGCGGCGGCCTGTACGGTGAAGCCGCTGACGTCAGGGCAGTCACCAGAAAAGCGAATATAGCGCCTACAATCAGGAACGTCATCCAGGCCACGCCCCATATCGCCGGCCCGAATTCCGGCAACCACAGTCCGCCCGCCCATGTCGCCAGAAATATTATAAGAAAAAACAGGAGAACGGCGTTAAAACCTCTCTGACGGCTGAATCCGACGCCGAAAATCAGCGTTAATGCCAGGGCGATAAATAAAGAAATCAGTATCTGCGGTATCAGCATCTTTTTGCTCCTTTGAATAAAATTCTTCTTTTATTCCTTCCCGGCCAGGGTGATGAATTCCCTCAAGAGAGTCAGAGCATATTTCGTACCACAAGAGAGAATCGGTAATGAATTGAAGGTTCAAACAAAGGCTGTGAGACTGAAGAGCGATTAAGTCGTGTAAGGAGAGAATTACATTTTTCTGTAATTCATTAGAAATTTTTCTAATATTTTTCGTAAATTTCACAAAAAAGTTAAAAGTCAGGCAGAGATCACGGTAAGTGAACAAGGTGAAAAATATAGGCAGATCATTTGTTTGATGGGCTTCGCCAGGGTCTGCAAGGCTGCCGGCAGGGATATTGCCTTTTAAGGAGTGATTGTTGCGAATGATTGAACGAAATGGAAAGGAGGTTCGATGATGGAGCAGCAAAAAGTAACGGTAGAGGAAAAAAAGGAAGAGAAACGAGAACAAGAGAGACTGGAAAGGCCGAAGAAGCAGGAAGGCGAGGCAGGCGTGGAAGGCGGCGAGAAGGAAATGACGGAAGATAATGAAACAGGAATAAGTCTTCAACGGCAGACCTATCTGGTTCTGGGTTCGATGATTTTATTGGGATTATTGCTTGGGCTGACTTTTTCATACTGGTGGTTCCTGCTTCCAACTCTCCTGGCAATTGGAATGCTGACAGCAGGAATTTTCGGCGTATGCACCATGACCCGGGTACTGTCGATTCTGCCATGGAATGAGCCCAGCAGCGGAGACATTTCCTGACTAGCGCCTGTCCATAAACTCGAATCTCGATTCAAAATTTAATGCTGGACAGCCACTTGGGTTTTTGATCCATAAACGGGCGAATTTATCTTAAGGCAAGGAAGGCAAGGATTTGCGAGGTAGGGGTATTTATTATACGTTGATTGAGTAAATCCGCAGCCTGACGCAGTACTGGGGAAAATTCGCCGTTTATGGACAAAAACTGACTAGTGCCTGTCCATAAACTCGATCGTCGATTCAAAATTTAATGCTGGACAGTCAC
>CAZUFC010000032.1:0-66706 GCA_964619725.1 uncultured bacterium | reverse complement strand
TTATTTGGGAAAGATTCCCGATTGGGCTTTAGGACAACAGGTCATTAATGTCAATATTCGATTTGGTCGAGAGTGAGTCGGATTGCAAAGAAAGTCTTTTAAAACAATAATTAAACAGCTTGATCCGATAGGAATTCCGGCATATTGTCGAAAGGCAGGAAGAAAATCGGCTCCCGATCCGCTAATGTCCAGGCTTCTCCGCAGGCGGTTCGCATCGACGTAAGCGTATCCGCTCCCTTTTCTTCCTCCTTCGTCCCTCGACTGCGGGATCACGGCGTGACGGAATGGGGATTCACTCAGTCAATTTTTATGCAGGCAAAAAATATTACCCCTGTTTGCTCAGTCCCGAATTCCGAAAAGTACGACTTGAAAACCTCTTTTTTTCGTGTATCGTTTCAAGGTAAGGATTCACCGGTAATAAATGGGAAATCAATTCATGATGAAAACAATCAAACCGAAAGCGTTAAAGCCTGGCGATCTTATAGCGGTAACCGCTCCGGCAGGTCCGCCCGAACCGCAGGCTCTCGAACAGGGATTAAGCTTTCTTCAAAGCCTGGGATTTCGTATTGAACGGGGAAGAACGCTAAGCATGAGAGACGGTTATCTGGCAGGTCCAGATGAGATTCGGGTCCGGGAATTGAACCGCTTGATCAGTCGAGAGGATATCCGTGCGATTTTTTTTGCCAGGGGCGGTTACGGAAGCGTGCGGATACTGGATAAAATAGGTTATGAAAGCCTGGAGGCGCACCCCAAAATTCTTCTGGGTTACAGCGATTTGACAATGATAGCAGCGGCCGTCAGACGAAAAACCGGCCTGGTATTTTTTTACGGCCCGGTTGTAACGGAAATGCAACAGGATTTTCCGGAATATTCCAGGGAGACGCTTTTCCATTTGCTGACGTCAGGGGAGCCTGTGCAAGCCACACCGTTGCCTGAAAATCATGATTTAAACATCAATATCGTCAAACACGGAAAAGCGGAAGGGGTGCTGGAAGGCGGATGCTTGACCCTGGTGCAGAATCTGATCGGAACTGATTTTCTACCGGATATGCAAGACAAAATCCTGTTCCTGGAAGAAATAAAAGAAGACCCGTACCGGATAGACCGCATGCTGATGCATTTGAAAAACGCAGGAATATTCAACCGGGTCGCCGGAGTGGTCATAGGTTACATGAAAGATTGTATACCCAAAGATTCTGAGCCTTCCTTATCATTGAAAAGGATTTATACTGACGTGTTTAAAGATTTCCATGGGCCTGTGCTGGCGGGTTTGCCGTTCGGCCATGATAAACCGGCCTTGACCCTGCCGATGGGCACGAACGTTGTTTTAACCGGTGAACCGCCTTACCTGTTTTTTACGGAGGCGGCGGTTGATTGAGTATCGGCTTTTGGGGAGTGACTGGAAGGATAGAAAGACAGAAAGACAGAAAGACAGAAAGACAGCAAGACAGTAAGACAGAAAGACAGAAAGACAGAAAGACAAAGGGACCTAAGGGACCTAAGGGACCTAAGGGACCTAAGGGACGAAAAGGACGAAAGAGACTTTGGGGGAAGTTCCTGGGCTTTTAAGAGGTTTTTTTTTGTTGGATCGTTTTTGGAATTTTTGGGGCTGATCAAGCGGGATAACGCTTCTTTCAAGACTTTTGACATTTCTTTTCAGTAATCGGGGTCGGGGTCGTAATCGTAATCCAAATCGAAAACTACACAAAATGATGGGATATTCTGCAGAATTGTACCCTAAAAGAGGCATTTTTGATCAAAGCAGAATTTTTTAGAATTTCGGCGGTGTTTACATTTTGCAGGATGAAGTTATATATGGGTATGGTTTTCAGGATACCAGACTTCTGTAATATTTCGACCAGAAACATTTTGTCGGTATGAGAAGAATAAGCAGTAAACAGCAGACGATGGTGAGGACGTTTTTCAAGGCGCCCGGATCGTAGCGGCATACCACGTGATGTTTACCCGGCTGGAGGCGGATACCTGTCATGGCGGGCGTTACCATGAAGTGGGAGGTTTGTTTTCCGTCAACGGTTATTATCCATTGAGGATGGTAGGTCATTTTGAACATTAAAACGCAGGGTTTCGGCGTCTCAACATTTGCGCAATAGACTTGCGATTCCACGGTTTCGCTAAAAACTTCGCCCGGGAAATCTGCATTAAATTTTGTCGGCGGGGGCAATAATGCTTCTGACTCGTTCGTATTAATAATGACGGGGAAGTCTTCGGCATCAGCGGTGTCTTCGAACACGGCGGCGTGTATTTTTCTTTCCGGCCAACCGCCGTTCATCCAGGTCTTAATGAAGGGATATCTTGAAGCCTGGTCGCCGCACAGGGCTATGGGAGTTTTAATCAGGTCAAACCAGCCGCCTCCCGGCGCTTCGTATATTTGAAATCTGCCAATGCGACTATAAGGTTCAAGAATATGGAAATGCCGTCCTGCGGGCGCAATGACTCTTTGAATATTATATATTCTGTAATGAGCCGTTCTCAAATCGTTGAATTGAACCTGAAAATCGGTATTCAGGGACATGGCCATATAGAGGTAACCCAGATTATCGATGCTGTTTCTGCTCAACACGGCATAGACCGGCACATGCCCCGTTTTGAATGTTTTTCCCCAGTTGGACGCCATACCGGCGTAAGCCCTGCCTTCTAATCCGTTTGTCAGGACTTTGTAAGCCTCGCGAAAATTTATATCCCTTTTAATGTAATTCCGGTTTGAGATCAGGTTCCCTTCCGGTTTTTTCATGTATTCGTATTGACTGATCCAGCAGGGGGCGAGGAGGCAGACGACAGCAAGAAACATCAGGAACCTCGTCAGGAAGTATTTTTCGTATCGAAACAGACGACTGATGCCTGCAATGCATGAACCTATAAGCAGCAGGCTGCTCATATGAACGCCTGCGATGAAGCGATGCCAGGGTATGCTGTGGGATAGGGGGAATAATTTAAGCAAAGGTCCCCAGGTTGGTCGTCCGAAGTATATCAGCAACCAGGCTGTAAACAATGTGACAGCTATAAGATCATATGATTTGCGTCTTATGAGGGCGATCAGGAACCCCAGTGTTGCCGCAATCGTCAGGACGGGGAGTCGCTCTCCGTCCAGGAGCTGTCCGGTCATGAGTAAGTTCAATATTTTACGGTGACCGTAGGAGTCCCATTTCCATTGATGTTCCCAGACGCTTCTGGCCAGCAATTGCTTTTCCGTCATGAAAGGAGCGATAAAAAAAGAGAGCAGAATTCCCATGCAGACGCCCAGGAGCAACAGGCGTTTCAAGGCTTTCAGCAGGCCGCCCGGTCCTGGAGTAAAAAGGGTCAGAAGCAGGGCGGTAACTCCCAGAATATATCCATAGATTATTTGCGACAAAAAGCAGGCCATGCTCAGCAATATCGTCGCTAGGGGCATTTCTCCCTTGCGAATGAAACGACTGAGCGCCCCGGCGGCCGGGAGCAGGAAAAACATCGCAAATAATTGACTGTACAATCCATAACCGCTGAAGGAATAACTAGCCCATTCAAATCCGAACAGTGCATCAGGAAGGCATGAGATCAATGAAGCGGACGCTCCTCCCGCAGCGGCCGCGAACCTGGAAAATCCCGTCCATTTCAGCCCGATATAAGCAGACAAGGGGAAGAGACAGAGAAGCAGATAATGATATGACTTGAACACCCACACCAGCGGGACCGCTCCTCCGAAAAAAAGATAGCTTCCCGCAACGGCAAGATGGGGAAGGAACTGATAATAACGGAAAACCGGCAGTCCCATCGTCCAGATCGACATCCAGAAATCAACGGGATTATCGCCTCTGTTCAGGGCTTTTAAAGCGTTGCTGCTTAAAGCGTAATGGAGGACGTGATCGTTGAGGTCGTATGAAAAAAAGGCGATTTCAGGATGAAAAAATATGAAATTTAAAAATATTGATAAAACCAGTAAGAATAAATGAAACCTTGTCCGTTTCATGAGGCTAATGTAGCGAATTATGACGGGAAGTGAAGATTCGGAGCGGATCAGCGGCACGATAGGCAGGGCGTTTTAGGGCCGGCCTGCTTGAAGGCTGTTCAATTTTTCCTGGTAAACCTGTCTTTTTTCAGGGTCTTCAGTTTTTTTAAGGGCTTCCTGCAGACAATACTCGATATTACCTCTTAAATGCAGCGAATCCGGTTCTACTTTCAATCCGTCTTCATACCATTTTATGGCCTCGTCATATTTTCCCATCAGGTAATTGGCGTAACCCAGGTTATTGTAGGCCGAACCGTATTCGGGAACGATTCGAATGGCCTGTTTGTTTTCAAAGATGGATTGTTCGTAGAGCCCTTGATTGAGATAGGCAAGACCCATGTTAATGTGAAAATCAGCATCATCGACCAGCTCGTCGTAATTGATTCTCGCTGCGGCCTGAGGATTCGTCGATTGGTCCATAGGCTGAGAATCCGTTGCCTGTTCATTATTAATTGCCGTTTCCGGCGCGTTCTGCCTTTCCTCCGTCGTTCCCGTATCGGAAAAGAAGGCATCCAGGTCCTGATCGTCTATTCCCGAAGGCTCATTGACGAAGGTTAAAATGCGAAAAACAAAATATGCGATGACGACAGCTCCGATCAAAAAAGGCAGAACACGTACCAGCGTTCCTGCTTCTCTTTCTTCCGTATCGCCCGTTGTTTCTTTTGCTTTCTTTTCTTCATTTGCTTCAAGGGATTTCTTTTCTTCGCTCATTGGATTCTCCCGAACAATGATAAAACAAAAAACGATCCTCTTAAATATAACGTTGCAAGTTATTGTTGTCAAGATCAAAGGCGGACTGCCGTCAGTCAGCTCCTGTCAGGAATGACCTTACGTTGATTTTTAAAAAGACTGCTTTTATAATCAGTAATTCGTTCGGAATGCTGAATCTTTTTCAGCGATGACCGGAATCGGAGGTTCGCTCATTCAAACTGACAACCGAGGGAAGATGAGCGATTTTTTATGTTTTATTATTAACCCTATTAAAGAAGATTCAGGACTATGGAAAAACCAAATATTTCAGTAACGTTTCCCTGTTATAACGAAGAAAAAAATGTCGGCAAGATGATCGAAGACAGCCTGTCGGTCCTTGAGAAGATAGCCGGCCGTTATGAAGTGATCGTGTCGAATGACGGCAGCAAGGACAAAACCAAAGAAATCGCGGAATCTTATGCTCAGAAATATCCCGACGTCGTTCGCGTCGTCAATCAGTATCCGAATAAAGGGTACGGACATGCATTGAAGACGGGATTGAATGCCGGGCGATACGAATGGATATTCTTTACCGACGGCGATCGACAGTTCGATATGAACGAAATGGAAAAACTGGTCCCTTATCTTGACGATTACGATATCGTCACAGGATACAGAGAGAATCGTCAGGACCCTTTCATGCGGAAACTCAACAGCGCCGGATGGAATTTGATAGGAAGAGTCGTTCTGGGCATAAAAGTCAAAGATGTGAACTGCGCATTCCGGTTTTTCCGCAAATCATTCCTGGATTCGATAACCATCGAATCGGAAGGAGCCATGATTAACCATGAAATCTGGGTTAAAGCGCATCGCCGGAATATGAGGATCAAGGAGCTTCCGGTAACTCATCTGCCTCGACAGGAAGGCAAACAGACAGGCGCTGATCCAAAGGTCATCGTCAAAGCCTTCAAAGAACTTTTTGCCCTGTATAAGCGCCTGAAAGATTTCAAGTGAACGGAGGAGTAAGAGGGGAAGATTGGATGGGATAATGTTTGGGCGGAAGGTTTCGTTTTGTGATGAGGAGCCTTTGAAGCCGGTCGAAGTGCGGCTTTTTTTGAAGGATACATAACAGATTTGATCTGATTTTGATGAGAAAATAATAAGGAGCTTTTTTATGAGGTGTAATGGCTGTCTGCTGATTATTTTTCAATTTTTCTTTTTATTTTATTTGACTTTATTCAATATCGGAGAAGCCGGCAGTATGGTTCGGGAGTTGGAGATACCTCCCGGAGAAGAATTGATGGTGAAGTGGAATAGTGAGGCGACGGCCTGGGAGATATTGTCGCCGCCGGACAGGCTTGAGTTGTTGCCTGACAGGGCTTTAGACGCTTTGATGCGGTGTCCTGAGCGGTTGAGGCGCGAACTGCGTGAAAGATTAGTTGATTTGCTTTATGACGTGATGCCTGACGGCAAGTATACGGATTTTGCATTCGCAGGCATTTCGGAAAAAAATAAGATTTGTTTGATATTAAAGCGGGAAAGCGGCGAAACAGAGGCGTATCGGGAAGTTGACGGAAGGCGGGTTGATTTGCCGGAGGCGGTAGATTTCGAAAATTTTGATAACCGCCGTTACATGCCGGATCGTGAGCCGCTGGAAGAAGGGCGACGTCAGTATAAGCTGAACGGGGAAGGCCGTTTATCATATCGCGAGAAATTATGCGGAGAATTCGTCGATTTCAGCAGGGTAAGAACAGATACCGAACCGCTACGGGTTGATTATTGTGCCGTTCCTTATGGCTATGGTGAGGGTTCGGTAATAGTGGGAGATCAAACCGGAGACATCCGTGCATTTCAAATTTTGAAGTCAGGGGAGCCTGCAGCAGGGGAAGACGAGAATTTGAAGTCAGGCGGATTGAATCCTGCACCGGCGGCTGCCGATCTTGACGGCGACGGACGGTTCGAGGTCCTGACAGGATATCGTGACGGTTCTTTAGGCTGGATAATTCGGGAGAACGCCGTTTCCGGCGGCGGCATTGAGGAAATAGATGTGGGGGATTATGCAGTCCCGTGTTTTCATGATGTTGACGGAGACGGCACGGAGGACCTGGTTGTGAGCGCTGATACAGGTGAGATTTTTTGGTTTCAAGGCATAGAGGAAAAGGACGGATGGCGGGTGGGCGAACAGCGGCAATGGGACCCGCCGTTTCAAGGAGAGAACGAAGAGGCTGATCGTTATACGGGTCGGTCCGTCGCTGTGAGATTTTACGATGTCGACAGGGACGGTGAGGATGATCTGATAGCAGGGACTGCATCGGGCGAATTAAAGGTGTTTGAAGGACCGGAATGGCTTGAGACGATGGAGCCGATAAAATACAGACCTTTACGTCAATATGCGGCCCCGGCGTGGGTCACTGTCGACGGAAAAGAATGCATGATTATCGGAGACCGCGACGGCCGTATCGGCCAATATGAGGAAAAAGAAGGTTTATGGCTTTCCTCTTCACCGTGGGAATTCATTCCGACCAGGGCGGCGGCGAAACCGGACGATTATTACGAAAGGTATTACCGCGAGTGGACAGAATTCAGAATACCTTCGGATCAAAAAAGCGTAGAATCCTACTGTGATGTTATTTTGCGAGCTCCTGAAGAATTGCTGGATGAAGTGGTTTTTACCGTGGTCAATATTCCTACCGAAAAGCTCAGAACAATGGCGCGTCTTGAAAGCGCCGGCATTCTTTTGGACAACGCCAGAGAAATTTACCGCATAGCGGACAAACTGGATTACATAAGAATAAAGGAAGATAAAAAGAATTCTGTGACGACGCTGGAGTATGCGGCTGACGATGGAGAATGGCAGGAAATGCCTTCTTCAATCTACTACTGGTGGGTTGTTCATCCGATAACGCTTTATGAGATACCGGCGAAAGTAAACATATCATTCTGGGATCGCGAGCCGGAGCATTACGGTATGGAGGTTGAAGACTGGAGGCAGCACGATCCGGGATTCGATTTGTATCGCCCGTCCGCGGAGGCCGAATTCTGGCGTTCCATGCTGCCCTATGACAGGCGTTACGGATCGTCGCTTCTGGATTTTGTGGAAAACTGCAAAACTTTGCGGGAGGCGCTCTATTCTTTCAATGACTGGGCCAACAGAAACGCTATGCACGGATTTATGGATTTCGGGTACACGACGGCCGATCTTCAACCTTTAGTAATATATGCCAAGCATTACGGCTCATGCGGAGAGCAGGCCACTCTGGCCGCTGCAGCGCTTCGGTCCATCCTTGTTCCCACCTCATACGTTCATGCCGGAGGTGAAGACCATGCGTGGAATGAATGGTGGATGGACGGCGAATGGCATCATCTCGATATTAATTTTCAGCCGGCTGATGTCGGTCATAACTGGGGGTGGAGAGAAAAAATAGACCATTCGGCGCCTGTTTCCATCGTGGTAAGGCAGAGGGGCGACGGCGCGTTTTTCCCTGCAACCGATGAGGTCCTCAATCCTCCGGGAAGCGACTATACGAAAACGGGAAAAGGTTACACCGACGTCGGAACTGTGGAAATAACCGTTACGGACAACGAAAAAAGACCGGTCGAAGCAGCCATGATCGTCGTAAGATCGCAGAACAGGAACAGCCGTGATATCGCCATGATCGATTATACGGATGTTCAGGGTAAATGTCTTCTGAAGATGGGAGAACAGATAAACGGAGGTTACACTTTTGAAGTCGTCTCATCTGCAGGGATGACCGGTATAACTGATTTTTACCTGGAAGAAGGAGAGTTCCGGGAACTGCTGCTCGAACTCCCGGGTTCGGTCCCTGTCAAACCTGACGTGATTGAAACAAGTTTTGAAATGGACGACTTCAGCGGTCCGAGGATGAAGTTCAAGGTAAAAAGAGCTCATCTGAGGCCGCCGAATTTTAATACATGCCGCAGAGGCTCGGTTCATTCGACCTTTTATGATAAAACGGGGTACAGCGGAACCAGATGGTACAAACACTATTTGAGAACCCTGCCCCTCGTGGAAATAAGGGATCATGAATTTACCGCAGTCGGCAGGGAAGGCGTCATTCCTTTTTCTGCAGAAGATTATTATGTTTTGTCGGTTCCCGGCGGCTGTCGAACAGGTGCGGTCGTCGAAATCGATCTTCCTGTCGAAGAAAAAACTGAGAAGCAACCGGAAAATTCGACTCTTCAACCGGCTATGAAATACGAAAACTACGAGATTAAACAGGATGACCCGGATACTCCCTTGCCTGAATCATCTTTCATGCTCGGTCCTTTTTCCCTCCCGCAGAACGAACGCTTTTTCCAGATCACAACCTACGGGAAAACAAAAGGACTCGATCTTGACCTATTCCTTTTCCAGGACAAAAACGGTAATCTCAGCATCGACGGAATGGATGAAAAAATAGCAGATTCCACCACGCCGACCGCTTCTGAAAAGATAACCATAAATGATCCGGGAAACCGGGTTTTCTGGATTTACGGTCAGGGCTGGAGCGTTCCCGGTGAGTTGGCTGAGAGAACTGACGGGGAGGAAAGCCTGGAGCGAAGTGAGAAAATTGAGCTGTTGCGAAAAGGTGAAAAATCAAAGTCCGCCAGAACAGCGAAAGCCGATTTTTTTCTTTCCGCTGAACCCATAATGCCGCCCGTAACGCCTGATATGGAACCGGAAAAGATTGAGCCCGAAGTGAAATTGAAACCCGCCGGGGATAGAGGCGATGCGGAGATTTTCGTCCAGTTTCAAAAGCCTGTTGACGAACGGATCGCTGTCGTTTTAATCGAAGATAAAGATGAGAGATTGTCCCTGCAGCCCTCTGAAGAATATCCGGCGACATTTCACCGGCTTCTGAAGACTGGAAACCGTGCGCCAGGCAAATACAAATTGACGGTGAAATGGTTCGAAGGTGAAAAATCAGGTTCGAAAGAACTCACCTGGAATATTCCCAAACCCACGATCAAGGAAGAAGATTTAAGTATAATACCAGAGGACGGAAGCGAAACCGTGGATGTCCGGCAGGCCGTAGCCGTCTATTTCAAACGCAAACCTGAAAGCATGACCCTTTTCGTCGACGAACAGGATGTTACGGATAAACTCGTTTACAATCCCAACGCTGCCAGATACTTCCCCGATCATGATTGGGAAACCGGAGAACACACTATTACCGTCACCACGAAACTGAAAGACGGATCGATTATAAAAAAATCCGCAGTCTTGAAAGTTAAAAAAAGGGAACAGGACTAAACCGCATTTCTCATACAAAAACTGGTACGAACGGCCATATACCCGAACCTTCAAGCGCTCTATTCATTCAATCCCGAATTTATCTTTATCGCTTATTCTTTCGGCTTGAAATCTTTGAGCAGATCGGCCATTGTGCCTAATTTGCCGCTGGATTGCCTGTCATCCGCATCCTTGAAATCCGATTCCTGAGGTCTATGATAATCCTCCACCTGCTTGATCGAAAGCGCTATCCGCTGCCTTTCCCTGTCTATATCCAATACCCTCACTTTGACTTCCTCGCCCATATCCACCACGCTTGACGGATGACGAACATGCTCCCAGGACAATTCCGACAGATGCACCAGGCCCTGTATCCCCGGCTCCAATTCCACAAAAACTCCGAATGATTGCACGCTCACTACCTTGCCCTCTACTACCTCCTCCTTCTGAAACGATAATTCCCTCTCCCAGGGATCAGGCTCCAGAGCCTTCATCGATAACGACAACTTCTCCCGCCCCTTCTCGTCGCGACTCATGTCAAGTATCTTAACCTGAATATTCTGACCCTGTTCCAATACCTCGGATGGATTCTCCACTCTCGCTGAAGAAATTTCAGATACGTGCAATAATCCCTCAATTCCGCCTATGTCCACAAAGGCGCCGTAGGTCATTATTCGGGTCACCACTCCGTTCACAACATCTTCCGGCGAAAGCTCACTCCATAACTCATCGATCTTCCTCTGACGCTCTTCCTCTAAAAAAGCTCGTCGAGACAACACGATACGGCGTCCGCCTTCCCCGTATTCCATAACCTTGAACATGCTCTTTAATCCGATAAATGACTCAGGATTCTCAACATAATTCAAGTCTATCTGACTGATCGGACAAAATACCCTGATCCCGGATATCTCAACGTCAAAACCACCTTTGTTTACCCCCTTCACTACTCCCTCCACAGGGAACGAATCACGATACGCCTCCTGCAACGCACTCTTCGCCTCCTGAGGCTCTAACTTCAATCCCCGGCTCAACGTCAATCCCTCCGATGTAATAGACGCCACCCTCAATTCAACTTCATCTCCTACCGATACCGCAATATCTCCGTCTTCATCCGCAAATTCAGATATGTCCGCCGTCGCTTCGCTTTTCGTTCCTATGTCTATAAATACCGTATCCTCGTTTATCTCTACTACTTCTCCCCTTACCAGCTCCCCGCGCTCGAAATCCTCGTTCGGAGCTACAAATTTTCCCGAAAACCAATCTTCCATCGTCGGTTCTTTATCTTTATTCATGGATTCCTCTCCCTGAAAGTAATTTTCTGACTCCAAGAAGCCGCTAGCTCAGCTTCTTATTTGTGTTGATAACCTTTTACCTTTCACAAGTCAAATTCTTTTATGGTGAAATGAAATTTTTTTGAAAAACAAAAAAGATAATACTTGCAATTCAGGTAATACCGGCATATAATGCAAAAAGGAGTTTTGTGGGAGACCGGGTGGGAAGATTCGACTTAACGAGAGTCCCGGTTTCAAATCGATCAACAACAGTAAAATTTTAATATTAATGAGAGGAGAATCGTTTATGTCAGTCTCCGTCTTTAAGGTAAGCGGAAGAAAGTGTAAAGTGAGTCAAATCGGTAGGTCGCCGGCGTGGTTGTCGGCAGTGATTTTTTTAACAAGCTGCGTGGCGGTATACGGCGGCAATTTGGAGCATTGCATGGATTTGGCGGCGGACCCTGTTTTTCGTCCTGGGTGTGCTCTGACAGCGGACATAGACGGCGACGGCAATACCGAGCTGGCGACAGTGGAGGTAAGTATCGGCGAAGACGGTTCAAAGGAGCGTGAGGGAGTATTCAGATATGATTTAAGAGGAGAGGAGCCATTTTCAATTTTATTATATACGGAAGAACGGCCTGGTATGGGTATCGAATACCTGGCGGCGTCGGATTTCGACAAGCGATTCGGGGGAAAGGAGGCGCTGGCGGTATTAAGTAATGGACAGTCTGAGGGGTTGACGGATGAGATGGTAACGGAGATACATTGTATAAGGGCAGATGGACAGGAAGCGGAGGGATGGCCGGTAAAATTTCAGGGGATAGATTTTCGGTCGAGATTTGCGGTGACTGATTTTGATGGTGACGGAGCTGAGGAGCTGGTAAATGTAGGGAGGATAGCGGGAAGCGGAGGATTCGTTTTGATGGTGATCTCCAGCAGGGGTGAAGTGGGAGTAAAAGAGGTTGGGACGGAAACAGAGGTCATTCTGACGGGACTTTGTTCAGCGGATTTTGATACAAGTTGTCCTGGATATGAAGCGGCTGTATCATTTTACAGTGAGGAAGGGAATGAGACGTTCGTTCAACTGTACAATCACCGTGGAGAAGCGGTATGGGAGGATCATGCGGTTCGGGAAGGAGCGGCAATATGTGTGCGGGCTGCAGCGGACGTAAACGGAGACGGCAGTCCTGAACTGATATTAACGGGCGACGATTCAACCTCTCATGCGGGGCAAGCTCACGGCCGTCCATACGTGGAGGTGCTGGATGCCGACGGTAATTCGGTGTGGCTTTCAGATATGAGGATGGAGATATTCGGCGAACGAGCGTTCATATATCCCTGTTTGTCCGATTCAACAGGAAACGGTTTGCCGGATATAACTGCTGTATATGGTTCGACAGACGAGATCGAGAATGAACTGCACCAGGTCGGGGCCATGTGGGACGGAGAAGCCGGAGGATTAAAGGGAGTATTTCCTTTGAATTATGGAACTCTGCCTCCCATTTCGGTCAGGACCGGCCAAGGAAAGAGCGCTGCATTGATATATCTGGGCAGTTCATTTGTATTAACGGATTCATCCGGCGTTGTGCTGGAAAGCTGGAGCAACGTGGATCGCGCGGCTGCAACGGAAGAAAAACCGGCGCCCCGGTTAATACGTCCGGCTTCTGTATTCGCCTGGAAGAATGAGAAGGACGGGCGCTGGGAAATATTTCTTTTGGGTAAGTCGTACAAGGAGGATCGGCTTTCTTCATTATGGAAATTGGAAACGGAGATAAAATTCATTGATTCGGAATGGCCGACGGCTTTTCATGATGAGAAGCTTTCATGCCGGTATACGGATGCGCAAAGATTTGCTGAAAGAGTTAAGGTTCATGACCCGGTATGGCGATTTGAGCCGGGGGAGGAGGGTCAGGAGATGATGAACATGCATGTGGATGTCTCTGATCCTTCGAGTTTAATATCGCGAGTCGTATTTTATCTGGCGGATGAAACGGGTCTGGAATTTTCCCTGAATGCTGCAGGCACAGAAAGAGGACATCGATATCAGTTAAAAAGCAGAGCTGCTTTGCCGGCAGAAGGCGTTTACCGGTTGCGGGTCAGAATTTTCGATCGTTCGGGTTCCGTTATTGTCAGGGAAGCCCGAAAAAAGTTAACGCTGGGCTGCGGCGTTTTCTCCGTTCCTGTGCTTGAAAAGACGGTATTCTATCCTGGCGATGAGTTAAAAATTGATACCAGGGTCGTTAACAGGCTTGCTTCGGATGATTACTGCCTTATTACGGCGATTCAATGGGACGGTCGCTGGAGATTCGCTCCCCATTGGTCGGCGGAGCCTGTCATAAAACCGGTTCGCATCGGCAAAAACGCCGAACGTTTAAAGAGGGAACTGAAGATAAATATTCCCGGACAGTTGAACGATGTTTATCGATTATCCCTATGGAGCGCCGTATTCGATAAAGAAATGAAAACTATGCTCGGCAGGCCGTATCGGCAGCAATTCAGCATTGTTTCTTCATTTAAGCAGGGCCGGACCCCAGGGTCGTATTAAACTGGCTTGCCGGTTCGGACAGGCGCAGAGAGTTTCTGATAAAAAAACGATTGCATTATCCCAGATGGTGATCTGCGTCTTGTTCTTCAATGACCGGGTTCTTATTGATCTTGAAAAGTCCGGCGCCGCAAAGCGGAACAAGCATGAAAAGCGCCAGAACATTGACCGCTCGTCTTAATAAAGCCACGCTCATACTTTCCGCCGGCCCTATGCCAACTGTCAGTGCAGAAAAGACAGTGATCCACTCCTGAACGCCGAAACCCGCCGGAGTGATTCCGATCATGAATCCGAAATAGGAAATTGAAGATAGAAAAAGGGCTTCGTGCAATCCGAGGGATAATCCGAAAACCCGAAAAAGAAAAAAAAGGCTGTACGCTGCGGCAATCCTCTGAAGAAGAAAAAAGAACATGACCTGAAACATGGCTTTCCGGTTCGATCTGATCATATCCCATCCGTTGATTACCTGAATCAGGCGGTTTATCCACTTGCTCCTGCGTTCTTTCAGACGAGGCGCGGATAAAATGATCAAAGGCAATAAAATCAACACGGTCGAAAAGATGCCCAGGATTATCCAATTGAATTTCCCGGTATCGAGGTAAATGGCCGAAACGGCGAGCATTCCGATGAGTCCGGCGATCAGAGCGGCGATGATTTGAGTGGCGCCGATGGAGGTGATGAAATAGGTGTATGTCAGGCCGTGGCGTTTTTTCAGATAAAAAGCTTTGGCTGCAATGCCGCTCTTAAAGGGTGAGATATAGTTGGCGAAGCGGTTGATTACCGCTATTTCAAATGCTTCGATTTTGCCCAGATGCACGTTGAAAGGTTGCAACACGCTTCGGTTGATCATGCCGATGAGGAATAACTGGAAAATTATCAGGAACAGAATAACGATCAAAAGGGTAGGCGAAACGAACGTTATACGACTGAAAAGTTCCTGATTCTCATAATAATACCATACAAATGACCCCGAAATTAGTATCAGGATGAGAAAAACAAATACCCTTTTCAGCAATGAATTCGTTTTCATTCGCCGGGATTCTTTTGAGATGGGGAGTTCCGCGTTTTCATACTTGATGCCGACGGCGGCGAATATTATTAATAGGAAAGAAGGAGGGAAAAGGCAAACGAAAAATTCAATTCAGGTAATCTTTCAGGTGACGCCGGACGGCCATGCGTCTTAATTTTTCTTTTGCCTGATTTTCGATCTGTCTTATTCGTTCCTTCGTCAAATTAAGTTTTTTGCCGATGTTTTCCAGGTTCATCGGTTCGCGATCATCGAATCCGTAGCGCATCTTAATAATTTCCCTTTCTCTGGGACTCAAATTAGCCAGCAGTTCTTCAATGCTTTCAGCGAAAAGCGTTTTCTCTATTTCTTTTAAGGGGTTGTTATCGTCGGCATCAGCACGGACGACAGGCGCGTAATTTTTTTCAGAATCGTCGGGCACGTCTAGAGAAACGACATTTTTGACCACCCTCAGAATGTCGATGATGTCCTTTTCTTTCATTTCCATTTTATGGGCTATTTCCTGGAGAGTGGGATCGCGCTGATACTTTTGAGATAACTCACGGTAGACTTTGATTATCTGGTAGGAAAGGTTGGCCTGTTGAAGAGGCAGACGGACGATCCCGGAATATTCGGCCAGAGCTTTCAGAATCGCCTGTCGAATCCACCATACGGCATATGTGGTGAACTGAACGCCCTTATCCGGATCAAACCTCCGGGCTGCCTCGATCAGCCCCGTGTTGCCCTCATTAATCAGGTCGCTTAAAGTCGTTCCCCAGCCGTGATACTTTTTCGCTATGTCCACCACAAAGCGAAGATTCGACAGCACCAGCTTTTTCAGCGCTTCTTCCGATTCCTCGGGTTCATTCTTCCTGATAGTCCGCGCAAGTTCAGCTTCCTCTTCCGGCGAAAAACGAGGACATCTGCTGATGTCCCGAAGATAGAGACTCAAAGAATCATGCGGATCGCTTATATTTCCCGATTTGCCTCTGTTCATTCCACTTTATCCGTGCCCGGCTTGAATGAATGAGTTAAATTCTCCGGTCATTGTCTGAATATGTTGCTTCCCACATGGTCCCTCAAACCTCTCAATCCTCCTGTCGACCGTTTTCCGTTTTTTTACTTCCTCCCGATGACCGGATTTCTTCCCAATCTTCAATGTTAAAAATTTTAAATGCTGCGCAGTCTTTCATTATGTCCCGAAAACGTTTCTTCAATTCCGGATTCTCGCCGGTAAATTCTCTGAACAATGATTTAACCGCTGATTCAAATGAAGCGTGCAGTTCGTCAATTTGCCGACGCATGCCCAGAATCACCTCAACTCCTGCCAGATTAACCCCCAGGTTGCGCGTTAAATTAAATATCCGTTTTATCTTCTTTATGTCCTCGTCCGAATACAGACGGGTTTTTCCCTCTGAACGTTGCGGCTTAATGAGTCCCTCGCGTTCATATTTCCTTAATGTCTGGGGATGAGTATCGAGCATTTCCGCTATTACGCTGATGGTATAGAATGCCTGCTTGTTTTTTTTCGGAGCGTTGTTTTTTTTCTTATTTTTCGTCATCTTTCATTTCATTGCATTAATTGCAGGATAATTCTTCGATCACGGGACCTGTTGTCGAAATCAACGACTATGACCTGTTGCCAGGTTCCGATAATCAGCTTGCCCTGGCGGACGGGAATGCTGACGGAAGGCCCCAGAAGGGCCGCCCGCACGTGAGAAAAACCGTTTCCGTCGCCCCATCTCTTATCATGTTCATACTTTATATTCGTCGGTACGAGTCGCTCAAACGTCCTTTTCAAATCCTCAAGCGCCCCCGATTCGTACTCTATCGTCGTTACTCCGGCCGTGGACCCCGGTACGAAAACAGTCAATAGTCCGTCGCCCGCATCGCTTTCCGTTAAAAATCGATCTATTTCCCTGGATAAATCGATCATGTCAGACCAACCGCCGGTCTTTAACCTTATCTCTTTCGTCTTCATTTCAGACATCAATTTCCCTCTCTTCGTTCTCTTCTCCCTATACCCTTTTTTACTGAATAAACCAATTAAATCGGCTTCCTCTCACAGATTAACCCTTTTCCCTTTCGCTTTCAAGTCCGATTAATCTTCCTGCTCAATCCTCTGATTCAGCATTCCATTCCCGGCAGCGCCTGTCAGGCTGTAAAATTTGGGCGGTGATCAAATTTCCGTGTTTCAAGGGTCCGGTTTCGCAGCTTTGAATTATTGAGAAGACATGAAAATCTGATAATGAGAAACGCATCTCCTCCTGATTGTTTATTCCGATGGCGATACCTATACCGACCCCGATTGCGATACCGATTGCGACTCCGATTGCCATCCCGATTGCGATAACGACCACGATACCGATACCGACGCCGATAACTGAACAAACGGCCCTTGATGAAGAAAACTGCGATGAGTTCGTCAAACAGTGAGTTGTGCGGCAGTGTTCGTTTCTTAATGGGGATTGCAATCAGTCGAATATTGCAGGAAAAAGAGTTGCCCCGGTTTTAGTCCCGTTTTTTTCTCAAGAAAGGAATGACCCGAGAGCTAAAATTTTTAACTCTCGGGCTTTTTTCCGTAGGTTTTGTGTGGGACTTCTTTGGTGGGAATAATTAGAAAGTGTTTTATGTTAGGAGTGCGATTTCCCAAATAATTCCCTCATCAAATCCAACCTTTCTAACACACGGTCTCTGAAAAAGTTCCGTTTTGATCCGTTTTTTTTTTGACGCCTCGATTGAAAAAGTCAAATTTTAAAAACGTGATCCAAAATCGCAGTCATTATACGTAGTCTAATTTCAAATGTCAAGGCTAAAATGAAAAAAAACGGAAAAGTTTTTTTGTTGGTTGTAAAATATTGAAAATAAATGAAACTGTAGTGCAGCGCTTCGAAAGCCGGGAGAAAAAATTCGGAGGATGATCAGAATGCGCGAGTTTTCGGCGCGCCTGCGTCGACAGCGGAATCTCGACAGCCGGTTTCTGAGAGTCGGTTTTTTTAAGCTGATCACGGGAATCGCAAGCGCTGGTTCGCCGCCTTTTTCAGTGTGTGAACATAATGCCGGCAGGAGGTTACGAAGATACGACCGAGAAAAATTGACAGGACGCGCTAATTAAGGTATACTTTTTAGTACGGTGACACTCCTTAAGTAAACACTTTCTAATAACCCCACCAAAAAGTCCCACAAAATCCCCGCCAACAAGCCCGGAAGGAGAAATCCTTCCGGGTCATTTCATATATGGTGTGATTGAGAGGGGGGATGAAGTAAGGATTGACAATCCTGGATTTTTCGATATGATTATTTTCCTTAAGTTTTGAGTGATTTTAATCATCGAGCTAATGGAGGAAAGAGATGAAGAGAGTAACGATGATTTTGTTGACGGCGTTATTAATAATATTCGTAGCGGGCTGTGAGGACTCGACGTTGCTTCGGGAGGCGCGAACGCTGAGAGATGCAGAGAACTGGGAAGATGCGATAGAGAAGTATAAGGAATTTTTAGAAAAGAATCCGGAGACTCGTAATAAAGAGGACGTGAAGAAGGAGATAAGCCAGTGTTATTATGACTGGGGGAGATTATCATTCAAGATAAAGAGATATGATGCGGGAATCCATGCGATGGAGCAGATCATCAAGCATTATCGTCAGACGGAGCATTATGCCGATGCGATGCGGCAGTTGCCGGTATTGTATCTGGAAAACGGTCGCAAGTTGTTTTCCAACGGTGACATAGCGGGTGCAGGAGAGAATTACAGGACCGTATTAAGCCGTTTTCGGACGAGCGTACAGGCGCAGGAAGCGTGGCAGGAGCTGGAGGAACTGGGAGTGATCACCTTTTCGTCGAACGGCGATCTTTATGCGGTGAATGCGGACGGATCGAACCTGAAGAAAGTAACGGAGAACGGTTTTGACGCTGATATTTCTGCTGTGGGACAAAAAATTGCGTTCATCCGTCCGACGAAAAAGGGAGCCGAAAGAGGAAAGCTGATGGTAATCAACCTGGACGGGACAGGAGAGAATGAGTTGCTGACGTATCCTTCTGCTTTTCATCCTGTATTTTCTCAGGACGGGGACCTGATAGCGGTATCCAAAGGCTCCAATTACCAGATTATCCGGCCTGACGGGTCAGGCAAGGAAACGCATTACAACGTTTCAGGTTTCGATCGCCTGGGCGCCTGGTCGCCGGACTCAACCAAGCTGGTGGCTTACCAGAAAGGGAAGACTTCCGGACCTTATAAAGTATGGGTTTTAGAGTCCAATTTTGAAACGTATTACGCATTGACGTCCAAGAAGAATGAACCTGTTCTGGAAGCCGACTGGTCTTCCGACGGAAGAAAAATCCTGTATATTACGCACAAAGGCCTGTATCTGATCAGTCCCAGCGGCAATACGGAGCTGATACATTTTCTCGATGCCGAAGCCCAGAATTTAGATATTCGCGCTATGGACATTTCTCCGACCGGCAAGCATATCGTGATGATAGCGAAAGGCGGGGAAGAGGAAAACTTCGGTTTTTACACGGTCAATCTTCAAAAGGAAGTTATGAAGCTTGAACTAATAACGGAAGAGCCGGTCAAGATTGACCCTGGTAGAGCGTCATGGGGAAGGGGATTCATTCCGAGCGAAGGGATGCGGATTTACAACCGGTAGCAATATCAGCGGTCTTTGATTTTTTCGAGGAATATTTTTTGGACGTTCGACTGATCGTATTCCCGGACTTTATTTAATCCTGCTTCGGCCAGTATTCGGCGTTCGCCGGGATTCTCCAGCAGCCGGTCGATTAGTTCAGCCATTCTGCCGAGCTGATCCAGAGGAACGATATAGCCGTGTTGTTCCTGCGGCGTATAGGACGGAATTCCTCCTCCCCCGTCGGTCGAGACGAAAGGGACGCCCATGGCCATGGTTTCGAGTATCACGCGGGTGAACGCTTCAAAATCAGAAGTAATCAGCAGGAGGTCGGCGGCTTTCAAATATTCGGGGACCTTCAGATTGGGAACGGGTCCTTCATAGCGCACCTGGCCGTCGTCAATGAATTTTTGCAATTTTTTCAGCAGTTCCTGCCGATAGGTTCCGTCGCCGACCAGGAGAAACAGCACATTTTTTCTGAGTTCAAGCGTCTTTTTGATGACTTGAGGAAGATACCGGCAGCGGCCAGGTTCCATTTCATGCAGGTACAAGATGATATGACGGTCTGAAGGCAATTCCAGTTTCCGGCGAACGGCTTCCTTATCGAGGGCATCGGGATTGAAACGTTCCAGGTTGATGTAGTTGGGTACCACCACGGTCTTGTCGGGCTTCAGATTGAATTGTTTCTGATAATACCGGGCCATGAATTCAGTGCCGGTGACCAGGTGGTGTATCATTTTGAGGGTCAGCCGAAAAAGCGCCTGTTCTAATTTTCCGGAATCGGTGAAAATATCCAGGTCCTTCACCATGATGCAGTGCCACAAATAGGTTCGGCCTCCTAGCGTCCGGGTTATGAGAGCCGCCTGTCTGGCGGCGTCGAACGTATAATGATTATAGAAAATACGAAATCCCTGCAGACGCGCCCGCAATAACGTAAAAAACATCTCTAATTTTCTGAAAAACTTATTCCGCCTCTTTAGGCAGCGGATATTCTTCAGATGTCTGAAGCTGGGCTTTCCCTCACATCGTTCGATGATCAGCAGCACGTTATGGTCCCGCGCCAGCAGATCGATGAAATTATACAGATGGAACCAGTGCCTGTGAGTTTCCGGATGATAATGAAAAAGAATGAAGCAGATATTTTTCGAGTTGTTTTTTTTCATTTTAAAAAGGTAAGGAAAAGAGTGGCTAATGCCATGTAAATGACAATGCCTGTTATATCGTTGGTCGTGGTTACGATCGGTCCCGATGCAATGGCAGGGTCTATTCCCGCTTTTTCAAAAACGACCGGCGCCAGGGCCCCGAGAATCGCCGCTGTCGTAACGGCCAGCGTCATCGATAAACCTACGACCAGACCCAGTATGGGGTTCATCTTCAATACGCTTCCTATGATTCCGACCAGAATGCCGCACGTCGATCCGATTACAATGCCGATCTGCAATTCGCGCCATAAAACGCTCTTTATGCGGTTACGATCAACTCTCCCCGTCGCCAGTCCCCGCATGGTTATCATTGAAGATTGAGAACCGATGTTGCCGCCCATCGCCATAATCGCCGGAATGAACGCCGTCAGCGCTATCACTTCCCTCAACGTGCCGTCGAAAAGCAGAAGTATCAGTCCTGAAAAAAGCGTTCCTCCCAGGTTTATCAGCAGCCAGGGCAATCTGACCCTCGATATTTTTAGTATCTGATCTCCGTAAACCAATTCCTGCTTATCCGTCCCGGCCATTAAATAAAAATCCTCGGTCGCCTCATCCTGGATCACGTCTATTATGTCGTCTACGGTTATCGTTCCCACTAAACGGTCTTCACTGTCAACCACTGGGACGCTTAATAAATCATACTTCGCCGTGATCTTCGCCGCCTCGCTCTGGTGAAGGTCCGTTCCCACCTTGATCACATCCCTCTCCATTATTTCCTTTAATTGCGAATCATATGGCGCTATGAGCAACTGCCTCAGCGACAACACGCCCGTTAATTTCTCTTCTTCATTTATCACGTATATGTAAAATGCCACTTCCGCCTTTGGGGCGTGGTGAATTATGTCGATGGCATCCCTTACCGTCGTGCTCTCCTGCATCGCTAAAAATTCCCGCGTCATTATGCCCCCGGCCGTGTCTTCCTCAAACTTCAGCAAACTCTTTAAATCAGAAAGTTCACGACCTCGCAGCGATGACAATGTCTCCTGAACGCGCTCTTCACTCAATAATCCCAGTAAATCAGCCGCATCATCAGAAGATAATGTCCTGATGATCTGCGCTATCTCACCTGTCTCTATCTGGTTCAGTATCTTCTCCGTCTCTGATCGCTCAAGCTCAAATAATACTTCTCCCAATCTCTCCGTTTCAAATAATATGTTTAAAAAAATCTCCTGTTCGTCACGCTTTAATCGCTCGTATATATGGGCCAGATCCTCCGCATGAGTCTTCAGCACAATCTTTTTCACGTTGGAAAGGGCATTGCGGCGAATCAGCTTTATTACGCTTTCAGAAAGTATTCTCAAATTCGCTTTTTGCATTAAATCACCTGTTCCTCCTTACCTCAGAATCCCCAGCGCACTATAGCAAAACATCGCCGGCAGCGTCAATTTACATTTTTCAGAGGGAGAACCGCAAAAAATATAGTAAAAACAATAAAAAAAGAAAAAATGGAAAAAATGGCAAAAAATCCTTGACAAGAAGAGAGCGATTTGGTTATAAAGAAGAAGTCGGGAGCGATCCCGATTTGTGGGTTTTCTCATTTCGAGACAATTGAATTCGGGTTGATTAAAATACTCAGAAAACAAATTTATTTATGGAGGTTTGAAGCATGAGAAGCATCGTCAGATGGGGAACGACAGTGGTATTTTTAATGTTAATACCGATAATGGCGGTCTATGCGGGGCCGGAAAAATTGAATAATGCAGAAGGGGAATACGTAACGGAGCAGGAATTTTTATATTTATTTGCGGAGACGCGGGGGTATCCGGGGATAGAAGAGGGAATGAGCGCTGCGGCGATACTATCGGTGATCGAGAACGAGATAGACCGTGAGTTATGGACGGATGTAAGGGGAGCGAGGACATTGACTCGCGGGAGGATGGCGATTTTCCTGGTTCGATACCTGGATTGGGAGGATCAGTTGCCTGTGAACCCGACGGAGCGGGATTACATAAATTTGCTGGTAAAGGAGGGTTTGCTTCAGGAGGGGGACCCTAATGAACCTGTAATAAGGGACGAGATAATGAAGGCGGTTGAATATGCCCAGACGGAAGGCGGAGGGGGATATTATGCGCCTCCTGGCGGCGGAGATCAGGGCGGAATGGACTTTGACGGAGCGGAGGAGCCTGATGAGCCGTCAGAGGAGGAAGGCAGCAAGTTCAAGCCTTAGATTAAGGATAAAGCTAGCCGTGAAAAAATAATCATGATAAGGAAACGGGAAAAATAAGAAAATTAATAGGAGGTAAGTAATGAAGAGCGGAAAGGGCATAAGGATCGGATTAATGCCGTTAGTATTGGTGATTATATTGATTGCTGCGCCGTGCGGTGCAGAGAGTAATTTAAGGATAGGAAGTCTGGAGATACATCCGTTGTTTGCAATGAGCGGGATATCGGACGACAACATATACATCGACAGCAGCGACGAGAAGCATGATTACATAACGCAGATAGCGCCGGGACTTCGTTTGGAGATACCGCGTGAGGACTATTCATTTAAGATGGAATATTTGTTGGACATGCTGTATTTTGCGGAATACGACACGGAGAATTCGAGGAATTCCAGCGGGAAACTGGTGATGGATTTGAATTTTCCGTCGGGATGGCAGGTATACGTTTACGACAAATATCAGGAGACATCCGGGGCTGAGAGCGCGGAGGTATCGAGCCGTCTGGACAGGCGGAGCAATCAGTTCAAAGGCCGTTTCGGATATCAGACCTCCAAGCTGACGTTGCTGGAGGCGGAATATTTAAATTCGATATACCGTTTTGACAAGGATTACATTGAGCGCAACGAGCATTCTGCGGCGGGACGATTTTCATATTTTTTAAGACCTGAGACGATGTTGTTCAGCGAATATTCGTATGGATGGATCGAATTTCCTGATTCTTCGTCCGAAACGGGATACGACATAACGAATCACAGGATAATGATGGGCGTACGCGGGAGGATAACATCCAAGATGGAGGCTGTGGCCCGGGCGGGCGCCGAGGTCAGGCAATTCGACGAATCCGGCAGGGATGATTATGTCGATTGGGCTGCAGGGATTGAGGTCAACGAGGAATTCACTCCGTTGACCAGGGTCAGTTTTGATTTGAAGCGTCAGATAAACGAGTCGATAATCACTTATGACAATACATTCGTAAGCACTTCAGCGGATTTAACGATCAATCAGATTTTATGGCGGAAATTAAGCGGCAAGCTCGGCGGCGGATTCCAGAGGAACGATTTTTTAGCTGACGCGTATGAGAAGGACAGGATAGACGACATTTGGAAATTCAGAGCAGGATTGAATTACGAATTAGGCAGGTTTTTGAATCTGGAACTGGAATACGAGCACAAGGATTCAAATTCTGATATTCCTTCGGATGATACGGGTGAAAGCATTTACAACGACAATACCTATTCGGCCAATTCTGTTCGTTTGGGAGTAAAAGGCATTTTTTAGTATTGAGCGAGTGGGCGCAGAGAACGAGTTTCTTGAAGGGGCTCGTTCTTCTGCTGCCGCCGTTGGGACGGCAAGAGAGATATAAGCCTTGCGTCCGGTGAGTAAACGGCGGCGAAGCAGTGAGAACTTAAGGAGATACAGAAGGAAGCCGGACAAAGAATGAAAAGAAAAAAATACGAAACAGGCGGTCGAAGAATCTTCCAGGATTTGCAGCCGCTTTTTTTTCATCATGGTATATCAGCGCATCTTATTGAAACAGTTTAATTATTCATTAATTCAGCAATGAAAGGTTAATTCAAAGAACGGAGGGGGCATGTGAAAGCTGAAGAAATAATAACGATTATTATCTTATCGGCGATAATTGCGCTGAGCGGGTGTGCAGGCAAGAGGGCGGATACGGAGCCGTCAATGGTTGAGGGGCGGACTGCAGAGAGGGAACAGGTTTCTCTGCAAAGCGGTTCGGAACTGAAGCAGCAGATTGAGGAAGCCAAGCAGGATGCCAAGGAGTACAGGATATCTGAATTGGATGTACTGCATATAGCGGTTTACAGAGAGGAGGACCTCAAAAAAACGGTCCGCGTATCTCAAAACGGCTGCATATCCTTTCCGCTTCTCGGCAAATTGGAGGTTGCGGGTAAAACGGTGAGCGACGTTGAGGAACATATTGCCGACTTGCTGGGAAGTGACTACCTGGTGAATCCTCAGGTAACGGTTTTCATCAACGAATACAGCAAGAAGAAGGTTTATATACTGGGCAGGGTGGCTCAGCCGGGACCTTATGAATTCACGCCGGAGAAGCAGTTAACGGTATTGCAGGCGATTGCTCAGGCCGGCGGTTTTCATCGACTGGCGGCCAAGAATCGGACAAAAATAGTAAGAGTGGAAAACGGCCGGGAGATCAGCATACCTGTAAACGTTTCGGATGTGACGGAACACGGCAGGAAGAGCAAAGATATATATCTGGAACCGAACGATATAATCGTAGTGCCCGAAGTTCGGTTTTAGTTGAAGTTGTAAAAATAGTGAGAAGAAACAGACCGGGTACGCTCAACAAGGGAGTCAGATGCTGAAGGGCGGCATTTAAACGGGTTTTTTATTTCCTGGAAATCCGGGGGGAGAGTGCATGACAAGCGAAGTAAAATATACGAATCATCAATTGAAGGCTTTCATCAACACTTTGAGGAAGCGAATCTGGACCATCATAATCTTTTTGGCTGTGGTAATGACCGTTGTCGTTTTTGGAAGTTTCAAATCGCAGAAGGTTTACAGAGCGACGACAAAAATCCTTATCGAAAAAGAGAATCCAAACGTCCTGTCATTCAAGGAAGTTCTGGCCATAGACACAACGAACAGGGATTATTATCAGACTCAGTATAAAATCCTCAAGAGCCGTTCTTTAGGCGAACAGGTTATGGAAGAATTAAGTTTCGATCAAAACCCAGCGCCGATGGGTTTCTCTGCTCAAATAAAAAGCTGGTTTTACGATTTTCCTATGGTGAATGAAATCAGGAGTCTGTCAGACAAAGGCGAGCCGGATCAAAACGAGGAATTAAGGAATCGATCGAAATATTCTGTTTATGATATTCTCAATTCGGTCAGCATCAATCCAGTCAGAAACAGCAGGCTGGTTGACATCAGCGTAGAGTCCTGGGAACCGGAGGCTGCTGCGATGATCGCCAATACTTGGGCCCAGAAGTATATCGAGCAGAATCTTCAAAGCAAGCTGGATGCTTCATTGAAAGCGGTAAAGTGGCTGTCGACTCAAGTCGAAGAAATGAAGGGGAAGGTGGAAGAGTCGGAGATGAAGCTTCAGACCTACAAAGAAGAAGGCAATATGGTATCTTTGGAGGACAAGCAGAACATTGTCGTGGATAAGCTGGCCCAGTTAAATACGAAAGTTACGGAAGCCAAGGCGAAGCGGATAAATGCTGAGGTGATTTATCGTCAGGTCGAGGATTTGCTGGAGCGAGGCGAACCGATAGAGACGCTTCCCGGCGTCATCAACAATAAGCTGATCCAGGATTTAAAGAGGAATTATTCTCAGAAGGAGGGCGAATTATCTGAATCATTGCAGCGCTACAAGGACAAGCATCCGAAAATAATTTCATTACGTTCCGAATTGAACACGTTGAAAGAAAGGATCGACCGGGAAGTCAGCAAGATACTGGAAAGTATAAGGACGGATTATGAGGTGGCTTTATCCCAGGAGAAGAAGTTTCAAAGGGAATTATGGGTTCAGGAACAGCGGGCGCTGGATTTGAATCAGAAGGCTATCACTTATGGAGTAATAAAAAGAGAGGCTGAATCCAACAAGCAGTTGTATGACATATTGATAAGGAGGATGAAAGAGGCCACGATATCAGGTGGAGTGGAGACGAACAACATACGGGTGATTGATGCGGCGAAGACGCCGAGCCGGCCGATACGGCCCCGGAAAATGTTCAATATAATACTGGGATTGCTGGTAGGTTTATTTTTCGGAAGCGGTTTGGCGCTTGTTCGTGAGCAGATGGACAATTCGATAAAGTCCGAAGAGGACATCCGGCATCATTTAAAGCTGCCCTATCTGGGACATGTGCCGGGACTGAAATTGAAGAAGTCGGGGATATCTGCCGATCTTTACACGTATCATTTTCCGAAATCAATTGTTGCCGAAGCGTTCAGGATTATCCGCACGCAAATAGAATATTCCATAAACGGCTTGAAAAACAAGCGGATACTGATAACCAGCGCGGGCCCACAGGAAGGAAAATCTTTCACCTCGGCCAATTTAGCCATCGCGATAGCTCAAACCGGAGTAAAGACGCTTCTGATCGACTGTGATTTGAGGAAGCCTTCCACTCACAGAGGATTCAACTGTCCCAACGATAAGGGATTAAGCGAAATTCTTGAAAAGGGGTTATTGCTGGAAGCCTGCGTCCGCCATACGCCTCAGAAGGACCTGTATGTCCTCACCAGCGGTCATGCTTCTTCCGGACCTGCCGAATTGCTGGGTTCACAGAAGATGGAAAATTTTCTGGTAGAAGCGGGCAAGGAATATGAATGTCTCATAATAGACAGTCCTCCCATATTGCCGGTAACGGATTCGATCCTTCTGGCAGGAAAAGTCGACGGGGTAGTGCAGGTAGTGCGTTTCGGGGAGATGGACCGCAACATAGTATCCAAGGTGAAAAGCGGACTGAAGGGACTTGGAGCGCCCATAATAGGCGTAGTGCTTAACAAGGTGAACATAGAGAACAGGGGATATTATTATTCACATTATTACTACAGCTATTATGACAGCAGCAAAGGAAACGGCCGTTCAAGAAAATCGAAGCGCAGATCGAGAAGTTCCGCCGGGGTAGGCGAACACGGAAAAAGCACGAAGAACGGAGGTCGTTCTTGATGGCGGCGAATTCCTGCAGACTCGAAAACAGGAGCCTCAAACTGCCGTCAATCAATGTTTTTTTGATTATCGCTCTGTTCTGGGCTCCATTAGCTTTCGGTTCGACTGAGACAGGGCCTTCCTTGATTCTTCTGGGTCTTCTGATGACGGGGACGGTTTTTGAGTTGTTCCGGAAGAGCGCCGGATCGACCTTACCGGAATCGGTAAAGCCGGCGATAAGGATAGCTTTCATTGCGGCTGTTGGATTTCTGGCGCTGGTTGTTCTCCAGATATCATTTCCTTCCGTTCATCACACTTCGAATATCCCGGTTCCCGAAGACGGCGTACTGAAACCGTTATGGAGGCCGGGGACTTTGATGCCCTATGCCGGACGCTTATATCTTCTGAAAATAGCGATATTCGTCAATGTCTTTCTTTTGACGCTGCTGACGGTGAATTCCGAAAAGAGACTGGTTCAACTGACGACCGGGATAATTGTGCTGGGCGTATTATCATCTGTAATCGCTCTGGCGCAAAAAATTACCGGAGCCGCCGGCATTTACTGGGTAAGGCCCATAAGCGGAGACTTCAGGGACTTTTACGGTTCTTTCATCAACAGGAACCATTATGCCTGTTTTACGGCCATGATATTGCCGGTGAATCTGGGATTTTTGTTTTACTGTCTGTCGAAAAAGCGGGAGAATCCCCATTATTCACGGATAATTCCCTTTGTCCTGGGCTCCATGATACTGACATTCGCCGCATTGTTGCCTTCCGGTTCGAGCGGAGGTCTCGTCGCCGTTTTTTTCGGATTAACCGTGTGTCTGCTATGGTTGAGAAGAAAAGAGCCGGGGGCTGGTCGCATGACCGGCCGCGGGCTGGCCGTGCTTTTTCTTTTATTCTGTATGGTGATTGTGGGGTATTCCGCGGTTCAGGAGAATAACGGAGCAAGCATTTCAGCGGAGGGACCGCAAGAGGCCGGGACTTCTTTATCCCGGCGCATTTCTTTATGGCAAAGCACTGTGAACGCGGTCAGGGATTATCCGCTTTTCGGTTTCGGACCGGGCGCTTTTCCCGATGCGTTCCGACGATATGCGCCGGCGACCCCGGGTAAGGTCTGGTCACATGCTCACAACGATTATCTGGAAATCGCAGCGGAAAACGGTTTAATCGGTTTTATCCTGATTATCGCAGCTTTTGCCGTTTTTATCGGCGCTATAGGACCTCGGCGCAGAAATCTTGAAAAATTCCAATTGTTTCTTCAGCCCGTCAAAGGTATCTGGACAGGCTTTATCGCTGCGGTCTCGGTGATGCTGTTGCACAGCCTGGCGGAGTTCAACTTTCAGATCAACGCCAATTTGTTTTTTTTCGGTTTATGCCTGGCAGGAGGGGCCGCGGCTTTCCGGCTTATGGGGTCATCCCGGTCTTCAAATTCCGCGATGAATTCATTAAAGGTAAAAGCCCTTCTTGCAACGGTCCTCAGCATTATCCCGGCAGTTGCGGCATTCAGACACGCCGCTGCAGAGCAGATTCTTGAGGTGCGGGAGACGGGCGTATCTGTTTCCCTGCTGACGGATTTCGTGCTCAATGACTATGACGTCGACTCACCTGTATTGCTGGAAAGAGCAAAAAGCTGGGCCCCCGGTTGGGCTAAGCTGGAATATCTCCGCGCTTCCTCCAGCCCGGACAGGCAGCGCAGCATTAGTTACCTGAAAAAAGCCGTGGACAAAAATATCTGCAGGGCAAGATACCGGCAAAGCCTGGCCTGGGAATTGAAAAACAGCGGGAACTGGGACGCTGCCGCGGTAAGCATGAAGAATGCTGTCATTCTGGAGCCGAACAGCATTTATCGTTTGAGGGCTTACGCTTACTTTTGCCTGGAAAGAGCTTTCGAGGCAGCGGATGAGCGAAAATCAGATGAGTTGATGGAATGCGCTTTATCCAATGCCGCTCAGGTCGTATCACACAGTCCGGAATTTCTGAATGAATTTCTGCAGAGTTTCGCCCGGCAAACGACGCAATTCAGCGAACTGGTACAATTGATTCCGGATAACTATGATCAGGGAATTTATGCCCTGGTCGTTTTTCTCATTACAAACGAACTATGGGAACAGAACAAAACTCAATACGCTCTGGCCGCTGAACAGGCGGAACCGGACAGGTATTGGCATTACATCAAAGGGTGGGCGGAAACTTACATACATCAACGTAAATACCTCGATGCATACCAACTGATAGAAAGTTATCTGGAAGAGCATCCCAAAAATGCAGATGCCTATTTCAAGCTGGCCGACCTGGCCTTTTACCGTCTGCAGGATAAAAAGGCGGCATTGGAAAACAACGCAACAGCCTGCAGTCTGGAGCCCCGTAACACCTATTACCGCTTCTGGTACGGCAAAATGTTCTATTGGCTTCATGACTATGATGCCGCCATTCGCCAGTTCAAGCGAGTAGTTCGGTTAGAACCCGACAATAAAGAAGCTAAAATATGGGCTAATCGTTGCAGGGAAAAAATGAATTATTCCCGCGCGAACAAACCCGGAGAGGATAACTCCTCATCCAAAACCTGAATTCCTTCCCAAGCCTTAATCTAATAAAAAGGAGCTGAATACTTGAGTCTGGCGAAAAACTCATCGATGCTGATTGTAGCTCAGGCGGCGGCCTTCATTTCTGCGATTTTCCTGAGTGTGGTTATTTCCCGGGTGCTTGGTCCTTCGTTGCGCGGTACTTATTTTCTGTTGAAAGCCGGCGCCATTCTCAGCATCAATTTCGGAAGCCTGGGATTGGACTGCACCAATACGGTCATGCTGGCCAAGAAGAAGGTGAGTCTGGCGGTAATAAACGCCAATTCTCTGGCTTGGTCGATATTGATTTCAGTGCCGTTATTAGGGGGATATCTGCTTTTTCAGTCTTTACTTCATCGCACGGCCCTGAAGGGTGTCCCGGAGGTATACTGCTGGGTGGCGATAATCATCGTACCTTTTTCCATGTACATGCGTTTCTGGGGTTCGATGATGATCGGGCTTAACAGGATAAAAACGACGGCCATATACAACACGGCATCCAATGTCATCGGCGTGATCGGCGCTTTGCTGGTTCTTCTGGCATTTAATCTCGGACTGAAGGGCCTGGTCGGTTTGTGGGCGGTTACGACACTGGCGGGTTTCATCATTCAATTTTCACTGGCCGTCAAATACGGCGGATTCAGGTTAAAACCGGACTACAACGTTTTCCGTAAGATGTTGTCATTTGGAGCGAAAGCTCATATCGGAACGATAGCATCAAGAATATATAACCGTCTTGATTTATTTTTCGTAAACATATTTGTGAACACGGCGGGCGTGGGATTCTACTCATTGGCTGAATCACTGGGCGAGAAGATGTTTTTAATGACCGATCCGGTTGTCACAGCTTCAACGCCTCGAATTACCGGCGATTCGGAAAAAAAGGCGACTATATTGACGGCGAGGATATTAAGGCATTTTATCATGTTGGGGAGCCTGTTCACTGTAGCGTGGTATTTTGCCGGTCCCATTCTGATTCCTCTGGTTTACGGCCAGGAATATCTTCCGGCGTTGATGCCTTTGAAGATACTGCTTCCGGGTCTGATCATGTTCGGAGCGGCCAACAATCTGGCGGTATTCTACACGAATCAGCTTCAAAAGCCGTTGACCAGTTCCCTCATCGGATTGCTGGGTTTGGTCATTAACATTCCTCTGGTGATCCTGCTGGCGGGCCGTTTCGAAACCGCAGGAGCGGCTGCAGCGGTTGCTCTGACCTATTTTGCTACTGCCGCGCTTTTCATGAGGCTTTTCAAGAGGCGCTCCGGTTTAGGCTGGCATGAACTAGTCCTGGTAAACGCAGAGGACATAAAAGATTATTACCGGCTGCTTCGCAGATTAATCGTCCGGGCAAGATTAACCTTTCATTCAGGGCCCAAACGGGTCCCTCAGCCGGGAAGTTGAGTAAACGACGGATCATTATGAAAAGGGAGAAACATGTGCTGCCCTCGGTTACGGTCATCGTCCTGAACTGGAACATGCCTGAAGCCACCCGCCGCTGTCTGCAGGCGTTTAAACGACAGGATTATCCGAAAATGAGAATGCTGTTGGTCGATAACGGTTCGGAGAAGCCGCTGGAGATGGATGGCGTGGAGACTCTGAATCTGCCGGAAAACCGGGGATATACGGGAGGCAATAATGCCGGGCTGCAGAAGGCGTTGAGTACGGATACCGACGCTGTCGTCATCGTCAACAACGATACCGTTCCTCACAGAAAGATGATCGCGCGACTGGCGGAGGCGGCTGAGTCCGATCCCGGAATAGGTATAGTAGGAGCCAGGAATTTTTATTTGAAGGAGCCCAGGAAAGAGTGGTTCTGGGGCGGTTACTTCGATTTGTGCAAAGGAGAGGTCAAATCCGTTTATCCCGACGATAACACGGCGCTTTGCAGGGAATTCGACTATGTGGCCGGCTCGTGCCTTTACGTTAAAAAAGAGGTCTTTGAATCTGTCGGTTTGCTGGACGATCGCTTCTTCCTTTATTTTGAAGAAACCGAGTTCTGTCTGCGCGCCAGGAAGGCGGGTTGGAAAGTCGTCGCCGCAAGAGATGCCAAACTCTGGCATGACGTCTCTTTGACCGTAAAGGAATTGAATAATTTCAATTTGTATATGTACAGCCGCAACCGGCCTCTCATCGTTCGTACCCATGCAACCGGAATTCAATTCGCCAGATTCATGATCCATTACCTCTTGAAATACGTAATGCTCGACACAATGAAATATCTTCACAGGAAAAGATTGGGCGCCGGAAGGCAAATATGGGCAGGTTTTATGGATTTCCTCTTTCAGAATTACGGAGCGCCCAGATCATGAATGCTCAAAATATCGAAGCCGGAATCAGAAATATCTTCAATGAGTTGACTGAACATCGCATGTTCCCGTGCGAAACGCATGCTGAGGATTATCAATGGCTCATCATCAAGGATTTCCTTCAACCGGTAAACGGCGCCAGAGTTCTGGATATCGGGTGCGCCAAGGGCCGGTTTACTGAATTCCTGCAGCGTCGCGGCGCCGTGACCATCGGAATTGATACGGCTGAAAAACTGGTCTGCGCCGCTGCTGAACATCACAGGAAAGGCGCCTTTCTCACTGGTTCGGGAACGTCGCTACCCTTCGCTGAAAACTCCATTGATGCCGTTATTGCTTTTGAGGTCCTGGAACATATCCCTGATATAGATACGGCCCTGGAGGAGATCGCAAGAGTGCTGAAAAAAAACGGAAAGGTCCTGGTGTTCGATAAAAATACATATTCGCTTGATTGTCCCTACGGCGGTCCGGATTTTCCCGTTCCCGCCCTTTTATGGAAAATACGTCGCGAACGGTCTAATCGCTGGATGTATTCTAAAGACTTTGCATTCAAAGAGAAATGGTTTCGACCGTATCAATTCAGGAATCTGATGAAATCTAAAGGACTGCATGTCGAGGTTCAGTTTGTCAGACCGCCGCAACGTAAATTCCAGAAATTATTTGAAGGTTTTCCCTTCTTTAATCCGTATATCGCCTGGAAAGGATATAAAAAATGATAATGGAACAAAGTCTGAATCAGTCTCTGGAGAAGGCTCTGTGCTGGTTGTCGGAGTCCGGCGTCAGGGTCTCCGATCCGAACATCCCGGCTTACGGGGGCTTGTTGAACGGTTACGACTGGAAAAATAAGAATTACCCGTATGTTTACAATGAGATAACGGGATACGGCATCAGCGCTTACGTTCAATTTTACCGGTGGTTCAGGGAGGAAGCTTTTCTGAATTATGCTGTTCAGGCTGCCGATTACCTTCTGAAATTCCAGGTTAAAAACGAATCGGTTTTTCAGTTCGGCGCTTTTCCGCACAGCCTTTCGCTCAAAGATAATGCCGTAAAAAATTTATATTACGCCTTCGATGCCGGAATATGCATACAAGGACTGATGGACCTTTACCTGGCGCTGGGCGACAGGAAATATTTGCGTTCGGCTGTCGATGCGTCACGATGGCTCATACGGATGCAGCGCAGCGACGGCTCTTTCTTCGCCTATTTCGATGAAACGGACGGCTCCTTGTCTCACGAGGGAATAACTTTCGTGGGAGACGGCGGTTGCTTGCATGCGAAACTGGCTGTAGCTTTGCTTAAATTCAGGGACAACTACTGCTCTGAAGCCCCGGAATTCCGTGATTGCGCAAGAAGAGTTCTGAACAGGACGTTGGAGCTGCAGCATGAGGACGGATCGTTCTGGGCTAACGACAGGGAGGCGTATGTGTTTACGCATGCCCATTGCTATGCGCTCGAAGGCTTTCTGCATGGACAGATGAAGACGCAGGACGAATCTTATTATGAAACTTTCAAAAGGGGCGTCGACTGGCTGATGGATGTGCAGACTGCTGACGGAGCTCTGTTGAGGGATTACAAGGCGGACCCGAGATATTCCAGGTATTTGAAGGCCGATAGAATATTCTCCTTGTGCACGAGCGATGCGACTGCCCAGGCTGTCCGCCTGTGGACGATCATGTATGTGAAGTCCCATGAGGAAAAATACAGAGAATCGGCTCAAAGGGGCATCGGGTTCCTGAAAAGAATGCAGTGCCTGGAGGAGAGAGACCCCAACATGCTGGGCGCTTTTTTTTATCAGGTCCGTCGTTCGCGGCTTTTCAGAAGCCGGACGCCGGTAATGTATACCTGGTGCACATTATTCGCATCCGCCGCCATGTCGATGTACAGGGAGGCGGAAGGAAAGTCTGCAGACGATTTATTGGATATGATTTTCTAGAAGATGAGGCAATTGTAAATTATGAATAAAAAGTCATTTAATGATGCGGGAAGAAAAAGGGATCGAAGTTTGGTGCGAGGTTCATCGGATATGTTGTGCGAATGTTTATTCCGCACTGCTTACAGGTTGGAAAAATTACGGGGAATCAAGGATTTGAAACTTGATTCCGCATATCCCGGGGTTCTCTTCATTCCCCATTCCACGAATCCGGGAGGAGTAAGAATCAGGAGTCTTGAGCTGGCTCGTGCGGCGGCGGAGAAGCGCCGATCCTACTATTTGCTTCCGGAGGAAAGACTTTCGGAGAGTAGGTTCGATTTGCCGGGCAGGATTAAGGGATTGCTGAATCCTTATACTTTTTTGGAGCGCGAAGGAAAAATAAGCTATGTCCGACTGGGACTCATCAGGAGCGATCGACAGAGCGCCCGGGAGTATAACAAGTATCGTCTGGAGCGGTTCATCAAGGAATACGACATTCAGGCAGTCGTCAATTCGGATACGGGACATTATCCTTTTCCGGAGAATACCGGAGCGGTTTATTTGTTCGATCTGGCTGACGATCATCTGGGCGCGCTTTCCCGTTCGGGAGACCGGGCCGCCTACGAGAGATTAAAGGTATTCTACAAGGAGGAAATCAGCAAGGCGGACATCGCTTCTTCCTGTTCCAGGGTATTATTAAGTTCTTTGAAGACGCTGGGCGCCGGGAATCCGCTTTATATCCCCAACGGGGTTGAACCGGAAGCGTACCGTTCGGTTTCCGAGACACGTATAGCAAAACTGAAGAATAGTCTCGGTCTCCAGGATAAGTGGGTAATAGGCTGCATAGGCAATCACGAATGGTGGAGCGGACTGGAATTTTTAACAGCAGCTTTTCAGAAACTGAAAAAACGGATGGATGATGCCGTTTTGCTGATAATCGGACCGGGGGAGGAAGCGGAGCGACTGGAACCTAAATACCGAAATGATCCTTCGATTCGATTCCTGGGACGGAAAGACCCGGAAGATATGCCGCTTTATTTCCGCATGATTGATGTGGGAACCCTGCCGTTCGAGAAGAATAGACTGACAGATGCCGCTTTACCCATAAAGATTCTGGAGTATACCGCTGCAGGTAAATACATCGTAGCGTCTCCTCTTGAAGAATTAAAAATAATGAATCTTGGGAATGTTTCCCTGGCAGCTCTCAACGAGGACCAATGGGCAGAAGAACTGGCGAAGACGAGAAACAGGGCCTGGAACAGCGAATATGATCGGATTATTGAGAATTACACCTGGAAGAGAAGCGCAGTGAAGATGGTGCAGGCCTGGACAAACATCATCAAGGAGCGAGAGACGGCGGATTCTCGAATTGTAGCGTTTTCCGGGAACGGCAAGGCTGAAATCAGTGAATGGGGCGAGGCATCCCGTGAGAAAAAAACGAGTCTGATTTTATGGAGATTCAGCAATGAACCGGCAGTGAATGTGATGCGGCGTTTAAGGAAGAAGCTGAGTTCAAGGAAGTTGATCGTTCTGGGAGCTGGCGAATCTGTTTCGTTGTCTGAAGAGGAATGCAAGGATGTGCAATTTTTTCCTTATTCTATCGACAGTATGGACAGATTCAAGCGACGCGAATGGGTGAAACGGCATGACGTGAATGAAATAATCGTCATGACTGATGATTTAGAAAAGCGCCGCATGAAGAAGGTATTGTTCGAGATATCATTTCACATTCAGGCTTTTCCTTTAATTTACGGCATCAAGGAGAACAAACTGAAGCGGTTCAATGTCATCAAAGCGATGATGAGTTCCGTATGGGACATATTTGATGAGGTCCGCAGGATTATAATCAGGAAATACGCGAGTCTGAAGACCGATAAGGATTACGAGAAACTGCTCCGTTCCGCTGAACTGGGAAAGATAAGGAAAGTTTTGATCTGCAATCATAATTACAGCCTGGGGAATCAACTCGCCGTGACGCCCCTTCTGCGTTCTTTAAAAAAGAACAGCCAGGGCATCGTAGTTCATCTGGCCGTTCCGTCCGAATGTTTCGGAATATTCAAGAATAATGATGATGTGGACAAGCTCATCCCATTCGACTTGCGCAACGAATCGGAAGGCATACTGAAAGGGGGCGGCGATAAAGGGCTGCTGAGCAAACTGAGAACTGTAAGGACATTGAGAAAAGAGGGATATTCTTTGTGTTTGGACGTTGAGCCTTGCGATTCCAGTAAATGGATGACTGTAGCCGCGGGAATCAGATACAGAATCGGATTCAGCGATCTTCCCGAAGAAGATGAATCTAATTTTACCCGTTGTTTGAACAGCAGTGCCGACAGTCCGTTACCCGGTATGCGGATTCACCATATGATCCTGGACGCCATGAGTTTTCTAGGCGGCAGGCAGGCAGAGGCAGCGGAAGGCACGGTCGTGAAGTTCGGAAAAAAAGAGAAGGAATGGGCGAAAGGATACATGGACAAATTCGACCGTTCGGACAAGAGGGTGCCGCGTGTGGTGATCCATGCCGGCGCGGGAAAAGGATGGAATAACAAGAAATGGCCGTCGATAAAATATCAACTGCTTATCGGGGAGCTGCTGAGGAATACTCCTGCAGAAATAATCATCGTAGGTTCTGAAAATGAAAGGTTAGATACGGAAAACATCAATAACCATAAACAAAGAATAATCGATATGACGGGGATGACTCCCTCGGTTTCGCATCTGGCCGCCCTCATAGACGCCGCAGACCTTTTCATAGGCAATAATTCAGGACTGATGCACGTCGCTGCCGCCACCCCGACTCCAATACTCGCGCTTTGCGGTCCCTCGCCCTCCGTATGGGAAACATATCGGCCTCAGGACAGAAGCTTGAGGGGCGATTCGGAGTGTCAGGCATGCGACAGCAGAATATGCCGTCAGGGTTTGAATTACTGCATGGAATCGATCAATGTGGGGACTGTTTTCGATAACGCAGTCGAAATGCTTTCGCCACGCCTGCAGGAGATGGAGTTAATCGCCTGAACTGAAACAAAAAAAGATGAAAAAGATCAGAAAAAAAATCACCGAATCGCTTCAATATTTTGATAAAGATTCGCTTTTGACTCTCGCTTCAATTCCGGTTTCAATCCTATGCTATCCGTTAAAATGCATCCGAAGAATCTCCTATGATCCCTGCAAAGTAAAAAATATCCTCATCCTGGCTTACAATCAGGGCATGGGTTCCGCTCTCCTGCTCACCCCCGCGCTTCAGACGTTAAAAGAATTCCTTCCGCAGGCATCGCTCACGCTGCTGGCATCGGATGAAAACGTGAAGCAGGTTTTATCCTTATGTCCAGCCGTGGATGAAATCATCCTGGAGAAGAAGGTCCCTGAATTACGACTTTTCTCCGGCGTTAAATTTTTCCGCGAATATTTCAAAGAGAGGAATTTTGATCTTTGCATCTCAACTCTGTATGAGCGTTCTTCCAAGAATTCATTCTGGGCGGCGGCCACGGGTATCCCTTATCGGATAGGCCGCCGGACAGGCCCGGTTCATTTCCTGGATACCTGGATCGAAAAAGGCGTTCTGAATCGTCATGAAGTCATACAAAACCTGGAAATAATAAAATATGTGCTGAAAAGAGATATCGACATCGCGCAGCTCGATAAGAATATTGATTTTGTTGTTCCCGAAGAGGAAAGGGAGAGGGCTGCAAGAATTCTGGAGGAGCAGGGTTTAAGCGGTCGCGGTCCGATATTGGCGGTTCATACGGGAGCAAAGGCCGCCTGGCATCAGAAAATCTGGCCTCTGGACCGTTTTGTAGAAACTGCCGACGCTTTCAGAGAGAGGTTCGGCGGCGAAATAGCGCTTTTCGCCGGGAATGAAGAGAGTCCGGAACTATTAGAGAAGGTCAGCTGTAGCCGTTCGTATCGCTTCATAAAGCGGATGAAGCCTGCGACTGTAGGGGCGCTGCTTGAAAAATGCGATTTAGCTTTAACGAACGACAGCGGCTTCATGCACCTGGCCGCTGCAGTCAACTTACCTGTGACGGCCGTTTTCGGACCGACCAGGCCGGAAAAAAATCATCCCTGGGGAGCTCATTTCAAAATCGTCGCATCAGACTTCGCCTGTTCGCCCTGTTATACCTTCGACGGAATATCTTGCGGAAGCGGCGAATGCATGAAAGGTATTGATACGGTTAAAGTCTTGCAGGCAATGACTGAAATTTACGAATCGGTCTCCTGCGTGAGAGAGGCAGCATAATGAACCGTAAGAGATACGATATAATCTGCTTCGGCGATCAATGGGATGCTCAGAGAAGACGTCGCCAGAGAATTATGGAAGGATTGGCTGAAAGAAGCGATATCGGGAAAATTCTCTATGTCGAGCATCCGCTTACATTGGTTTCCCTGGTCAAAACCCTGGCGGGAAAAGCGCATCCTAAAATCAGCGGTTACTGGAGGAGATACTTGGAACAGGGCGCACTGGTCCGAAAAGGCGACGTTTATGTTTGGACGCCGGTCGTTTTACTGCCGAGATTGAACGATTATCGAATGCAGAAATTCAATTTCCTGATGGAATCAAAATGCCTGGCGGCATCAACAAGAAAAATCGCCGCAAAAACAGCGCTTTCGCCGGCAGTGCTCTGGGTGACGCATCCTTTCGTTCCCCAAGCCTTGAAGCGTGATTTAAATCTCCCCGTCATCTACGATCGTACGGAAGATTTCCCTGAACTTTACGGAAAAGGCAAAGGAATAAAAAGATGGGTGACCGGAATGGACGATTTCTGGATCAGACAGTCGGATTTGACCCTGGTTCAGACAGCTTACGCGGCCGAAAAACTGAGCAAGAAGAATTCAAATATAAGGATCGCACCCAATGGCGTCGACCTTGATTTATTCGCCGGCAAGCATAATCAGATAATGCCGAAAGATATGAAAAACATTTCGCGTCCCATCATCGGTTACTGCGGCGGCATTACCGATAAACTGGATATCCGGTTGATCCGACTGCTGGCTGAAAAGCATCCCGAATGGTCTTTCCTGTTCGTAGGACAGGTCGGTTTAAGCTCAGGCTCACGGAAAAAATTGGAAAAACTGCAAAATGTCGTTTTTCTGGGTTTGAAATCGCACGCGGAAATTCCCTGCTACATGAAAAATTGCGATGTTTTATGGCTCCCTCATAAGGATAATTCACTCACCAGAACTCAAAGCCCTCTGAAATTATTCGAATACATCGCTTCAGGCATTCCGGTGATATCTTCCGCCGTGAAAGGAGCAAAGCCATTTGAGAGATTAATAAATATAGCCGATTCGCCCGAACGGTTTGAGGAAATCATAGGCGGTATAGTTCATAAAAATTCGGACGCTGTTCAGCATAAAGAAGAAAAATTGGAGGCTCTTCGGGAATATACTTGGGACAGCATCATTAAAAAAATACATGATCTTTTATTAGGAATCCTGTCAAAAAACTCAATGAGTGAGGTTAGAAATGAATATTCTGGTTGTTAATGCTTATAACCTTTTTGCACATCCCGCCCGAGGCAACGGAAACGTTATGCGCATAAGGTCCATGCTGGATGCATTGATCAGGTGCGGCCACAAGGTCGATCTGTTTCAATATGACGTAAAATCGAGAGCTTTCGCGCCGAGCGATATGCATATTAATGTCAGCAATCACGCCGTCAGCTCACGCGTATTGATGGAAACTCTCTGGAAACGCGTCTTCAGCGGGATGCGATTATACGATTATATCAAAGCGAAAGATTTTCCGTTTCGTTCGTATGCCGAAAGCCTGAAACGGATAATAGAGGCTCGCAAAACTGACGTCGTTATACTGGAGAACATGTGGGCGGTTCCGCCCTTCCTCAAAAGCGGAGTTGACATTCCCGCGATATTTACGGCTCACGACGTCGTTACGGACCGATATCGGCAAAAACTCGAAAAAACATGCAGATCAGCACGGAGAACAGGGAGAATTATGGAATCGGTCAATAAAATGGAGAAAGAAGCGCTGCTGAATTGCGATGCCGTAGTATGCATGTGCGAAGAGGACAAGCGGGAGTTCATCCGGTACGGGACGCCTGAAAGCAAGCTGACCGTCATACCTAACGGCGTCGATACCGAGAAAATATACCCCAGGACTAAAAACTATGATTTAAGAAGAAAATATTCTTTGAAAGATGCTGATATCGCATTGATGTTTTCAGGGTCCGATATGTTCCACAACGTTCAAGCTGCGGAAGACATAATACGTAAGATACTTCCCAGTTTGAGGACGCATTATCCTGACGTTCATTTATTTCTGGTAGGCGGAGTGGCTGAGGCGACAGGCAAGAAATTACAATCTGACGATCTTTTGAGATCGGTCTCTTTAATTGAAAGAACGGACGATATAAACGAATATTATGCGGCTGCAGACATTTATGTTTATCCGTGTTTCAGCGGAGGCGGAACCAAGCTGAAAGTCATCGAAGCCATGGCTGCGGGAATGCCGGTGGTATCCACGAGTATGGGATTCCGCGGTTATGAAGTCAGTCATGCTGAGGATGCATTCATAGAGGATGACCTGGAGCGGTTTGATCTGGCTATCGGTGAGTTGTGCCGCAACAAGAAGCTGCGTTTGCATTTGGGGCGAAATGCTGCGGCCAAAGCTTCCGTTTATGATGAAAAAAGATTGATGAATTCTTATAACGACATCATAGAAAAACTGCATAAAGTTCCGGAATCGAGAGTTCTGCTGAACAGGGCGGCTTGAAGGATTTCGGCTGAACACGAAGGAGGTAGGGGCTATTGACCAACAAGAAAAATAATTCGGATCGTATAATACTCGGCATCCATCCAGATCACGACGGGACGGCCGCACTGCTGATCAACGGCCGGCCGGCGGCAGCGATTGCTGAAGAGAGATTAAGCAGGATCAAATTCCACACGGGATTCCCATATAAGGCTGTTGAAAAATGCCTGTCCCTGGGTGGGGTGGAACCTGAAGAGGTGGAAGCGATCATTGTGCCCAGTTGCAGTTTTCCATACGTCAGACCCTCCGTTCTGCGGGCCGTTATGAAACGCAACGGCGGCGGAGTGGATTTTTCTCAGGCGCCGCTTCATTATCGTTTGATGAAACTGTTGGAAATTGTTCCCATGATGGCGAGTTCGGACCTGTACAAAAAGCAGATTACCCGTTACGGGAATGAAAAACTGGGCGATGCTTTGTCATACCTGGGGTTGAGCGGAGTTCCCATTTATCATCTCGACCATCATCTGTGTCATGCGGCCAGCGCTTATTATACCTCCGGGTTTTCAGACCGTTGTCTGATCGTTGCGATTGACGGAGCCGGCGACGGGTGTGCGGCCACAGCGTGGATCGGAGAAAACGGTTCGCTGAGACGTATTTCTTCCACCCCTATGATGTATTCCCCGGGTTATGTTTACAGCGCGGTTACCTGGCTGCTGGGATTCAAAAGAAATCGGCATGAGGGAAAAATTACCGGACTGGCGGCCTATGGTGACCCTGATGAATGCTACGATGTTTTCGAAGAAGCTTTGCAGTTGACGGACAACGGATATGAGTTCACTTATGGATTCGGCGCCGAATACGCCATGCAGCGTTATCTCTATTCCCTGCGAACCATGATGCGGGGCATACCCATATTTTCAACTGTTCAGGGAAGATTATTCCAGCACCTCGAGAAGAGACTCAAGGGACACTCCAGAGAGGATATCTCTGCGGCCCTTCAGAAAAGAATGGAGGACCTGGCGGCCCGTCATGTGGGCGTATTGGCCAGGGCGACAGGGATAAAAAAGGTGGCTCTGGCCGGCGGCCTGTTCGCCAACGTCAAGATAAACCAGAAGATTGCGGAGCTGGATTCAGTCGATACGGTTTTCGTGCATCCCGATATGGGTGACGGAGGACTGGCGTTGGGCGGAGCTATGGAATGGCACGCGCATATCTGCAGGGAAGAAGGAAGTCTCTTCAAAGGGATGAAATTAAAGGACGTATATTTCGGGCCGGAATATACGGAAAGGGATATGGCTAAAGCCCTGGAGGATGCCGGCATTAAATTCAGGAAGGCGAAGTATCCGGAAAAAGATATTGCTGAACTGGTATCGAAGGGCAAAATAGTCGGCAGATTCACAGGAAGAATGGAATATGGGCCGCGAGCGCTCGGAAACAGAAGCATTCTGGCCGATCCGCAGGATGCCCGGATCAATGACTGGTTGAACAAAAGATTGAAGAGGACTGAATTCATGCCTTTTGCTCCTTCCATACTGGAAGAAGACGCGGATAAGGTTTACCGGGGTTTCGACAAATGCAGGCATACGGCATCTTTTATGACCATTACTTTCGACGTCGAACCCGAATTCATCGAAAAAGCGCCCGCGGTGTCTCACATCGACGGCACCGCAAGACCCCAGGCCGTTAATAAAGATCAGAACCCCTCTTATCACGCCGTCCTGTCGGAATACAAGAAAAAAAGCGGCTTGCCCTTGCTCATCAACACCAGTTTCAATATTCATGAAGAACCCATCGTATGCTCCCCTCAGGACGCAGTTAAAGCCTATCAGCAGGGAAGCGTGGATACTCTCGCCATGGGGCCCTTCATCACTGAAACAGGAGAAGGAAAATGATATTCGTTGCACTTTTCTGGCTATGCATAGCCTGTATGCTCTACGTATACTTTTTCTATCCCGTGATTCTCAGAATCTTAGCGGAGCTCTTTCCGTTTAAAATTCGCCGGGGAGATGAATTGAAGGAAATAACGATGATCATACCGGCGTATAACGAAGCGAAGATCATCGAGGATAAACTGAAAAATACTCTGAGACTGGATTATCCTTCCGAAAAAATGAAGGTCATAGTGGCTTCCGATGCTTCCGACGACGGCACCGATGAATTAGCCGAAAAATATGCGGACAAAGGCATCAGGTTGTTTCGCCAGGAACGCAGACAAGGCAAGAGCGCTATGTTGAACAAGCTTATACCCGCTGAAAACAGTGAAATTATCGTTTTGACCGATGCCACGACTTTATTGGAGCCGGATGCTCTTAAAAAGATAATCCGTAATTTCAACGACGATCGGGTCGGCGCTGTATGCGGACAACTCAAGTATACGAATTTCGATGAATCGTTGATCAGTGAAAACGAATCGATCTATTGGAAGTACGAGGAGTTTTTAAAGGAGCAGGAAGGGCGGTTAGGAAGACTTCTTTTCGTCAGCGGTCCTTTTTACGCCATAAGGAAAAATTTGTGGACGTACGTGGAACCCTATCAACCCGATGACAGCGTTTCACCGCTTCAAGTCAATCGCAAAGGTTATCGGGTGGTATATGAAAAGGAGGCGACGGCTTACGAGCGTTCAGCTTCAACGGCTGCGGGCGAAATAAAAATCAAATCCAGGGGAGCCATGCGGGAATTATCCTCTATTCTCAGCAACGCCGTCCTGCTCAATCCTTTCCGCTATCCGGTTCACTCGTGGATACTGGCATCACATCGACTGCTGCGCTGGATGATACCTTTTCTCCTGCCGACCGTTTTTCTGCTCAACGTGAGGCTCATCGGTCAGAATTTTTATAACTTTACCATGGCTTTTCAGGTTCTCTTTTATACCGCAGCGCTCATAACTGAATTAAGGGTGACGAAAAGCAGATTCCTGAAGATTCCCTATTACTTCTGCGTCGTTAATCTGGGGGCTGCTTTAGGAGTGATGAAAGCTCTCCAGGGGCAGAAGAAACCGACCTGGGAGCCTGTAAGATAATCATAATGAAGGTGGTTTTGAATGAAAACAGCATTAATACAACCGAAAACTTTTCATACCTGGGAAGCGCTTAATCTGGGCTATCTCGGAGCTGCCCTGAAAAAGAACGGTCATTCCGATATAGAATTTTTCAGCGGCTTCTACGATGACGACCGGCAGATTATTGAAGGCTGTAAAGATGCCGACGTGATCGGCTTTTCCTGTACCTCGCCTCAGATGCGTCATGCGCTGCAGCTGGCTGAAAAAATAAAAACAAATAAGAATCTAATCGTTTTCGGAGGAGTGCACGCATCGGCCCTTCCCGAAGAGACGTTGAATCATCCGGTCGTGGATACCGTCGTCAAGGGCGAGGGCGAAAAGGCCTTTATAGAAATCGTGGAAAAGAAGCTTAAAGGCATTGTGCAGCGCGATTATATTAAGAATCCCGACGATATTCCGTTCTCCGACAGGATTCTGATAAAACAGGAGCGCAATATTCGCACGGCCTTTAAAGACAACGGATACAGAATCGCAAGCATACTGGCTGGTCGCGGCTGCCCTTTTAAATGTTCCTTTTGCGCCAGCCGGTCCGTATGGTCCCGGAAAGCTCGTTTCCGTTCGCCGGAGAATATTTTCGAGGAGTTCCAGAAGGTCACCTCTGACCTCAACATCGATTTTATTAAATTCGCCGATGATACATTGACGCTTAAACCGAAAAATATCCATGAATTCTGCAGCTTGAAAATTAGATCAGGAGACCAAGCTTCCTGGGGATGCAATATCAGGGTCGATACGGCGAAACCCGACCTGCTCAACCACATGAAAGAGGCCGGATGCAGAGAACTTTGGATAGGCGTCGAAAGCGGCAGTCCGAAAATACTTGAACACATGAATAAGAACATCAGCATTCCCATGATCAAATCCGTATTCAAGCTGACGCGAGAAATGGGTTTCTTCAGACGCGCTTATATCCTTCTGGGAATGCCTGAAGAAACAATGGAAGATATTTATATGACCGAAAAGCTTGTCGATGAAATTAAACCCGATATGGTCGGATTCACCATCCTGGCCCCTTATCCCGGAACAGAGTTTTATGATCCGGAAAGGCATAAAAACGTGGACTGGTCGCAGGTGGATGAATATTTCAACAGCATGACCGCCACCAGAACTCTGTCCAACGAAATGCTGAGTATCCAGCAGAAAAGGCTCTCAAAAAAATACAGCGATCGCATTGCTTTTCGCTTGAAGAAACAGGCTGCAGCCGATGCTGCTTGATTAACTTAAAATGTAGTATCTGCAAAAACGAACAGGAGGCTCAATGAAAAATTACTTCATCAGGGAAGTCATCGACCGCTTCATCGCACTGGTCGGACTGGCGTTGACCTGGCCCTTGTTTTTCGTTATCGCCGTTTTGATCAAGATTGATTCAAAAGGTCCCATCTTCTTTAAACAAATGAGAGTAGGGTATAAACGGCGAATATTCGATATATATAAATTCAGAAGCATGGCTTATGATTGCGACGGTCCTCTCTGCGCATCCGAACAAGACCGCAGAATCACCAGAATCGGCAGGATGCTGCGAAAAACAAAACTCGATGAACTTCCCCAATTGATCAACGTCATTAAAGGCGATATGCGGCTCGTCGGCCCTCGTCCCGAAGTGCCCCGTTTTGCCGCCTGTTACCCGCAACAATTCAAAGAACTCATGAATCGCTGCAAGCCGGGCATTACCGATCCCGTCTCACTCATCTTCTTCGAAGAAGGCTCTCTCTTCGATGATTACGACGGCGAATCATGCTATACCAAAATTATCTTGCCGCAAAAACTTAAACTTTATGAACAGTATTCTTTGAAAACAAATTTAATGTCCGATTATTTCGTTATTTTCAGGACTCTGTTTTTACTTTTCGGATTCAAGAAGGAGGCTTATCTTGAGAAAACCGGCTATTTTAGGGGGTAAACCAATTTTTCAGCAAAAACTTCCCATCGTGCGTCCTACGTTAGAAGAACCGATTACTTACTGGAACGATTTCATGAAAATCGTGGAAACCGGGAAGCTCACCGCCGGCGAATACGTAGAAAAATTAGAAAGTAAAGTCTGCGAATACGTAAACGTCAACCATGCCGTCGCCGTGTCCTCGTGCACCTGCGGCCTAATGCTGACGTTGAAAGCGCTCGGTCTGCCCAAGGGAAGCGAGGTGATCGTTCCCAGTTTCACTTTTCCCGCCACCGTTCATGCCTTGACCTGGAACGGCCTGAATCCGCAGTTCGCAGATTGCAGTATGGGAACTTTCAATATTGATGTTTCCGAGGTTGAACGAAGGATTAATTCGAACACCTCCGCCATAATCGCGGTTTACATCTTCGGCGTTCCGCCTGATATCCAGAATCTTGAATATCTGGCCTGGAAATATAAGCTGCCACTCATTTTCGATTCAGCCCAGGCTTTCGGCGCGGTTTATAACTCAAGAAGAGCCGGCGGTTTCGGGGATGTGGAAGTTTTCAGTCTGAGTCCTTCGAAGGTGGTTACCGGTTGCGAAGGCGGAATGGTCACGACGAACAGAACAGAATTATACGAAAAGATAAAGCTGGGCAGAAATTACGGGATTACAGACGGCTATGATTCGATTTTTCCGGGAATGAATGCCAGGATGTCTGAGCTGCATGCCATGATGGCGTTGAAAAATATGAAAAAAGTGGATGAAAACGTCAGATACCGGCTAAAACTTATCCATCAATACAAAAGAAGACTGAAGTTCCATCGGGGTATTATATTCCAGAAGTTTATGGACAACACGCGACCTTCCGGCAATTATATGGTGGTATTCATTCACAAAGACAAATTCGGCATTGACAGGGACCAGGTCTACCAGTCGCTGGCAGATGAAAACATTGAAACGAAAAAATATTTCTATCCGCCCGTTCACTGGCAGAAGGCTTATAAGGAATATTATTTGAAACATAAGTTCGACCTGCCTAAAACGGAAAAAATCACGCTGCAGGGGCTGGCGCTTCCTTTATCCACTGAAATGAGTGAAAACGATGTGGACAAAGTTTGCGATGCCCTTGAATCTATTGCTTTCTGGTGCAAGGAAATAGGTGAGAAAGAGGCTTGCCGGCAATACAGAAAAATTGCCTGATCTTTCATGACGGCAATCAGAAAACTCAAAATATCCAACTCTCTTTGAACCTGACTATGACTCTTTGAAAGGAGGAGATGCGCTCGACCCCGAAAAGGAAACTTGAAACCGGGACATTCGGAACGTTACATCGAATAATGCAAAATCGAAGTTCCGGCTCCTGAAAGTTTAATTCAACTGCTGACGCTATTCGGAGATAAAACATGGATAAAAGATTCAACAGATGGAAGGACGCTACGCTCATCATCACCGATCTTCTGCTGATTTGCGGAGCTTATTATTCTGCTTATCTGCTCAGATTTGCCGGAGAAATGACTGCGGAATACAGGCATATTTTTGCAGAAACGCTCCTGTTCTGGGTCGGCGTCCGTTTCTGGTGCCTTCACTGGTTCGGATTGCATAGGGGAATCTGGCGCTTCACCAGCTCGGAAGACCTTTTGAACATATTGAAAGGAACCGGCGTATCGTCGCTGATCCTGGTGGCCGGACTCGTGTTCTATTTTGGATTGGACGGCTTCCCCCGGTCAGTCATTATCCTGGATTTTCTTATGGCGGTCTTTTTGATCGGCGGCGTGAGATTCGCCTACAGGGTTTTCAGCGAAAAGCGGGGCAAGAGGTTATCGGCCAGGGAAAAGGATGTCCGGCCTCGCAATATCCTGATCGTGGGAGCGGGAAGCGCCGGAGAGATGCTGGCCAGGGAGATCGTGCGAAATCCTTCTATGAGGATAAATGTCGTAGGATTCATTGACGATGACCAGCGAAAAGCGGGGAAAACGTTGCACGGAATTCCCATATTGGGAGACCGCAATAAAATCCTTCCCATGGTGAAAAGGCATCATATCGAGGAGATACTCATAGCGATTCCTTCTTTGAACAGCGAGCAGATGCGGGGCATCGTCAAGAAGTGCCGGGAAGCGAACGTGAGGCACAAAACATTGCCGAAGATTTATGAATTGTCCGGCGAGGACGTTCATCTGCATCATTTGCGGGATGTCGACATAGGCGATCTGCTGGGCCGGGAAAGCGTTTCTTTGGACCATTCGGCCATAGAAAACAAAATGAAAGGAAAGCGGGTTCTGATCAGCGGAGGAGGCGGTTCGATAGGCTCGGAACTCTGCAGACAGGCCCTTCGTTACCGCCCCGCATCGCTCATGGTCATAGATAATTCGGAAAGCGCGCTCTATGACATAAAAATGGAACTCACCGAAGCTAAAATTCAAAATGACGTTGAAGTTGAATGTCATGTCTGCGACATCAAAAACAGCCATAAAATCGAAAATATTTTTCGGTCCTGCAGTCCTCATATCGTGTTCCATGCTGCGGCTTACAAGCATGTGCCGCTGATGGAGACCGATCCTGAAGAAGCCGTGCTCAACAATGTTCTGGGCACAAAGACGCTGGCTGATTGCGCCCATAAATATAATGTCGATCAGTTCGTTATGATTTCGACCGACAAAGCGGTGCATCCGACCAGCATAATGGGCGCTACGAAAAGGATAGCCGAGATGTACGTTCAGGGGCTGTCGGATGAAAGCGACGTCAATTTCGTCACCGTAAGGTTCGGTAACGTGATGAACAGTAAAGGAAGCGTTATTCCTCTGTTCAGACGTCAGATAGCCCGGGGAGGACCAGTCACCGTGACGCATCCTGAAATGAAGCGTTATTTTATGACTATTCCGGAAGCCGTAGGATTGATTCTGCAGGCTGCCTCATTGGATCAGGAGGGCATATTCGTGCTTGATATGGGAGAACCCATCAAAATAGCCGACCTGGCAAAAGAAATGGTCCAGGTGGCCGGATTATCGCTTAACGACATAGAAATCAAATTCACCGGTCTCCGACCCGGGGAAAAACTCTTCGAAGACCTTCAACTGGATGACGAGTGGCTAATTCCGACCGCTCACCAAAAAATCAAAATCTTTCAACCCCGGAAAGCGAACTTTGAAAAACTGCAAAGAAGCATTGAAAAATTGTGCGAAGCAGCTTCAAGATTGATCGATGAAACAGTGAGAGAAATGCTGGTGTTGATCGCCCGAGATTACTACCCCTGGAAAAACAGGCCAGACAAGAAAGAAAACGTTCTGCTCGTGGACGACGACGCCATTATCCAGGACCTGATATGCACCACTTTGTCTCACAACGGATACAACGTGGATGTGGCTTCCGACGGACAGGAGGCTGTTGAAATGGTTAAAAACAAAGATTACGCCGTCGTAATCCTCGACATCAATATGCCCCGCAAAAACGGCCTGGAAGCTTTTAAAGAAATGAAAACCATTAAAAAGAATCTGCAGGCTGTGGTTATGTCGGGCTGCGACGCTAACGGCTATATGGAAGAAGCCGTCCGACTCGGCGCCGCGGCCAAAGTCGAAAAACCGTTTAAGGATGTCCTGGAAATTTTCAATCTCGTTGAAAATACCTTGAGATACGGTAAAAAGACTGAGGGATTGATCGACACACGTGAATACAGGGAGAAAGCGGCATGATGAAAAATCAAAATCAAAAATACCTGGAAAACAAAAAAGGCCCTTTTGAATTGTATGTGAAGGAACGAGTCCCGGAAGGGATGCAGGGGCCCATAAAAATCATGTATGTATTCGGGACGCGGCCTGAAGCGGTGAAACTGGGTCCGTTGATACGGCTGACGGATAAGAGCGAATATTTTCGACCCATTGTTGCTGTCACCGGCCAGCATAAAGAGCTCGTTGAGGGCGTTCTGAAATTTTTTGAAATTACTCCGGATATCAATCTGAGAGTAATGGAGAAAAACCAGACGCTGAACGGACTTATGGCCAAAATACTGCAAAATTTACCGCCGATGATTGATCAGTATGCGCCTCAATTAGTGATCGTTCAGGGAGATACGACAAGCGCACTGGCGGCAGCGGTTTGCGCTTATCATTCTAAAATAACTGTCGGTCATGTTGAAGCAGGATTAAGAACTTATGATAAATACAATCCTTTTCCGGAAGAAAAGAACAGACACATGATAGCGACATTGGCCGACCTTCATTTCACCCCGACCGCCGCTGCATGCGATAACCTCTTATGCGAGGGAGTAAGAAAAGAAAATGTTTTCATTACAGGTAATACCGTCATCGATGCTTTGCTCCAGATAGCCTCCCGCTTCGCAGGTTCCGGGGCGTCCAGCCTCCAAAATCGGAATCTGCTTACGCGAAAAAAGAAAAGAATTCTACTGACTACCCATCGAAGGGAAAGTTTCGGCGCTCCCTTAAAGAACATCTTCAAGGCTATGCTTAAATTGACCGAAAGGAATCCCGATTACACGGTGCTTTATCCCGTTCATCCTAATCCTCAGGTGAAAAACGAAGCTATGAAGATGCTTCATGGAAAATCACAGATTATGCTCCTCGAACCCCTGGATTACGAGGATTTCGTTAAACTTATGGTTCACGCCGACATAATTCTCACAGATTCAGGCGGAATTCAGGAGGAAGCGCCTTCCTTGAACAAACCTGTGCTCGTACTGAGAAAAAACACGGAAAGACCGGAAGGGCTGGAAGCGGGAACTGCGGTTCTCGTTGATACCGATCCGGATATTATCGTGCAGAAAACAGAACATTTGCTCAGCGACTTCAATTCGTATCTCAGTATGGCTAATGCGCCGAATCCTTATGGAGATGGACGTTCTTCACTGAGAATACTTTCCGCTCTCGCTCATTTCTGCGACATTGAAGCCCCTGAATTCCTGCCGCTTAACAAAATTGAATATCGCATAGATACTTACAGAAAATCTTCTGAAGCGAAATAAACGATAGAATCCAAAATTACTTCATTGAAAACCGGCTCACACTTCGCCGTTCGTTCATTAATGCGGGAGTTATCCTTCTTGTTTTTGCCCATAAACGGTTAATTTCCCCCATTGCTCCGTCAGATTGCGGATTTGCTCAATTAACGACTAGCCAAGGTGTATTCTTCGCAAATCCTTTACTTGCCGCCTTTAAGCAAAAACAGGCCTTGATCGAAAATGCACATTTCAAGGTTACAATTTGTGCTGAATTAATACGGGGTATTTCCGAACGGCTATGCCTCCCATTACTTTAGTACAGACGCCGAAACGGGAATTGAGCTTATGAAAAGGCGCTGACGGAATTCAGATGAAAAATGAGGGTAGTCCCATATCGCGGAAATTCTATTCAACGAACCCTGATTTTTCTGAAATGCATTTGACAATTCCCTCAAAAAATTGTAAAAAGAAGCAGAACAATTCTCCAAAAAATGAAACGAAAGGCGGTGAGTAACAAAAGTTTAATTCAAATGAAAGGCGTCAGGCGAATTTCAATAACGTAAACGATTTTTTCTCAAGAGAGTAATCGTCGGACCGCTATACTGCGGGAATTCTTTGATGAAAGGGAAAGGAGGGGAAAAGGTTGCTTACGTTTTTTATTGGCTGAGATGCTGGAAATCAGCGGTTGTTTTATTAATTTTCAATTTATGAGAGGGAGTCATGGTGAAACGAAATTATTTGTTCTCAATTGTAATTATTTTGTTTTTCAGCGCAGTTTTGGTCAGTGAAGCGAGGGGGACGACCGTGATCACGAACGACATCACGGCGGACACGACGTGGGATTTAGCGGGAAGCGTGTATTGGATTCAGCAGCCGATATCAATTTCGTCATCGTCAACATTGACGATTGAGCCTGGAGTGATAGTAAAGCTGCAGCGTCGTTACGGACGTTACACGACGATGGTTTCTATAACGGTAAACGGTCAATTGGAATTGCCGTCTTCGGGGGACCCGGTTATTTTCACGTCGGAACGGGATGACACGGTAGGCGGCGATACGAACGGAGACGGTACGGCGACGTCGCCGAGCAACGGTGATTGGGGTTTTATAAAATTCAATTCTGACGGTAATACATTTGAGAATGCGGTGGTGAGATACGGCGGCATCAGTCATTTTTTTGAATATTCTCCCCAGAACCGGTACATGGTATGGTGCAATCAGACGAACCCCGTTATAGACAACTGCGTGATAAGCAATGCCTATCAGAACGCGTTATATTACAATGCCGATCAGTCGGCGGCATCAACTGTATCGATAACAGACAGCGAATTTTACGGAAGTTCTAATTCAGTATACGTAGTTCCCGCATCAGCATTCGTCACCGACGTGACAATAACGGGATGCGATGTTTCCGGAGAGTCGAACGCCATTTACATAAACGGATCATCAGGCGCACCGCCCGAATTGACCATTACGAACAATACCGTAAGCAGCTCCAGCCAGGAAGGAAACGGTATCAACCTGAATTATCCTTCTGAAACATCAGTGATATCGAATAACACAATCCAGGACGTATTGCAGGGAATCGTCGTCACGGGCGGTTCTCCATCCATAACCGGCAATGATATTCTCGATTGCGCCGAATTTCCGCTGACTCAAATCGATGCGGCCTTTCCCCTCTATTCAGGCAATACGATAACGGGCAATGCCAAACAGGCGATTCGAGTCAATGGTACGATTGGAGGAACCGGCGGAACCTGGGTCGACGTTCAGAGTCTGCCGTATCATGTGGAAGACGGAAGCATAACGGTGGGGGGCAGTGCGACCTTAAGCATCGATCCGGGCGTAGTCGTAAAATTCGAACGGAAAAAAGGCCGTTATGATACTTGTCGTTCCCTGATCGTGAACGGCATGCTGGAACTTCCAGCAACAGGCGACAGAATAACGTTCACTTCGGAAAGAGACGATACGGTTGGGGGCGACTCCAACGGCGACGGGGCCGGCACGTCTCCAGAGGCGGGAAATTGGGGTTATATCCGGTTGAATTCTTCCGGCAACCACCTCCGCAATGCGGAAATCCGTTACGGCGGCATAGAGAAATATTTCGAGCATTCTCCGCAGAACAAGTTCATGATTTGGAATAACGGCACGGTGAACGACCTGGACAATTTGATACTTAAAAACGCCTATGATGTTGCGATTTATTATGATGCGATACAGGGCGAAGCCTCGGATGTTTCGATAAACAACAGCCAGATCGAAGGTTGTCCCCGGGGAATAAGGTTTGAATCGAGTACGAATTTCATTACCGATGCCAACATCAATTATAATACGGTGATTGCGTCGACTTACGGGATAAACGTGGCGGGAGCATCGGGGGCTCGGCCGATCCTTCACATGTACGGCAACAATGTGTCGAGTCCCGGAGGCACATCGAACGGCGTATACTTGTCCTATCCGGACTCATCCTCAGTAATTGAGGGGAACAACATTCACGACAATCTGCAGGGACTTTTGATTGAAGACGGTTCGCCGCAGGTGTACGAAAATACTATCATAGACAATTATGAATTTCCGATGTCGCACATAAACTCGGCCTTTCCGGTTTATGCCGGCAATAACATATCAGGCAACGAAAAGCAGGCGATTCGCGTTTATGGTACCATTTCTTCAGACGGAACCTGGAAGGTGATACAGGGAATGGGTTTACCCTATCATGTGGAAGACGGCAGCATAACGATAGCAAGCGGCGCAACGTTGTCGGTAAAGCCGGGAGTCGTAATTAAATTCGAACGGATGGCCGGTCGATACGCGACATGTCGATCCATGATCGTCGATGGCCTGTTGAATTGTCAGGGAGAAGCGTGGAATAAGATATACTTTACTTCCGAACGCGACGATTCCGTCGGCGGCGATTCCAACGGCGACGGAACGGCCACCAGCCCGGGCGCGGGAAACTGGGGATACATACGGTTTGATTCTTCCGGAAATACGTTGCAGCATTCTGTGATCCGATACGGCGGAATCGAAAAATACTTTGAATATTCTCCCCAGAACACATACATGGTCTGGGCCAATAATCAGTCTACTACGATTCGTCATTGCGTTTTCGAGCACGCCTACAACATAGCGTTGTATTACGTGGCTTATCCTTCGGACGACAGCACCGGCGTCATCTATCATAATGAGTTTTACGATTCCTCTACCGGCATCTACTTCAACGGTTCACCGAATTTCGACACCAAGGCTAAGATAACGTTCAACCGCGTGCAGCTCGGCGGCGGCGGCGGCCGCGGTATTTTCCTGAAAAACGTCAGCGCCGCATCAACAGTCAATAATAACCATATACGCGACAATCAGCATGGAGTTTACGTCGATGGGGCTCACGGAGCATTCGAAATAGCAAATAACAATATAGTCGGCAACAGCGGGTACGGCGTAAGGGTCGGTCAGGCGCCCTGCGTAGTCGCTGATAATAACTGGTGGGGAGCCGCCGACGGTCCCCTGGATGAAGAAACGGGAGCAGGAGAATGCGACGGTACTAATGCCGGTTCGGGAGATGAGATCAGCGAATATGTCGAGTGTACTCTATGGAGTGATGAGGAATTGCCGATAGGCTTGCTGGACTGTTCGGACGCAGTGGACGTTCAATGCGGCGATACGTTGAGTTTTGAAAGCAATGATGACGGTACTATGATCGTGGACAGTTATTCCTGCGATCCTGATTTGAATGAAAACGGGATGGAAAAAGTATATGTGGTGACTATGACGACCTCCCAAAGCTTGCAGGTCCATCTTGAACCCTGGTTCGATACCGACCCGGACGTTTTCATTCTCGGCTCCTGCACAGAAGAAAATTGCCTGGCGCACGGCGATTTCGATGCCATTTTGGAAACCGCAGATGCTGGAACTTACTATATCGTCGTCGACAGCTCTTCAACCGAACCCGCATACTATGACCTCACGGTCCTTTGCGGAGCTCCGACCTTCACTCCCACTAATACGCCTACTCCTGAAGCCACTCCTACGCCTCAGCCGAACCTGGATTGCTCGCAGATCATCAGTTTAAGCTGCAATGTGCCCTATACAGGCAATACCATGCCCGGCGAAAGCAACGTGTCGTCGTATCCTGACTGTAATTCCATCAATTTCTCCGGGCCGGAAATCGTCCACCAGGTAGTAACTCTCGGCGTCGGAGATATGGAAATAAGCCTGGATACAGATGATAACCTCGCCTTCCTGGTCCTTTCTTCCTGCAGCGAATGGCACTGCATTTACTGGGGAATCGACGAGCTGGTCATTCCAAATGCGCCGCCTTCAACCTATTACATCGTAGTAGACGGCGTCAACGGAGATGCCGGCTCTTATACCCTGCTGGTCAACTGTGAAGGTTCAGTCACCACGGCTACCCCGACGAGAACTCCAACCGTTACGCCCACCGGAACTGGTACGGCCTATACTCCCACTCCCACCGACATACCGACTGTCAATCCCCTGGGTGGTTTTATCCTTCTCATCGCCATGGGCCTGCTGCTCGTCGCCCAGTTTACGCGAAAAATGAATTAGAGCAATTGACGGCATCATAATAAACGACTATCCTTTCTTTCCGGTTTGAACGGGAAGAAAGGATAGTCCTTATCAATGAACGAAAAATTAATTCATCAAAATCATATTTTCTCTTTATACGAAGAAATGTGGGCTCCCGGTTCGGATGCCCCACTGAGACCCTTCTATAGAATTTCCAGCGGCGTCTGGATCAACATCATTCCTGTTACTTCGGCCGATGAAGCCGTTATGGTCAGACAGTACAGGCACGGCGCCGATGTGGAGACGCTTGAAATTCCGGGGGGAATGATGGATGATGACGATAAGAGTCCCGCAGCCGCCGCCAGAAGAGAAATGATGGAAGAGACAGGTTATGATACCGAAAAGGAGATTATTCAAATTGGCTCCGTCAATCCGAATCCCGCTCTTTTCGATAACAGAGTCTACACTTTTTTGGCGAAGGACGTTCGTAAAGTTTCCGAACCTGTTCCCGATCCCTGGGAAGCCCTTACCGGAGTCGAACTCATCCCCTTACAGTCCATACCCGAAATGATACGAGCAGGACAAATCGATCATTCCCTGGTTATATCCGCTTTTTATTTCTACTCCTTCAGAAACAGCGACTGAAAGAATTCCCGGGTTTATTATTTCGGGACTGATCAAACCGTGGTTACACTTTTTCTAAAACTTTTGACAGTTGTTTCAGTAATCGGGGTCGGGCTCGGGGTCGCAATCGGGAGCAAAATCGAAATAAAATGATGCAGGTTTCTAAAGAATTGTAACCTCAAAAGCCGATTTTTTGATCAATGCCATTATTTCCAGCAGACAAGATGTTATGACGCACTGGCGCCGGGAAGGCAAAAAGACCAATCCGTCAACGAAAAGCAACCATACAAACATCCGCCGTTCAATCATTCCGATCTAACGACCATCCGCCTGCCGGCTCTTCCGTCAGACTATCAATTCTTCCAATCTTCCAATTTTCCACTCTTCTCCATTTTTTCATTTTTTTAGCGCAAAACAGAAAAAAAAAACGAAAAAAAACGTTTTCCGATTGTGCAGGCGTTGCAGTTATGTGGTAAAATAAAACGAGTTCCGACTCAAAACGAAATGAAGAAGCCGCGAGTACAGGAACACAGGTGTGAAGGTGAACGAAGGATTCGATATACGACGGAGGAGAGAATGAACATAAAGCGTCTTGCAGGGTTGTTGTCGGATGAGTTTAATTTACCGAGGGAAGAATGTGTGGAAATAATCAACTTTATGCTGGAAGAAATCGCAAGCGATATAGCAGTGGGGGAGAGGGTTTATTTCAGAGGTTTCGGCGCTTTCCATTGCACGCTCAGACCGCCCAAAAAATACCGCAATATGAAAACGAATAAAATTGAAACGCGTCCTGCATTTCTTGATGTCGAGTTTAGACCGGCGCCGCAGTTCAGAGAAAAAATAAAACAATGCCATCATCTCATTTATTAATTTTCGCGTTGCGAGAATTAATAAGCGTCTGTCCCAAAGTGCATTTATCGGTAAAAATTTAATGCAGGACAGGCGTGGCGATTTTCTGTTCCATAAGGGAGCGATTTTTCGGCATTGATCAAAATTGCATCCTTTGGGGTTACAATCCTGCAGAATACCCCTCCTTTGGTTTCGATTGCGATTGCGACCCCGATACCGGTCCCGATCACTGAAACGAACTCTCGAAAGTTTTGAAAGAAGCGTAACTCCTGTTTGATCAGACCTGATATTTTTTTTAAGCAAGGAAAGCAGGGATTTAGGAAGGAGGCGTAATCGGACGTACGTTGTCTGGAGAAATTCGCAGCCTGACGCGGCATTAATGGAAAAGAGCCGTTTATTGACAGAAATTCATAAAAGCGATTCTGTAATCGCTGCCGGGCGTTTGACCCGTCAAGCCGATTGAATTATTAATATAACTGGAGTCGATAGCCGGAGCATCGTTAGAAAGAGACGCTTCAGCAGGTGGGCGTCGGTTTTAACGTCTCGAAAACGGCCAATTTGATGAAACGGAACAATTTATTTCAATATGTTAGGTTGTCTATCGGGAGTTCTGAAGTTATACGGTGACGGATGCATGAACTCATTTTTTGCTGAACCGCTGTCGAAAAAGAAAATACTGTTGCGGAAAGAACGATTGAATTCGGCATTGGATATCGTGCTTGAAAAACGGAAATGGGACCGTTCCCGGATAAACGAATTTCAACTTGAAAGCCTCCGGGAAATCGTCGCTTATGCCTATGAACATATTCCGTTTTACCGCAGGAAATATGATGAATATGGTTTTCAACCGTCAATGGTAAAGGAGCTGGATGACATCAAACGCATTCCTTGGCTGACGAAATCGGAGCTGAGGAAATTGAAAAAGGAGGAGATGCTCTCGCCGGTTTTTAATCAAGACAAAAGATTTTTAACCACATCCGGTTCCACAGGAACGCCGGTGGGATTATACAAGAGTGAAACCTCCATCTGGCATTTTACGGCTTATGCGATGACTTTGTATTATCAATGGTGTTGCGGAAAACCCATAAAAAAAGTCATGTATTTGCTCGATTCGACGCCTCATAATATCGATTATGCCCTGGCCGATCAGTTACGGACGATCGTTATGGAAGAAAGAATCGTTTCCACGTTTGAAAAATCTGCAGAAATAATGGAGAAATTCGATGAATTTGAGCCGGAATATCTTTCATCCTATCCGGCGACCATGAGAAACCTGGCTGCTTATCTGGCGGACAGGAATCAGAAACGAGGAAACCTGAAATTGCTCCATCTGACCTCGGAAATGCTCGATGAAAGAACCAGGAAACTTCTGAAAAAGGTCTTCCCCTATGCCCGTATCGTAGAAACATACACGACGACAGAAGCCGGAATGCTCGGTTTCGAATGCGAAAAAGAGGGAGGTTTCCATCTGGCGGAAGACAGCGCAATTTATGAGTTGATTGATGCCGATAATGAACTGGCCATAAACAGAGGACGACTGGTCGTCACCGATCTGACGAACTGGGCGACGCCCGTCATACGCTACTCAGGCCTGGGAGACCTGGTTGAATTCGACGGGAAAAGCCGGTGCGAATGCGGGTCGGTTCTAAAGCGAATTAAAAACCTGGAAGGCCGATATGTGGACTCAATCCTTCTGAAAGACGGGACCGCTCTTTCGCCTTACACGGTCACCAATATAATCGCCGATATTCCCGATGTCCTGAAATACCAGATAATCCAGCACGAAGTTGATGATTTTCAGATACTGATCGTTCTCGACGATAAAAATACGGCAAAAAAAGAAAGAATCCGGGAAACGATATGCGAAGGATTCAAAAAATTACTGGCATATCCCGCGGATTGCCGGGTCGAATTCGCTAATGACATCAAATCGCATAAACCCGGGCATAAAATACCCCTGGTGGTTTCCAGGGTTATCAGATTCTGATATGGCTTGAGAAATAATCATGTATTTCTTAAAGAAACCCAACAAGCGATCAAGCAATTGGAATATAAAAAAGTTTGCCCCGCTTGCGGGGGTATTCAGGGGGTACGGCATAGCAATCAGGCAAGTCTTAAACGTTAATTTTTTTTTCGAGTTCCTATGTCCTGTTGACGAAGTCGTAATCTGATATTTTCATTCAATCAAAGCTTTCAGAGAAAAAATGAAGAGAATTGGGGAGTACATCTTAAGAGGTTACGGTCAGTTTTTCCTCTGCTGCAATGTCCGTTCGGGACTCTTGTTCCTGGTCGGCATGATCATCGCCTCGCCGGCGAACGGTTTGTTGAGTTTTCTGGGAGCGTTATCTGCGACTTTGACCGCTTTCAAATTATCTGAAAGGAAATCTCTTTTGAAAACCGGATTCTACGGAGTAAACGGAGCTCTGATAGGGTATTCATGGATACTTTTTCCGGAGCCGCCTTTCCTGATTAAAGTTATGATCGTCCTGATCGCCGGGGTCCTGTCTGCGATTCTGATGATGCCGGCGATGCGCATTCTGCAGAAGAAAGAATCGCCGTTCAGTCCGTTCAGTCTGCCTTACGTGATTCTTATGTGGTTAAGTCTTCTCGTTCTGAATTTTACAGGTCATTACGATATGAACTCTTTCAAGGGGTGGCATCAATTCTATCACAGCGAATGGGAGAAGGCCGAAAAAAGCTTCCGGGAGACCGAATATGCAAATCAAAGGGGGCGAGCTTATAAATACGATGCTTCAGGATGGATAGAATTCAAGCGGGGGAAATATCGGGAAGCGCTTGAATTTTTCAACAAGGCGGTTAAAGAGTATCCCCGGTTTGCCGATGCGTATGACGGCCTGGGATGGACGCATTTTAAACTGAATCAATATGAAGCAGCAGCCCGCCATTTCCGTGAAGCGGTAGAACTCGATTGCAGGTTGGCGGATTCCTGGGATGGACTCGGTTGGACGGCTTATATCGATCAGCGCTTTGAAGAAGCGGCCGGTTACTTCAAAAAAGCGATGATAACCGCGCCCCTTTTCGATGATCCGTATTACGGCATGAGTTTCGCCTTCCGAAAGCTGAAGATGACAGAAAAAGCAGACTTTTATAGCTATATGTATGCCAGGTTGAAACGCATATTACCGCCGAAGTTCCGCTTTATCAGCATTTTTCAATTACTGTGCTGGGGCTGCTTTATACTCGGCATCTTACTGCATTCCAGGATTTCAGGATTGCTTGCAGTTGCAGTATTACTGTACAGTTCAAGTCTGAACCATTACCTGGGAACGCCGCTGAACTGGAAATTCGGAATAAATTTTTATTACAATCTGGCAGCCCTCGCCGTTGCCTTGGGAGGACATTACCTGGTGTGGAACATGCGAGCTGCATTGATGTCGGCAGGTTGCATCACCCTTATGCATTTTATCTGGACGCCGCTGAACGATTTGTCGGTCAACCTGGGCATACCACTGCTGAGTCTCCCATTCAACCTGGCGATCATCATTGTCATAACTCTCGCCTGTCGCCTTAATTTTAAAGGACTGCACCCCGTCCCTCTGGAAATAGCCGTAAAAAATCCGAAATCCGTCAAAATATGGCATTTGAAGAGATCGATAGTTGTCGATTGCTGGAACAGGATACGCAGGGGTCATAAGAATTTCTCTTCATCAAAAAGCGTTACATTATGATTATTGGCTCATGAACGCAATCTGTGTAATAATAAAAGTCTCAAGATGAAAGCGACGGGATGAAACGTAATCGACACGATCCATATGATTCCTTGCGATTTATTGCTGAGTTCGGTATAAATTCTGTGCCTGCCGGGAAACTGATTCATGATTTTTATTCGCAGGCGCATGATCCTCAAAATGCAGATATCCGTAATGCCTTTGATGAATGGAAAGACCGGTATCTCCGATTGACCTGTCTTGATCGCGTTTCCTCCGGTGATCTTTCTTTTATTCCGCCTAAATTCAAAACGTTTCAAACCACTCCTGAACCTTTCTGTTTCTTTTTCAGTCTTCAGACTTTTTATGCCTGCCTTGTCAAGCTGCTGACGATCCGGCTTATCTGCGAAATTCGAGGGGAAAATTCATTATTCGGATTCTTTCCGTCAACAGGCAGTTCCGCGAAGGAGGTTAGACGATTCTTCCATCGGATCGAATCAGGGGAGGAATTTTTGAAATACGGGTTAGCCGGGTTTCATGAGAGGGATTTTTTGAGTTGGTATACGGAGATTCCTGACGATTCGGTTTTCATTGATTTAAAGGGATTGATCGATCTGATCAAGGAGAGGATAGTTACGTTTCCGGGATTAAACTATGAGGCAGGCCGGATCGATTATTTAAAAGGTTATTACATGGACCTGGTTCCTAGGAGGTTGCGGCATAAGCTGGGGGAGTACTACACGCCGGACTGGCTGGCCGATTGGGTAGTCGGACAGGCGCTGGAACACGGAACCCGGAGAGACGGGCGATTTCTGGACCCGGCCTGCGGATCGGGGGCTTTTCTGTTGAGCGTCATCCGTCGCATACGGGCTGATGAGAATCGCGAGGATATTGATGATTTTCAGCTCCTGAGAAGCATATTTAACAGAGTGGTCGGCATCGATCTTAATCCGCAGGCAGCTCTAACTTCCAGGTTCAACTATCTTTTATTTACGGCAGACTTAATTTCAAATAAAACAGGCGAAATATCCGTTCCGGTGCACAATTTCGACTCAATCCTCCGGCAATCCCTCCCGAAGGATTGGGGAACCTTTGATTATGTCGCGGGCAATCCTCCCTGGATCAATTGGGAGGGTTTGCCGAAGGTTTATAAAAAGAAGACCAGGGAATTATGGCTGAAATATGGTTTGTTTCCCCATAAGGGCATGGATTCCATCCTCGGAAAGGGAAAAAAGGACCTGGCCATGCTGATGACTTGCGTTGCGGCTGATAAATACTTGAAAAAAGGCGGATGTCTGGCTTTCATCCTCACTCAGTCCGTGTTTAAAACTTCAGGGGCCGGACAGGGTTTCAGGCGTTTCGTCCTGCCTGACGGCTATCCCCTGGAAGTACTCAAAGCGGACGATATGGCCGCAGTTCAGCCGTTCCCCGGCACGGCCAACAGGACGAGCGTTATTTACCTGAAAAAAGGATCGGAAACGGTTTATCCCCTTACTGAATATTACGTGTGGAAAAAGAAGGACAAAAAAAGCGCTCTGAACGCCTCTTTCACCCTGAACAAAATACTGGAAGAAACTGAGCGCGTAAAATTGAGCGCAGAACCGGTCGATTCTGCGGACCGGACATCCGCCTGGCTTACCGCATCGCCCCGCGATTTAAAGACCTTGAAAAACATGCTGGGACAATCATTCTATAAGGCTCACGAGGGATGCAACTCAGGCGGCGCCAACGCGGTTTACTGGGCCGAGATCGTGGAAACCGTTTCCGAAGGAAAAGCTAAAATCAGAAACATCATCGAAGGCGCGAAAAGAAAAGTCGAGCAAAGCACATCCATCGTTGAAAGAGAAAGGCTGTTTCCTCTTCTGCGGCCCAGGGATATTTCACGATGGCATGCCCAGCCGTCGGCAAACGTCATTATGGTCCAGGACCCCGTGAAGAAGAAAGGCATGCCTGAAAAGGAGCTGAAGGAGCGCTGTCCCGGCATATATGATTACCTGAGCTATTACGAGGACTTTCTGCGCGGAAGGGCTCTGTTTCGACGATATTTTAAGAAAAAGGACAAAAAGACGGGGCTATTAAAGGATGCCGCTCCTTTTTACTCCATGTTCAATGTGGGGGAATACACTTTCAGTTCCTGCAAGGCCGTATGGACCAGAATGGCCAGGATCGAAGCCGCCGCCGTTTTTATGAAGAACGGAAGAGTCATCATTCCGCAGGAGACCCTGGCTTTCGTTGATTGCAAAAGTAAGGCTGAAGCCTATTACCTGGCAGCCGTCGTCAATTCCGCCATTTTTCAATTCGCTGCGTCCGCTTTTTCTCAGAAAGGCGGAAAAAGCATGGGCTCTATGTATATATTGAAATATATTAAAATTCCCCGTTTTAACGAATCGGACCCTGTTCATGCTCGAATGGCCGCTCTCTCAGAAAAAGCACATTCTGAGAAAAGCAAAAGACGGCAAATATCCGCCGGCGTGGAGCTGGACAGGATTGAGAAGCAGATTGACGTACTGGCTTTGGAGCTTTGGCGTTAGAGAAGAAGGGTATTGATCAAAAACGGTTCTTTTGAGGTTACAATTCTTCCGAATTTCAGAACTCCCGTTATGTGGAGCTCTGAAATTTGGAAATATGATCAGGCCAACACCTATCTTTTCATAATTATTTGTAGCGACCCAGACCCCGACCCCGATCCCGATCCCGACTCCGAAAAAAACGGTCCTCGATTAAAAAACAGGGGATTTCAATCATTCAAGCGTTATTTCAGGTTGTTTGATCATTGTCGAAAGAAGTGAAACTTTTTCCGGAAATTTACATCTAATTACATGGCGGGGTTGGAAGACCAAAGAAGAAAAAAGATCAAAAAAAGTAAGGCAAGTTAACAGGATTAAAATGAAAGGTCTGAACTTTGCCGATAAAGATGAAAAAGAGAGGAAAAACACATGCATCAATATTTAAGAATATGCACGCATTCCGTGATAAGAGCTCTGAATCTGGCGACTGCGGAGCTGTTGAGATTCAACAAGACGCGTTTTTCGACGGAGTTCGTTCTTCTGGGGTTGCTTCTCCTTGATGATGAGACGTTAATCGGGATTTTCAAGGAGATGGGTCATGATCCGGATGAGATGAAGGAGAGGATAATCGACATAATATACGAGAGCATTGAAGCGGAGACTCAGACAGACAAGCGCCAGGACATATATTCCACGCCTGAAACCGAAGCGGTATTCAGAAACGCTAAGGAGGAAGCGGACAGTTTGAAGGACAATTTCATCAGCGTAGGAACGATGTTTTTGTCGTTGTTCCAGGATTCTGCAGGAGAGGTTTCAGAGTTGCTGAATAAGGCCGGATTAACGTATCTGGAAGTCAAGAAGGCTTATGAAGCGGTGAGAGGCAACCAGACCGTAGACAGTCCGGAAGAGGGAGAAACAGATATTTTGACTCAGTTCACCACCGATTTGACGCAATTGGCGTATGAGAATCGTTTGGACCCTGTGATAGGCAGAGAGAACGTCATTAATCGAGTGATTCAGATACTGTCGCGGCGCAAGAAAAATAATCCGGTATTGATCGGCGAACCGGGCGTAGGCAAGACTGTCATAATTGAGGGGCTGGCTCAACGGATAGCGGCTGCTGAAGTGCCTGAGACTCTGTTGAACAAGAAGGTCATACAATTGGAGATGGGTGAGATTATAGCGGGAGCGAAATTCAGGGGAGAATTTGAGGAAAGGCTGAAAGCGATCAGAGACGAAATAATAGCGAAAAGCGGCCGAATCATCCTGTTTATTGATGAGCTTCATACAGTCGTGGGAGCCGGCGGTCAACCGGGCGGTCTGGATGCATCAAGCATGTTGAAACCGGCGCTGGCTCGCGGTCAGTTGCAATGCATAGGCGCAACGACATTGGATGAATACAAGAAGTATGTGGAACCGGACAAGGCGCTGGAAAGGCGCTTCCAGACGGTGATGGTGGATGAACCTACGGTGGAGGAGACGGTAGCCATATTGAACGGATTAAAACCGAGGTATGAGGAGCATCACCAGATTACGTACCAGGATGATGCGCTGGGTATGGCCGCAAAGTTGGCCGAAAGATACATAACGGACCGGTTTTTGCCGGATAAAGCTGTGGATTTGATTGACGAAGCCGGCTCCAAGAAACACCTTCAGGCCATTTGCGTACCGCCGGATATCCGTGAATTGGAAAAACAGAGAATCGACCTGTTGCAGAAACAGAGAAACGCGTATGAAAGTGAAAATTTCAAGGAAGCGACAGAGTTTCAGCAGCTCGTGATACAGGTGGAAGAGGAATTAAAAAAGTTGAAGGAAAATTGGAAAATGGAGCAGGGGGATTGCATAACGGAGGTTGATTCTGAGGATATTGCAGCAGTTGTGGCTTCCTGGACGGGTATACCGGTAACGAGAATGTTGGAAACCGAAGCGGAAAAACTGATGGAAATGGAAACCAATATTCATAAGAGAATCGTGGGTCAGGAAAATGCCGTAATGGCCGTGGCCGATGCCATAAGAAGAAACCGTGCAGGATTGAAACAGCCGAATCGTCCCATCGGCACGTTCATGTTCCTCGGACCGACAGGAGTCGGAAAAACTGAACTCGCCAAAGCGTTGGCGGAATTTCTGTTCGATGATGAGGACCGCTTCGTCAGACTCGATATGTCGGAATACATGGAACGGCATACCGTCTCGAGAATGATCGGTTCTCCGCCGGGTTACGTAGGATACGGCGAAGGCGGACAACTGACTGAGCTGGTAAGAAGGCAACCCTATAACGTCATTCTGCTGGACGAACTGGAAAAAGCTCATCCAGATGTTTTCAACGTGCTCCTCCAGGTGATGGATGAAGGAAGATTGACGGATGCCCAGGGACGTACGGTCAGCTTCAAGAATACGATCATTATTGGAACCTCCAATATCGGAACAGCTTCATTGTCCAAAGAGCGAACGGATATCGGATTCATGACCGGCAGCGACAGAGCTTACGAAGACATTAAAACAGGCATTCTGAACGAAGTGAAAAAATATTTCAAACCGGAATTTCTGAATCGGATAGATGATCTCATCGTGTTTCACCGCCTTGAAAGGAATCACCTGAGAAACATAGTAGACCTGGAACTCAAGAAACTGAACGATCGCCTCGCAGAAAAAGAACTGAAAATTCACGTCTCGGATAATGTGAAAAAACTGCTGGCCGAAGAAGGATACAGCCCGGTTTATGGGGCGCGACCTCTGAGAAGGCTTATAGAAAAGAAAATTGAGAATCCTCTGGCGCAGAAGATAATCACTCAAGATTTCAAACCCGGAGAGACGATCGAAATAGAGTTTCTGGACAGCGAAATAGCGTTTCAGAAGACAAAGGAACTGGTAGCTGTTCCCGCATAAAAAAAATTCCCGCAAATTTCGTGCGAAATTTGCGGGAATTTTTCTATACCCTGGCCATTATACGCTTGAGCTTGTCAAAATCATTTTGATATCCGATTATTTAGTTTTTGTCCATAAACGGCGAATTTTCCCCCATACTTCGTCAGGATGCGGATTTGCTCAGTCAACGTATATGCATTACCCCTGCCTCGCAAATCCTTGTCTTAATTGCTTTAAGATAAATTGGCATTGATCAAAAATGCGTCTTTTGAGGTTACAATTCTACAGAATATCCCATCATTTTGTTTCGATTGCGGTACCGACTCCGATACGAATTAAACGTTGAAATGAACGACATCAGGGACGATTATGCCGTGGTTGAATTTATATACGGGTTCTATTGATTAAAGGACAAAGGGACAAAGGGACAAAGGGACAAAGGGACCTAAGGGACCTAAGGGACAGAAGGGACGGATGGAATATGAATCACTTGTATAAGTAAAAACAGGCATCTGAACAATAACCGTCTCTAGAAATAAACAGCCATTGATGAAAAGCCGGCTCCGAAGTCGTCAACCAGATAATTTTGGGCAAGATTCAGTTTATTTAATGGGGATTTCAATCAGTCAAAGGTTTTATGAAAAAGCGCAGTCCTGGTTTGTTCAGTCCCAATCTTCTTCAGGCTCTTCATGCTCTACATGGTTGAATAATCTTTTTTGGCATTGATCAAAAATGCTCTTTTAAGGTTAAAATTCTTCCGGATATCCCGTAATAACGATTTCGATCCTGATACCGACCCCGATTAATCAAAAAACTGTCACAAGTCTTGAAAAAAGTGTAACCCCTGTTTGATCAGTTCCGAAAAATTCGCCCGTTTATGGATCAAAAACCCAAGTGGCTGTCCAGCATTAAATT
>CAZUFC010000031.1:1413-69901 GCA_964619725.1 uncultured bacterium | reverse complement strand
TCCTTGATACGCATTCAAACGCCCGTATCGATGTTACCATACGAAAATCTTCCACTAGGGACTCTTGCGCTTTATCCACTGAAATTTGGACTCCGTGACTTTTACGATGCCCATCTTTTTCGTGTGAATTCGTGAAATTTCGCGGATAGAAAAAAATAAAAACGGGAACCTCTTAAAAGCATATTTTGATTAATGCCGTCTTACACAAACGACCCCTTAAAAAGTTTACCGTTTAAACCGTGCGGTCTGGGCTCCCAGGAGAATGGTCAGTAATGTCGTTATCAGGATTTTGCCGGTTGATGAAAATGACGGTATGGATTGAGGTTCCGGCGTATGAGTCACAGTAGGCGTAAACGTGAGAGTTGGTGAACGGGTCGGGATTATTGAGGGGGGATTTGTCGGAACGTCAGTGGATGTCGCAGTCGGACTCTCGGTAGGAGTATGCTGCGGGACCGTTGTCGGCGTATTCCACTTTTGATGAGGCTGCTTCATTCGTCGCCCATGCTATTGTCGCGGAATCATGTGAGACATTTGTCGCCTCAACGTTCGTGATGATAGGAGCCGCACAGTCTGCTGCAGCGTTTGCCGGATGACATGATAAATTCAATACGAGATTGCGGTTCCGTATGAAGAATAACAAACCCCGATCCGCTAATGCTGAATCTTCGACTGCGTATCGTCTCAGCATAAGCGTATTGGTCCCCTTTGCTAAGGGGGATTTCATTGCGACGATTTTTTTGCGACAAAAGTTACCTGTTTTTTATCAGTCGTTATATCTTCAAAACAGGGAAGCGCTGCTTCAGTTTAAAGAATCTTCCGGTTTTCAATGGTCCTGGGGAGCATAAATGGTAATTTTATTGCCTGCGGCGGTTGTGAAGGCGTTGGGGTCTGGCATGGGATAGAGGTTGGTTTCATTGGGTTCCATATTTTTTTCCCAGATCAGTTCGCCTTTTTCAGAGAAGAACATAATTCTGTATTGATCAGTCAGGTTTTTAGCGCCGCGTTGAACGGCCAGGAGGACCCCGGTGGAGAAGGGGATCATTTGTCTGAAGCGATCTCTTGGTCTTTTAATGTATGGATTAAGGTCCTTTTTTTCGATCAGTTTTCCGGTCATGGCATTGAACAGGAACAGGGCGCCCTGTTCTTCGTCGGCTGCGAAGAGGACGGCGGGTTTCGCGTATGAAACGGCAGCTTTGAAGGTTCCAATCCAGGTGGGAACTTTCCACAGGATGTCGAAATTCTGATCGAAGCAGTATATGGCGTTGTCAGAAACTAAAGCGAATCGTTTATCTTCCGGATAAAGAAGGGGTACGGCATGTTTAAAGGGGACGCCTTTGAAGCCGTTGAAGCGCCATATTCTTTTTCCTTTGTTATTGAAAGCGAGAACTTCCGATTTTTGTTTTCCCTCATGCAGAGAAGTTACAGAAGCGATATAAGTATCGCCGTTTTGATTGAAAAGGCTGTCGATTTTAATCATTCCGGGGACTTCGAGTGAATTCAGGGCTGCGCCGTTAACGTGATAGAGGCGTATTTGGCTTGCGGGAAAAGAGACTAAGGAGAACCATTTTCCGGTCGGATCGAAATTGCAGGTTATTTCGTTTAGGTTTCTTGAGAATTTGGGATCAGCGATCAGGATGGATTCCGAACCGGTTCTGTCCGGTTGAAAAATATCAACTATACTGATGTCCAGGGCAGATTCATCATCTGCGTATTCTTTCAGGGACGTTAAAACGGCTGCTTTTGAAGCCTGTTCGCTGAGGAATGCTCTCTGTTCTGGTTTGAGTTCCATTTCCGGCGTCATGGGAGCGCCGCTTCTTTCGAAACGGTATATTGCTTTTGAAGTTAGAGCGGCAGCCAGGGGGAAGGCGCCTTTTCTTTCAGTGCGGAAAACTACGTCCGTAACCTCATCCGGAAACTTGTAACTCCAGACTTCCTGCAGATTCTTCAGGTCCACGCTCTTCACTTCCTGCGATTTGGACTGTCGTTTAGCGGGCGGCGGGGTATCGGATTTCTTTTGAGCGGTTTCAATTTTTGCATTTTTTTCCGTGGTTTCAGCGACCGGTTTTTCTTTTGTTTGCTCCTGTTTTTCCACAGAAATACCGTTGCAGCCGGTTAATGTGATAACGAGAATAAGGAATGATAAAAGCCTGATAATCATGAGAAAGACCTCAAGTAATTTTTTCATTAAGTTAGCGTTTACAATTCTTCACGATTTAGATTTTTAATCTTTCATTGAAACAACGGGCAGGCGAAAGGCCCTGCCCGTTGTCGTGTTTGCGATAAAGCAGTTATCTGATTTGATTAAGCTTCTGTATTGCTTCTTTGCTCTGCATCAATTCTCCCGATAGGATGCGTGATCGTTTCGTCCTGTTTTGAATTTCAGGAAAGCCAGCGTGGATAAGGCGAGTAGAATGAGCAGGCCGAAGCCGCTGAAAGCGGGAACAGGAGGAACTACCGGAGTCATAGTAGGCGTAGCTGTGTGCCAGGGGGTGAAGGTAGGCGAGGCGGTCAGGGTGGGGGAAGCTGTGGGAGTAAGCGTCACGGTCGGGGTAAGCGTGGGAGTGGGAGTGGGATAGGAGTCGGGATTCATGGGATCGGTTCCTGCCAGGTATTCTTCGTAGTTTGTAGCGCCGTCTTCATCGGGGTCGCCGTCTGTGCCGTCATCGCCTTCGGCGCTGTAGGGATCGAGACCATAAGCGGATTCCCAGCTATTGGGCAGGAGGTCGCCGTCGGAGTCAAGCCTGACGGAGATGGGATCGCATGAACCGGTATTGCCTGCGATATCCTCCACGAATGTCTGCAAGGTGCACGGATCATCCAGAATATCTACCTGGACGGAGTATGCGCCTGCTGCAGGAGAATCAACGCTCCACGGCACGCCTTCGACCATGACCGTAATTGCGACGATTGAATTGTCATCGTCTGCTGTACCCTGGACTTCAGTAACGTCATCGACCAGTTCATCCTGAGCAGGCTGCGTCAAAGCAACGGCAGGTTCTATGTTGTCGACGATGACGGAGGCCGAATCATCCTGACCGCTTAAGGCAGCATCGTCATAAGCTGTTATGATCATGTCGTAAGCGCCGTCTTCGACGAATTCATCCGCATCATTCCTGCCGTCCCAGTAGACCTGGTTAGGTCCAGTCGGCAGCAACCCAGCATCGATCGTTCTGACGGCTGTTCCTCCAGCAGATTCCTTAACCTCAATCGTAACGCTCAGCTTTGTGCACATGTTATCCGTCAGATTGAAGCTTATGCCGACTTCGTCTTTAACGCCGGGAGAACCTGAAGGCGAGAAGGCCGGAGTATCGAGCTGAACGTTCAAAACTTCCGGCGGTTCCACATCAGGCGGCAGCGTGACGGTCAATTCTGATATCCACAGGTCCCAATCGGTTTCGTCGTAACCGCACCAGGCGATCCGGTTGTTGTAAACGGCCGTATCCTGTTTACCCGCATCGTCATCCGCTGCAGTAACTATTCTGCCGGTGACGATATCCGCCAGCAGCGTTTCTTCAGTGGCCGTATCCAGACAGGTAACTCTGCCGAAGTGGCAACCGGCATAAGTTTGATCGCCGGGACGCATGATGAGAGGTTGACTTTCGCCGGTGAACATATCCATGCAGTAGACGTCCTTGTCGCCGTTTCTGTCGTCGATCCAGATCAACCAGCGTCCGAAGCTTCCAGGCATGGTTTGATCCCCTGCAGCTTCGACGATGGGATAAGCGACCTGGCTGACGAGATCAAGCGCCATGATGTCGAAATCGCCTGAACTGTCATCGGCATACAAGAGGAACCTGCCCTGTGCGAAGGGGTCTTGCTGGTTACCGGGATCGCCGGCGACCAGGTAGGCCATATCTGTCGGCAGGTAATACCCGTAGATGTCGAGGTCTCCGGCACGGTCGTCCTCGAAGAATATCCAGTTATCGGCTCGGTCGGCCGGCGCGCTCTGGTTGCCGATGTTGAATGTGATGCGTTCTTCGGTCATAGCGTCGATATCGTAGGAGTAGATATCCAGATTGCCGTTCCGGTTATCTGTCCAGACGGCCAGGGGGCCGAACATATCGGGTTGTGATTGATTTGATGTCGTGTATTCGGCGACGGGGGTTTCAGAGTAGTCGTCCAGAGCGAGCGTGAATATGTCGCCGTCTATGCCTTCATAGGCTGTGAAGAGGATGTGTGATGCCGTCAGCGCCGGTTCGAGCTCATTGTCGATTCTTTCATGCTGGTAGGAATCGATCTCTTCTCCCATGAAAGCAATCAGCGCGCTGTAGATTTCCCATTGTCCGTCGCGTTCATCCTGCCATACGATACGGTTGCCGAACAGGGCGGGATTCTGCTGCTTTTCGAGGGTGTTGGTTATCCTGAGAGAGAAGCCGCCGTTCAGATAATAAACGAAGATGTCCGTGTCTTCTGTCCCTGCATTGTCGTCAGTGTAGACCACGCAGTTAGCGAATATCCTGGGTTCTGTTTGATTGCTCGGTCCGTCGGAAAGGACGGAGGACTGCTGTGAAGCCAGGTCGTAGAGGTAAATGTCGGCATTGCCGCTCCTGTGGTCTTCCCATACGATGAAATCGCCGAATATATCGGGTGAAAGCTGGTCGGCGGCATCTGCCGAGATGTTCAGCGCTGCAGGGGCTTCCTGGTCGAAGAGGTTCCTGTAATAGACTTCCCAATCGCCTGAGGAATCATCGCACCATACGAGATTTCCGTTCCAGACTGCCGGGTAACGCTGATCGCCTGCGCCGCCTGCGGCCATTACGGTAGAGCCTGTCATGTAATCGTAGGAGTAGATGTCCCAATCGCCGTTTCTATCGTCTTCCCAGACTACGGTCCAGCCGGAAACTGCGGGATTCTTCTGTTCGCCGGCGTTGTTGGTTATATTGATGGTCGATTGCGTCGCCAGGTCATGCAGGAATATTTCGGCATTACCGGTGCGGTAATCTTCCCAAACTACCAGGTCGCCGCTTACCGCGGGCGACTTCTGATCGTCGAGCTGCATGTTGAGACGGTTTTCCGAGAGGCCGTCCCACAGATAGATGTCGTATTGTCCGTCACGGTAGTCTTCCCACACAATGCGGTTTCCGTCTATGTCAGGGGCTGACTGGGTTTCCGCTTCGTCTGTAATTTGAGCAGTGAGGACGAATTTGATCAGATTGACGTCTGCGGTAATAACGTCTTCATTGCCGACAGGATCGGATACAGTGGCCAGGAATGTGTAGAGACCTTCGGGCAGAGTTTCGTCCTGATCGTCTCTGCCGTCCCAGACGAAGGAAATTATACCTTCATCGTATTCCAGAGATTCGGCTAGGGTGCGCACCGTCACAGCTTCCTGATTTTGAATTTCTACAGTGAACAGGAGGCTGTCGAACAGATCGTCGACGGCATTCATCTGGAAGGTTGCTGTATCGTCGACGCCGACGTTGAATTCGCTGTCGGGAGTAAACGGGTCGGGAGCGGCGTGTGCGTCGGAGAGTAAAGGCGGGGTATCGTCGATAACGAAATAGTAGGTATTGGCGTCTTCAATGCCTCCGAAGACGTCCAGTGCCCTGTAAGTGACGGTGTGAGCGCCTTCTTCTGTGACGGAGAAGGGTGTGAAGTAGGTGGTGTAATTGCCGGAATCGATCCGGTATTCGAGTCTTTCGAGGAAGGCTTCGTTTCCGCTGTCCAGTTCCAGGCTGAATTTGACGGTAGAGGGGAAGACCCGGGTATCTTCGACCATAACCGGCTGCATTGTCGGGACGATCTTGCTTACCAGGTCGGCATCAGCAACATGGACCTCGAAAAGGGCTTCTTCGCTGAAGTTGCCCAGTATGTCGCAGGCTTTGTATCTGATTTCATGCAGTCCCATTGTGGTGAAGCCGACGGGGGCCGAATAAACCGCATACCCCAGTCCGTCGACATTGACTTCGATGTAGTCCAGTCCGCTTGCGGCATCCGAAGCGGTAAGGCTGTAGGTGTATTCCAGGGGAGCGTAGTATTCGCCTTCAAATTCAACCAGGACCCCGCTGGGTACCAGGTTGGCGACCGGCGGCGTACTATCGAGACGAATGCTCATGCTGTTTTCGGTTTCCTTGTTTTTGACGTTGTCTTCGGAATAGAACCTGAACTGCTTGAGTCCGTCGGAATGCCCTTCCAGCGTAAACGGATTGTTGTAGAGATAGTAAGAAGTTCCGCCGTTAAGGCTGTATCTGGTGAAAGATGTTCCTGAGCTGGAGTCTGTGGGTGTGAGGGTGAACAGGGTATCGGCGCTGACGTATGTGACGGCGCCGGGTTGGTAGGTCGGTTCGCCCAGTTCCAGGTTCGTTACAGGCGGGGTATCGTCCACTGTGATTTCATAGATAGTGGAAGGCAATTGTGAACCTTCGACGACGCCGGCGAATTCGATGGAATGTAATCCTTCGGAGGAGAGGTTAATGGGAGCGGAGTAAGTTTCGAAGTCACCGCCGTCCACCTTGTAGACGATTTCGTCAAGTATCTGATATCCGGTGTCGATCAGAACGTAGAGCGTGGAGGAAGGCGCCCAGCGATCACCGCCTGCATTCTGGTAGACGTATCCGATAGCCGTAAGGCAGACGCTTGGAAGCTCATCGGTTATTTCAACCGTAAAGATAACTTCTTCGCCCCAGTTGCCCACGTTGTCCACAGCTTTGTGAGCGATGGTGTGCGTACCAAGAGTGGAGAAAGAGACGGGACCCGTATAGGTTTCATAACCCTGGCCGTCGATGTTGACTTGAATTTCCGCTGCGCCTGACGCAGCATCTTCAGCCGTAACCTCGAATTCGGTAGTGGTCAGAGCATAGAAATGGATACCGTCGGTCACCAGGTCGCCGACAGCGGTAATGTCCGTCTCAGGCGGTTCGATATCCAGGTAAAGCCGGACGGAATCCGTTTCGCTCCTGTTCTGAAGGTGATCCCTGGCCCTGAAGTAGAGCGTCTTCAATCCTGGTGAGGAGAGACTTAACGGTCCTTCGTATTCCTCGAAGGAAGCGGAGCCGAATTTGTATTCAATGACGTCCACTCCTGAATCGTCATCCTGGGCATTGATTATTATTGTCGAGCCGGTGTTGACGTATACAAGATCATCGCCGGAGAAGGGCGGCGTGACCTCAGTCGACAGTGTGGGCGGAGTTTCATCAATGACTAGATTCTCGCTCTTGACCGTTTCCGTGTTATCCAGATTATCGATTGAATAGAACTCAACCGTATGCAGTTCATCGCCTGAGAGATGGAACGGCCAGGTAAATTCGGTGAATTCGGGCGCTCCATCTATCTTGTAATAGGAGTGCGCTACGCCGCTTCCGGAACCGTCATCAGCGCTGATCGCCAGGAAGGTGTTGGAAACGATGTAGATCGGATCGTCGCCGTAATGAGGATTACCGACGACCAGAGTGGAATCCGGCGCTGCCCCGTCGACATATACCGTGAATAAAAGTGGCTCTGATGTGTTGCCGAGATTGTCCACGCCGCGGTATTCGACGTTTTTCAATCCTGTTCCCAGTGAGAAGGGTCCGGTATATTCGATGTAATTGCCTGTATTGACGCTATATTCCAGGTAATCCAATCCGGATTGTTCATCGGTTCCCGAAAGGCTGTAAGTCAGATCGGGCGTTGCATAGTTCTGATCCTGATGGACGAACAGCTCGCCGCTCGGCTGAATGGGATCGACTGAAGGCGGAATGCCGTCCACGAACAGGTCGATGGATTGAGCTGTTTCGACATTGCCCACATTGTCGGAAGATCGATAATACAGGGTAACGGCTCCTTCGTTGACGATGGAGAAGGCAAACAGATAAGGCGTCCAGTTTTCAGGTCCTGTCAGGGAATACTCAATTGCATCGACGCCGGACAGAGTATCCTCAGCGCTGATGGAGATATCGTTTTCGGGAGTAATGTATGTCGGATCGGAGGAGTAGGTGGGAAGATCAAGATCGAGGAGCGAAGCAGGCGGAGTATCATCAACGGTCACCACCAATGTGGATGCCGGTTCGTCCATACCGCCCGTTACGCCCTTGAATTCGATGCTGTGTTCGCCTTCGCCCGAAAGAGTGAACGGTCCCGTATACGTCTCAAATCCGCCGCCGTCGATGTTGATTTCCACATGTTCTGCAGATGTTTCAATTGTAAATATGCAGGACAGAGGAGCGTAATTGACGTCCTCTTTTACGTAAAGCGGAGGATCGGGAATGATCCGTGTGGTAGGAATTTCCGCAGCGGCTTCCAGTTCGATGGTTTCGTCTGCGCTGAGGTTTCCGACGTTATCATAGGCGTGATAATCGATCGTGTAAGCGCCCTCGGTTCCGAAAGTCAGCGGGTCGATATACTCATACCAGTCGCCGCCGTTAATGCTGTATTCGATGTAATCCGAGCCGCTGGAGGCATCATTTGCCGTCAGGTGGACTTCCGTAGAGGTTGTGATGAAGTCGATGACGCCGTTGAAGAAATGTTCTCCGACGAACTGATACCCCAGTTCAGGAGGCGTATCGTCTATGATGACCGACAGGGATGTCGGGAGTTCGGCATTATCCACATTGTCCTGTGAGTAGTATGAAAGCTGATGCACTCCTTCGCCGGTAAACTGCAGCGGTGTTGAATACTCAGCCTGATCGCCGCCGTCCAGGGTGTAAAAGATGCCTGCAACGCCGCAACCGTCGCCGTCGTCTGCAGACAGGGAGAAAGTGACGTCTGATTGAGCGTAATTATTGGTTCCGTCAGAATAGAGTTCTTCGCTCGTTTCAAGCTCGGTCAAGGGAGGAGCGTTATCGACATAGAGGTTTTTCTGATGCTCGTTTTCGACGTTGGCTACGGTATCGATGGAGTAGTATGCCATAGATACGGCGCCGGGGGCAGGGAATTGCAGTGAGCTCGCATATTCATGCCATTCCGTTCCGCCGTCTGTACTCCAGAAGGTAACATCGACATCGGATAATGTATCCTGAGCCTGCAGCGATACGGATGTACCGGCTGCAATATAATCGATGCCGCCTTCGGGATAATGGCCGCCGTTGAATTCCGCCACGGTTTCCGGAGCTCCGACATCCAGGAGGACCTGGCCGGCTTCATGCACTTCGCTTTGCCCTGAAGCGCTGATTATGTCAAGAGTAAACGTATAAACGCCTGAGGGCAGCAATTGCCCGTAATCGTTTCTGCCGTCCCAGTTTTCTCTGTTTTCGCCGCCGTTTCTGGTTTCGTCGTCTACAATGGTTCTGACGAGAGTGTCGTCGTCGTTATAGATTCTGAGAGTAACCGTGACGTTATCGATGGAAGGAGTATAGACGATTTCGGTGAAATCATATTCGCCGTCGTCGTTAGGAGAGAAAACAGACGGATCGGCAGCCACTCCGGTCACCTCGAGCACGGTCATCAGCCAGATGTTCCATACTCCGTTACGGGTGCTCTGGAAGGCCATGACGTTGCCTTGGGGTCCCCAGGCGGGATGAGCATCCTGCCAGGAGTAATTTTCGATGAGTTTTTCGGTGGAGCTGCCGTCGAGGGAGGCGTTCCAGATAGCGTTTTCGAAGGTAAAGAGAACATTTTCGCTGTCGAGCGACCAGGCAGAGGAGCGTGCGGGGGCCACGTCAGCCAGCAGTGCATCCTGTGCATTACTGAGATTAAATATCCTGATTCTGTCGGTGTAGAGAGACCTCGTGTAGGCGACTGCCGCGCCGTCTGCAGACCAGGAGGGTTCGAGATGATTGTATATGCCGTCGCTGAGCAGTATAGCGGGATTGGAGCCGTCGCTGTTAATGACACACAAGGCGTCGTCGCGATTGAATGCAATGCTGTTCCCGTCAGGGTTCCAGGTCGGATGCGTATCGTTGAACAGGTTTTCCGGATCATCAAGGGTCAGTTTCTGGAGACCGGTTCCGTCAGCGTTGATTACCCATATGTCGCTGGAGCCGTCGCGGTTGGAAGCGAATGCTATACGATCATCGACGGGCGACCAGGCCGGCTGTTTGCTGATGCTTTCATCAGGTGAGTCAGTAAGCCGGACCGTTGTGGCGCCCTGTTCGGTATAGTCATCCGATTCCATGACGTATATTTCCTGCTTTCCGTCGCGTTCGGAGACGAAAGCGATGTAGTCGCCGGTGGGACTCCAGGTCGGGGTAATGCCGCCGAGAGAGGAAAGGAGAACCAGGTCGCCCTCGGCCAGAGCGGAGAAGTCTGCTGTCCAGGTCCAGGAGAAGGGCGACTGCAGCGGATTTCCGGCCAGATCATCGGCGACCGTCAGAACGACTTCCACTTCCTGCTGATCTTCGATAGGCGGCGGTGAAGGTTCGATCATCCATAATTTCAGCGTCATGATTTCCTGAACAGGATCGAAACTCAAACCTCCGCAGGAGATGTCGTAAGACTCGCCTTCGATCTGGATTTCTATTGTTTCCACATCAACGCCGCTTCCGCCGGAATCGGTGATGTGAAGCTGTATTTCAAGCGATGAAGAAGATTCGCCGTCTCCCGGGACAGGAGAATCCGCTATGGGTCCCGAACGGTCGACGGATATGCGGTAATGACCGGGATCGCCCCAGTTGCCGGCGCCGTCAAGCGCACGGCAATGGAAATAGAGCGTGCCTTCGGGTACGTTCCATTCAAAAGATGTCGAATTTTCCAGGCCTTCCGATACCTCGTCCGGTATGTCGTCGGGTATATCGGTAAGCGAGTAGCTGAAACCCGCTATTCCGCTGGAGTCATCAGCGACGGTCCAGTTAAAGCTGGGATAATTGCTGTTCCCGGGAGCGCCGATGTACAGGTCGTCCAGGTGATAGTAAGCGCCGGTCGGATTGTTTCCGCCAGGTCCTACTACTCCCCAGGTGACCTGATCCCATTCCGCTATGATCAAGGCTTCGACAGTGATTTGCGGAACGTCGGTCAACACGTTTTTCAGCATGGAATAAAGGTTGAATTCAGTCTCATGCCATTCACCGTCGTCGATGACGTTCAGATCGCCGATCGTCTGGTAAATTATTTCACCCAGAAATTCGACTTCCATAGGATCGTCCGTCATGACTATCTCATACCACTTGCCGTCAACCAACGCGATGATGTTGACCTTGACGCCTTCATTGATTTTGTATGCGAAACTGACGATGGGATTTTCGGCAGCATCAAATTCTTCGGCCAGTAAAATCGCCATATCTCCATTCTGGATGTCATTGACCGCTTTGAGGGAGTAGTTGCCGGAATTGGCTGTGGAGCCGTCTCTGAGGAGTGCTGCGCCTGCTGAGCCGTAGGGATAAACGCCGGCAGTCGATTGTTCGAAGTATGCCTGAACGAGCGAAGGATGGCTGTCGGAGTCTATAACGGGGGCTTCCGGCGGACCGTCATCAGCCATGGAAACCTGATCGCTGATCAACGGATCATCCTCGGATACCGCAGTAAGGATTTCTCCTGCCTGTGCCGCTCCGATAGTCAGCGTTGCCGGAGAACTCTGCTCCTGTATCTCCGCCTTACCCCGATAAATTCCGGAAGATGCCGCCGTTTCCGTCAGAGGAACCAGGAAGCCGTCCGGATCGACATAACTCGACGACAGATTGATGTAAATTTCACCGATTTCCTCCGCATCATTGTCGCTGCCTACCAGTTGCAGGTAGAGCGTGTCGCCGGTATTCACCGCTTCGGTCAAAGGAACAGTGTAATCGGAAACCATGAATTCGAGTGAGTAAACGGAAACTGGCGTTTCCGGGTTGTAAACAACGGATAATGTCGGCGACCAGCCGCTTATGTCTCCTCTGATGCTGTGCGTTTTACCGCGTAAAGTGTTCTCGCCGGGGATGAGTTCGACATAATTCCTGACGAATGCTCCCAGGTCGCAATCGGCTTCGACCAGACCGGCCGATTCCCCATTGACTTGCAGTTCGACGGAGCTGCAGGGTTCCGATTCGCCCTGAACAGCTATCAAACGCCGCCCTGTCGGCGATTCAGGCTGGTAAATGTAAGGCGGTAGAACATCGCTAGTATCCGCTGCAATCATGTAGAAAGATTCGTAACGCGTTAACCGGTCTATCTGAACTGAAACATAATCCTCATCAGCATTAACCGTTCCGCCGAGATACGTCCATTCCTGATCGAGCGGCTGCCACTCGTAAATCGCCAGATCGGACTCGCTGACGTCGGGAGTTCCGTCATTGTCCAGATCACGGTCATCATCCGTGTAATGCATCTTCAACGTAGCCGGTATGCTGAACGTGGACCAGGGAGGTAAAAATTCGTAGTAATCGCCAACAGGCGTTAAAACAGGATCGTAGAACCGTTCCTGATCCGTCGGCTGTATGCAGAACAGCCAGCCCGAACAGTTCATGGAACCGGCCGGAACCGTCAGAAATACCTTGTAATCCGTGCTGGAGATAGTGCCTCCGCTGCGGCAAGTCAGCAGTCCGCTCCAGTAAATTCTGACTTTATATTCGGCCGTCAGGCCGTCGTAACTGTCAACCGTCAGTCGCACGATCATCGTTCCCAGGGCGTGAGGACTCCAACCTCCCTGTGGTTCGATGGTACCCAGAGAGTTGTGATCGTGGTGGCCGGAGAAGGAGTATTCATTATCCTTTTCGTTGGTGGACGTCACGACGTTCACCCATTCTTCGGGTTCTTCTCCGAAGCCGTAATCCAGGGAATATTTCCAGAAATTACGAGCGGAAGCGGTCCCCAGTACATTCAGCCAGCCGGCGACCAGCATATCAGGCCAGGGAACCAGGATATAAGCGATGATGCGTTCCATCTCGAAGTTCTGCCTGGCGACATTGTAACGAAGGAGTTTACCTTCGTCCGCATCAGCGATGAGCATGTGCCCTTCGCTGTTAAGGGCTATATCCAGCGGTAAAGTGAAGTCGTATTGTTCTTCAACGCTTTCGACCGCAGAGAGATAGAAGGCGTTCCTGTCGAATTTCTGCAGTCTTTCGTTTCCGGTATCGACGACAAAGATGTTTCCGTTCGGATCGAGTTGCAGGTCTCCGGGCTGATTGAGCTCGCCCAGCGTATCTCCGGGTTGTCCCAGCGTTTTAACGTAGGCGCCGTCGGAGTCAAACATCTCGATTACGTGATTAAGGGCGTCGCTGATAAAAATGGTTCCGTCGGAGTCAACGGCTATGCCGCTGATCATCTGGTCGTCGCCCGGGAACAAGGGAGTGATTACATCCTGAGAAACTCCATCGGTGGAGAAGACGTGAACCGCTTCGTTGCCCTGGTCGGCGATGTATAAAAGTCCGTCTTCGGCAAAGCAGACGTCCGCCGGTTCGGTGAGTTCCGCTGCGCCCAGATCGAAAAGCTGGTTGCCGTCCGAATCGTATTTAACCAGCGAATGGGTCGTCAGGTTGGTCAGGTAAAGATTATCGGAGTCATCGGTCGTCATGCCCCCTATTTCATCAGTGAAAGGTATCTGATCGACCGCGCTGCCTTCTGAGTTGAGTTTTATGATGAGACCGTTGAAGGTGTCGGCGACCCATATGAAGTCTGACGAGTCTACGGCGACCGCTCCGGGAGTAAAATTCGGAGCGGTCGTATCGCTGTAGATTATGGAATAGTAATCCGAAGTATCGCAATCGATGGGGCTGTCGGGCGTGCTGAACTGATAAGCGAACTGTCCGTTGTTGACGACGGTCCCCCAATCATCGTTGTTGTCCCACTCCACTTCATGGAAACCGTTCAGCAGATATTCATCGTCCACCAGGTGACGGACGATGTTATAGTCTGAGTCCTCGATGCCCAGACTGATGTTGGCTGGAAGGTTGGTATGGAACTTGAGGAAAACGGGCGTTGTGTTGTCGTCTCCGGGATAGACGACTGACCAGCTTGATTCTGAGGGTTCATAAAGGTCTGATGATGTTGTGGTAATGTCCCAATAAGCTTTCCCGCCGTATGTGGCGAAGAGCATGCCCTTGATTTGTGTGCCGACGAGTCCGATATCCGCAGCAGGAATTTTCAATCGCACCCAATGTCCATGAATCGGCATGCTGCCCATGTGCATGTATGATGCCGTGCCGGCGACGCCGCCCATATCCATGAGCGGGGAGCCCCAGTAAGCGCGATGTTCGCCGTTTCCGGTTCCGGTGTAAAACTGTACCAGTATCTGTTGGGGCACATTCGTCGAAGGCAGGAAGACATACTGGATTATATTGGTGTTCAGGTCGATTCCCCATCCGTGGCTGGGCGTCAGGTATTCTGAGGAGTGAATGAAGTAATGGTAATTTTTGCCTGCTCCTCCGCCATGCGTATGAGAGTATGCGCCGCTCCATTTGACGGTATCGTTCCAGGACCAGTTGCCCATCGGATCGACCGCACTTTGAGGCAATGAGTCATCCACCCAGATGTTGGGATCGTCCGGGAAGGTCATGGTATTGAGTCCGCCGACTTCCTGCGTGATGCTGAAATCGACGATCTGAATTTCCAGCGAATCGGGGAAGGTATCCGAAGCATCGGCGGTGATCTGCATCTCAGAAACGTTCCAGGCTTTGTCCATAACCAGAAGAGTGATCGTCAGAGGTTCGTCAGTGGGCGGTTCCTGATCGATGACGCCGAGAACCGCGTCCACTTTACTTTCATACCAGTCGAAATTTGTGAAAGGCACAGTGTCGATGTCCAGTTGAATAATGTAATACCTTATATTCGTATCCGCTGCAGTGCCTTTTATGACCGTCTCAAATTCGCCGTCTCCGTCGGTATCTTCCGCGTAGACGCCTAATACTTTGGCTTCAGGCATGTCGTTATCTAAAACAATGACCTGTTCGACGTATTTCCACCCTGTTATCTCCGAATCCCTGACGATGAGAGTGTAAGAACCCGCGGGCATGGGATCGCCCTGATCATTACGGCCGTCCCAGTATACCTGGTGATCGCCCGCTTCAAGACTCAAGTTTTCCAGCGGATGCGCGATCTCCTGGTAATTTGCATCCAAAACGATCACGTCGATCGACGTATCCACATGAAGCGTAAAGTCAATAAAGGCATAGGGGCGAACAGCGTCCTGGAGGAAAGGTGAGAAATATTTCGCCGTATCCGTATAAGGCGGGGCTTCCCGTGTGTTCGTATGAAGAAACAATGGATCGAAATTATCGCATTCTGGATCATGGATCGCATAGCAACCTGAACCGGGATCGCATTCCCAATCGGTGCATTCATCATCCGGCGGGCAACTGATGGGATCATGGTGTACAATACCCGTCGAAGGATCGCAATAATCAGTCGTGCACTCGTTGTTGTCGTCCACGGGTTTAGGAACGATATGTCCGTCAACGCACTCATTGCACAAACCTATTTCTTCCGGCGTTTTCTGCCGAATCTGGAAATTTTCGCATTTTTCGCATTCGGTCATTTTGATCTTGACCGTGAATTCCTCTTCCAGTTCTTCGCAACCGGCAACCTCAAAATCGCAGCCGTCGACCCAGAACGGGCCCTCAGCATCATTCACGTTGACGGTAAACTTGAATTTACCTGTTTCCACCTGGTCGCTGCCTTCTGGCGGGCACCCGATGTTGAATTTTACCGTGAAATTCTGAGAGCCGTGCGGCGGAATAGTCGCGGACGACGGATCGACAGAGTTCACGCTGACGCTTACGGACAATGAATTGACCTGAGAAGCGTTCAGGCTGGTGACGGGTAAATCCAGTTCTCCAACGTTATTGATTGTGAATGTAAATACGGCATTTTCCTGGGGCGCCTGATAATCGGCGGAAAATGCGGGATGGGAAGTCATAACGAGTACGCTTGCTATTGCTGCTATTATGGTCAGTATTGTATTTCTTTTCATGATTAATTCCCTCCCCACTGTGAGCCTGCTGCAGGCGCGGCAGAGACCTCCGGCCAGGTTTCGCTTTCATTGCCTCCGTTATCCACGGCAGTAACGTGATAGGCGTACCCCCTGCCGTTGGTTAACCCTCCGTCGATAAAGTAGGTTTCTGTGACCAGTGAGTAATTCAAGGGTTGACTGCCTGTACTGCGGTATATTCTGTACCCGGCGATGTCCGCGTCGGGAACAGCGTTCCAGGTCAGCGTGATTAGGGTATCTCCTGCAAAAGCTTGCAGGTTGGTTACGGCTGGCGGAATCGGATCGTAGGTGATTGAGACGGCTTCAGAGGGACTGCTGGGCGATCCCTGTATGACCGATCTGGCCGTAATTGTATTTGTTCCGACTATCAGAGGTACGTCCGGCAGGGCCCAGGTCCCCTGGGTACCGACAGGACCTGTTTCGCCCTGGAGGTCGCCTCCTCTGTAAACCTCGATCATGGCATCCGGCGGCCCGGTACCTCCTATAGTAACCGGTTCAGTCGTTACAGTTATGGGGTTACCCGAATCGGTAGGAATCGTAATGATGGGTATGGGCGATCTGGGAACAGCGTCGCATGTCGCCGGTGCGCTCACATTGCCGTTTTTGTCTACGACCACTCCCGCGAAGTAATACTGGAGCTCGTTCGTAAGTCCTTCCACCAGGTGACTGTCAGCGCTTTGTTCCGTAATTTCAGCTATGGGCGTCAGACCGCCGATTTCAGTTATAGGAGAAGTATCCTGGTACAAGGCGTAGTGATCGAAATCATAATCCGTGTTTTCGTTCCATTGCAAATCGACCTGTTCGAAGCCGGGTATGCCGATGAAACCTGATAGAGCAGTCGGCATGTGAATGTCTTCAGGCGTAGCGCTGACGCTGACGACAGCGGGGTCTTCATTGTCGTTGTAATCTACTGCGGTTACGGCAAACCAGTAAACCGTACCGTTGGTCAATCCCACGGCACGGAAATCCGTATCAGCGAGTTCCGTATTGACGCCTATCTGCGTCGCTTCGTTAATGTCGCTGAATTGAGCCGAATGCTGATAGATGCGGTATTCGTCGAAATCGCCGGCGCCGCTCTGGTCCCAGGAGAGGTCCACATAGGTGTCGCCTCTGACAGTGGATAAACCCGTTACAGGGTCGGGCGGTACCGTTTCAGGCGTCGGAACCGCTTCAATTTCATCGGAATAATCGCTTTCATTGCCGGGTCTGTCTACAGCGCTGACTACGTAATAGTATGAGGTATTATTTGTGAGTCCGGAATCGCGATGTGACGTGTCGGTAGTCTCATCCAGGATTTTAATGTAATTGGAACCGCTGGTCAGGCTGCGATAGAGATTATACCCCATAATGTCGCATTCGGTGTTGTGATCCCATTCCAGGTCGACGTAAGTGTCGCCCGGAACGCCCGTCAAGCCTGCAGGAGCAGCCGGGGAGCCGGGATAACTGGTTATGCCTTCAACGGCTGCGGGTTGTGCGCTTTCATTCAATGCGGTGTCGTAGGCTGTTACAGTCACGTAGTAGGTGGCGCATTCCGTTAGACCGCCGATAGTGTAGGAGGTGGTCAAGCCCATAACGACGGGAGGTCCATAGACGCCGCCGGCGGGTTTGTAATACACCTTGTAGCCCATCATGTCAGGCTCTGTGTTGGCCGTCCAGTTAACTTCAATCGTAGAGAATCCCGGTTCCAGCCAGATGCCTTGAGGCGGAGCGGGCGGTTCGGTGTTCTCCGGGGTTACCGAGGCTTCGGGCGAATAAGGACTTTCCTGAAGCGAATGATCCTGGGCTTTAATTCGATAGTAGTAGGTCGTGCCATAGTTGCGGTTTTCGTCCACGCAAGTCGTCTCCGTTATTAATGACAGTATTTTAACGAAATTACCGGAAGGCCCGGTCTTTCTATAGACGTTATAACCTGCGACGTCGCATTCAGGTGAAGGGGCCCATTCGAGTGTGACGTCATTATCGTCGGCTTCTGCGGTCAGCCATTCCGGAGCGCCGGGAGGACCGGGGATAATGGTATAAGCGCTGACTTCGCCGGAAGGAATGCTTTCGTTTTCAGAGTCGTCGTAAGCTGTAACGACGGCATAGTACAAGGTGCATGAGTCCAACCCGGTAATTTCAGCGGAATTTTGGTCGCCGGCGTCCACCGTTTCATCGTAGACGCCCGATTCAACACCGTAATAGACCTTGTAGCCTGCCAGATCAGATTCAGGATTCTCCGCCCAGGTGACAGTGAAGGATTCGTAACCGCCGAAAGCATAGACGGAGTGAGGTTGAGAAGGCGGGATGTTTTCTTTTGAGCTGACGGGTCCGTAGTCGGTAACGGAAGTTTCTTCATTGCCGCTTTGATCGACGGCTGTGACGGCGTAGTAATAGTTCACGCCGTCTGTGCAGGTTCTATCCTGTGTTGAGGTTTCGTCGACGATCATAATGGGGGTGAGGCTGGCGACGCTTCCAATGGGGTAGATATTTCTGTAAACCCTGTAATAAGCCAGGTCGGTCGCCGCTGATGCATCCCAATTGAGATCGATGGAACCGCCGTCATCATCGGGCGTATCCGCAGCGGTCAATCCTGTGATCATGGGCGGAGCTTCCGTATCTTCCGCGCTTCCGACAGTAAAGGAGAATGTATGCTCGCCGGCCAGCGCCGTACCGTGCACGTCCTGAATATCAACAGTAAGGAGGAGGTCGACCTGTTCGCCTGTTTCAAAGGATACTGCGGGAGCAAATTCCGCGGTCTTCAATTCTTCGAGGTATGAATATTCACCCGCAATCGAACCGGATACGGAACCGGTAAGCATAAAACTGCCGGCATTTATCGTTGAAGGATTCATGTCCTTGTTGAAAGTAACATAGACATTGGCTGTCCGGTCCACATCGGTCGCTCCGTCTTCAGGATTTGAGCTGAGGACCAAAGGCGCCATCAGCCAGTTCAGTATGCGTTCGAGGACTTCAGCCTGGTTGTTGGGCGCGGGATCGCCTGAAGCAACGGCATCGAGCGGAAAAGCCAGGCAGACCGCACGGTAAGTTGAAACGCCGGTGTCCGGATACCTGATTCCACAGGGATTCCCGCTTCCATTCAGGAATACGTCGGCAGTTTCAGCATCTCCGGTGATTTCATTCGCATCGTCATGATAGCCGTAGTGATAGTTCATGTTAAGATTAAGCCCGTCGCCGATCGGATCGTCGGTGACTCCCGTAACTACGGCTGATTGCACCCAACTGTTATAGGCAGTAATGTGCAGATAGTCCGTAACGAAATCGGTCAATCCAATATCCGTCAGCAAGTACTGTCCGGACAGTAAAAGATTGCCGCCTGCATCCAGGAAAGCGGATATGCTGTTCTGTTCCTCAGCGCTTAACGTAACCTGATAATCATTGCCGAGACTCCATATAACTTCAGAATACTGAGTAAGATAAGCGGCATCAGGCGCTCCGCCCTGTTGAGCCTCATTCCAGACATTATAATCGAAACCTTTGGCATCAAGACTGGCGATGAAGTAGGGTGAAGCATCATAGTTGCCGTGCTGATCGTCGTCGACCAGGAGTATCGGCTTCAGTATGTCGGGAACAGCGGACCGTTCCGCGGAATGAGCGCTTTCGTTCATTTCGAGGTCATAAGCTGAAACGACAGCATAGTACCTCTGTCCGTTCGTCAGTCCGGATACTGTATGCGATGTGATGTTTCCGACGTTGATTTGTTCCGTGTAAACGCCTGATTCCGTGCCGTATTTCAGGTAGTAACCTGCCAGGTCCGGTTCTGTGTTGGCATTCCAACTGACTGATAATGAGGTTTCGTCAGGTTCAAGATAGAGTCCTGTGGGAGCGGCCGGCGGAGTCATATCAACGGGACGGATCGAAATTTCATCCGAGAAGGATGTTTCATGACCTTCACGGTCTACAGCCGAGATAACGTAATAGTAGTAAGTATAGTTATCCAGGCCGCCGTCAATGTAACTCGTCCCGTCATAGATCGTCTTCTGGCGCGTATATCCTGTGCCGCTCGTAAGACTGCGATATACATTATAACCGTCGATATCGCATTCCGGGTTGGCATCCCAGGATAAGGTTATTTGTCCGTCTCCGGCATCGCCGGAAAGTCCGGCCGGAGTCGCCGGAGCATTCGTCTGGCTTGTCTGGGTAGTCGTTTCCGCCGAATAGCCGCTTTCATTTAGTGACTCGTCGTAAGCTGTTACGGCGAGGTAGTAATCGACGCATTCGTCAAGATCGGAGGCGAATGTGCGAATGACGTCTCCGACATCAATTTCATCAGTGTAAACGCCTGTCTCCGTCCCGTAATAGACCTTGTAGCCGGCCAGATCAGGTTCGGTATTGGCTTCCCAGGCCAGCTCGATTGAATCGGAAGGCTGCATGGTCGTTATTTTGAAGGAATACCGGATAATGTCGTTATCTTCCGTATCGTTCAACTGAATTCTTATTTTGTCGTAAAGAGCCGGCATAAAGCCGCCGTTCCAGGCCACCCTAGTGCCTCCATAGCCGCTGTATACCGTCTGCCATTCATCGGCTCCGACATTGTATCCCTGAACGGATGCAGAGAGAGTGTCATTGTCGCCGGAATAGACGTAAAGATAAAGGTACTGGACCAGGTTGCCCTGGAAATCGTATTGATCGTCGTAATTTCCATAGGTGTTCGGTGACGTATGGGCGTAGTATCCGAGCGGCATCAGTCCGACAGGCGCTACGGGCGGCAGATTATCGATGGAATGGACAGGTCCGACGGTCGTGACGGCAGTATCCTCGTTTCCTGAAGCATCAACCGCTGTGGCAGCGTAATAAAAATCGATTCTAATAGGAGCGTCAGCGTCTTCGTATGCCGTGGCGACTGTGGTGGTCAACGGCGTCAGTGTCGAGACGTCGCTGAAATCCGACTCTTCACGATAAATGTTGTAGTAGGCCAGGTCCGGTTCGCCGCCGGCATCCCAGGCCATCGAAATCACTCCACCCTGATCGTCCGGTTTGTCTTCTGCGGTCAATCCTGTAACTGCTGCAGGGGCCTGCGTATCTGCGGCATCGCCTGCAGTAAAGCTGAATGTATATTCAGAACCCATCGGTATTCCGGACAGGTCCATCAAGTCTACGGTTAAGGTTACGGTAATGAGTTCTCCCGTCTGATAATCCGCATCAGGCCATATCCATAAGGATTCTTCGCCGGCACGGTATTCGAACGTCAAATCAAATTGTCCCGTAATGTCGCCGACGACAGTCACAGATGTTTCCGTTACCGTCGATTCGTCCATTTCTTCGCTGAATTTTACATAAATGGCCTGATTAAGAGGAACGTCCACCGCGCCGTCGTCAGGATTCGTGTCCAATATCTGCGGGGAAAGCAGCCAGTTCATGACGCGGGTCATGACTGAATTACGGTTGTCGGGATCAGGATCGGCGTCAGAGACGGCTTCGAAGGGGAAGGCGAAAAAGACGACTCGATAATCAGAAGCTCCGGCGGCCGGATACCGGATGGCCGCAGGTTCCGATTCGCTGTTTCGGAGAATGGTCGCTGCTTCAGCATCCGGTTCGATTTTATTCGCTGCATGCGCATATCCTGTCGGATAGCTTAAGGGGAGATTGAGACCGTCGCCGATCAGGTCTCCCGTTTCGCCCGTCAGCGTGTAGGACTGAGTGTAGTCGCATGACACGCCGTGCAGGTAATTCTGAACAAAGGTATTGATGCCCAGCGTTTCCGTCAGACGTTGACTGCAGAGGAACAGGAAACCGCCCTGGTCCAGGTAGGCGCTGAGATTGCTCTGATCGTTCGCGGTCAATGTGTTATTGTAATCATCTCCGGTCGTCCATATAACCAGGTCGTACTGATTAAGGAAATCTGCAGCAGGCGTTATGCCTCCCTGCAACGAGGCTTTCCACAGATTATACTCGTAGCTGAGATCATCCAGCGAATCCGTGAATACAGCTCCGTTCTGGTAACTGCCCACATCGTCGTCTACGAGCAGAATGCGTTCCAGCGCCTGTGGAATACATTGCACCTCAGCGCAGGGGGCGCTTTCATTGGCGAATGTGTCGTAAGCCGTAACCGAGAAATAATAAACGACGTCATTGTCCAGTCCGCTTATTTCATGCTCTGTGACGTCTCCCACGTCGATTTCGTTTCCGTAAGTTTCCGGCGTAACATCATAATACACTTTATAACCAGCCAGGTCTTCCTCGGTGTTGGCGGTCCAGGAAAGCTGCACTGTTCCGTCGCCGAACACAGCATTCAACCCGGAAGGAACAGCAGGCGGCGTCGTATCGGAAGGTTCAGCATTAACTTCGGCGGAATATCCGCTTTCCTGCTCCAAATGATCTTCTGCGGTTATGACGTAGTAGAAATTCTGTCCGCCCGGCAATGGCGAATCTTCATAATTCGTTCCCTGGTAAAGCTCCTCAATCAACTCATAAGGACCGCCGCTTTGGTCGCTGCGATATATATTGTATCCGGCCAGATCGCACTCGGTATTGGCTGTCCAGGTAAGAGCCACCATGAGTTCTCCGCTGAGCGCCTGAACGCCTGAAGGAACGACTGGCGCTCCCGGAATTCCGGTGTCGAGCGATTGGATGTCCGCGTAAAAGCTGTCGTTGCCGCCGTCATCCACGGAGGTTACTCCGAAATAGTATAAAGTGCATTCGTTCAGGCCGATCAGCTCATATTCCGTTACATTTCCGACGTATGAGCTGAATTCGAATTGATCGCAGGCGGTCTGGAACACATAATTGTAATAAATTTCATCATTATGTTCCGTATCATTCAGGAATACCCGTATCTTGGTGTAAAGCACCGGGTCAATGTCTCCGTCAAGAACGGTCCTGCTGCCTCCCGTCCCGGAATATATGCCGACCCATTGCATTCCGACGGGATCGTATCCCTCGACCTGGGCATACAGCGTATCGTTATCTGATGAGTAGACATAAAGGTAGATGTTCTGAACAGCGCATGATCCCAGATCATAGGTGTCGTCCAGGTCTCCGTAAGTATGATTGGATTCTCCTGACAAGACTGGAGAGAATGTTCCCCAGTGCACGCGATAACCTACGACGTCCGGTTCATCGCAAGCATCCCAGGACATTTGCGCAGATGTATCGTCAGAAAGTTCAGCCGAGAAATTTTCAGGGGCTGGAGGAATAATGTTGTCGATGGATTCCGCCGGTCCTACTGAAACTACCGCAGTGTCTTCGTTGCCGGCGTTGTCCGTTGCAGTCGCCGCATAGTAGAACTCGACTCCCAGAGAAGCTTCATCATCAATATAGGCAGACTCCAGGGAACTCGCTATGGGGAGCATGGAAGAAACGTCGCTGAAAGAAACCGTGTCGCGATAGATATTGTAGAAGGCCAGGTCGGTTTCCGCGTTGTCGTCCCAGTCCAGGGAAATTCTGCCGCCCTGATCGTCGGGGGCATCCTGTGCGACCAGTCCAGTTACGGGCTGCGGAGCTTCGTCGTCCGTCTGATCGCCGGCGGTGAAGCTGAAGATGTATTCGCCGCCCAGAGGAATACCCGAAGGATCGAGTATATCGTCCGTCAATGTAACCGTAACGGTTTCACCAGCCTGGAAATCATTTTCCGGCCATATCCACAGCGAGGCCGCACCGTCGATATATTGCAGAGTTTTATTGATTGATCCGCTTAAAGAGCCTTCCAGCAGTACGGTAGCGTCCGTCATTGTCGTTTCATCCATTTCTTCGCTGAACAAAACAGAAATGTTCCGGTTTAACGCCACATCGGTTTCACCGTCTTCCGGGTCCGTGAGAATAACTTCAGGAGACAGCAACCAGTTCATTATCCGGTTCATAAGCGAGTTGCGATTATCCGGGTCAGGATCACTGTCGGAAACAGCCTCAAAAGGAAATGCCAGGTGCACGACCCGGTAATTTCCGGTACCTGAAGCAGGATAACGGATGCCGGTAGCGAAGGAGGATTCGTTGTTGAAGACCACAGCGGCATATTCATCGGGATCGATTCTGTTGGCGTAATTCCAGAAACCGTAGGGATAACTCAGGGAAAGATCGAGACCGTCGCCAATGACGTCGCCGGCTTCACCCGTAACGGTATACGACTGATAAGTCCCGAAAGCCGTCACATGCAGGAAATTCCGGACGAACCAGTTTAATCCTATGTTGCTTACGACTCTTTGTCCTGAAAGGAAAAGATGCCCGCCATTGTCCAGAAAAGCGGCCAGATTCATCTGCTCTTCATCGGTCAGAGTGCTGGAAGTATCGTCTCCGGTCGTCCATATCACGACGTCATAATCTTCCATGTCGTAATAGTCAGGCCATACATATCCCTGAAGCTGGACCTGCCACCAGTTATGTTCATAACCCAGATCATTCAGTGAATCATTGAAAACATGACCGTACCGATATGAGCCGAGATCATCTTCTACCAGAAGAATGGACTTCATTTCCTGAGGAACGCATTGAATTTCGGAGGACTTATCGCCCTCATTCAGGAAAGCATCATAAGAACTGACGCAGATGTAGTAAGTAACGTCATTGGTCAGGCCCTGCAATTCATATTCAGTGGTATCGCCTACATCCACACTTGAACCGTATGTTCCCGGAGAGATGTCGTAATATATTTTGTAACCGGCCAGGTCGTCTTCCAGGCATTCATCCCATTCGAGATAGACTGCGGCGTCTCTGAATCGCCCTTGTAATCCTCCGGGCGCGAGCGGCGGAGTGCTGTCGACAGGTTCGGCGCTGACTTCAACGGAATAAGCGCTCTCGTTGCCCAGGACGTCCTGGGCAGTGATGACGTAAAACAGCGGTTGTCCTCCGGGTAAAGGAGAATCTTCATATTGGACGCCCTCATAAAGGTTTTCAATTAAAGTATAATCGCCTCCGCTTTGAGAAGCGCGGTATATGTTGTATCCCGCCAGATCGCATTCCGTATTGGCCGTCCAGTCCAGGGTGACCATCAATTCGCCGCCGGTCGCTTGAATGTCCGCTGGAATTGCCGGAGCGCCGCTTTGTCCCGTGCTGACGGAGTCGACATTGGAATAGACGCTTTCATTGCCGCCGTCATCCAGCGCCGTTACTACAAAATAGTAATTCGTGCATTCCGATAAACCTGAGAAAACATACTCATCGACATTGCCGACGTCCTCCGTAAATTCAAAGTCGCCGCAATCAGTCTGGAATTCATATTCATAATAGATCGTATCGTTATTTTCAGTATCATCCAGGACGATTCTGATTTTTGTATAGACCGCGGGACTTAAAGGGGCATCCAGTAATATTCTTGTTCCTCCTGTTCCGGAATAAAGCTGATCCCAGAGCTGACTGCCGGGGTCGTATCCTTCCACCAGGGCATACAGGGTGTCGTTGTCTCCTGAATATGCGTAGACATAGATGTTTTGAACAGCGCATGTTCCCAGATCATGAATTTCGTCCAGATCGCCGTAAGTGTGTTCCGACTCGCCCATAAAGATCGGTGAAGTCGTTCCCCAGTGAATGCGATATCCTGAAATGTCAGGTTCATTAACAGGGTCCCATTCGACTTTGATTTCCGTTTCATCAGTCAGTGCAGCGGTCACATTATCGGGAGCTGCAGGTATAAGATCATTGACGGCCTGAACGGGTCCCGCTGAAGTCACGGAAGTATTTTCATTTCCGGAATAATCGACGGCAGTGACGGCATAATAGTAATCAAGGTTGTTTTGAATGTCCGTGTCCGTATATTCCGTGACAAACAGTTCTGCAATCGGATCAAGTCCCGTAACATCGGTCATATCACTTGTATCCCGATATAGTTTATAAAACGCCAGATCAGGGGCTGCACTCGCATCCCACGACAGGTCAATGCTTTTACCCTGATCGTCGGGCGTATCGGTTGCGTTAAGTCCTGTGACGGGGGCAGGGGCCGTATCGTCAGTGGAGGTTCCGACAGTGAAGCTGAATGAGAAATCCTGATCCATGGCAATTCCGTCCAGGTCGGTAACCGCCGCATCAACCGTGACTGTTATAAGTTCACCGGAACCAAAGGCTCCGTCAACTGTGAAAATCAGACGTTTCCAGGACTCCACGTATTCCAGTCCGCCCGTGTAATCGCCGCCGGGTCCTGATACGGCAACGGCTCCGGCCGCCAGTAATGAAGATTCATCCATAGACTCTGAAAAGTCTATGAATATCAATGTGTTCAGGTCCACGTCGATCGCTCCGTCTTCAGGGTAGACCGCAATCACGCTGGGCGCAGCGCATACATTCAATCTGTACGAATCATCAAGACCCGAATAGTCCGCCCCATCCGCATTCCAGCCGCTGACCGAAACAATACCCATGCTCGTGCTCTCCATGTCGTGCCGGAAAGTCGCTTCAGGATATTCCGGACCGGTCAGCCACGTATTAGATACTGGATCATAATATAAGGTCTGAGTCGTTGCATCCGAGGGATCGATGCCGTCGATCAAACCTCCTGCCAGCCACATCTTGTCGTTATGAAGCGCATCTGCCGCTCCTGAACATGCGTAAGGAAGAGAAGCAAAAAAACCTGCATCCTGAGTCCATGTATCCAGCGAGGGATCGTAAAACTCCGTGGATAATAACGGAGTATCAGCATCGTCCAATCCTCCGGCGACGTAAATTTTTCCGTCATATTTCCAGCTCATGAAATGTTTTCTTTCCGTCAGCATGGAAGCTTTCGTCTCCCAGGTGTCTAAAGAGGGATCATAGGCAGAGGTTTCGGCTATGACGGAGGAGCCTGTTGTTCCGCCCATTTTATAGAGTTTTCCGTCTATTACGGCTGTTTCGTATCCCCGCGTCACGGTCGCCCCGTCCAGCGCACTGACTGTCCAGGTATCCTGAATGGTATCGTATATATACATATTTTGAGAGACGGTTTCCCCGGGAATGTATATCAGGCCGTCTATGGCTTTGCCGTCCGATCTCCATTCCAGTCCCGGCGAAGGAACGGCGCTCTTGATCGTCCAGGTTCCCGTCGACGGATCATACATCTCTGTGGTCATTATGCGGCCCATAGAATCTTCGTAGCCGCCGAACACGTAGATTTTATCGTTACAGGCAACCACGGCGTGATCGACGCGCTTTAAACTGCTTCTTGAAATTTTAAGCCAGTATTCATTGTCCGCTTCCATTTCTATTACGGCTGAATCCGTCAGTTCAGGGTTGGCTTGAGACTCGGCCGTAATCGTAATCGTATCGGTATCGCCTTCGGTTGCAGTAGTCGGGACAGTTACTTCAACCATTAAATAATTGTATTCGGCCGCTCCAACAGGACCAACGGCGAGCGGTCCCGCAGCAGGCCATACGCTGTCTATCGTTATATCAAAGGTATGCGATTCTTCCGCCATATTGGTCAGCTTAAAAACATACTCTTTCGTCTCGCCGATGCAACCTTTTCCAGTCACTTCACCGGGTATTAAGGTTATATAGTCCGCAGCCTCCCCGGATAAAAAGTTCAATACGGCGCTCATCACATCAGCCCTGTCATCCAGTTCGCTTAACGCTTCGATCGGCCAGACGAAAAAGACTGACTTATAAATCCCGGAATAACTTACGCAGTTATCGATGCCGGATGAAATGTAATGGAACGGCGCTGATGTTCCCGGATCGGCATCAGGATAAATATAATCGTCCCATATAGTGCTGAATCCCGACGGCGATTCCAAATAATAAGGCCCCAGACCGTTTCCGATGACGTCGCCGTCGGCTCCGACCACATCCATCTCTACCACATCATCTTCATAGTCTGCAACGTGGAGATAATCGGAAATGAACGAGGTCAATCCTGAACTGTAAAGGTAATCTTCACTGACCAGGAATAAATTGCCGCCGCTGTCCAGGTATTGTGACAAAACGGTTTCATTATCGGAATTAGGACCCCAATACTGGTCCCCGCTAAACCATATGACTATGGGATAAGGCAGCAAATCGTTCAAAGAAGGATTGCTCTGAAGGTCTACATCCCACTCGTCGTAACTTACGCCAAGATAATCGAGGGTCTCTGTATAATAAATTTCGACATCTGGACTGTCATCGTCCTGATCAACCAGCAAGACTGTTTGTGAAAACGGAGTGAATGTCGCTTCGGGTGTGGGCGATGCGAAAGGAGTCGGCGTTATGCTGGGGGTTATCCAGGGTTCGGTCGTGGCCGTCGGCGTCGGCGTATCGTCAGAACCTATGGGCAATATTTCGAACATTCGCGTTCCGTCATCACCTATCGAACCTCCCGCAGCATAAATAGCATCCCCGATATGACAATCGCTGGGACTGATCCTGCCCGCACGCATTTCGCTCATTTCCATATGAGTCCATGTCGCTGCGTCAATATCGTAATATTCGGTATCGCCCAGCGGCGTCCAACCGTCGCCTCCGCCGAATACGATCAAAAGATCATCGTTTTTGGAACTTAATCCCGGAGATTGCCGCCCCACGTGCATACCGGGTAAGGACTCCCATGTCGAACTTGAAATGTCATACGCCTCTGCCCTCGTCATCGCATCCCATCCGCCGACGACATACAATTTGTCGCCTACCGTCGTCGCCGCAATATATGACCGAGGTCCCCCCGGCATGTCAGACAATTGAGTCCACGTGTCGGAATTTATATCATACTCGAATAAACTCGCTGATTCCCCTGCATCGGTTTCGCCTCCAATGACGTAAATCTTTGTGCCGAAGGCGCCCATACCGAGACCCGAAGCGGCATATGGCATGTTGGAAGGTTGCGTATTCCAGGAATCGGTCGCTATGTCATAATATTCAAACCTGTTCTGATAACTCCAGTTGTACTGACCGCCCGCGATCCAGATTCGGCCGTTCAACGCTGCCGCATCGAAATTGGCGCGGGCATTACTCATCGGAGGCAATTCAGTCCAGGTCTCGCTTAAATAATCGTAACGGTCTACGTCACTTATTTCCCAACCGTTTTCATCAAATCCTCCTAAGAGATACATTGAATCTCCCCAGGCAGCCGATGCCGCACGATAACGACCCGGTTCAACCATCGGCGGCTTCATCCGCCACATCGGCGCCGTCCACGTCTCCAACTCGCCAGTATCAGTCTTGGATGGGTCACCGACTCCTGCCGCAGTTATGGTTGCTGAATCGCTGTCTGAAAAGGGCAGAGCCGAAGCCGGCGCCGATACAGATATCTCGATTTCCAACTTAGCGCCGTCGGCTATCAGTCCCGTATTGTCCGGCCCCTCTACTACCCAGGCATTACCCGCATAAGTCAAATCAAAACTGTCGTCCGCTCCCGTTTCATTGATGATCTCTATCGTATGCGAAGCGGTTTCTCCGGGAAAAGCCCCGGAACGGCTCAATGCAGGAAATATATTCAATCCCTCAAACAGAATCTGAATCGATTCATGCGGCGGAGGCAACAACGCGTAAAAACCTTGAGCTCCGCTGAATGTATACAATTTGTTTCCCGATAAACTGCCGGCATGACCGCAGCAGCCGTCTTTCAGGTCAAATTTGAACGAATTCCAGGTGTCCTCTGAAGGATTATAAGTGTACGTCTTATCCGAAAAAGCGCCCCAGTAAGAAAATGAGCCGCCGAATGCGTATAAGACGTTCTCCGTTTCTGATGCAACGAGGCAGGGAGAATGTTTCCCCAGGTCCGCGGGAAATGCCGACAAATTGTTCCAGGTGTTCTGCGACGGATCAAATTCATAAAAGGTATTATAACCCCGATAATCGCCGCCTGCATAAACCTTGTCGCCCAATCCTGTTCCGCCTCCGAAAAAGAGCCCCGTGCTTCCCCTGGGACAGGCCGTCATCACCGTCCAGGTGTCGGTCAAAGGATCATACTCATACGTCGGCGTATCCGTCGGATAGGAGACTGAACCGCTGCCGCCTGCGATGTAAATCTTGCCGCCGGCCTTTCCGCCCGATATGCCGCCCCGTACTACGGGCATGGAAGCGCCTGAACTCCAGGAGTCGCCCAAAGGATCATATATCTGAACCGCATCAGTAGCCGCCCAGTCGCCGCTCGTGCTCGTGAAACCGCCGATTAAATATATCTGTCCATTAATTTCAAACGCACAAGCTCCATAAACTGCAGTCGGCGATGCCGCCAATCCCGTATCCCACGAACTGATTGCAGGGTCATAACTCTGAGTCAGATTCATCAATGCATTGTCCTTGTCCAATCCATTGAAATAATACTGCTTGCCGTCATATGCCGCACCTGCGTGACGATACACCGGAATGGACCCGGACGTCTCCTCCTGTTCCCACTGATTGCCCTTGTCAGGTCCGGCGCCCTTCTTTGTCTCAATATTTTTAGAGCCCAACGGACATAATTCCGCGCACACTGTTGTTTTTTTAATATGCTTTGCTTTTTCGCTCAATCCCTGTCCGACGACCGCATAACCCGTCAGAAAAATAATGGATATCGTCAATAATAAACACACAATAATTCCCGACTTCTTCATCCCTTATCTCCTTATGCTCTGCAACAGAAAGTCCCTGCTGAAAATTCTCAGTCCCCTTTTTGCATTTTGTTGAAATGGACTTCCGGCGAGAGGGAAAAATTTAATGAAATAAATCTATTGATCGCTGGTTTGCCAGACAACGAATTTCTTCCTCCTTCAAAATTCGCTGAGTTCGCTATGAAAAGCGTTCGTCAAAAACCTTTGAACGTTTGAAGGACCATCACCTCTGGATCAAAAAGATGCCTGTCGTTTCCTGCAGCAATAAAATTAATTCAAAAGTCCTTCCCTTGATTCATCTTGGTTTAATCACTACAAAGGAAATTAGCTTGTTAGCGATCAGTTTGTCAAGATAAAGATGTAAACTTTTTGTTTTAATTTTTTTCAAATGATTAAATTCTTTTCCGCTCAATAGGTTTTAAAGTCGATTCGCTTTTTCATACGATCATCACAGCCATTCGGTTTTGGGCGGCAAAGGACGAATGAGTCGGCTGACAAGATTCCGGCCAGGATCATCTTTCGTTCAGTAACGCACAAATCATTTCCCGCATTACATTTTATTTGCTGAAAGATTTTGCGGACAGGCGCTGATTAGGGTTGACTTGATGAATTTAACTCGTGTAATAATATCGACAAGCGACAACCCGTTCCGGAAGAGGAGAAAAAAATTATGCGGAAAATGTTAATTGAAGGAATGGCGGTTTTTATAGTTTTCGGATTCATGAATCAATTTATGCTTAGTGGAGCATGTGCGGTCGAGCAGAGATACGAGGATTCGCTAAGGCATGCGGAGAATTTATTTGAGGAGTCGAGGGAATTTTCTATTGGGGAGGAAAATGAAAGCAGGAGTTTTGAAGGGGCGCCCGGTGATGAAGGGCCGGCGCTTGTGGCGGATTTTCTGGCGACGAGCAAAGAGATTGATGCGGCATTGATTGACACGAAGAAGGTGCCGTTAGGCAAGAGCGCGAGTTTGTCGAAGTATGTGATCGGCAAGGTTTATGTACCGACGAAATGGGGCGGCGAGTTGAAGTTGAGCGGCAGTTCCTTGCAGTTATTCTATTCGGACGGATCGGATTTGGACAGAAACAAAGTGAAGTCGATATTCAAGGGAGATTACGATTCCAACATAGTGGCATCGGGATCGCCCTGTCAGTATACGGTGCCGGAGAATAAGCCGGGGTGGTATTATATAAAAACGCCCTCAGAGAGTCTGGTGTCGATTTCCAGCGAATTCAAGCAGGAGGGTTCGGCGTCTCCCCGGCCGTTCAATTTTTACTGGTGGGCGACGAAAGGGGACTACATCAACGACGGGGGCAACGGAGTTGCGGATACGACGGCGGCGGGGGACGACGTTCAGGTGGTTCCTCCCGGAAGTCCGGCCGGCGGCGGCGACATCATCCGCTGCGGTAATGACGGCATAATGCAATCCGTTCCGGGAGGCGACGATCGCAGCCATACCATGATTAACTTGTTTGACGTGCCCGGTCCGCTGTCCAAGTATGACGCTGTTTTCGGGACAACTGCGAGAGACTGGGAGGCTCAAAACGGCCAGGGTCTATACGGCTGGGAAGGTCACTGCCTGGGCGGAGCCATGGCATCCGTTCTGCTGGACCAGCCTTCGCCCACCGGCAGTTCGGGAATGAACAACGATGAACTGGAAGGGCTGTGGGCTGAGATGGGTGAAACCACCGGCATTTACACCGTTCCCGATTATATGGGGGGATGCCCCGCAGGACCGCCCACTTCCGGCAGCGATTCGACGGATTCGTATGTCGGAAATTTCCATCGCATGCTCGAACAATATATAAAGGGGTCGCAGGTCTCTCTGCAGTCCAACCTCCGCAGCGAAGGTTCCGACCCCGGCGAAGTCTGGAACCACGCCGTCTGGCGATTTGAAGCTCAGTATGAGGAAGCGCCCGGCGACGATGAAAAAATCGTCCGCATTGAAAACGACGTGGACGCCAACCAGGACCATACGCCGCCCACAGACGACACGGACGACCGGTCAATGACATATACCTACATCGTTGAATATCAGTCGAACGGCGAAGTGAGTCAAAGCTCCAGCGAGAACGACTGGATAAGCGTTGCAGGACATGCCAATTTCGCTCCTTCGAACATGTTGCGAGTGACGGATGCCAATTGGGGAGGCAATAACCCTCATGTCACCGAAGGCAACGTCCGTTCCATCGATACGGCTAATTAATGCAGGGGGAACATCTGATGAAAAAATTGATTATAATAATGGTAATGTTGATGAATCCAGCCGTCCTGTTCGGACAGGCTGCGGATAATCTGAAAACGAACGCCGGCAGCGCTGCATTGGAATACAGAAATTGGAATGAAGGCGATTCGTGGACCCTGGCCGTCGATTTATATTCCAGAGACTGGGTTATAGATTTTCATGAGAAAGCTGCAGAAGCATCAAAACACGAACCGCGTATTCTGGCTTCCTACGAAATGACCGTTTCGGCCGGCGATGTCGAAACAGTGAATAATAAGCAGTGCCGGAGAATAACATTCGAACCGGGTCAGGAAGCTCCGGCAGGGGTACGTGAGCAACGCTGGAGCGTGCTGGTATCAGAAGAAACCGGAACAATCCTGGAAATTCAGAGGACAGCCGGTCAGAATCTGGGCAATCCATCGGTAATGCACTGGGATGATGTCTCCCTCATCGTTAATCCGCCTTACGGTTTTCCCGTTGAAATACTGCCTGCTATTGAAGCGGATAGGGTTCAACGAAAAAGCGCGGAAAACGGTTTCGACCTTATCTTGAGCAGAGGCGAAGGTCGTGATGAAGAGCAAACCGTGGAGGCTGTGCTTGAAAAGTCAGGAGAGGAACAGTTGAAAATAAGGCAGACGTGGCGGCCCGGCGAAAATTGGTGGTCGGAATACGTCATGTTCAATGAAGGTCATAAAGAAATAGAGGCCACGTATACAAGCGAGCGGTGAGACTTTACCATCGAGTAGTCTTCTGACGGTTCCCGTCCAATATGTAAATTTCAGGCATTATTTTTCAATATGTGTATAGAAATTTGGGGACAGATCGAACCGGGGTTACACCTCTTCCATAACTTTTTACAGTTTGTTTCAGTAATCGGGGTCGGGGTCGCAATCGCAATCGAGACAAAAATCAATAAATTTCGGCGAAAAACAGGCTGTTGATAGCTGAAGGTGAAGCAATCTGCCGGGGTGGTAATCAAATACAACGTTTATAATTTTTCGACCCCGATACCGATACCGACCCCGATACCGATACCGACCCCGATACCGATTTAGAATTGCGGATAAATGAATTAAAAGGGCAAGGATAAATAATTCATAAATTCAATACAGGCTTGAACTCGTCAAATACTCTCATCAGTAATCGGGGTCGGTATCGCAATCGCAATCGGGATCGAAACAAAATGATGAGGTATTCTTTCGAATTGTAACCTTAAACCACTATTTTTTGATCAATACCGAAATTTTCATTATCGGCGTGGCAATCGGAGATTCGGTATAGAAAAAGCAGCGACTGAATGCCGGCACGGTATCCTTTGATGGAGACTGATGTGTTTAACCCTTAAGGAATGATGCCTCAGGCACGACCATATTTCCAGGTCATTTCCCTGAGACGTTCTTTTGCTTCGGGGGTGACGGCATCCTTTTTCATGCGCCATATCCAGTTATCGTCCGCGGTGCCGGGCTTGTTCATTCTGCATTCCTGACCAAGGCCGAGAACATCCTGCAGGGGAAAGACGGCAGTGTGCGCTACTGAACGCATGGCCAGGCGTATTAGTTCCCAGTGAAGCTGTTTCCGATCGAAATGACATCCGATGTAATCAAGCAGGCGCTTTTTTTCCTGATCGCCTGCTTCGTTGTCATACCAACCTTTAATGGTATTGTTGTCGTGAGTGCCGGTATAAACGACGAAGTTTTCTTTATAGTTGTGGGGCAGATAGGGGTGATGAGGATCATCCGCGCCGAATGCGAAGAGAAGGACTTTCATGCCGGGCAGCTCAAAATGTCTCATGACGAGTTTCACGTCGGGCGTTATGGTGCCCAGGTCCTCTGCAATAACCGGCATATTGGGAAAGACCTTCATCAGGCGGTTGAAAAAATCGTAAACCGGCGCTTTGATCCATTTACCGTTAACAGCGGTCTGTTCGCCTGCGGGAACTTCCCAGTAGGCGACGAGACCGCGAAAATGATCGATCCGAACAAAGTCGCAGAGAGCCAGATTGCGCTTCATGCGTTTCACCCACCATCCGTAATCGTCCTTCCTGAGGCTCTCCCAATCATATACGGGATTGCCCCAGAGTTGTCCGGTGGAGCTGAAATAATCCGGGGGCACTCCTGATACAACATAAGGATGTTTATTTTCATCCAATTTGAAAAATTGAGGTTCTGTCCATACGTCTACGCTGTCATGGTCCACGTAGATCGGTAAATCTCCGATTATATGAATGCCTTTTTCGTTGCAATAGGTTTTTAAATTTTTCCACTGTTTCCAGAACATATACTGAAGGAATTTTTCTCTGCCGATCTCGTCTGAAAGTTTCTTCCGGTATGAGTTCAAAGCGGCTTGATCCCTGTTGCGGATATCACCGGGCCAATCAAACCAGGCTTTGCCTCCGAAATGCTTCTTCAATGAACAGAATAAGGCGTAATCGTCCAACCATTCCGCATTGTCTTCGTTGAACGCTTCAAACCGGGCATCGGATATCTTTTTGAATTCGTGATAAGCGCGGTCAAACATCCTCGTTTTCACATCAACGACTCCGGCATAGTTCGTCTTTTCCGGATGATCTTCGCCCGCCGTTTCCAGGTCGGACTGCGAAAGCAATCCCTCCTGTGACAATAACTCCGGACTGATGAAAAGAGTATTGCAAGCCAGAGAAGAGGTGCTGTGGTAAGGGCTGTGATGATAAAAGCCCTCCGTCGGCGTCAGCGGCAGGACCTGCCAGACGCTCTGGTTCGTTTCATACAAAAAATCCGCAAAACGATAAGCTCCACGTCCTAAATCGCCGATTCCGAAGGGCGACGGGAGCGAGGATATGTGCTGCAATATGCCGCTGCATCTTCTCTTCATCATACCTCCTGTAAGGTTAATTCACGGGATTTCCGGGTAAACAGGCGCAATGCCCGGAACAGCGCCTGATATTAAAATAAAAACGGGAAAAAAGCGAGTATTATTTCAGGATTGACATTACCGGCATGCTTTTTTATCATTGATTCAGGCCTTGAACGTCTGTCGGTTCAAGGAACCAGGGGTTCTTGTTTTTTCATGAAAATTACATATTTTTATCGCTTTGGGAGGCATTGATGAATCCGAAAAAACATCGGAGACCATTGCGCTTTCTGTTCTCACGAAGTCGTATGGCTCATTTTTACGCTAAAAATGGAGATTCGCAAGGCATGAAGAACTGGAAAAACCGGCCGGCATATACGTTTAATATTGCAGTCGCTATGGGTTTTTCGGCAAGTATGGTTGAGGCCGCTGTCGTCGGTATGTTTTACAATGATCTGCCGTTTCCGGACCAGGGGCGGTTTCTTTTGTTCTATGCTGCGGTTTGCGGCATTGTATATGTTTTATTGCCGGGCATTGCCGGAACCGTTGCGGCATCAATATGGAAGGAATCCAGAACGGCGCTGTCTGCAGGAATAGGTACAGGCTGGTTTATCATACTGTTCTTCCGTTTTTATCAGGTTTCATTATTATGTTCGTGGACGGAGGAACCGGCTTTGTCGGTAAAGATAACGGCCGCCGGCGCAGTGTTTTTGAGCGTCATATTTACGGCAGCGGCTTATTTTTTATCCCGAACCCGGATAGTTAATTCCCGCTATGCAATACCATTGTTCTCAGTCGTCGCTTTTTCAGGACCGGCTTTATATGCCGTGCGCTTGAACGCTGCGTCTGCAGCCAGGCCCGACGCACTTGTTTCTTCTACGATTCAGGAGACTGAAAATACGTTTAAAAACCATGATTATAATATGATACTGATTACCGTCGATACCCTGAGGGCAGACCATACCGTCCCGTACGGGTATGTCAGAGAGACCTCTCCCAATATGCAGCGTCTGGCGGAAAGGGGAATATTATTCGAGAGATGCATTGCGCAGAGAAGCAATACTTCGCCGAGCGTTGCGACGCTGCTGACGGGAAAGTATCCCCCCGGTCATCAGGTCTTCAATAACGGCGACCGTTTGCAGCATTTCAACGAAACGCTGGCGGAAAAACTGTCGACGGAAGGTTACTACACGGCTGCTGTAGTTGCGAATACGGTAATAGGACCGAATTTCAATTTTCACCAGGGTTTCGATTATTTTAAAATGGCGGGGAACAGAATACCGGAAGATGAGGTTGAAGAGTCCCGCCTGGTCAACAGGGAAGTGTTTAAGTTATTGAAAAAAATAAAGGATAGAAGGTTTTTTCTCTGGATTCACTACATGGACCCTCACACGCCCTATATCGTGCCCCCGGAATACAAGAGCCTCTACACAAGCGATCCTTATTCAGACATTCACGGTTCAAGAAAAATTCCCATAGGCTCAGACCCCCAGGGCAGCATAATCAAAACCGCTCTGATTGACGATTCGCAGGATATCGACTATTATGTTGCGCAATACGATGCCGAAATAAAACACGTCGACGACAGTTTGGGCGATTTGTTCACAGCCCTGAACGAGCATCGCTTATGGGTTAATTCTGTCGTCGTTTTTACCTCAGACCATGGCGAAAGTATGGGAGAACATGAATATTATTTCGCTCACGGTGATCACTGTTATGAACCGACGGTCAGAGTTCCTCTTATTTGGGTACATCCGGAAGCGCCCGGAGAACAAAGAATCGACAGACCGGTAAGTTTAGTCGATGCTGTGCCGACGATATGCGACATTTTAAATATAAAGCAGAGCTCGGAATTACAGGGGCAAAGCTTCGCACCTTTTCTCAGCGGGAACGGGGAATATGAAATGCGCTCCTGTCATTACAGCATAGGTTCATACCGGAACGGATACCAGACGCATTCCGTAACCAACAGTCAGTATAAACTGGTTCATGACGTTGACGAAAGATGGATTCTCTTCGATGCCGCCGTTGAAAACCTGGCAACTTTCTGGACTTCGGACGATTTCATTAATAAATACCGCTGCAGGGTCATAAAACGCGAATTGTACGATCTGGCCAAAGACCCGGAAGAAAAAGTCAATCTGATTTACAGAGAAAAATCAGCGGCAGAAAAACTGGACCGTAAGCTAAGGGAGTGGCAGAAAAAAGTTTATCGAACAGCAGCAAATCGTAAAGTGGAAGAAGGGATTCTAACGCCTCAGATAAACAAGCAATTGGAGGCTTTGGGTTACGTGAACTGAGCCGGATGGGGGATGGCGGATGGCGGTTTCTGCGGAATACTTTTTATAAAAACGAAAAAAAAACATTATCGGAAAGAAGCTTAAGAGAACGAAAGAATGTAGAAGCGGCATCCTGCCGCTTTCCAGGACGCGTAATGATATCGATCACGCTTATGCGGTTCTGCAAACCTCTGATAACTCGATCCTGATACCGACCCCGATTAACAGTCGCATCAGACAAGATATTTCATTCGCAATGCTACGGCGATCGAAAAAAAATTCAATCGATCCTGCTCCCGATTAGCTGCTGATTCATACAGGATGTTTCATCCGCAATATCACTCAGTAGTTTAAAAAAAATGTATCCTCTGTTTTTTCAGCCCCCGTTTATTGCTGTCAAAAATAGCCCCATCTTATCTCACTTTTACACACGCTTAACATAATAGACGAATGATTTTCATTTTACACTTCAAATACAAGGAGTTATAAAACTTGTTCATCAGAACAAAAATATATAAAACTGTGACTTCATTGAAAGCCCCCCCTATATCCCCCCGCAAGCGGGGGGACTTTGCCTTAATTACGTCGAGGGTTTTTAGGCGTTTTCGGCTATATTCCGGGACTTTGCCTGTGCGCGTTATTTGCAAGTCTGATTCAGGCAGTCCATTATTTTTGATCCCACACAGTCTCAGTCGGGAATCGGAGTCGGTATATTCAACGCAATCGTAAATCTAATATAAGAACAGACCCAATTGAAATCTTGTGTCACGTGTGTGTAATAGTCAGATATCATATCGCGGATGTGTCCGATAAGGTTGAATGTTTCGTGATGAAATGCGGCTCCGTTGAAGTCCAGGTTTTCGGCTCTGCCGGCTTGGGCCGGCCATTCGAGATGCTTATTCTTCGAACCCCCAGGTTATGACGTCGATGTCGGTGACCAGGTTGAAAGCGTTATCCAGCAGGGCTGCATAGAATTTCAGGCCGTCGGCTGTTCCTGCTCCTTCGGGCCAGACGAACTGAAGGATGGATTCAGTTTCATCTGAGTAAGCGGGGATTTCGATCGGAACGTAGTCGAAATTCTGTGTCCAGTCGTCATAGAACCAGTAACTGCCGTAGACTTCCAGAATAATGAATTCGTTGAGCTCCAGGAATGGACCGGGATTGACGATACGGCATTCCAGGATGAAGTCGTCCTGGGGCCTGAAGGTATTCAGGTTAAGAATTACCTGGATATTGATGCTGTTGGGTGTGGGCGAGGGAATGAAAGAAGGAGTGCCTGTCAGGACTGCTGTAGGCGTTTCCGTCACGATGTAAGTGGGTATTTGAGTCGGGATATCGGTAGGGATGCCGGTCGGCGTGGATGTCGGCGTCCAGGTAGGCGGGACTTCGGTGGGCGTTTCAGTCGGCGTGTAAGTCGGCGGGATATCAGTGGGAGAAGAGGTGGGCGTGAAAGTGGGAGTATTTGTGGGAGGCACGGAAGTGGGTGAGTAGGTCGGAGTATAACTAGGCGTGTATGTAGGAGGACCATGTGTGAAGGAAGGAGTGGGAGTGGGAAGGGCGCCGCCGCCGCCTGCCAGCCAGGCTGCAGTATTGACGATCATCTTGTCCTGCAGATCAATTTCAACGTTTCCTATGGAATAGGAGTAGAAAGCAATTTGTCCTCCGTTACCCGGATCAGTATCGTCATCGTAGACTATAAGACCACCGCCGCTTGCCGAAGACCATCCGAAGACGATTTCAGCATCTGAAGCGGCATCACAGGCGTCTTCATCATAATAGCTCGAGTAAGCGTGTTGAATTGTGGAAGGAAGTTCATAGGGAGAGAATGCGATCGGATGATCTGCAGCGGCCAGTTCGAGATCGCCGGAACTGTCTCCGTTCCAGTCTGATACATGGCATACGTTCTCCAGAAAATCGGGGTCGCTCCAATAGAAATCATAGGCTATCTCGCCGCCTTCGATCAGCAATTTACCGCCGTCGGCAACGTATGATTCCAGATTATCGCACCACGCGGATTGAGACACGGGTTCGCTGCTGTCTCCGGAACTCCACACGATGAAAGTATAAGCGGGCCATTCGCCAGGGTCAGTCCCGGCGGGCGTCTCTTCCGTCACGAGATAACCGTTGTTCGCCAGAACGTCGGTAAAAACGGCGGCGTGATCGCCAGAGTCATCGTCTATCACCAAAACCGGCAGAGCTCCTATTCCGAATGTGAAATTAAAAGTGTTAAGGAATCCGTCGCCATAAACCTGTAAAGTCGCTTCAACCATTTCTCCCAATGGCGCATCCGGACTTACTTCGAAACCGAAATCATCGATGCTCCATCCTGATTCTTCACCGGGAATGTCGTTCCAGGCGCCGGCATCGTCGACCATGACGATATGTTCGGAGCTCGTGCTAAGAGTCCCGGCCACGTTCATGGCGATTCCGTGACCAGAATTAGTCAGGAGCACAGGCAATACGATGCTTTCTCCCGGATCGGCGATGCCGTCGTTATCGCCCGTGCAATCGTCGATGGTGTGGTTCGTGTAATTGAGTATCGGTTTCATGATGGTCGCTGAGAAGGCCGTATTACCGGACCCCTCATCGCTTGTCCAGGAAATGGAGAACTGTACGATGGCGCCGTCGGGCGCTGATGAGTCGATATCCCAGGCCAGATGGGGACCAATGGATGAGCCGTATTCGTGGGCGGATATATCGGGAAAAGTGATATCCGGGTTGGTAACGCTCACGTATTCGCTGGTTTCCGAAACGGTCGCGGAGATGTTCGTCGCGTCTATGCCGGAATTATTATAAAGGGTAATTTCGGAGACGATGCATTCGCCGGGATTGGGTTCGCCGTTGGCGTTGCCGGCTTGATCATTGATCGTATGGCTGTCGTGGGTCAGGATCGGGACGTTGCAAGGCGCCAGATATGAGACCTCAACATCATCGATGTTCCATCCGCAATAGGTCCAGCCTGAATCTGTCGGACCAATGCTCCAGCGAATGTAAACCGTCGATTGTCCGTCTGCAGAAGCGGAAATGTCATAGGTGCATTCAACCCAGTCTCCGTCCGAAATGGTCCCTTCGTTATGGAAATATTCGTCCCAGTTAGTTCCGTCGTTGGATACCGATAAGACAGCATGATCATAAGTCGGTTGTTCAACCCCCAGCCACCGGTAAAAGGTAAGAGTCGTGCCCGATGCCATGGAACAATCCAGAGGCGGCGTGGTCAGATGATAGGCAGGCATGCTGTTTGTGTAATCGCCATTGAGATTGTACCCGTATACATTGTCTCCCGTGTAACCTGACGTCGGGTCAGGATCGCCGTAAGAACCTCCCTGGCCCGTGGGCTGGCCGAATTCCCAATCTCCGCCGGATACGGTCCAGCCGGGATCGGCATCCATCATCTCCTCCAGAAGGACAAAATGTCCTAATGTATTGAAATAGAAATACTCGCCCGAGTTATCGTCAATCGCCGTATTCCCCGATCCGTCTGTTGAAGTCACATAGAAATAGTATTTCGAACAATTATCCAGCCCTTCCAGCAGAACGACATGTTCAGTAACCGATTCGCTCAGCGCGACCGATTCTGTCGGCGGAGTATCGAAACCGTAATAGACCGCGCTGTCTGATGCTTCATCGGTCGTCCAGGTGATGATTGCCTGGGTGTCCGTAACATTGAAGAAAGAAACGCCGCTTATAGTGGGTCCCTCACAATCAGCCTCAGCCGTTTCATAAACGTCGACGGGCTCTCCTTCGCAATCTTCATCGTAATAATGAGCGATTATAACGTCTTCATGGGAAACCAGGAGATAACCGGGTCCGCTTTCCGTTTCCGAAAGCATGATCGTTCCCAGAAACTCATTGGTATCCGCACCCGTTTCCGTCAAATTGATAATTTCGGGCGCAGGTTCTGAATCGCTCGATATGTCGGCCTCTGCCGTATCGACAACGCCAGGGTCCGTATTAAGATCAGTATCCCAAACGCGTAATTCAAGCTCTGCGGAGCAGTGATATTTAGCCTGGTTGAAAGTCACTATGCCGCAACTCGGAATCATTACGGGCACTATTTCTTCATGAGGTCTAATATTGTTGCCCGTGACCGTTAAGAAGGCATCGCCGTAGATGGAGGATTCCAGGGATAACACTGCCACGCCGGAAGCGTCCGTCAATTCGACTTCGTAAAATTCGCCCGGCAACCACGCGCTGACGACAGCTCCTTCAATCGGATTGGAACCGTCAGTCACCGTGACCTGAAAATCCACCGAACCAAGCGGTATGAAAGGATCATGCGTCACCACGGGGTCGATCAGTTCTCCTGCATAAACGTGAATGGAAGGATCGCCGAACAGTACGAACTGCTGAAAAACTTCCTCCACGTTGCTGCCCGAACCCATCTGTTCCTCCAGGTAAAGCATGGCCCCCATCGCAGCAGCGCCATACGTCGTCATATCTTCTTCCGTATAGGCATAGGTTATGCCTTCGCCAAGTTCGCCCGATTCATCCCAGGCCGTATTGGTCGAGGAGGAATAACAACCCACGGCCCCTTTAGGCTCAGCCGCCGTGCCAACCTTTAGCCAGTGTTCGCCGAAGCAGTCGCTGCCCGAGACGAAAGCGCCGTTTTGACAGGCTATATCTACCACGAAGCATGAACGAGCCTCGTTGTTCAACTGATCGATGTGGGAGTTGGAGAACTTGGGATTGGTGCTGGTCCAGCCTGTTCTGTCTCCGTGACCCATATACGTTATCCAGAAACGTCCTTCGTCCAGCACATCAATGATGTTCGCCGGAGTAGCCTGTCCGTTGCTGATGTAAAGACGGTCTACAGAATCTATTCCATAGTCGATCCAACTGTCTTTTATACGATCCAGTCTCGTGTCGTCGTTTACAGGATAACCGTCGCTCGAAGATACGCCAGTCGCATTCAGATACATGGCCGCTTCTTCGCCTGTCTGAGGCGTCGATTCATGCGTGATGAACTTCGTCGTCTGGTTTGCGACTTCGGTCCCCGTTTGCGCGGATAAACGCCCGATGAAAACGTCAGGGTCTATGTCAGAGCCTTCCAGGGTCGTATACATATAATCAGACGCACAGCCTCCTATACCGTAATTCGTCGGTATCTCGCCGCCGTCGCCTATCAGCCATACATATACAGGTTTGGGACTCCAGGTGTCGTAGGCTTCCTGCAGGTAATCCTGAATATCGTCTGCTGATGTTCCTATGTCCGACAACAGGGTTAAAGTAACCGGCAAACCACGCCTGGTTTTCCACTGTACGATCTCATCCATCTCAGTCGCAAATTCATCGTAGCATATTATCAGCAAAGGTTCTGCCGCGTCTTTTTCGCGCTCTGGCAGATAATTATAATTAATGAAATATTCTTTATATAATACTGCAAATGTCGGACTGATGCTCTCGCCTGCTTCCTGATAATGCGGATTGATCTGGGCCGGTCCCTCATAACGCAGAGTCACAGTTATCTCGTTGTTGACGATGAGCTTTTCCTCAGAACCAATATAACGAACAGGATGAAATTCTACCCGTACGAACCGGTAATCCCTCATGATGGACGGACGTCCCTTTGACGCTGCCTGCGACGGATACGGCTTCGATGAAGAATATACCTCACGGTTGAATTTGAATTCGACCGGGATCGAAGAACGGTATTTCTTTTGAGCAGGATTGATGCGATATCCCTCCAGAACCGTTTCTCCACTCACCGCAGTATCCATGGAAATGCCCTTGAGGTCAGGCACGACTACCATGCGGCCGATTACAGGCAGCTCAGGTTCGCCCAGGTTCCTCATATAACCCTCATCAGGAAAACTGATTTTCTGAAATATTTCACCGTTCATTTCGACGTCGTCAACCCAGAATCCGGTCGCTTCGACTGAAAGAACTGTTTCAGATTCATCAGATGAAATAACTGTGACGGTCGGCGGACTGCCCGGTTCCGCTCCGTCTGTCAGTGAAATCCAGCGTCCTGCATCTGCAGATGCCGGCAAAAAAAGGCTTCCGACGCACAAAATTATGACAAAGCCTTGAAGCAGTCTCATTTAACTTTTTCCTCCTTTGAAATTCCGGTTTTAAAACTGTGAAGAAATAAACGCAAGACAGAAGTCGGTCCGCGATTACTCGCTTATCAATTAACAGATATACAACTTACAATCAAATTTATTACGAAGTAATTCAAAAAAAATAATATGATTATTCATATCCGAAGGACTTGGAATCCACCTCCCCGATAATGTTCCAGTCATCATCGATAAGCGCCGCCCAGAATTTAAGGTCATAAGCGACGCCTGCGTTTGCCGGCCATACGAAAATCAGGATGTTGTCCGTTTCGTCGAAGTAGGCGGGAATTTCTTCGACGGTCCAGTCCATTTCCTGGGTCCAGTCATCGTAGAACCAGTAATTCTGATAAACGTCCAGCAGGATGAACCGGTTCAAGGTGTGCGAGTTTTCGGTATTATTAGTGATACGGCAATCGAGAATAAACTGGTCGCCGGCATGGAACATTTCCTGGTTCAAGAGCAGTTTAATTGAGATATCCTGAGGAACGTGAGTGTAGTAAGCTGTGGGAGTAATTGAGGGGTAAAAGGTAGGAGTAGGTGTAATATCCTGTGTCGGAGTTGAAGTAGGCGTTGGTGTTCTGGTGGGAGTAGAAGTGTGGGGGATCGTGAAAGTCGGTGTTGGCGTTGGAGTTAAAGTGGGTGATAACGTCGGATAGAGTGTAGGAGTTGCTGTGTTCGTGGGGGAAAGGGTGGGTGTTGCGGTAGGAGATTGGGTAGGCGAGGAAGTCGGAGTGGGCGTATCGTAGGGGGTAGGAGTATCCGGGATGCATTCGGATTCGACGGCGAGGAGAACGTCATCGATATACCATCCTCTGTAGTCGTTATAATACGCGTCATCACTGTCGAAGCAGAATCTGAGGGTCACAGTATCTCCTACGTAAGGGGAGACGTCGAATTCGAGTTCCTGCCAGGAACCTCCTGTCGAAATATAGGAACCGAGAGTCGTAAAGCTGCCCTGTGAATTTTTCTTTATTTGAATGACGCCCGTATCGTAACCCTGCATATTTTCAGTTTGCAGCCAGTGCCATACGGTCAGATTGGCGGCGGTCGCCTCGGTCAAATCGATGGGCGGGGTCGTCAGACATCCCTGTGTGGTTCCTCCGGTATCATAGGTGCAAGAATCTTCTTCTCCGTAGTACCAGCTATGATTTTCCGAGTGATATTCAGAGCAATCGCTATCAGGTCCTACAATATGCCATAATCCTGTTGCGCTCCAATCCCCCGGACCTGATTCGACGTCGTCGCTGAAGTGAATGTCGATGTTCAGTGTAACGAAATCATAGTAATCGCCGCCGTTATCGTCCAGGGCGATGTTGCCGGCCTGGTCTTCAGAAACGACGTAAAAATAATAAACCGTGCATTCTTCCAGTCCTTCCAGCGTAATCGTATGGTCAGTCGTTAATGCCGGATCGTAAGAGGTCATGGTCAACGGAAAGCTCGACCCGTAATATACGAGGCTGTCGGAAGTTTCGTCCGTCTGCCAGGAAACGACGGCTCCCGTCACGGTCACTTCGGATGATGAAACGTTAAAAATCGAGGGAGCGATACAATCCGTCGAAGAGTCTGTGTAAACTTCGTGCGGTTCGCCTTCGCAGTTTTCGTCGTGATAATGTCCGGTGATGGTTTCTCCGTCTGACGTAAGCAGGTATCCCGGACCGCTCTGAGTTTCAGACAGAGTTATCGTTCCGAGGAACTCACTGGTATTCGGCCCGGTTTCAGTTAGAGTTATCGTTTCCGGAACAGGTTCGGAGTCGCTGCATATATCGGCTGTGCCCGTATCGGGAAAAGCAGGATTAGAATTTAAATCAGTGTCCCAAACCCTTATTTCAAGGTCATCCGAACAGTTATATGTCGATTTGTCGAACGTAACGATCCCGCAACTGGGTATCATGACTGGTACGATTTCCTGATAAGGCCTGATATTATTGCCTGTGACCGTTAAAAAGGCATCACCGTAATTGTTCGAATCGACTTGTAATACGGCTGTTCCGGATGCATCCGTTTCCTCGACCGCGTAAAATTCGTCTTCCAGCCAGGCGCATACCGCTGCGCCGGCGACAGGTTCGGAACCGTCCGTCACGCTGACCGTGAATTCATGCGAACCCAGGGGTATAAAAGGATCATGAGCGACCACCGGTTCGATCAGATTACCGGCATAGATATATATGGATGGATCGCCGAACAGTATAAACTGCTGGAAAACTTCCAAAACGTTGCTTCCAGAACCCATCTGCCCCTTTAAATACAACATGGCGCCCAATGCCGAGCTTCCCCAGCAGAACATGTTTTCGTCCGTGCAGGCATAAGTCATGCCTTCACCTAACTCACCGGATTCATCCCACGCGGTCCCCGTGGATGAAGAATAGCATCCGACCGCGCCCTTGGGTTCTTCAACTGTTCCCGCCTTAAGCCAGCGTTCGCCGAAACAGTCGCCGTAACCTGTAAAAGCTCCGTTGTCGCAGGCAATGTCGACCACGAAACAAAAACGGTCCTCGTTATTCAATTGATCGATATGCGAATTGGAAAATTTGGGATTCGTGTTAGTCCATCCGGTACCGTCACCGTGACCCATGTAAGTTATCCAGAAACGCCCTTCATCCAGGGCAGTCAGGATGTGAGAGGGCGTTGCCGTTCCATTGCTGTTGTAAAATTTATCAACCGATTCCAGGCCGTAGGACAGCCAACTGTCACGTATATTATTCAAACGATCGTCATCATTCACAGGCCAGCCTGAGCTGGACGATACTCCCGTCGCCTTTCTATACATCGCAGCATCGTCGTCAGCATGAGGCGAAGATTCATGCATGAAAAATTTGCTGACCTGATCGCTGACTTCTGAACCGCTTTGAGCCGGCAAACGGCCGATCAGTATGTCCGGATCAATGTCCGAACCTTCCAGAGTCGTATACATGTAGTCCGAAGCGCACCCTTCAATGCCGTAATTCGTCGGTATTTCGTCGCCGTCCCCGATCAGCCATACATAAACCGGTTTCGGAGTCCATTCGTCATAAGCCTGCTGGATATAGCTCTTGATGTCTGCTGCCGAATCACCCACCTGCGACAAAGGAGTCAGTGTCGTCGGCAATCCTCGCTTTTTCTTCCATTCGACAATGGGCGACATCTCGTCGGTAAAGTCATCATAGCAGATTATCAGTAACGGTTCTGTCGCATCCTTCTCCCGGTCGGGCAAAAAAGAATAATTAATAAAGCAGCGCTCATATAATCGACTGAATGTCACGCTCACGGGTTCGTCGCCGTCGATTTGAGGATTCACGCCTTCAGAATCGGTATATTCAAGACGAACATCGAACGACGATGAAATTATTACTTTATTTTCCGCTGGAACATAACGACAAGGATGAAGCTCGACCCTGACATATCGATAATCGCGCAATATGGACGGACGGTCCATCGCCGCCGCATCCGCCGGATACATTTCTGACGATGAATAAATATCTGGGTTCAACTTGAACGAGCCTTCTTCCGAACGGTCTCTTTTCAGGGCCGGTACGATGCGAATATCCTCTATCACGCTCCTGCCGCCAACTTCGAATTGCATATGAAGTCTACCGGCATCGGGTACCGCCGCCATGCGACCCAGAACTGGAAGCTCAGGTTCTCCGATATTGCGTAAATTTCCCTCTCCGGGTATTGATAATTTCGTGAATGTCTCTCCTTCTCTTTCCACTTCCTCCAACCACAATCCCGGTATGGTTACGCTGAACAAAGTTTCTCCCTCGTCTGAATTTGTTACTCTTACAACCGGCATATCACCGGGCGAAGAGCTCTCAATCAGAGATATCCATTCAGCAGCAATAAGCGATTGAGTGGAAATCGAAAAAAACAATGCAAGCAGGAAAATTGTCGTCAATCGGGAATTCATTTTTTTTATCCTCCCGGCCTGTTTCGGAAATTTGATTTTTTTTCAAACGTTGATCCTGGGGCCGTTGCCGTTTAAAAAAATTTTAAGCTTAAGTCGTCCTACCCTTCTTTGAGATACCAGATTGCGAAAAAATAATCAAATTTCGTGAAATTAATTCATCTTGAATCAAAAACTGTGATTCGTTATGATTGCTCCGGCGGAACTAGGCCGAAAGGACAATATGGACCCTCGTATAATTCAATTTCTTGAGAATCTGAAATCTGATCGAACATATAAAGACATGTGGGTGCATCACGAGTATACTCCGCCTGCAGAAGCAAAGGTCGGAGAACCTGCTGAACCTTTAGATGAAAGGACAACGAAATGGTTAGTGGATGCCGGCATAACGAACTTATACTCCCATCAGGCTGCATGCATCGATTTGATCAGGTCGGGTTACGACGTTTTGGCGGCGACTCCGACAGCCAGCGGGAAAAGCCTGATCTATAATATTCCTGTATTGGAAAGCATTCTGACCCATCCGCAGTCGAAAGCATTGTATCTTTTTCCCTTCAAAGCCTTAGGTCAGGATCAGTCGATAATGCTGCAAGGAGCGGCTTCTTATTTCGACCGAACGCCGGAATCGCTGGTCGCTGTTTACGACGGTGATGTTCCCTCGCACAAAAGAACAAAAATAAGGTCCAACACGCCCAATATACTCATAAGCAATCCCGACATGCTGCATCGCTCTTTTCTGCCTTACCATGAATCCTGGTCGGAATTTTTTCAGAATCTGAAATTCATCGTCATTGATGAAATACATACCTATCGGGGGATATTCGGCAGCAATGTGGCGTTTATACTCCGAAGGCTTCTGCGCATTGCCCGTCATTACGGCGTTCGTCCTTCAATAATATCGGCATCAGCAACCATAGCCAATCCCGGCGAGCTTTTTGATCGTCTTACGAATCGGGAGGCTCGGGTTGTGAAGGAGTCCGGAGCGCCGACGCCCGGCAAGCACTTCGTCATTTTGAATCCGGAGTTGAGTTCCATGACGGTTGCATCACGTTTGCTACGGGTCTGCGTGAATTCCGGCCTCAAAACGATCGTATTTACGAAGGCTCGAAAGATAACCGAGTTGATCTATGCCTGGTCGACAGGAGAGGACCAGGAGTTAAAGGATAAAATAGGAATATACCGGGCGGGATTTCTTCCGGAGGAGCGAAGGGAAACGGAGAGGAAGCTGTTTTCGGGAAAGCTGAAAGGAGTAGTCTCCACAAGCGCACTTGAACTGGGAATTGATGTCGGGGGATTGGATGTCTGCATTCTTTCAGGGTATCCCGGCACCATCGTGAGCACTCAACAGAGAGGCGGAAGAGTCGGGCGACGGGGAAAGGAACCTCTGGTATTCATGATTGCGGGACAGGACGCTCTGGACCAGTATTTCGTCAAGCATCCGGACGTCCTGTTCGGATTGCCTTTTGAAAAAGCCGGCATCGATCCTGAGAACAGGTACATCGCTGAAAAGCAATTGATGTGTGCGGCCTTTGAAGCTCCTATTGAAGAAGATGAATTGAACATATTCGGAAAACAGACGGCCGCGCTGGTTAATGAAATGGAAGAATCTGGGAAGCTGCTCACAGAAGTCGACAGACTCAGATGGCATTCCGTGAAGGACCATCCTGAGCGACAAGTCGATATTCGATCGGCAGGGGACAGTTTTACGATTGTCGAAGAAGGCGCCGAGCACCGCGTCATCGGCAGGATGTCAGGGACGCGGGCTTTCCATGAGGGGCATCCAGGGGCCGTGTATCTGCATGGAGGAGAGACATATCACGTGCTGGACATGGATTTGAACAAGAAGAGCATATTGGTCCGGCGAACCAAAGCAGCCTGGTACACGCAGACGAGAAACCAGAAAGAAACGGAAATACTGGACGATTTGGAATCGGCTTCGGTCGGCCGTACCGTCATGCACCGCGGGCGAATAAAAGTGACGGAGCTCATCGATTCCTATGTCAAGAAGAGAATTCATGGAGGAGATATACTGGGCAGACACGACCTGGATCTGCCGCCTTTGATATTTGAAACCACCGGCGTGTGGTTTCAATTTGACGAAAAATATCGCATGCTTCTCGAAGACCAGGACCATCATTTCATGGGCGCCATCCATGCCTGCGAACATGTTATTCTGTCGCTTTACCCGCTTTTTACGATGTGCGACCGGTTCGACGTCGGCGGCATATCGTTCCCCTTTCATCCCCAGACGAAAACAGGCGCTGTTTTCATTTATGATTACGTCCCCGGAGGCATAGGAATAGCTGAAAAGGGCATAACATTCGGCCGCGACTTACTGCAGAGAACCCTGGATACCATCGAATCATGCGAATGCACGGAAGGTTGCCCATCCTGCATTTTTTCGCCCCGCTGCGGAGCCGGCAATAGACCGCTGGACAAGCAGGGCGCCGTTCTTCTGCTTACAGCTCTTCTGGATGAAAATTTCCGGTGGCCTGAAAAAACAAAAAAGAAAACAGTACCAAAAAAGATTCCGCTGCCCCGCCTGCCCTCTCAACCCGAACCTGAAGCTCCGCCTCTTTCTTCAGCCCGGAAAGGCAGAATACTGGTCTTTGATCTGGAAACTCAAAACAGTTCCGACGACGTAGGCGGATGGAGCAACATAAAGAAAATGAAACTGTCGGTCGGCGTCGTTTACGATGTCGAACAGAAACGCTACGAAATTTATTATGAAAAACAGGCGCGTGATTTGATTCAGCGGCTGGAAGAGGCCGAGGTTATCATTGGATTCAATCAGAAGCGTTTCGATTACACGGTGCTTAAAGGATACAGCAAGCACAAGATAAACAAGATAAGGAACATCGATATACTGGAAGATGTCGCTGACAGACTCGGACACCGCTTAAGCCTGGACCACCTGGCTGAACAGACTCTGGGCGCGAGAAAATCAGGTGATGGACTGGCCGCCATAAGATGGTTCAGAGAAGCGAAATGGAATTTGCTGACCGAATACTGCCGAAAAGACGTGGAAATTACCTGGAAATTATTCCGGTACGGTTATGAAAAACGCCATCTTATTTACAGATCACGGAAAGGTTTTCGTTTGAAATTTCCCGTCAATTGGCATAAAAAATATAAGTCTTTGAACGTCGTCGTAATTCCGGAGGACGCCAGCCAATAACATGAAGCGAAATAGATCGATAAAATGCCGGTTATTCAGGATGCTCCTTATCTGTCTTATGCTTCTCTGCTGCGGTCATATTTTCGGGGAACGATACGCATCTGCAGAAAATGAAAAAAAATCCGCCGAATCAGGCAATCAAGATGTTCCGCAGGATATTGATTATGATCTTTCGTATTCGGTCGAGTTCGTGAGAGTGACCGTGACGGTGACCGATAAAAAAGGCAGATTCGTTACTGATCTTTCAAAGAATGATTTCATTGTCCTCAGAGATGGAATACCGCAGGAGATCAAGGAAGTGACTAAATCGTATGAGGCTCCGACGAGTCTGGTCATACTTCTGGACGTCAGCGGCAGCATGAGGATACTGGACAAGTTCGACAATGCCAAAGAGGCGGTTACAATCCTGATAAATTACCTTAAGGAAGAGGATGAAGCTGCGTTGCTTCTGTTTGCGGATGCGGGCCTGGAAGTCGGTTCGCTATTTACAAAGAGCAAGACGAAACTGAAGGAGTCCATGAAGGGCGTCAAGGCTTATGGTAAAACGGCGCTGCTTGATGCGGTCGCAGCAGTGCCTGAAATCGCCAGAAAAGGCGAACATGTTCATAAAGCGGTGCTACTTTTCACTGACGGCATCGACAATGCCAGCAATCTGGAATTGAAAAGAGCGCTGCTGCTGACGAGACGGATCAATATACCGGTTTATTCAATCGGAATCGATCCTATTTACGGCGAGGAACTTCCGCCCAATCAACCCGATCTGATCAACCGGGAGATGCTTAAAGAAATAGCCTCGGCTACCGGGGGCAAATGTTTTATGGTCGGCGAACCGCATGAAATGAAAAGGGCGTGTGATGTTATTCTTAAAGAACTGGGCTCGCAATACATCATCGGATTCAATTCCGCTATGATGGGCACGGACAAAATTTACCGGGAAATTGAAGTCAGGGTGAAAAAAAGAAAATACAGAGTGCGTTCGCAGAAAGGTTATTTGACGGGTTCTTTTCAATCTGATAACATCAGAAGTCAGAATTAACGAATTGAGATCGAAAGGACGAAAGGAGTTAGAACGGATGAAAAATCATTTTGCTGTGAGAATCATTGCTGCATGTTTATCGGCGCTAGTCATGACGACATTGAGCTCTTGCGTTTCGAAGCATCATTTCAATAATGAGATGTCGAAAAGAGACCAGAGAATTGCGGATTTGGAGACAAGCATCGAGGCCAATGAAACGAGGATAAGCGATAATTCCGATAAGATCGATACGCAGGAAACTAAAGTAAATGAATTATCTGAGACGGCCAGGGATGCGCTGGCGCGAGCTGAAGAAGCCGGTAAGATCGCAAAAGGTCAGTTGGTTTACCAGATGGCGCTTTCGGACGACATCTGTCATTTCGGAATCGGCGAATGGAAAGTTTCAGGCGATTGCGCCAGGGCGATTGAAGAATTCGCTTTGAAATTGATCAATGATTATCCTCACTCATACCTGGAAATTCAGGGCCACACCGACGCTTTAGGCGATGAGGAATATAACTACGAACTGGGATTAAAAAGAGCCGAGGCCGTGAGACGGTATCTCAACGACGTGGGTAAGATCGCTTTAAGACAGATGTCGGTGATCAGTTACGGCGAAACGAAACCGATCTCAGATAATTCTACCGCAGAAGGCAGGCGACAAAACAGAAGAGTGGAAATCCTTGTTTTAGAATAAGGCATAAACGCTCTCTGCAGCATTAGCCCGCATTTCTCATACAAAACCTGTTACGAGCGTCCATATCCCCGTACCTTCAAGCGCTGCTCCCTGCGGCCTTGCTCAACGTAGCGCTGCTGTTTTTCCGCAGTCCTTCAGTCCGCCATGCTTGAATCTGCGGGAATCTGAACGCTCTGACTACGATTTTGTATGAAAAATCCGGGTCAGGGAGGACAGACGTTGCGCGCGTTCGGGAGGTTTCGACCTGAATTCGAGGAAATCGTTCGTCATCGTTCTGCCTGACGCATCTGCCTGTTGATCTTCCTCGTCCTCTTCATCCTCTTTGTAGTCCCTGTCGTCCGGAACTACTGCCGTGCCGCCGAGGATGTCTCCTAGTCGAAAGGGATTCTTCCCGAAAATCAGCAACCCCGCTTCCAGCCAGAGAAGCAAAAGGGAAGCAATATGACCGCCCAGAAAAGGCTTATAAGAAACATGAAAAAAACAGAGTTTTCCTTCAATGAGATATATGCATACGTCAGCCAGGACAAAAAGTATGCCGACCAGAGGCAGATTGCGGAGGAAAGACATCAGGGCGGTATTTCTCTTTTTCACCCGCACGGAAAGAATTCTTATCCCCATTAACATTTTTCCAATGCTCTTGTTCACTATGAGGCAATCCTGCAATAACAGATAGAATCCGGAAAAAATCAGACCCGTCCATACTTGTTCAATGACAAGGTAAGTCACCAGAAATAATATCGCCGAAATAACGCTGTCGATTAAACGGGCGATAACCCTGTGAGAAACAGGGGCCGCTTCGATAGGGTCACGCAGATCAATCTCCTGCAATGTCATTTTATATTTGCCGACCAGGCTGCTTTGATGATTTTCCATGCTGACTTAAACTAAAAGAGTAATAATTCTAAAACATTCTGAATTAGCGGGATTGTGCGACAGAACTTCATCAAACCGGAACAGCAACGTCGTCGCTGCAATCCATCATCTTAAAGTATTACAATAAATTGCAAAAATCAATACCAGGCAATCAGGACAAAGAACAAAATTATCAGGGGGCGAAAACAGGAGAAATTGGTAAAGAAGAAAAGATAAAAATCGGAATCCGTCAAATGAAAATATCTGCGAGAATGTCAGAGTCATTCGCATTCGCAAATTGATGTTTCCAACATGTGATACGGCATCCAGATGCGTCATCGTTACTTTTGTCTGAAGTGCATCTTAAAATGCAGCATCCGCTTGATCAACCGCTGGTTTTTCTTATAATGAGTAACAGAAATGATCTTACAGGAGAGGAAGCGTAAAATAATGAATTCATTAATTTTTAAAGGGAAATTGCAGCGGGGTTTTCTAATTTCGGCAGGAATTACGTTCATGGCAATATTTTCATGGATCATTGAAATTCAATGTTCCGATGAAAATTGTAGGGATGTTTCAGGCAATGAACTCGTATATGGAATAGGAGGGTTATTGCGTTCATCAGATTTAGCGATTTCCGGATTTGCAGGCGAATCCGTTATTTCCGGGCCTGGTTGGAGCGACAGGGGGAAGGGATTGCCTGTCGAGCCTTCCTGGATTGGGGAAGGTGACCAGTATGATTGTGCGTATGGTTTTCGGGTTGCCGGCGCGGGTGACGTGAACGGGGATGGTTATTCCGAAGTTATAGTCGGGGCGCCGGACTACACGACGGGAGAGGAGCGTGACGGTAAGGCATTTTTGTATCATGGTTCTGTTTCCGGTTTAAGCGAGGCGGCAGAATGGACGGGAACCGGGACGGGATTTCGTGCCCGCTACGGTTATTCCGTATCTTCGGCGGGCGATGTAAATGGTGACGGGTATGATGATGTTTTAGTGGGAAGCCACAATTATTTGAATCGAGGCGGGGCGTTTATTTACCATGGTTCAGCGGGCGGCTTGACGGGAACTGCCGGCTGCGTACTGACGGGCAGTCATATCGACTGTCAGTTCGGCATTTGCGTATCTTCAGCGGGCGACGTCAACAATGACGGTTTCGACGATGTAATAATCGGGGCCAGGACTTATACGAACGGAGAGCAATGGGAGGGCGCAGCATTTCTCTATTACGGTTCGGCGACCGGGATAAGCGCGACCGGCGGCTGGTCAGCAGAGAGCGATCAGGCCGAAGCGTTTTACGGAACGTGCGTTAGCGGCGCCGGCGACGTTAATGATGACGGCTATGACGACATCATCGTGGGAGCTCCGGATTATGAAAACCAGTGCTACTGGGAAGGACGCGCTTACGTTTATCATGGTTCGGCGACTGGTCCGGCATCATCCCCGGATTGGATCGCAGACGGCGAACAGGCCCTGGCGCACATGGGGTGGTCTGCAGCCGGAGCCGGCGATGTGAATAACGACGGTTACGCCGATGTCATTCTTGGAGTCTGGGGCTATGACCAGGAATATGCGCATGAAGGAAGAACGCTGGTTTACTACGGGTCATCCTCCGGTTTAGGGACCATACCTTCGATAAATTACGGCGGACAGGCGAGCGCCTATTTCGGTTTTGCCGTGGACGGTGCAGGCGATGTTGACGGCGACGGCTTCGACGACGTTATCATCGGCGCATACGGCCACGATCAAAATTTTACAAACGACGGCAGGGCCTACGTTTTCACGGGCGCCGAGTCTGGACTTCAGAATACGCCCTCCTGGATCGTCACCGGCGAACAAACTCACAGCTATTTCGGTTTGCATCTCAGCAGCGCAGGAGACGTGAACGGCGACGACAAAGATGACGTTATCGTGGGTTCCTATGGGTATAATGTCGAACGCGTCGAAGAGGGAAGGGCATACGCTTATTACAGCAATGATGAACCCACTCCGACCGGTATCCCGGACATACCGGCCATGGGAAGATCGGGACGCCTGACGATGCTCATTATCTTCGGTTTCTTTCTGGTATTGTTCAGTCGTTTGAACGCCGTACGGAAACAGACTTGACATCAGCGACGGATTTATTGTAAATAAAAAGAGGTTCGACCAGGAGGTACGAAAGTGATCATCATCAATATATCAATCTGCTGATCCCGACGGATGAGTCGAACTGTTCCTTTCTCTATTTAATTTTCTCTATTTCAATCCACACGTGAAAAAAATGAGTTAAACAGCTTCGGCAAAAGCCGTCTTCAGCGGGTTTTGCCGGATGGGGATACAGGTTTGTACTCTCTTTTGCAGGACATTTACAAAAGGAGATGAAACGATGACAAGAGAATTACTGAGGGCTTAGTTGGAGATCGATCTTTGGAAGACAGAAACTAAGTTTAATTGGCTGAATTCATATTGAGAGGAAAAGTAAACGTCAACGAACAGGGAGTCTATTATGCAAGAGAAGATAAATTTTCTTAACGAGATAAAAGGGAAACGTTTATCCAAAGAATTCATTTTCAGTTTGGAGGAATGGAAAAGGGTTTCCGGGTATGTGGAAGAACTGAGAGAAAGTGTTACTTACTATATCGACAGGCATGGTTTTGTCGTTGAAATGACGAAGGGCGATGAAAGTCCGCCGGAACGCATTTTCCCCCGCAAGAAGACCTGGAAGCTTTCAGGAGTAAGGGCCGTTCGTTTTTTACCGGGAAAACAGGATTTTCCGAGAGGGAGAGAGAGAATAATGCTGCACCGGTACCGGCTTGATATGTTTATAGGCATTATGCCGAATTCTGAAGCCGTTATGGTTTTGCCGGAGGTTGAGGATGGAAAGTTATCTGCGGAAAGTGAAAAAGTTGTCCATCTGGACCCCGGCGAATTTACCAGCCGGGAATTTTTTCCGCTGGCGGATAAAATCGAATCAGCTCTCATTCCCGAAAAGAGAAGACAAACAGGAAAAAAGCAACGCCAGAGAGCGCTGCTGGCGGGCGTTCATCTGACTTCCAGCGAATTTGAAGGCAGCGGCGCAGGCCTGGAGGAACTGGTCCTGTTGTGCGAAACGGCCGGATTTGAGGCGGTTGAACTGGTTCAGCAAAAAAGAAGTAAACCTGATCCGGGATTCTTTATCGGCAGAGGCAAGGCGCATGAAATGCGAAATATGATCCTGGATAAAAACCTGGACGGCGTAATCCTGAGCGAGGATATCAAATACAACCAGAAGAGGAACCTTAAACAGATCGTCGGCGTTCCCGTCATGGACAGGACGGATTTGATCCTGCATATTTTTGCTCAGCACGCTGCGAGCGAGGAGGGGAGATTACAGGTTAAAATCGCCATGATCAACCAGCATCTGCAGCAAATGATCAAGGATCAGAAGTTTTTGGACCGTCCCGGAGCGGGCATAGGAACGCGAGGACCGGGAGAAACCGCACAGGAAATGGCGCGACGGCTTATATACAAGAGAAAACAGGACCTGGAGGATAAACTGGCCAGGATATCGGCGCAGAGAAAAGTGAGAAGGAAACGCCGGAAATCGATGGAGGTGAACAGGATTGCATTGGTTGGTTATACCAATGCCGGCAAGTCCACATTATTGAATTATCTTTCGGGGGCAAAAGTTAAAACGGCAAATCAACTTTTTACCACGTTGGAAACCAGAACCAGAAAATGCATCCTGCCCAACGATTTTGAAGTTCTCTTCAGCGATACGGTCGGATTCATAAGAAACCTGCCTCATCATCTGATTGAAGCTTTTCACTCAACGCTGGAAGAAGCGCTTGATGCTGATTTAATCTGCATGCTCCTGGACTCTTCCGATCCGGCCAAAGATGAACATCTGAAAACGATAAACGATACTCTGGTAAGATTAGAAGCGGATGAGATTCCCAGGATTCTGGTGATGAACAAAATAGACCGATTGACGGAACAAGAACTTGAATGGATGAAGGTTGAAACTCGGAACGCGGTATTCGTATCTGCCGTAACTGGACAGGGAATGGATGAGCTGGCCGACGGGATCAGGGACAAACTGATGAGCGATAAAAAGAAGACTCAGTTTTTTATTCCCTATGCACAAGCGGGAATAATGGAAAGAATCCATCGAAATGCGAACATAATAGAACGCAAATTTGACGAAGAAGGAATATTGATCACGGCTGTAATGTCAGAAAAATTAATAGGAAAATACGAGGAGTTTGTTGTATAGACGTCGCTTTCGGTCTGCTTAAGAGGGGAGAAATATAAAACCCATAAGCATTGGGTTTTCATAAGAGGAACAAACCCGACAGGCCGATGTCCATGCTTCGCGACAAGCAGGTCGCATCGGAATATGGGTATTTTTCTCCCCTTCAACGACTGAGCCTCACCCAGAAAAATCTATTTGACCTACTCTGTGCTGTTTTTTTGATTCGGGCTACATTCCGTTTTTGTAATCGGGGTCGGTATCGGTGTCGCAATCGGTATCGGGGTCGGTATCGGTATCGCAATCGGGGTCGGTATCGGGGTCTGTATCGCAATCGACATCGAAACAAAATGACGGGATATTCGGAAGAATTGCAACCTTAAAAGAAATATCTTTGATCAATGGCAAAAATGTAACCTCGAAACACGGGTATCATCAGCGCCGGAATTTTTTAAGCTTCGAAAGGGACAAAGGGACAAAGGGACCTAAGGGACAGAAGGGACTTTTGGGATCGGCGCCGAAGCTCTCTTGGGCGAACGCGGGTCAGGATTCAAAATTGGATCATTCGGGTAATGCTGATAGCATTGATTACGACAAAAGATAAACAGGCTGACGGTCATGGATAACCGGCGGCGAGAAAGAAGCATCGGCTTCTGGTTAAGCGTTTTCGCCGTCCGGTTCATCCGGTGTTTGTTCGGTCTGTCTGCGCTTTGCTTCGATTTAAGTCGTTATCTCAATCTACATCGTAATCGAAACAAACTTGGGAAATTCGGGCATTGATCTAAAATAGGTCTATTGCGGTTACCATTCGACAGAATAGGCCATCATTTTGTTTCGATTTCGAACCCCTACCCCTATTTACAACCGCAATCAACCATCCAACCATCGCCTCTTCCAACCAACCAAACTTCGGTCCTTCCCCTCATCTGCGTCAGCGGGGGACTCTTTTCCTTTCTTCCGGTGAGAAGTAGAATTTCAGGTCGAACAATGTTTGACTGAAAGCGTATCCGAAGCTGACTGGGAGAAGTCTCCAGTCTTTTTTGCCCACGTCGTTTTTCATGTATTGAACGCTCCACCAGACATTGTCTTTCATTTTTCTGAACATGTTAGTGACGGAATCGGGGGCGATTTTTGAGAGGATGAACCAGTTCCAGTTGGTCCGATAGACCGACATGACGGTATCTGTTCTGTAATGATAGACGACGGCCGCCGGGTTGTATTTCAGGATCATGCCGCGTTCTCTGAGTCTTCTGCTGATATAAAAATCTTCATTGTTGGTTCTGAATTCCGGAGTAGTGGGATAATTGCCGGCATCCAGGACGGCCTGGCGGCGATAGACATTGTTGTTTCCGAACAGCAGCATAGGCGAAGTTATTTTATCGTCGCCCCAGTGCTGTTTCATGTGTCTGGAACGCCACAGGTCGGCTGTTTTTTCGATATTTCTTTCGATGAGTTTTCCTCCTGCTCCGGCGACGGTATCTGAATCGAATTCCGACATAAGGATTTCGAGCCAGGCAGGTTCCGGGACGCAATCGGCGTCAAGGGTAGCGATAAAAGGGGAGTCAATAGTACTGAAAGCCGTATTACGCGCTGTGGAGAGCCCCAGATTCTTTTCGTGATTGATGACTTGTGCGCCCATATCGCGGGCGATTTCTTCGGAGCGGTCTTTTGAACCGTCATTTACCACCACGATCCGTTCAGGGGTATATGTCTGTTTCTTGACTCCTTCCAGGCATTTTTCCAGGTAATGTTCCACATTGTAAGCAGGAATATAAACCGTGACGCGTTTATCATGGGGGCTATCGTTATTTTTCATTGTTTTAATTCCTTTACGATCAGTCTTTGGATTCGCAGGGCGGATTAATTTTTGAAAACTCCTTCGATATAATGTCTTTTAATGATTTTTTCCCAGGCGAATTCGTTAACGGCCCGTTTTCTGGCTGCTTTGCCCAGGTCGGTTCTGAGTTGAGGATCATCGATAAGCATGTCCAGTTTTTCGGCGAGATCACCGGCATCGCCCGGTTTGAAGAAAAGACCCGTGACGTTGTCGATGACGGTAATGCAGTGTCCGGCAAGTTCGGATGCAACGACGGGAACGCCGCAGGACATAGCCTCAATCACGCTTATCCCCAGCGCTTCATTCCATACGGAAGGCGCTGCCGCAATATCGGCCTTTTGCAGTATGCCGATTAATTCTTCCTGATTCACCCATCCTGTGGTTTCAATAAAATCCTCTTGAAATTCAAAGTTTGAAGTGAGCAATAAGCGAAAATCATTTCTGTTTCGTCTGAGTTTACGACAGGCTTCAATGAGTATCGGGCCGCCTTTGGCGGCATCGTCTATTCTTCCTGACATGAGAATTGTGACTTTATCTTCTTTCGAATGATCAGGAGAAGAATCCGGTTCAACCGGTTTGAAGCGTTCCGGGTCAACTCCGGACGGTATAATGAAAATATTATCATTGTAAGGTTGCAACATATTCTTGATCAATTCGTTATAGACGATGATCGATTTCGCTGAACGCAATGTTTTAATGAATAATCTCCGGTATCCGGGAAGGAAGGCGCCTGAAACGAGAAATTCGAACCGGAAAAGGTCCTTGTAATCCTGCATCATAACGTCCCGCCAGAGGCAATAAGCGCAACGCAACGGGGATTGCAGTGAAGTCGTATGGCAGCGTTTGGGAATTTTTCTTCGGGGGAGTCCCTGGTTGTAATTGAAGCAAAGAGTTTCGTAGGAGTAGAAACGGAGTGTGTATTGGAATTCTCTGAGTCCCCATGCCAGGAAGGGTTTGATGAGATAACTGTCTCCTATGAGGACGCGATCCGGATTGAATTTTTCGATGCTGTTTTTCAATTTGGGGACGAAGATAAGCGGATTATAGTATCGAAGCGGAACAGGAATGGTTTCGATATCGAACTGCAGGGCGTCCGCGTCTATTCTTTGATTTCTGTCGCCCCAGTAGGTAATGGTCCTGCCTTTCCTTGTGACAGCGGGAACGAAAAGTTTCACGTCATATCCATGTCCGGTCAGCCGGGAGGCCGTTTCTTTAATGTCGACGGTCGCTCCGCCGCGAGGAGGCCAGTTAAAGGCCATATCGACCACCGCCAATTTCATTTTTCGCTCAATCCCCATTTGACCGGGTATCCGGCTGCATCAAACCCATAATTCTCTTTTAGACCACCAGGTTGATACGGCGGTTTCCAGGGCTTCCTGCAAATCTTCAGGCGTCAATTCTTTAGTTCTGACGACCGCGTTGCGGAATCCGTCAAAGTCGTCCCAGTTTTCTGAAAGCAGATACCCGTTTTCTTTTGCATATTTGAAAAATTCTGTTCCCGGGAAAGGCGTGGCGATGGAAAATTGTACGCTGTGAACCTGTTTATCCATTGAATATTCGATGGTTTTTTTAATGGTTTCCTTTGTTTCTCCGGGCAAGCCGAAAGTGAACGTCAAGTGAACCTTGATTCCGAGACGTTTCGTGGCTTCTATGGTTTTTTCAACCTTGTCCAGGTTCAGACGCTTGCCTGACCTGTCGATTATTTCCTGCGAAGCGGATTCGACTCCATATTTTATCCCGACCAGCCCGGCTTTCGCCATAGCCTCTATCACTTCCTCATCCATGGTATCGGCTCGAGCCATCGCCGCCCATTGGACGTTGAGTTCCCGGTTGATCATTTCATCGCAGAACTTCAACAGACGCTTTTTACCGAGGTTAAAAGTATCGTCGTCGATATAGATCGCTTTGAATCCGTAATTGTTTATCAGCCATTCAATTTCATCCGCAACTTTAACCGGGTCCCTGGTCCGGTAGCGATGATTGCCGTACATCACGGCGGGCCACATGCAGAAGATGCAGTTGTACGGGCAGCCGCGACTCGTCCATATCTGGACGTTGGGAAATTCGATCACCGAAAAATTATCGTTGTAATTATACATGGGAAGCTGGTCATAAGCCGGACGGGGAAGCGAGTCCAGGTCCATGATGACGGGTCGCCTGGGATTCTCTCTGACAGCGCCTGTTTCATCACGGTAAACGATTCCCAGTATTTTATCAGGCTTGCCGCCCTTCTCCAGAGTATCAGCCAGCTCTCTGAGCGTCATTTCATACTCGCCGATCAGAATGAAGTCCACAAAAGGCGCTTCATTGAGCAGACGGCCTTTCATAACGCTCACATGAGGCCCCACCAGGGCTATCAGGGTATCTTTTCCCAGCAGGCGTTTCGCCTTCCGGGCGATCTCAAGGTCAACATTGATCGTGGGAGTGGAGGTCTCCAGCGCCATTATTCGCGGTCCGAAATTCTCAGCCCTCTTAAGAAAAAGGTCTATATCATTGCCTTCAGCGATGGCGTCTACGAGCATAGCCTCATGACCGGCTTCCCTCAAAACCGACGTTGAGTAAGCAAGAAAAAAAGGAAACGTGACGTAATGAGAGACTTCCGTCCCGTAATTGACTTTTAAAGTGAAAGGCCACCGGGAACCGGCCCTTACTCCTATACGGCCTTTTTTTCTCCAGGGTGCGTTTCCGAGAAATATCCTCATCTCTTATCCCTTCCGGACCCTTGTTCTCGTTTTGAAAAATTCCCACAACGCTAAAAACGGAAAAACTGATATCACCAGTAAAAACTGTATTATCTTGACTATTTTTACCAGCGTGCGCTTCATAATGCTTTCAATTCTCTGCAACTTGCGCATTATGATTGTTTTCGGGGAATTCGCCAGAAACATATTGCATCCGGCGCGATCATACTTCATTTTATAACGGACGCCCAGAACCGCTGCAAGAAGATTGGAACGAAGCCCGAAACGATCATCTATGCGGTCAGTCGTCTGAGCGAAAAAATCGATTGATTGTTTTCCGTAATTTGCCGTCAGTTTTCTTTTCAGGGTAAAAACATCAGACGGTTCCGGTTCAAAATGCACGTTTTCCAGTTCCCGCGCTTCGGCAATTTGCTTGGCAGGAAGAATGCATATCACTTCCGGCAACTGAAAACGGTCGTCTTTCCAGATTTTTGGAATGCTTTTGCGGAACCGCTCTATGAAATGCATCGTATGATCCGTATCGGTTTTCGATACGACCATGATTTTCGCTACAGGGCCCTGGCTGAAGAGGTCCCGTGGATAGTAAAAAGGTTCCGGATTCTCCTGCTTTAACCTGACTGTGCCGCTGAAAAACCGATATTGACCCTCGGCGATTTCAACCGGTTTATTGTCGCCCTCAAACCTTATGAAATCGAAAGTACGGCAGTTTGACCGGGGAGACATTACCAAGGTTCTCGTCTCTTTCAAAGGACTGTTCTTATTTACTGTTACACGAAAATCGGGCAATCCTGAGCCTGGCGCAGTCACGGATAAATAATCCCTGGGCGGGAAACCCCTCCACAATTCCTGCTCAAAGGGAGCAAAACCGGGAAATGCCGCACGCCAGTCTCCTGACGACCAACCGTGATATCCCGGGTCAATCTGAATATTTGTGCCCGCCGTGATGATTCGGATATTGTCCTCCAGCCTCAAATTAATGAATATATCGAATCCGCCTTGAACTAATTTCCTTATCTTCCATTCCAGGGTCCCAGGAAGAAAAAACAGCCTGCCTTCCGCTAAAAAACGGTCATCTTCGGATTCGAGTATCTTCCAGTCCGCTTCCGTCGAAAAGTTTATCCCTTCCAAACATTTGAAGTAACAGAACATACCTCTTCCGCCCGTTAACCGCTTCTCCTCACTGTAAAAAGTCAAGCGTCCGCGATTGAATTCCAGGTCTAAATCGTAGCTTTTCATTTTCCGCTCATAAGTCATCTTATTCCGTCCTTGTGATGTCGGTTCCAAGGATTATTCAGGTCTGCCAATTTAATAGTCAGATTTATAAAAGTCAAGAAGGCGGATGCCGGAGGCTGGATGGCTAATACCTGCTGACCGCCGCCGTCAGGAATGAGGTTAAAAAGAAGCCCGCTACAACAACGCTGTAAACGAGTTTTGTCCGATTCCCGAATGTGTTGTCTTATCCTTCGTTTTTCGCATTTTTGTGATGTTTTGGCCGGCGTCGAATGCCGTTATGCGATTTGAAGCATTTATCGGACGATTATGGATCGTTTTCATTGAGAACCCCTGATCCGGTCGATTCACCCCATTTTCGACACGCCCTGACAAACGTTTCACTTTTGTCCCTCAAAATCGCCTGTTGAACCTTCGTTGTTAAATACATTACGGCGAATGTTCCATTTTGTTTTTTTTCTGTTTACTGCCGATTCCATTTCAGACGTTCCGTAAACAGGCTTCTCCTTAATTTCGTCAGCCTGTAGTGAGACTTGAGGCTGATCTTTTTTAAAGCTTCAATGAAGCGTTCCGAACGGAACATTCCCATCAATCCGTCGGAAAGCTTTTGCCGGAGAGCGCTCTTGTCAGCAGCGCCCTTCTATATAGATAAACGTTTTAATTTCACAAAAGAGACAAAAAAAAATATAAAATCCGTGACGATAAAAACAGGAGAATTTTGAATAGCTAGTGCCTGTCCATAAACTCGAATCTCGATTCAAAATTTAATGCTGGACAGCCACTAGCTATCCCGGACAGGGGGCAGCAGGTTTTTCATTCAGAGAAGCCGGGCAGTTTAAAAAGGTCCAGGACGCCGTATTGGGAGGTAAATTCCTGTTTAGCTTTTTCGAAAGAAACATCGTCTTTTTTTCCCTTAAGAGTTTCAATGAGGGATAGGGTTTCATCCACATCGAAGAGGTTTTCGAATTCATAGACCTGCACTATTTTGTGTTCGGTGCCGACGAGTATGAGATGCAGGTGCGACTGATCGGCCAGCCGTTTCCAGATTTCAATATGTTCCTCATCCAGCGGATTTGAATGGATGTCGTATGCGGCGTAGAGTTCATCCTGGGTTTCAGGGTCGGGAATATAGAAAAGGTGATAGAGAAGAGGACCGTAGGAAGTTTCGGCGAGTCCCGATTTCATCATGAGATTGAAAGGATTCAATTCAGCCAGCTCATCGACGAAGGGGGTGGAATCGATGAGAAAAAGCGTTATTTCTTTGCCGATGTCCTGATCGAACATTACTTCAACCGGAAACAACCCGTCCATAGAGGAGAGATTTTGGGGAAGGTCAGAGAAGGGCAATTCAATCGGTTCCTTTTTCCATTTGTTATACATGATTACTCCTTTAAAGAATTGATGATGATGAGATTTGATGAATGAAATTACATTTAAAGTTGAGACGAAAAAGAGGGGTATAATTTAAGCGGTTTGAATTCAGTCATCATTGCGGAAAAGATTGATGAGAGTTAGAGAATGACTGGTAGAATCCGAAGACCTCGCTGTCAAGTTTGGATACGACGGCCCCGGTTTCGCTGTCTGTAAGGAGAGCGTGAAAGAAGTATGGACCGCCGGGAGAGATTTCATCCGGCAGCAGAATGTTCAGGACCTGCACAGCATCGACGTAAAAGGGCGGAAGCGTAAAGGATTCAGATTCAGGCGTTGTAGTCCAGGAGGGATAGAAATAGAAGGAGCCGAGGACTTCCAGGGCGATCCACTGTGAGCATGGAACAGGCGTCTGGTTTGGATTCGCAATAGTCCTGGTAAGTATGAGTCTGTCTTCTGCTTTGAACCAGGATTTGTTGAGATTGAGGAATATGACGGCTTCTCCGGGAGCCGGGGAAGGCGTGGCTGTGGGGTAGGGAGTATTTGTCTGAGTTGGAGAAGAGGATGGATCGGGCGTGGGGGTGTCTGTTTTTGTCGGATATGGCGTTCTTGTGGGAAAGATTGTGGGCGTAGGGGAAGGCGAAGGCGTAGGGGAAGGCGTTGGTGTAAACGGCGATACGGTAATGTGATAATCATTGTCGTTATTGTTGTCCCAGGTGTCGTCGTAAAAATGTATGACGAAATCCACCGTTTCGACGGTCTGGACGGGGTCGTTGAAAGGTCCGATTTCGATTGAATAATCGTCGTTTTCATCGGGACCTTCTAATTCGGTCTCCACTGCCGGTCCGGCGCCCTGGAACAGTTCGGTTCCGGGCGGCCAGTATGCCGTATGAGGCGTTTCCCAGTCATTTCCGTCCGCGTTGACGCCCCAGTGCAACCATCCGCCCTGTCCCGGATCATGGACGGTTATGGTGATCACATCCATATATGTCGGATTCTCAGGTTCCCAGGAAACGCCGGTTTGAGGATTGTTCTGATCGCCGACATAGACGTGCTGAATGGGTGAGCGGTCGATGTTGCCCAGGCTGTCTTCCGCTTCTACGAAATAATCCAGCAGCACGTTTTCATATCCTTCGACCAGGACCCAGTATTCATCGGCGATATAATCGGGTAAAACGAAGAAATCGATTTCAGGATCATTAAAAATATCTTCTGCAGGGAAATCCCGCCAGTTCATGGGCATTTCGATCCAATCTCCGACTCCGAGCCCGCCGGCGAAAGTTTCATTGACGGTGGTGTTCAAAGGATTAACCCCGTCGTCGTCCACTCTTATGTATAGTTTTACATCGGTTACTCCATTCGGATCGTGCACGAAAGTCCAGACGTAAAAATCGCGGTCCATCGAGATATATTCATAATTCCACAACGATCCCATACCCATGCCGCCGGGATTCCAGGGCAAACGTTGCGGCAACCATATCGCCGGTCCCGTTTCGTCAGGGTCGTCAGCGGAATTCATCGACTGCTGAGCGTAGGAGACCGCATGATTACAGGCGAAGGTCGCTTTTACTTCCATGTCCAGGCTCGATCCGTAATACATATAACCCGATTCCAGAGCGGAAAGATAAAAATGCCAGGCTTTTTCCAGGTCTGTCCCTCCATCCTGAGGTCTGAAAATCTGATGAGCGCGTGAGGGGCCGGCCATCTGTTCGGCGGTTTCGACGAATGAGTGAGCGGCAGTTATGACTGCCCAGTTACGTTGGTCTTCCGCCCATCCTGCCGGAATATCGAACTGTCCGGACGCATCGACCAGGGGCCAGTTCCAGTTTATATATTGAGGAGAACCGAAATCGCCGTCCGCATTCACCCAGCCGCCGTCCTCGACGTGCACTACGTCTTGCGGATCAACCGGATTATCGGCCAGGTACTGATCGACTGTGGTGGGATGATGACCCAGATTCTGAGCCTGATGACAGAAATTAGGCACATTTTCATTGTAATAGGAATAACCGCCTGAATAGGCATTATCCCCGTCATGCGCAAAAACAACCAACAAAGGATTCTCAGGCGTCGAAGCCCACGCGACCTGGTCTATCTCACCGAATCCGTACGGACCGTATCCTTCATTCCAGCTCATTCCCTGGGCCGTCGGAACCGCGATCATACGGCTTATGAAACCGCTGTAAGGGTCGACATACTGTATGGTGTGCGGACGGTAAGCCAGGGGAACCGCATTGCGGGTCGTTACGCCGCGAGGAATAGTCAGTTCAAAATATTCCCCGCCGGCGCCGTTGATCTGATCGGCTGGATTCGGAGGATCAATATTGTCGCCCATAGCTTCAAAAGGATAATCCGTGCAGGCCCTGGAAATGTGTATGTTAGGAACGAATACCCACTCGTAGCCCTCCTGAACCAGCACAGGTATCATTCGCTCGCTGAAACAGGTCTCAGCAGGAAAAAAACCGTGCGTCTCAGGAATATCCGGCCACAACCATTGGCGGGCCGCTTTTTGTACCTGAATTTCTTTCCTTAAGGCAAGCGGATCGATGAGCGGATTCACGGCGTGATGAGCGCCGACTCCGACTAAATCCAGACGCGGCTTTCCGTTTGATGTGGTCCATAATGCAGCTTCCCGGTAATCTGAGCGCCAGTCACCGCCGTACGCGCCGCCGTGCCAGCCGGCTTCGGACAAAGAGGATATGTTCTCAATGAGAGATGCCGCAAAACTCACCTGGGCCCCGCAATCCGGCACATCCCACACCGCCGACAGCGCATTGCGCGGATAATACTGATAATCCGCAATGCGATCGTCTTTGCTGAATATCTGGTCCAGATCATTGAAAGGGTGAGAACCGGACGAACCCGGATAAACGTTGCCTCCGTTCTGCTTCCAATAAATTGATTCATACGCCTTCTGATACGTCCCCGCTTCCCACTGGCTCGCATCAGGCCAATAGATCGGTTGATGCATGTGCCATAAATATGTCGTGTGCACCGATCCCGAATACCCCGCTGATGTCCACAAAATCAATAATATTATTGCCCCCAAACTCCTCATCGATTTCCTCCAGTGATTAAATACAGGAGCGTTCCCGCCTCTTGCCCGGTGAGAACCCGTAAAAACTTTAGTGAATTTACGAGCGAATTGCAAGTTGAGTCAAATTTCATACGCTGCTGGATCAAACCAGAACGATCAACCGTGCCTTCAAGACGCTTTTTTTGAATTTCTGACCGATCGGGCGCTTTGACAATAATTTCTGGAACAGTATAAAAACAAAGAGGGATATAACAGGCAATCCCTCGTTTTCCGGGAGTCAAGTGAAAGGGGATAATTTAAGAAGGAATCAGAGTAAAAAATGAAACAAAGGAGGAGGTTGAAGTGAAAGGTAAAATGATTTTAGCTGTTATTTTATGCATGATGGCGACGTTTGATTCCGTTCGAGGTGAAATACCTGAAATGATTAATTATCAAGGTAAGTTAACCGATGCGGACGGGAATTCACTTTCAGGTATATTTGATTTTGATTTTGCGATATATGATTCCGACCTGGGCGGAAACGTCGTATGGAGTGAGGCGCAGCCCGCAATCTCTGTGGTCGAGGGATTGTTTAACATCCAATTGGGTGAGATTAATCCGATAGATTTTGATTTCAGTGGCGTGTACTGGCTCGAAACGACAGTGGATGGAGAGACTTTATATCCCAGGCAGAAACTTACAAGCGCCGGACAGGCGCTTAATGCAGGCGATGTTTACGGACAAAACATTCATCCGGAGACTGTAAGCATAACAGGATTCGGAGAAGTGATCGATTCAAACGGGCGATGGGTAGGAGACCCGACAGGACTGACGGGTCCGACAGGCCCTCAAGGCGACACGGGCCCCATAGGTCCGACAGGCCCTAAGGGCGACACGGGTCCCATAGGTCCGACAGGTCCTCAAGGCGATACGGGCCCCATAGGTCCGACAGGTCCTCA
>CAZUFC010000031.1:0-1313 GCA_964619725.1 uncultured bacterium | reverse complement strand
CGGGCCCCATAGGTCCGACAGGTCCTCAAGGCGATACGGGCCCCATAGGTCCGACGGGTCCTCAGGGCGACACTGGTCCGCAAGGTCCGACAGGTCCTGTTGCCGGGATAAATATGCAATTCGTTTATAATGACGGCGGGTTGCCGGCCGGGGCGGAAGCGTATTACGATAATACATCACAGAATATAGGTTTCGGTACAAATGCGCCCTCTCGTGATCTTCATATACAAAAATCGGATTCAGACCTTCTGCTGGAATCTGTGAACGATTCCTGGACCTCGATTTATATTAAAAATAGCGGCGCCGCCGAACCTATTGACGTAAGGATAGAAGCGGCCCGTTCCGTCGAAAATTACGGCGCTCTGGGAACGCATTCCAATAACGATCTCCTCGTCCAGACTAATGCTCTTGAGAGAATCCGCATTAAGAATTCAGGAAATGTAGGAATTGGAACGGATAATCCCTCAGCCCTTCTTCATGTGAACGGAGATTTTCGACTTCAATCAGGCGCTGCCGTCAGCGAAATACAAACGAGCATTGCGGATTCGGACGATGCTGTTCCGACCAGCGGCGCAGTCGTTGATTATCTGAGTGCAGCCGCTTCAGGATTGAAGCATTACCAGTGGACGAACGTATCCGGAGAAACTCTTGGAGGAGGAAGTGAGCAAGTTCTGACCACGTTGACTATAACGGGCGTAGGCAGTCATTCGATTCCGATTGCGGTGCAGGTCGACGGCGAATTCCTTACCACGGGCGATTCTTCGGACACCTATAACTATAAACTTAAAATTCTGGACCGTTTCGGCAATCATTTCACCTTCAACATAACTTCATGGGGGTGGGAAGGCAACCCGTCCGGATTTTTCAAAGCAATCAGTCATCCCATTCATAAAAGCGTGATGGACCTGTTCCCTCAAACAGATGGACAAATTGACGTCCAACTAACAGTTACAGCCGGCGGCGACGGTGGATACGGATACAGACGATGCCGTAACGTAACCGTTGATCTCTGGTACGCCGATTTGTAGAAGCCGGCGGGAAACGGAGAGCGCCGCTCTCCAAAACCCGCCAGAAAACAAAATATGCATTGATCAAATATCCGTGTTTCACGGTTACTGTTTTTGAAGCCTTGAACAATTGAGAAGCCTTTAAAATTTGATAAAGACGAGTCATTTATCCTTGTAGTTTGTTATTCCGATTACTACAGCGATAACGATAACGGGCATTGATCAAAAAAGCCCCTTTTGAGGTTACAATTCGACAGAATCGTCTGTCATTTTGTTTCGATTTTGATCACGATTGCGATACCGATG
>CAZUFC010000030.1:19803-70867 GCA_964619725.1 uncultured bacterium | reverse complement strand
GCAGTAAGGTCATCCGCGAAGCCATTCCTCGATGCATATATTTCAAAGGAGATTCTACAGCTCTAACAAAAAACATCCTCAAAAGACGAAGAGAAAGTAGAAGCGGCATCCTGCCGCTTTCAAATGCGCTGTCAAAATCCGATTACGCGAATGCGGCTCAGCAGACGTTGTTGAAATTATAGGCCGCATTTTTCCGAAGGGACCCGAATCAAGCTCGGACAAACGCAAACGGCGATTAAAACGTTGATAAAGCAAACCACGAATCACACGAATCACATGAATAAGAGAGTCGATATCGACGTAAAATAAACTTCGTCAAGCGGTTCGGCAGCAATGACATCTGCGAAGCCATTTTTCCATGCGGCATTGAGCAAAGATGCGTCTTTTGAGGTTACAATTCTCCGCAACCTCCCATCATTTTATTTAGATTTTGCACCCGATTGCGATCCCGACCCCGATACCGATACCGACCCCGATCACTGAAACAAACTGTCGAAAGTTTTTAAGGAAGTGTAACACAGGTTTGATCAGTCATCAAAATAAAGCTTAATTTTCGGATCAAAAACCGCAGCTCCTGTCCAGCGCTAAAAATTTAAATCGGGGTTCGAGTTTGCGTACATGTGCTGTGATATTGATGAATGCCGTTCAATGACTATGCTCTATTTTCTTTTTACCTGTAAACAGCCAGTCATTTTTCTGCATGGCTTTATGGCAATCGATGCATCCCTTGACCTGTCCTGCCGCCATTACTTTTCCTTTCGGTCCGTATTTGGCCAAGAACCAGTCGCCGTCTTCAGGCGAATCCTTCGACTTTATACATGGGAGTTATCGCCTTGAGGGTTTTTTTATCTTCAGCGTAATTTTCTTTTACGATGACGGCGCCGTAGGACATCGTTTTTTTGTCCTCCTGGATCGCCTTGTAAGCCTTATCGTTGACGTAAAGCTCCAGATAGGCTCCATGCGGACTTTTTCCCGTATACATTTCTTCATAACCTGGCCAATGTTTCCATTCCGTGTAAGGGTCTTTTTGCGAAATGTATTCCCAGAAATCCTATCCTTCCGGTTTCGGCATCATGCCGCCTGCCAGAACACTTACCGCTGCCGCCGTGACGACTAAGACGATTCCCCAGGCAATTCCTTTTCTTCCGTTCATCTTTAACCTCCTGAAATGTTGAAGTTATAGTGTCGCTTACCGATCGACATCCGGACAATTATGATATGGAACGACTTCCATTGAATTCCGAATATAAAAATCCTTCGATTTTATAACAGCAAAAACCGTGCCTTCTGGTATATTTTTTGCTCCTGAGTATAGGGCCCGGATTCTTCATTATCGGAGACTCGCGATTATTTTTTCTGGGGAAAAACGGATTAAAGAAAACAGGAAACGCTTTTTATGGAACAATTAACATGAACCGGGCGAAGAAAGAAATCGCATGAACAGGAGTTTTTTTCCGGAAGCGGTAAACGCCACGGCAAGGAGGCAAAAAATATGATCAGAAAAATATTAATAGGAACGGGGGTCGCGACAGCGGCTTTGGCTGCAGCATTTTTTCTTTTGTATCAGTATACTCCGATAGGAAAAAACGTCGCAAAAGCAATAAGGACAGGACTTATTTTCCATACGGAGGCTTATTCTGCGACTTTTTTTCCATCGGAGGAGAGGAAGTTGAATCTGGACAGAATACAACTGCCTGCCGGCTTCCGCATTGACGTTTATGCGGATAACATTGAAAACGCGCGCTCGCTGGCGATGAGCAGCCAGGGGACATTGTTCGTGGGAACGCGGACGAACGACAAGGTTTTCGCTTTGAAGGACACGGATAATGACAAAAAGGCCGATGAAGTTTACGTGGTTGCTGATGGACTGAACATGCCGAACGGCGTGGCGGTGAAAGACGGAGCGCTTTATGTGGCGGAGATGTCCCGCATTCTTCGATTCGATGATATTGATGAGCGATTGAAGAATCCGCCTGAACCCGAAGTCGTCTACGACGATTATCCCGAAAAAGGGCATCATGGCTGGAAATTCATCGCTTTCGGCCCTGACGGCAAACTTTATGTTCCGGTGGGCGCTCCCTGTAACCTCTGTGAACGCGATGACCCGTTCGCTTCTATCACTCGAATAAACCCGGACGGAACCGGGTATGAGGTGATAGCGCGGGGAGTGAGGAATACGGTCGGTTTCGACTGGCATCCTGAAACCGGGAAGCTCTGGTTCACGGATAACGGCAGAGACTGGATGGGAGACGACAGGCCCCCGGATGAGTTGAACAAACTTGAAAAGACGGGACAGCATTTCGGATTTCCTTATTGTCACGGCAATGACATCAGCGATCCCCAGTACGACAGAAATTGCGATGAGTTCCAGAAACCGGAAATTGAGCTAGGACCTCACGTCGCATCCCTGGGTATGCGTTTTTACACCGGAGACATGTTTCCCGGTAAATATAAAAACAATATCTTCATTGCCGAGCATGGGTCATGGAACAGGACCGTTCCTATCGGGTACCGTATAACGATGGTTACTATGGAAAAAGGCGAAGCCGTCAAATATGAAGTTTTCGCCCAAGGCTGGAGGCATGAAGGCAATACCTGGGGAAGACCTGTCGACCTCCTGGTCCTGGACGACGGTTCTATGCTCGTTTCAGACGATCACGCCGGAGCGGTGTACAGGATTGTCTATGAACAATGAGATATTATCGTAAATTGCACCGGCGATGATCAAAAGTCGACAATGATCAAAAATGCTTCTTTTGATTTTGCAATTCTAAAGAATATCACATCATTTTGTTTCGATTACGATTACCGCTGCACTGAGCACGAGCACGAGCACGAAGGATTCAAACTGACAAATTGTAACCCTGACATGGCCATTTTTGATCAGCGCCGGATTTCGATCCCGACCCCGACCCCGAAACAAACGGGCCTCGATGAAAAAACAGGGGATTCCTTTGCGCTGATTTTTTTAAGAAAAATGTAATCTGTGTTTGAACAGTCCCCGGATTCCCTTATGCAGATTTATTTTTGCGGTAGAGTTATCAATCGGACGCGGGCGCCGGTGCAGAGGAGTCATTTAAAGGAGCGCTGTGGTTCGTGAAAATTCACTGGCTGTTTTTATCATCGGCGCTGACATTATCCGGCATCGGCAGAACAGCGATGAATTTTGTGCCGCCCCCTTCGTTCTCCTCTATGAACAGAGAGCCTCGATGATCGTCTACGATCCGTTTGCACAAACTCAGGCCAATGCCTGTTCCCTCTTTTTTGGTCGTGAAAAAGGGTTCGAAAATGTGCTGCCGGACGTTTTCAGGAATGCCCGGCCCCGAATCGCTGACCGTGATTTGGATTTTACCGTCTAATTTCTTCGTGGATACTCTGATTTGCTTCTTTCCTTCTGTTTTGCTCAAAGCCTCGGCAGCATTGGATAATAAATTGAGTACGAGCTGGCTGATCATCTGCGAATCAGCCTGACTCCTGGGTGATGAAGACTCAAATTCACTCGTCATCTTTATCCCTTTTTTACGCAGAAAAACGCTGGATAATTCGACGGCCTCCCTGACGGCTTTATTGATGTCGGTATCCTGCATTCTGGGCGTCGACGGTTTCGCAAAATCCATCACCCTTTTGATCACGGATTCTATCTTCTTGTTCGCCCCATGCAACTGACCCATGATTTCTTCTATCTCTTCCGGTTTCGCCGTCCTGCCTTCCTGATGAATGCGTTTCAATATATCCATATAAATTTTCATCCCCATCAACGGATTCCTGATCTCATGAGCTATTCCCGCGGTGATTCTTCCCAGGGAAACCAGTTTGTCCTGCGTCCGCAGCATGCGTTCCAGCCTGACTCGCTCCGTGATGTCCTGCACGGTCCCGATCATCCTGACAGGTTTTCCCTCTTCATTGAGCATCGTTTCGCCGTCTTCGTGAACATGACGAACTTCTCCGTTTTGTTTCACGATCCGATGGTCAATGCTGTATCTTTCGTTGTTTTCCAGCGTCTTTTCTATCTCTTGTTGCACCATGTTCCTGTCTTCGGGATGCACGATCTTCATGAACAAATCGTAGGCAGGGCGAGCTTTACCTGATTCAAAACCTAGAATCTTATAAGTTTCATCAGACCAGGTGATCTCGTCCGTGATTAAATCCCATTCCCAGTTGCCCAGATGGGCGATCCGTTGAGCCTCGTCCAGCATTATTTTGCTTTTTTCCAGTGAATTCTGGATATCAATCAGGTCGGTTATGTCGGTCGAATTGCCTACTGTGCCGATTTGTTCATCATTTTCATCAGTGACGGGAAATGTGCGGTCCCGTATCCACCTGATCTCTCCGTCAGGACGAATTATGCGGTATTCCAGTCGTTGAACTTCGTCAAGTCTACGGGACATTTTTGACGTAAGTTTATCGCGATCTCCAGGATATACCGAATCGATCAATGAGTGCGGGGCCTTGTATAGGCTTTCCCGGCTGCGTCCCCAGATTTTCTCGTATGCCGGACTGACATAAAGAATCTCTTCAAAGTCCGTGGAACGCATCCAGAAAACGTCTTCAATCGTTTCAGCAAGCAGACGGAAAAGTTTCTCGCTCTGCTTCAATTCTTCCTGCATTTTGAGTATGGGAGAAATATCTTTGAGTGAAAGCACTACGGCAATAGGTTCATTGTTTTCTTTTCTAATGAAGGAAACAGTCGGCAGTACGCTTTTGGACGTTCCTGATTTAGGAATAATATTGATAGGCGGATTCACGGGCGCCTGCCCCTGCTTCAGTTTCATCCAGGCTTCGGAAGTCGTCTGCAGGCTATACTCTTTAAATAATTTAGGTAATATTTCTTCAATATTCCATCCCAGCAATTCGTTCGCCTCATAACCGATTAAACGGGTCAGAGCCGGATTGACCGAAGTTATGGTTCCATCCAATTGAATTACGGCTATTCCTTCACCCATAGCCTGCATGGCATCGAGCGCAGTTTTTGAAGCAGTCGCCAGGGCAGCGGCTTCCTTTTCCCGTTGCTCTATTATTTTCTTTTCCGTAATATCCATGCCGTAAAGATTCGCGTATTTTGCCTGAAGTATAGGAACACAGGAAATCGTAAAATGAAGCTCTCCAATCTGGAAATCAAAACTCTCCACAGATTTTTGCTTGAATGCGGATTCTATCTGCTCATTGATGAATGAGGGAACTTCTTCACCAACGTCAATGCCCCAGCCTTCCAGTAAAGGAGCTGCCGCCTTGTTCGCATACATCAGCTTCGCATCCAGGCTGACTCGGAGAACTGGATTGGCGTTTTCTTCAGGAAAACGCGATAAACTTTTAATCGTTTCTTCAGCTTCCCTTGCTGCAGTAATATCATAATTGACGCCGAGCAGCCTGACCGGCTCTCCCTCTTCATTCCGGTAAAGTTTACCCTTGCTTTTGAGCCAGAGCGTTTCACCTTCCGACGTTAAGACTCTTAATTCCGTATCCAGAAAATGGCCGTTTGCCAGAAGAGACTTCACTTCTTGTTGGATACGCTCTCTGTCTTCGGAGTGAATGCGTTCAAAAAAGATATCCGGGTCTGTTTCGCCATGATGGGGAGTCATCCCTAGAAGACCGTACATCTGTTTGTTCCATACTACTGTGTTTTTCTGCAGGTCCCAATCCCATATGCCCAATTCCACGCTATCAAGTATGAGATCATATCGTTCTTCGCTTTCGCGGATCTGCTGCTCGGCGTGCTTCATTTCCGTGACGTCACGCAGTATTTTGAGTTTCAACATGCTTCCGTCGGAGTCTGTCACCGGCGATTCTATAATATCATAAATTTTTCCCGTTTCCGGGACCTCCCATTCCCATCGTACGGTTTCCCCGCTCATAACTTTGTCCATATTGCACCAGGGGCATTGTTCTCTCAGGCCGTTCAGGTATTCATAGCACTTTTTTTCGTCAACCATGCCGAATTCCCGTTTAATGACCGGATTCACATATACGACGTTGCATTCCGAATCAACCATGTAAATCCCATCTTTTATGCTGTCCAGAATATTGAGGAATTTACCCTGTTCCCGTTTTGTTTTTCTTTGAGCGGCTTCTCTTTCCGCCAGGGCCTTTCTCAGTTTTTCTTCATTCTGGCGGAGTTCACGGAACTGAAGTCCGAAGGGCGTGGTGAAACCTACCCATATTATGGCTTTGTAAATTAAATAAAAAGAAATTATTTTAAGAAAATGTCCCGAGAGATTGGCCAGGTCGTAAGGATTCGAGTAGAAAGAAAAAAGGATTTCAGCGAGAGCAGTGACCAGCAGGGAAGCAAAAATGAGAATGAAAACGCTGTGATCAATGGCTTCACGGTTTTTATAAAGAAAAAAAGCGGCAGCAGCTAAAATAAAGCAGATGAGATATTCGACGGTTGTCTTAAAAGGAGTCAGCCCTTGTCCTTCAACAAAACAGGCCGGCATGAAACCGGTGAAAACGGTGGTGATGAGCAGCGCGGTTACGAGGGCGTAAATTGTGAAAATCAGTTCCCTGTTCGTCCGGCGTTTCAGAAAAAATAGGGCTATTCCCAGCGAAGCCGCTTCCATAAAACGGGCAGATATCCATAGCTGAGCGCCCAAATCTGTGGATGAACCGGCCAGCACGCTCATGCCGGGGTAAGCCAGGGTATGCAGCAGATCGAGCAAACCGACGAATAAGTAAGCTACCCCGATTACCGTGAAGAAATCGTTTTTCATCATCCGATGGGAATGCCAGGCAAAAATGAATATGGCCAGAGCAATAGCTATGCTGAACCCCTCCGATAATGTATGAAACAGCAAATAATTATAACGGCTGATGAGATATAATGCGCCGAATGCCAGGATTATTATTCCCGATTCCCTGTAACTGAATTTTATTTTTTCTTCTTTATGATTCATTGTGTCGCTTTTCATTCCTGTGATCAAAATGTTTTTTCGTCTAGTACGCAAAAGATATCCCAATACGGATACTTCCATAGATACTGACTTAAGAACCGGTTCTTGCGCATGGAATTCATTCCCCTGGAACTCATCATTAAGTCCTTTCTAAATCTAGGGGACTCACTTGAAGAAGTCAAACTCATCCTGGAAAGCGCTGCATAAAAGGATTTAAGCCGTGGACCTGCGAATGTTCCTCAGTTTTTGTTCAGGCTGAACGATTATGTTGCCGGTCGGAAATTAGAATAATTGCTAAAAAAAATTGTAAAATTTCTAATTCAATTTTTATTCAAAAGGATTTCGGGATGAAATACAAAGTTTTTATCAGCAGCAGTGCGTTAGCCCGGATTTTTCATATAAAATTGTAGTGAGAGCGTTCAGATTCCCGCAGATTCTAGCGTGGCGGACCGGAGGACTGCGGAAGCATGGGGGCGTTATGTTGATCAGGTCCGAAGTGAGCAGGGCTTAAAGGTGCGGGGATATGGCCGTTCGTAACAGGTTATATGAGAAATCCTGGTTGATTCAGTGTTGAGAATTAGGCACGGCGTTTGCTTCTTTTTTCAGAGACTCAGTTATTGGTATTTTCAACGGGAAGGAGCAGCAAAAATGGCGGAATATCATGAACCGACTGATGAATTAAGGGATTTAACCAGAGATTGTACACGTGCATTGCACAGTCTGAAAGAAGAAATCGAGGCTGTGGATTGGTACAACCAGAGGGTTGATGCGGCTTCGGATGAGGCGATGAAGAAAATTCTGTCTCATAACAGGGATGAGGAGATCGAGCATGCGTGCATGATTCTGGAATGGTTGAGAAGGAATATGCCGGGCTGGGATGAGGAGATGCGGACTTACCTGTTTAAGGAAGGAGACATAACGGAGCTGGAGGAGATGCAGGAAGAAAATGAAGAACCGGAATCAGAGGATAGCGACAACCCTGACCTTAAGATAGGCAAACCTTAGAAAACAGAAGGAGGAAACCAATGGACATATTGAGACAATCGTTAGCGCCCATATCCGATAGGGCCTGGGAGGAATTACGGGGACGAGCGGGAGAAATATTCAGGACCTCGTTGACGGCGAGAAAGTTCGTGGAGATAGATGGACCTCACGGATGGGATTTCGGAGTAGTATCGACAGGCCGTCTGCAGGTTTTGGAATCGGAGCCCAAGCGGGAGGTCCTGTACGGTCTTCACCAGGTAAAACCGCTGATGGAAACCCGTATTTCTTTTAAGCTGAATGTATGGGAATTGGACAACATAAGCAGAGGGGCTGAGGATGCGGATATTGAACCTATGGAGGAGGCTGCGCGCAAGATAGCCGCATTCGAGGAAAAGGCTGTATATAAAGGTTTTCATACAGGCGGCATAGAGGGATTGGCGAAGGGAACGGGGCATGAGGTGATTCCTTATCCGGACGGAGCTGAGTCATTAATGGAAAAACTTTCCGAGGGGATGATCAAATTCAGGAAAGCCGGCATACCGGGACCCTGTTCGCTTGTAATGTCTCCCGATATGTGGAGCAGGATGATGGCTACTGTGAAAGGATATCCGCTGCACCGTCAGATAAAGGACTTGATAGGAGGCGAGGTAATATTTTCTCCTCATATCGACGATATGTTTCTGGCATCTCAACGGGAAGGCAGTTTTCGTCTGACTCTCGGACATGATTTCTCAATGGGATACGAACAGCATTCCAGCAAGGAAGTATGGTTGTATTTCACGGAATCTTTTACTTTTCAGGTGATCGATCCTGACGCGGTCATCGTTTTTTCTCACTCTTGAAAAGAATAAGCAGATTCAACATCAAATCAAGGGAGGGCTGAAATGAATTTCCTCATGCGCCGCACACATTATGTCACAGTCGTGCAGGCATTTATATTCACCGTGATCGTGTTGCATATCGTTTACTTTCCGTCGGCAGCGCAGGAAAGCTCCGATGTCCGATTATGCGCGGGTTGTCATGATGAAGTCGTATCTTCGATCAAAGATAACCCTCATGTTTCTCTGGATCGTAAAAAGGCCCACGGCGGAGAATCTGTCGAATTCAGTTGTGCGGCATGTCATAAGGGATATAAAGCGCATGTGGAGGATTATACGAATACAGCAGGAATGACGACGTTCAGCGAGAAGGAAACGCCTATTTCAAAAACCGCTGCATGCGTTCAATGTCATAAGAAAAAAACATCGAGGTTTTTCAGTTCCGTTCATGGATTCACCGGTACGGATTGCATGAGATGTCACAGCATCCATTCCGAAAACGAGGTCGCCGGTTATCTGCTCAAGGAAAGCACAGTTGAATCGTGTCGAGAGTGTCATCCTTCGATATATGCGCGATTTAATTTGAATGAGCATCATCCGTTGAAGGAAGGTTTCATGGTATGCACATCATGTCATGAGGTGCACGGACCGTCAAGGAGGAGGAACCTGAGCGGTTACGATCCGCAGATATGCTACAAGTGTCATGCTTTCAAACGAGGGCCTTACCTGTATGAACATGGAGGCGTTTTAATAGAAGGGTGTACCGGCTGTCATGATCCTCACGGTTCCGTAAACCGGCATTTGCTGCTGTTTCAGAGCGTTGCGGACTTGTGCTATAGTTGCCATGCTGAAGTCCCGGTCTGGCATCAGAGATTTACCAGGCAATCGAATTGCACTGATTGCCATGCTGCAATACACGGTTCCAATCTGTCGTCTTATTTCGGCAAATAAAGGGCATTCCGGGGAGGATAATAATGAAAACATACAAATTATTTGTTATTTTTGGATTGCTCCTGGCGGCAGCCGGGCCGTTTAATTACCTTAAGGCGCAGTCGGAAGAGCAAAGCCGTTTTTCAGGGTTGCTGGTCGCTGGTTACCGGTTCGTCGATGTCGGAGGCGCAGAATCAAAATATGATCAGCACGTCAACCTGCAGGATGGATTTCGGCTGATGGAAGCTTATTTACGTTGCAAACCGGCCGGGTCGCTCAAAAAACTTGCGGACAAGATGGAAATAAGCCTTTCTGATTTAGGCGGCGATCCCTTTTACAGGGCAGGAGTTACCATAAGAAAATATGGAAGCTATCAGTTCAGATATAAAAGAAGAAAGGCTGCTTACAGCTATGACGATATACTTTGGCCGGAGGAACTGAGCGATTACCATATTAATAATGAAGGGGACCTTCACACCTTCAATTTCGACAGGGAATACGACGATGCTGCACTGAAGGTGCGGTTGGGCAGCAGGTTCGATCTATTCATGAATTTTTCCAGATACGTCAAAGAAGGAATAAGTGAAATCACCTATTCCTACGGAAGAGACCTGTTCATTCTCGATAAACCGATCGATGAAACGAAATATGAATACTCAGCAGGAGTGAACATTAAGTTTAAGCGAGTCAGTTTCGTTTTGGAGGAAAGGATCAGGGATTATGAAAACAATTTCTCGGCGTTTCTTCCGGGACCTTCTCCAGGACAGGATGATGAAAACGAAGGTGGGGCTACGGAGTTGTTCGATTTTGCTCTCAATATGCCGTATGACTTCATGAGTTACAATCACATTTTCCGGGTAATTGTGAATCCTGTGAAAAGATTAACCATTAATGCGATTGTAAGCCGGGAAGACCTGGATATGGAATATGATTATTCTGAGGAGGGGGAAGGAATCGGCTATTCGGGATCATATTCGGATTTTTTCTTCAGCGGAGAGGGAGAAGTTGAGCGGGATATTACGGCTTACGAGGTTGAATTATCATACCGGTTAAGCGATCGATGGGCGTTAGGAGGACTGTTCGACCGGCGCGATCTTTCGCAGGAAGGATGGTTGAACATGGATGGAAGCGATACTGAAACGGACTGGGATTATGATATAGACAGAGGCGAAGCCGGATTACAATATTCGCCGGCGCCTGGGTTGTTCCTGAGTTTAGGAACGAGGTACCAGTCGCGGGATATCAGTCATGGGATATATGAATATGAATCGGAACCGCCGGTTACCGAACGCCTGGGTTTGTTTTCTCACGTCAAATGGAGCTCCATCCAAAAGTTCAAATTAACCGGAGATTATCAATACGGACAGGCGGACGATCCTTACGTTACGGCAGCTCCGGGTGAATATCACCGGTTCTATCTTAAGGCTAAAACCAGGATAAATTCACTTTTTTCCATAACTGCGACTGCTCTGATCAAAAGAACCGTGAACGATGATTCTGATTGGGAATCCGATTCCGATCATCTTAATGCCAGGGCCGTTTATCATCAAAGCGGTCTCACTATGAACCTGGGTTACTCATACAGGAACATCAAACGCGAAATAGACCAGGAAATCATCACATCCGGAGGAGCTTTCCAATGGCCGGTTCAATACGAAGCCGATAATCATATCCTTGATGGAATGGTCGAGTATGAATTCCAGGAAGGTCGAAGCATAAGCGGAAATTTCGTCGTAATGGATAATGATGAATCATGGCCTGTCAGTCAAATGCGGTTAAGCGGCAGGATTGAATGGACCATGTTTGGAGGCGCGCTCATAAGAACCGAATACAGATACGAAGATTATGAAGAAGAGTTGCACCATTTCAATGATTATACGGCCGATATCGTCGAGGTTTCGATAGGATACAGGTTTTGATGAGGAAGACCAGGGAGCTCAAGTTTCCGGTTATTGATCATTCCCGGAATTCTATACTTCCTCCAGGTTATACAACGCAGAAGTTATCACTTCAGGCAATGCCGGATGGATGTGCATGGGATTTGCCAGAGCGCTTATGTCATGTTTGCCGGATGCGGCATTGATCAACTCCTGGATTATCATTGAAGCGTTGGGTCCGAAAATGTGGGCCCCGATGACATTTCTGCTTTCCCGGTCCACAATTATTTTTACGAATCCTTCTTCTTCCCGCATGGCCAGTCCCCAGGCGGTATCAGAATAACCGGCTCTTCCGACCCATATGTCGTGTTTCTTTCGCGCCTGATTTTCCGTGTATCCGAGTGAAGCTATTTCAGGATATGTAAAGACGGCATGAGGAATGGAATCGTAGTCCATCTCCATTTTTTCGCCGTGAATGCTGTTTTCAAAGACTACGCCGGCCTCGCGATTGGCGACATGTTTGAACATCTGCTTGCCGATAATGTCTCCGAGCGCCCAGATGCCCTCTTTTCCTGTTTCGAGCCTTTCGTTCACTCTGATGAAACCGCGATCGTCCACGGCGACGCCTGTGTTTCCAACTTTTAATACATCAGCATTAGAAATCCGACCTGTCGCAATGAGCAGCTCTTCCGCTTCAATTTTCATCAAGTCGCCTTTTTCATCCCGTCCCGATATTCTGAGCCCGTAATCATTGCCTTCCATTTTTTCAGCTTTAACGTTCAAAACTATATTCAGTCTATCTCCAAGAGCCTTCTCCAACGCTTCTGAAATTTCCGGCTCTTCATTCGACAATAATCGATTTCCCTGTTCAATGATCGTTACTTCACTGCCGAAGGCTGAAAAAAAATGTCCGTATTCCGCTGCAATGTATCCGCCGCCGATGATGATCATGCTGCGTGGAAGACGTTTCAATTCAAGGACGGTTTCATTATTCAAAGTAGGGTGGCTGTCGATTCCCTCAATCGGCGGATGTGAAGGACGGGCTCCGGCCGCTATCACTATTTTTTCGCCGCGGAGCGTTTTGCCGTTTATGCTTAACGTATATTCGTCCGTAAATTCCGCTTCGCCGAAATAAAAATCCATCGGAGGGGAATTTCTTACAGCATCATACCGGCGGTCCTGGGTCGCTTTCCGGTGTATCCGCATTCTTTCCATAACTTCGCTGAAGTTCGTATCGGTTATTTCCGTTTTGATGCCCAATCTGGCGGCTTCTTTTATTTCCATTATACGATGAGCCGGCAGCATCAGCATCTTGGACGGAATGCAACCGAAATTTTCGCATGTCCCGCCGATGGGCTTTTTATCGATAACCGCGATTTTCAGATTATGAGAAACGGCCGCATCCGCCAGAGCCCCGCCCGAACCGTTGCCGACTATAATATAATCATAATTTTTCATACTGTTGCTCCTTTTGATTAAACTTTGCGGGATATTTCCGGCTGTTGTTCAAGACTGCTGTAACAGAAGAAATTTCCCCGATTCATCCTGATTTTCGTTATGCAACTTTTCAGCCAAAATAGAACTGTGAGGGTTCACGATAAATGGTGTGCATATTTTCAGCATACCTGATTGAAACGGCATTGTTTCTTTTGAAATATCCGGATAATAACCTTATTAGTGTCTGTCCACAAACTCGAATCTCGATTCAAAATTTAATGCTGGACAGCCACTTGGGTTTTTGATCCATAAACGGGCGAATTTTTCTTAAGACAAGGAAGGCAAGGATTTGCGAGGCAGGGGTATTGTTTATACATTGACTGAGCAAATCCGCAGCCTGACGCAGCATTTGGGGAAATTCACCGTTTATGGACAAAAACTTATTAGCGGAAAAAAGGTCCATAAGCATCAAACTTACGATTCAGGCTTATGGACGGCTATTAGGCAGAACGCTGTATTGAGCTGTATTTTTTACCTTCCGTGAGGGGTTTCAATTTTTATGAGTTTTTATTCACGCTAACTGAATTCCCAATTACGAGGGGTTACTGGGAGCGCAGGCTTCCAGCCTGCTTTAGCAGAATGAATCTTTCAGTTCAGCGCACCCTTTCAAATCCCCCTGATAGGTTTGGTGAAGTTTTTTTCTTTACCTTCCGTGAGGGGTTAAAATTTTAATGAGTTTTTATTCACGTTACCCTGTGCAGTTTGCTTATTCTGTCGAATTTAGGCATTTGGCCCTGGAATTAACCTTTATCGTTTCTTCACCTTTCACAGCCCCGCTGCGGTTAATGAATTTTGTTTCGATTTCGTTACCGATTTCACCCCCGATTCCGATACCGGCCCCGATTACTGAAACAAACCGTCAAAAGTCTTGAAAGTAGTATAAACCCGGTCTGATTCTTCCCGAAATCCGGGGTCGCGTGTCAAATGTGCATAACAGCCGGCTTTGGCAACGCTATTTCAATAGGCCGATTTATTGCCGGGACAAAATGTATACCCATTTGCTCAGTCGCATTACTTGCTTCTGATAAAGACTTCAAACCTGTCTTTTTTGGCGAAGCATACGGGGCAGACCTGGGGCGGTTGTTCTCTTGCGCAGAGGTAACCGCAAACCTTGCATCGCCAGACAGTGTAGGGCAGTTCAGACGCGCTTTGGGCCGGTTTCTGCCTTTTGATCTGACTTCTTTCCTCTCTGGGCGGGCGTCTTTCAGGTATGGAAGCGGCTTCTTTTTTGCCTTCTACAACCTCCTGCGTCACATAAAGAGCGCAATAGCACGCGTCGTAGTCATTCAGGTCCGCATCTCTGTAATCGCAGGGACAGATGATGTCCAGGTCTTCTATTTTATCGCCTTCGGCCAGGCGGCAGGGGCATGCCGGGTATCCGTACCTTTTCTCGTTTGTGATCAATCCCTTGACGAGTTCTTTGGTGAATTCTTCATCCGGATTCAGGTGATATCCGGACTCCTCCGCTTCTCTGTCCAGCTTTTCATAAAGATCATCGATTTGCTTCTGAGGAATGTCGTTGTTTTCAGCCATATTTTTCTCCTTAACAGACTCCTGTTAATCTTTTTCGAGCAATTTCCTTATTTTGTCTTCCTTGTACCCCACTACGGCTTCACTATTGATGATAAGAGTGGGGTAAGACAGTCGCGGATTCCAAGCCTGCATCTCCTTTTTTGTTTGTTCTTTTTCTTCCTGCGACAGGGTGTCCACATCTATATAATCGTATGCTGCACCCAGTTCGTCCAGCAACCTTTTGGTTTTTTTACACCAGACGCATGTGCTGATGGCATACAACATTATTTTGCCCCGGTCTTTTCCTTCCACGTGTTTTATCTTCATGATTCATCCTTTCCGTTGAGTTCCCGTTTACAGAATTCTGAATACTTCGAGCAACCGGAAGCCGTTCGCCTTATCAGGAACCGGCGCAGGGAAAAAATACAGCATATTACATTTTCCGGGAATTTCAACCTCCGGCTTTATCGAACACAGCATCGGATACGCAGTCATTGTCGGAGCATGAAGTGTGACGATGCCATACCATGTCTGTTTTCCTATTTAAATTCAAAAAAAGTTCCTTCTTTCTCCTCCTGATCGCCGATGAAAAAATGATCGGAAATCAAAATATTTTGTTTGAATTCATCATTTTTCATCAGTTCCCGGATTAACCAATGCATAAAAGAACCGGATTGGAAATGGTTCCAATCCGTTCTTTGCATTTCTTAGATGAAATTTCAAATCATTCGATTCGAATTGTGTGTTTCGGATGTTCCATTTGCCCGGCTCTTCTTACGTTGCTGAAATACGGCGTATCTCCGCCCCACTTTGGAATCTCGACGGTCAGTAAACCGTTTTTAAACCAGGCGTGAGCATTTTTTACAACCAGATTGTGGGGAAGCAAAAAAATCCTTTGAAATATTCCGCTGTACCTCTCACAATTATGAAGATAATGATCCGTTTCAAACAGATCGTTGGGTTTCTCCCCACGAATCGTTAAAAAATTATTTTCGATTTCCAGTTCGACCTGATCCGATTCCATTCCCGGCAGTTCGACTAAAACAATAACCTTGGTGTCCGCTTCCATAATGTCGGTCAGCGGCAGCCAACTGTTTCGGGGCTCAGGTTTTGAAGCTCCGTTTTCCGGTTTTTCAAATTTCGGAAAACGGTTCGCTCTTCCATTGTTTGTATTTCTTCTGAATTCATTGGCGCTTATTTCCATTTTTGTTTCTCCATAAACATAACGCCTTCTGTTTTCCAATATGTTGATAATTTTTTTACTTTGTGTATCGCAGAAGTTCATTATGCCCGCAGAATTTTTATGATCAAAAAATCAATAACTCTCACCGAATTAGGAAGCAATAATTGTGCCTGAAAAGTGTCTTTTGAGGTTAAAATTCGGCAGAATATTCCATCATTTTGTTTCGATTGCTATTCGGATTGCGATGCCGATCCCGACGCCGAAACCGAATCCGACCCGATACCGATACGGCCGCCGAAACCGAATCCGATCCCGATACCTATTGCTGAAACAAACTGTCGAAAATTTTGAAAGAAGTGTAATCCGTGTTTGATCAGGCCCACAATAACAAACACGGCCCCTGCCGCCTTGTGCGTCAGGTGAATAAGATTTTAAATTTAGTCACATCAGCTATGCCGGTTTAATCAACGGATTGATCGTGAAGAACAGTCATTCATACGCGGGATTGGGTTTATTTGGATTTATATCCAGGTCTTTGATCGCTTTTTTAATGAGATCATCGTCGATAGCCTTTTTTTCGTGAAGGGCGTGAAGTGCAGCGAGAGTGATGTAACGGCTGTCGACTTCAAAGAAATCTCTGAGCGCCTGCCGTGTATCGCTTCTGCCGAAACCATCTGTTCCCAGGATTTTGTAAGGTCCGGGCATCCATTTTGCCACGGAAGCGGGAAGCGCTTTGACGTAATCGCTTGCTGCGACGAAGACTCCTTTTTCATCCGATAAAACGTTTTCCAGGTAGGAAAGTCTGGGCTTTTCATCCGGGTGGATCATGTTGTATCTGTCTGCTGCCAGGGCGTCCTGGTGGAGTTCTTTATAGCTGGTGACGCTCCAGACGTCTGCGGGTATGTCGTATTTATCCTGGAGGAGCGATTGAGCATCCAGCGCTTCGTTGAGTATGGCGCCGCTTCCGAAGAGGTGCGCTTTTTTATCGGAATCAGTTTGATTTTCGGCATTTTTATATTTATAAAGGCCTTTCAATATTCCTTCTTCGACGCCTTCGGGCATGGGGGGCTGTTTATAGAACTCGTTCATTATGGTCAGGTAGTATATCCAGTTTTCCTGTTTTTCGTACATTCTCCGTAGACCTTCGCGAACGATGACTGCAACTTCGTATGCGTATGCGGGGTCGTATGCTTTGACGGAAGGATGGGGATAGGCCAGAAGATGGCTGTTGCCGTCCTGGTGCTGCAGACCTTCGCCGGGGAGAGTGGTTCTGCCTGAAGTGCCTCCTGCCAGGAACCCTTTGGCGCCGGCATCTCCAGCGGCCCATATCAGGTCGCCTATGCGCTGGAATCCGAACATGGAATAGAACAGGAAGACGGGGATCATGTTGATATTGAGATTAGAATAGGCTGTTCCTGCGGCAATGAACGATGACATGCAGCCGGCTTCTGTTATTCCTTCTTCCAGTATGGCGCCGTCCTGCGCTTCCTTGTAGTAAAGCAGGCTTTCCCTGTCGACGGGTTCGTAGAGTTGTCCGGTATGAGAGTATATCCCGGCCTGCCGGAACAGTGATTCCATGCCGAATGTTCTGGCTTCGTCAGGGACGATGGGAACGATCAGCTTGCCGATTTCTTCATGTTTCATCAAACGTGACAGCATATGGACAAAGACCATGGTGGTTGCGACTTCCCTGTCGCCCATTCCTTCATAATATTCATCAAAGAAGCTGCTTTCGGGCGTTTTCAAAGGTTCGACGGTTACTGATCGGGAAGGAACGAAACCTCCCAGGGCTTTCCGGCGCTCCCGGAGGTAACGGATTTCCTCGCTGTCGTCTGCGGGTTTGTAGAAGGGGGCATCGGGCAAATCGTCGTCAGAAACGGGGATGCCGAAGCGTCCCCGGAAATAGCGCAGTTCTTTTTCATTGAGTTTTTTCTGCTGGTGCGTAATGTTTTTTCCTTCGCCTGCTTCGCCGAGTCCGTATCCCTTGATGGTCTGAGCCAGTATGACGGTAGGGCCCTCCTTATATTCGACAGCGGCTTTATATGCGGCATAAACTTTTTCCGGGTCGTGACCTCCTCTTCGCAGTTTCGCGAGTTGTTCATCCGAATAATTTTTCACCATTTCCTTCAGTCTGGGGTCCTGACCGAAGAAGTGTTCGCGGATATAAGCCCCGCCTTCGACGGTATATTTCTGGAACTCTCCGTCCAGGACTTTGTTCATGGCATCGATCAGAACGCCTTCATCATCTTTATCCAGCAGCGTGTCCCAGTCACCCCCCCAGATGACTTTGATGACGTTCCAGCGGGCGCCGCGAAAGGCCGCTTCCAGCTCCTGAATGATCTTGCCGTTGCCTCTTACCGGACCGTCAAGCCTCTGCAGGTTGGCGTTTATAACGAAAATGAGGTTGTCCAGGTTTTCGCGGGAGGCCAGGGTAATGGCGCCCATCGATTCAGGTTCGTCCATTTCTCCGTCGCCCAGGAAGGCCCAGACATTCTCATCGGAAGGTTCCTTCAAACCTCTGTCCTCCATATAACGCAAAAAACGGGCATGATATATCGCCTGTATGGGCGACAATCCCATGGATACCGTGGGAAATCTCCAGAAATCATCCATCAGCCAGGCATGCGGATAAGAAGTCAGCCCTCCGCCCTTTTTCAGTTCTCTTCGGAAATTTCCCAGGTCCTTCTCTTGCAAACGGCCTTCCAGAAAGGCGCGTGCGTAAATCCCCGGTGAAGCATGCCCCTGGTAGTAAACTATATCGCCGAAATGATCCTCCGTTTTAGCTCTCAAAAAATGGTTGAACGCCACCTCAAACAAAGTCGCCTGCGACGCATAAGTCGAGATATGGCCACCTATGCCGCTCGCCTCGCGATTGGCCCTCACCACCATAGCCATGGCGTTCCAGCGTATGATGCTTTTGATGCGTCTTTCGATCTCCCGGCTTCCGGGATAAGGCGGCTGTCGGTTCTGGGGAATCGTATTGATGTAAGGGGTGGTCGCAGGACAGGCGAATTCCGCGCCCTCTTTTTTGGCGCGGTTGTTCAACAGAGTCAGAAGCTCCTCCACCCTGGCAGGACCTTCATCCTGAAAGACGAATTCCAGCGACTCCAGCCATTCCCGGTTCTCAAATTCCTTTATATCAGTCTGCTGCCTCTCTTCCATTGCATTTTCTCCTTGAATGTCATTTGCTGATTTTATTGCAGCGACGGCTACTGACTCCATTTCGTGAAATACGAGCAGCCTTCTTTATGAAAAACCCTAATTCAATATCAGGGCATTGCAGGCCGGCGAACGCTTTTTCGCGTAATCAGCGGGAAACGTATCCGCCGTCCACATTAAGGGCATGACCCGTGATGTAGGATGCTCTTTCTGAGCACAGGCACAGCACGACGTCCGCCACTTCTTCCGGTTTGCCCATTCGTCCGATGGGTTCTGTCGCAAGAAGTTCTTTTCTCACTTCTTCATTGTTTTGCGTGAAACGCTCGATCATTTCAGTGGCGATTATTCCGGGACATACCGCATTGATGCGAATACCCCGATTCGCATATTCAAGCGCCGCAGCCTTGGTCAGTCCCAGTACGCCGTGTTTACTTGCCGTGTAAGCAGGAATGTTTATGAAGCCTACTTTCCCTGCGACAGAGGAGTTGTTGACGATGGCTCCTCCCTGTTTCACTATCTCCGGTATCTCATATTTCATGCAAAGCCATACGCCTTTAAGGTTTATGTTGATCACCCTGTCCCAGTTCCCTTCGGTGCATTCTGCCGTGGGCGCCTGCTCCCCCTCGATCCCCGCATTGTTGAAAGCGTAATCCAGCCGTCCGAATTCATCCAGGGTCTTTGTGATCATGTTTTCAACCTGTTCGACCTGTGAAACGTCCGTTTGCACGTAAATTGCTCTTCGGTCCATATCCTGAATTTCCTCGACAGTATACAATCCCTTTTTTTCCTGTACGTCAGCAACGACCACATCGGCCCCGTTTCGTGCGAAAGCGAGAGCTGCCGCTTTTCCTATTCCCGTGCTTCCTCCTGTTACCAGAAATACTTTACCTTTCATTTCGTCATTCATTTATATCCTCCTTGGATGTTTTCTCTATAGATGAATACGTTTTTCGATTTATCTTCATTGCGAACTCTTTTTTTGACGCAGAATTCATTTTTTCTTCTTTCGCCGTCTCCTTTTACCGTGAAAGTGCGTGCTTTTTCCGTAGTAGGCTTCCGCCGCCTCCATCAGCGTTTCGGATAACGTGGGGTGCGGATGGATGGAAAGGGCCAGGTCTTTGACCACAGCAGCCATTTCAATCGCCAGAACCCCTTCGGAGATAAGTTCTCCGGCGTCCGCTCCCACTATGCCCATACCCAGAATGCGTTCTGTATCGGGATCGATTATCAGTTTAGTGAGTCCATGATTTCTGCCCATGGTGAGGGCCCTGCCGGAAGCCTGCCAGGGGAATTTCGCGGTTTCTATTTTTTTGTTCTGCTGTTCGGCTTCGGTTTCGGACAACCCGCATACCGCAATTTCGGGATCGGTATATTCCACTGCGGGTATGGCTGCAGGATCGAAAAAAGTCGTTAATCCTGCGATGTCCTCGGCTGCGGTGCGGCCTTCGTGTGTAGCCTTGTGCGCCAGGAGGGGATCGCCGGTCAGGTCTCCGACGGCATGAATGGCCGGATCGTCCGTTTGCCTTTGCTTATTGACCTTGACATATCCCCGTTCGTTCAATTCAACCTTTGTATTGTCCAAATCCAGGCCGGATGTATAGGGTTTCCTGCCGATTGCGGCAAGTATATTGTCAAAAGAGGCGGATTGAGGAGCGTTGCCGTTTTCGCTTTCAAAGAAAACGTCGAGTTTTCCGTTTTTTTCTTTAACATCCGCGATTCTGGTTGAAGTATAAATATTCTCGAACAAATTTTCGTTCGCTTTCAGGAAAGTATCCGTCAGGTCACGGTCGATGCCCGGCAGTATTCCCGGCATGATCTCTATCAGGGTAACTCGAGCGCCTAAGGCAGCGTAGAACGTCCCCAACTCCAGGCCGATGTACCCGCTTCCGACGACGAGCAGCGTTTCAGGTATTTGAGGAACATCCAGCGCTTCGGAGGAATACCAGATTCTGTCGGATTCGAGTTCAATTCCGGGCAGTTTGGCGGGATATCCTCCCGTAGCGAGTATGGCGTGATCGTATTGGAGTTTTTGTTTGCCGGAATTATCAGAAGTTTCGATTTCAATTGAGTGAGAATCCAAAAAACGGGCTTTGCCCCGGAGATGCTTCACCTTCTTTTGTCTGGCCAGGAGTCCGAGACCTTCCGTCAGTTTTTTCACTGTATCATTTTTCCAGTCCCTTATCTGATCGATTTTTATTTCAGGTTCTCCGAAATGAAGCCCGAATTTTTCGGCCGTTCCGGCTTCCCTGATTTGACGGGCCACGTGCAGTAATGCTTTCGAAGGGATGCAGCCTCGAAACAGACATACGCCGCCCGGATTCGGCAAAGGGTCAATCATGACGGTTCGCATCCCCAGGTCTGCAGACAGAAAAGCCGCCGCATAACCCCCAGGACCGGCGCCGATAACAGCTACTTCGGTCTTCTGAATGTCAGGCATGGTTCATTCTCCTTCCAGCAGTATCGATAACGGGTTCTCCAGAGCGTTTTTCATCCATTGCATGAATCTGGCTCCGTCAGCGCCGTCAATGATCCTGTGATCGTAAGACAGGGAAAGAGGCAACATCAGGCGAGGATGAAATTCGCCGTTTTCGTATACCGGCATCATTTCGGCGCGGTCTGCGCCCAGGACAGCAGCTTGCGGAGCATAAACAATGGGCGTGAAATTTGTTCCGCCTATGCCGCCCAGATTGGAGACGGTGAAACAACCGCCTTCCATCTCATCTGGCGATATCTTTTTGTTCTTGGCCTTTTCCGCCAGACCCGAAACTTCTGCCGATAATTTGTAAATGTCCTTTTTGTCGGCATCCCTGATCACCGGTACCAGCAACCCGCGGTCCGTATCCACGGCAAAACCTATGTGAATGTAATCTTTATATATTAATTCCTGATTCTGCTCGTCCAGCGAAGCGCCGAAACGGGGAAACCGCTGTAACGCCAGCGCCGACAGCTTTATCAGAATAGAGGTCAACGTCAGTTTGCCGCCTTCCTTTTTCGCCCTCTCCGTATTTTTTTTCCGGAATTCTTCGGCTGACGTGACGTCCGCTTTGCTGAACTGAGTCACATGAGGAACAGTCCTCCAGGAGTAAGACATGCTTTCGGCGGTTATGCGCCTGACCTTGCTCATGGGTTCCCGATGCACCGGACCCCATTGGGAAAAATCAGGCAATCGCTTATGTTCCTGACCGGCCGGGCTTTCAATCAACTCGCGGGTATGTGATTTTACGTCGTCGCGGGTTATCCGGCCTCCTGGTCCTGAACCCCGGACATCATGTATCTCTATACCGAGTTCCGCCGCCAGCCGGCGCACCGACGGCGCTGCTGGAGCCGGGCCTCTTTCTGGCTCCTCTCGCTCAGACTCCTTCTGCTTCTTTACTTCTTTGACCTCTTCTTCTTTCCCGGATTCAACTCTCTCCTCCTCCTTTTCTTTTTCTTCTTCCGGTTCTGCTTCAGGTTCCTTCGGTTCTTCTTCGGGCTCCGTCGGTTCTTCCTCTTCAGGTGCTGCCTGTTTTTTCTCTCTTTTGCGTTCCGTTTTTTCGGTTTCCGGAGGTTCTTCCTCTTCAACTTCCTCTTCCGTATCAAGCCGGGCTATCAGATCGCCCACTTTGACCGTATCGCCTTTTTTTATGGCGAGTTCGGTTATTTTGCCCGCAGAAGGCGACGGTATCTCGAATATCGATTTTTCCGTTTCCATTTCAGCCACGGCCTGATCCTTCTTCACCTGGTCCCCTTCGGATACCAATACTTCAACCACTTCAGCCTCATGAATGTTCTCCGATATTTCCGGAAGTTTTATTTCTTTCGCCATGTATCGCTCCTTTATTTATCTGAAGGCCAGAACTTTCATTCTTTTTACCCGCGCTTCCTGTAAGCGCTTTTTCGAGTTAAAGGAACGATCTTTCCGGATAAATCGTCTCCTGCTTCGTATGAAGAAATTGAAAAGCATGCGGTTCGAACGCTCCTTCGCCGTTTAAGCGGCAAAAAAAGCGCCGGCGGCGAATATGTCGTTTGGGTAAAATTATAGACGTCATGTTGAAATACTTCGATATCGATGAAAATGCTTGCAGGACGGCTAATGAGAATAATTTCAGACATCGTGAATGGGCCCTCCATATACCGGCATCAACGTAAAATTGATTCCCTTAGACCTTTGGAAAGCTTTCGAAAATTTACGAACGGAGTTAGCAAAACTTCGAACATTTTAAGGTGGGCAAAATACCAGGGTTTTTGGGGACGATTTTCCGGTCTGCAGAAACCCCGGATAATACCGCGACGCCAGGCGAACTCCCGTTCGACGGACGAATTCCTATACTGATAGCGTCGTGAAAATAACCCATTAATTTTCGCGTACGCGAAAATTAATGGGCACGAGAATTGCTTAATCTTTCCTTGCAGGTTCCGGTTTTAATCCGGGAAAATTTTCCGGAAGGAACGTATGGGCTATAAAAATATCTCGGTGAAGTAAGGAGAATATTTTTCGATCGGCGGTCGAGACGCATATCGATCGTTGCAGGAGGAGTACATGGTTATGGCAAAAATCCTTGTGGCGGATAAAGATGACGTATATCGGAGGATATACGAAAAAAATCTTAAAACAAACGGCCACCGCCTTATAATGACGGGAAATTATGACATTGCTCCAGACCTGGTGGATATTCATGCGCCCGACGTGGTAGTTTTCGACATCTCAAAATCGCTCGAATCAGGTCTGCAGGCCATTCAGCAGATTGCCGGCAGTAAACGCGATACGCCCATTATTCTGCACTCGAATTGTAACGATTTCAGTTGCAATTTCAGAACCTGGTGCGCTGATGCTTTCGTCCGCAAAACAGAAGATTTAGACGACTTGAAAAAAGAAATAAACAACAGGATCAAACAGAGAGTACGGGCATCATAGTCCTGCATGCAAGTTTTTCATTGAAGAATTCAACGACGCCATGGAAAAGTAAATTATTTACAAAGGGCGATGGACAAAAAAGCCTTTTACTCGCAAAATTCGACGGAATATACGCTTGATGGTGTACAACGCTTTTATCACGCTTCTGTATTAGCGTATGTGAGGTCGTTTTTCTAATCGCCTGCCGCCCCATGATTTTTGGCTTTATCAGATTTGCCGCCTCCGTAAAGCGATCAAGACTGTAAAAATTAGGGACTGGTCAAACCGGGTTACACATCTTTAAAAACTTATGACGGTTTGTTTCAGTAATCGGGGGCCGGTATAGGGATCGAAATCAAAACAAAATGATGGGATATTTTGTCGAATTGCAACCTTAAGAGAAGTGTTTTTGACAAATGTGAAAATCTTCATCGGTGAACGCTTTCGAGGATGTTATTGATGCCGGAAAGATGAACGATGTGGATGCGCGGCAATATCTCCCCTCTTATTCCTGAGATTCACGAGATTCGCGGTTTTCGTCCGGTCAACGTCATCGTCGACATTAGCTTTTACCGCAGGCCTTGACGCGTTTAATATCGCAATCTTTTTTTCCATCAATCCTTGTTGTCTGGGCTATCCGCTGTAATCTTATGAGCCAGTTTTGCATCCTGATCCGCTTTTTTCTCTTCGATGTTCGGGAACTATCTTAAAAGTTCGGGTTGTAATCATTCAATTAGTTTTGTCGGTCCATATACACCTGATCGGATTCTGCGGGCGCCTTTGAAAGCGGCATCCTGCCGCGTTCCCTTGATGGTTTTTAATGCCCTGACGTCTGGCGGCGGATTCAATGGTTTTGACTATGCCGAGAACGTTTGGTTCTGCCCTTTGCTTTAGTTGCCGCCGGACGATATTGAATGTGTTCGTCGGGTTTTTAATGGCTGAATGATGTTGGGTTTACGGCAATATCGCCCCTCTTATTCTTTTGATTTGTGAGATTCTTGGTTTTTGTCCTCCAACAGGCGGATTTTTCTCCTCTCTTTCTTATTTCATGCCGGAATAAATACGATCGAAGTCTTCTTTGCGGCAGAGTTCCGATCCTGGGGACATTACCGCCGCTGAACCTGCGGCTATGCCGTATCTGACTGATTCCCTTATGTTATTTCCCTGGGCCAGGCTTGTGACTATGCCGGCTGCCATGCTGTCGCCGGCTCCTACTCGGCTTTTGATTGGAACGGTCGGGGCTCTTAGATGCTCCGAACCGTCCATTGTGGTCAGGATCGCTCCCCCGGCTCCCAGCGATACTACCAGGACCTCGGCCCACCCTTTTTCAACGATATCCCTGGAAGCGCGAATCAGCGCTTTCTCATCTTCCGGCTCTTTATCCAGCATCTGTTTCAATTCATTGATGTTCGGCAATAACATGAACACGCCGTGCTCGGCCGCTCGCTTCAGCGCATTCCCGGAAGCATCCAGAATGAAATGAGTGTTCCTTGTATCCGCCAATTCAGCCACTTTGGCGTAAAAATCCTCCGGCGCCCCCGGCGGAAGACTGCCGCTCGCCGCTATGTAATCGGGCGGCGGGTCCAGACTCTTTAACGTGGAAAGGCATTCCTCCCATTCCTCCTTCTTCAGCTCAGGTCCCGGCATGATGAAACGAAATTGCTGATTGGTCGATTCCTCGACCACATTGAAGTTTTCCCTCGTCATTTCGCTTATTTCAATCGGATGCAGGTTCAATGATTCCTTTTCCAGTAAATCATGAAGCATTTTCCCTGCAGCGCCGCCTTCCGTGAGGACTGCCAGGGATTCTCCGCCCAGTCGTTTCACGACCCTTGATATGTTGATGCCGCCTCCTCCGGGTGCGAATCTCGGCTTACTGCAGCGCAGTTTTTTCTCAGCCTGTATCTTGGCGGCTTTCAAGCCTATATCAATACTGGGATTCATGGTTACGGTCACGATTCTTTTCAATAGCTGAACCTCCTTATCAGTTAACCCGGTACAGAATATTCGTATTGAATGCGCGATTGCGCTGCCGTTATCCGGCGCCTATCCATGAACTCAAAACCAGATTCAAATTTTAGCGCTGGACAGGCGCCAGCTAATCCGCTTTCGAATGCTTGATTTTCTCTTCATAAATAACATGGATGAACTGCCGGTCGAATTCGTCCTCATCATCTATCATTTTACTTTTTTCTTCGTCTGAAAGGTATTCCATGACAGGGATAAAAAAATGTTTATCTTCCTTTTCGATATGACCGGGATAAAAATTCGCCAACTCATGCAGATTCTCCGCTATGCTCTCTGATGCCTCTTCATCGCCATGCCTGTATCTCCGATTGGCTTCCGTCAGTTTCTTCACCGTCTCCCTCCCCCAGCGATGCTCTTCCATCAGCTCATCCATGATTTTTTGATGTTCATCCGACAACTCCTTTTCTTCCAGCTTCTTGAACAGAATATCTTCTTCCTTGCCGTGATGAAGGCGGTCCGCATAGGTCCTGATGAAATCGACCGCTTCATCCACAAAATCCGGATCAATCTTTTTACTTTCATAATAATCATTTATCTTTTTCCGGATAACCTCAATCATCCGTTCGATCGTTCGATGTTCCTTCATCAAATGTCCGATGGGCATTACCATTTTTATCGCTCCTCGGTGAAAGTGGTTAATAAAATCCAGGAAGTCTGAGCAGCGACGGTATTATGCCGGCATAAGAAGGCTTTCCTTACCGCTGTTCCAGACCTCATGTTCTCACTAGCAATATCCTTGCCGGAATTGCAATCGCAAGCTCTCTATTCTGATCATCGCCCGCAAATTGCTCGAATGATTCTTGTCTTTAAACGACGAACAATGCTTTCCTGTGAAAAAAAGCGTTCTGCCGGCGTTTTCCTGCGAAAACGGGAAAATCTATCAAACAATGAAAAAAATTTCTTCTATATGACGACATCCCACCTTTCCATCCATCCTTCCATAAAGATTTCCGGGGAGTCGGCAATTCAAATGCCATTTCGATTGACGCCCAACGTTGCACCCATTCCAATGCAAAAAAGAATTGACATAAATGCAAATTAGTGGTAGATTAAAAGTGATGTGAATCGGGGATGCCATTTGAAAATCTGTTATTGTGAATTTTGCTTAACATATATTGTATAGATCAATGAAAGGCAGTAGTTAGAATCAGACAAAGAAAATTTGAACTTCGTCGCAATGCGGAGGGAAAATTGGAAAAACTGTCATCAAAGATGCCTGCAGACGAGACCGTGGAATCGTTAGAAGAAGTAATCCATGAGTTGCAGGTGCATCAGGTTGAGCTGGACATGCAGAATGAGTCTTTACGTGAGGCTCAGTCATTGCTGGAGAAGTCGAAGGCGGAGTATGAGGAATTATATGAATCTGCGCCTATCGGTTATTATACGAGCGATGAGAGGGGCGCGATAACGAAGATCAACGAGACGGCGGCGAGAATGCTTGGGATGTTGAAATCCGATATTTCAGGCAAATCTTTTTCGGTATTTTGCGATAAAGAATTTGAAAAGGCGATACTGTTGCATCATCATAAAGCGTTAAGAACCGGGAAAAGACAGATAATCCGCGTAAAAACGAGGGGCAGGGACAAGAGGACTCGTTTTTTACGCCTGGAAAGCGTATTGAATACCGGGGGAGACGATAACGGACGTCAAGTCATGACGGCGGTGACGGATATAACTGAACTGGCAGAGACTGAAGAGAGGTTGAAGCAGGAATTGGAGGAGAAGAATCTGCTGTTGAAGGAGCTGCATCACAGGGTGAACAACAATCTGGCGATAATAAACGGATTGTTGACGTTGCATGCACGTGGAGTAAAAGATGAGGAGGTTCTGGAGCTGTTTAGGAACTGTAAGGATCGCATACGTTCGATAGCTTTAGTTCATGAACTGCTTCACCGGACGGAAAACCTGACGGACATCGACATAAAACAATATGTGGAAGCTTTACTGACGGTATTTTTAAATTCTCACCGGCGCAAGCTCGATATCAGGTTGAACGTGAAAGATTTTCGTATGGAAATGGATAAGGCTATTCCTGCAGGGATGATCATAAATGAACTGGCGACGAACGTCCTGAAACATGCGTATAAGGATGACGGAAACGAAGAGGACCATGTTATGATTCTGGATTTTGGGAAGAAAGGGGATAATTACGAATTGCGCGTAGAGGACAGGGGCCAGGGTTTGCCGGAGGATTTCGACATTCAGAAAACAGAATCGTTGGGACTTAAGATAGTTCAATTGCTTGTTTCGCAACTGAGAGGAACGATAAAAATAATTGGAGAAAAGGGAACCGAATTTTGTATTACATTCCCGGAGAAATAATATGACGAAAGGAAACAAACCAAGCATACTGATCGTTGAGGATGAAACGATCATATCGGCCGGGCTGAAAATGATGTTGGAGGATTGCGACTACGAGGTGATGACGGCTTTGACGGGTGAGGAGGCGGTAGAGTTAGCCGAAAAAGAGACGCCGGACCTGATAATTATGGATATATTGCTGGCGGAAGAATTAGACGGTTTGAAAGCCGCTTCCATCATCCAGGAAAAAAGCAAAACAGCTTTAATTTATCTCACCGCCATTTCCACCAAACTGCCTGAAGAAGTCATGCGGAAAACGGCCCCTGCAGCGGTCTTTCGCAAACCTCCTGACATGGATCAAATGATGGAAACCATTCATAAGATACTCCGGCCTGAAGGAATTGCAGAGTTCCAATGAAGAGCTTGAGACGTCGAAGGAGGAGTTACACAGCGTTAATGAGGAATTGATGACGGTTAATGCGGAACTGGAAAACAAGCTGGAAGAAGTGGATAGCGTTAAAAGTGATCTTAAAAATCTCATGAACTGTCCTGAATTCGGATTTCTTATTCTGGACAAAAACATGTGCATAAGACAGTTTTCCAATTCCGCCAAAAAATTGATACAACTGATTGAAGAGGATATGGGGCGTCCCGTAGATCACATCGCCACCAAGTTAAGATATCCGGAAATGTACGATGATATTCGCCTTGTTCTAGATTCGCTTCAGGCAATAAAGAAAGATGTGGAAACCATAAATGGAGAATATTATCAGATAAGAATCTCTCCCTATTTGACGACAGAAGACATCATGGACGGCGTAGTGATCACTTTCCTGGAAGTTACGGAAAAGATTGAAAAGAAGCAGGAGCTTCAGGAGTCCGTTGAAGGGGAAAAACAGGCGAAGAATTACGCTGAATCCATAGTGGATACAGTGCGGGAGCCCTTGATTATTCTGGATGAGGATTTGAATATACTTTCCGCCAACAGGTCATTTTATAAGATTTTTCAGTTAATCCCGGACGACATCAAAGGAAAGAAGATTTACGATACGGCAGATAGTCAATGGGATAAACCCGGATTGAGAAAATTACTGGAGAATATCCTGCCCGACAAAACTTTTTTTGAAAATTTCAAGTTGGACGATGACTTTCCCAATGCAGGACATCGGACGTTTCTGCTCAACGCCAGAAAAATATTCACGGTAAGGTACTTTATTAATGCAATCCGGTGTGCAACCCGATCAGTTTACCTTCAAAGAATTAAATTCGTCATGTGTATTTAACAAAGCGAGGATATAGCCAATATCCAGAAATATCGGAATAGTCATCATTTTTCCGTTCCGTATAAATAGTGGTCATGTTGAGCCGCTAAATCTGAAATCCCCAAATCTTTTGCCCGCGAGGCAATTTTATTGAGAATTTTCTTTTTCGTATCGCTCTTTTGTTTTGGTTTACAGTCAATGCGAATTAAGCAGCGCTGATTAGCCTTCAAGTCAATGCTTTCTTCTGGTATAAAAACTCTCCCATCATTTTGCTTTGAAACCGATCTCGATAGCGACCCCGATACCGATACCGATAGCTATCTCGATCCCGATAGCGATAGCGATACCGATAGCGACCCCGATCCCGATAGCTATCCCGATCCCGACCCCGATTACTGAAACAAACTGTCATGAGTTCTGAAGGAGGTATAAGCCCGGTTTGTTCTGTTCAGTCCAGAGATCGTGCGATATTTCGAAAAATTTCAAAATAAAATTCGAAATATTTCTAATTTGACTGTAATATCTGTTAGTCAATATTTTTGCCGTGGCTTATTGTAATCCCTGTACGAACATGGCTTGTTTGGGCGCTGTATTTTCCATTTATTTCCTACGGCATGTTTTTTGCCCTTTGTCAGTGATGGATTATTTTACTCCGGCATCGAATTTTACGGGAAAGGAGGAGCAATGACGGCGGAGGATAAAAATGATAGCCGGAACATGGGGACGGTGGTGTCGATACGGGGGAGCATAGTGGATGCCCGTTTTCCTGATTTTCTTCCTGACGTGAACAACCGGTTGAATGCGGGGGAATCGGGAGAAGTGGTAATAGAGACGGCATCTCATATTGATTCGGAGACTGTACGGGGGATCGCTTTGACGGCTTCACGCGGTCTTTATCGTGGGGCTCCTGTCGAAGATGCGGGGAAGCCTCTGAGCATACCGGTGGGCCGTAATCTTCGAGGCCGGGTATTGAATATATTCGGTGATGCCATCGACAAAGCGGGCGAATTGGAAGATGTGGAATTGCGATCAATTCATCAGCCTCCAGTTCCCATGGTCGACCGGACAACTCAACGAGAGATATTCACGACGGGGATAAAGGTTATCGACGTTCTTGCTCCGTTGGAGAAGGGCGGCAAGGCGGGATTATTCGGCGGCGCAGGAGTGGGAAAGACCGTGCTTATCATGGAGATGATCAACAACATGGCGGGCGAGCATGAAGGGATGAGTTTATTTTGCGGTATCGGGGAGCGTTGCCGGGAAGGAGAGGAGCTTTATCGTGAGTTAAAGGATGTCGGAGTGTTGGAGAATGCCGTAATGGTATTCGGACAGATGAACGAGCAGCCGGGAGCGCGTTTCCGTGTGGGTCATGCGGCTTTGACTATTGCCGAGTATTTCCGTGATGATGTGGGTCAGGACGTATTGCTTTTGATCGACAACATTTTCCGTTTCATCCAGGCGGGTTCTGAGGTATCGGGTTTGATGGGTCATTTGCCTTCCCGTGTGGGCTATCAGCCTACTTTAGGTACGGAGCTGGCGGAGCTTGAAGAGCGGATATGCAGCACGAAATCAGGGTCGATTTCTTCTGTACAGGCTATATACGTGCCGGCGGATGATTTTACTGACCCGGCGGCTGTTCACACTTTCGGTCATCTTTCAGCTTCTGTCGTTTTATCCAGGAAGCGAGCGGCTCAGGGATTGTATCCGGCAGTGGACCCGCTCCAGTCCCGCTCCAAGATGCTGAATCCCGGAGTGGTGGGAAACAGGCACTACCGGCTGGCCCAGAATATCCGCCGGACACTGGCGCAATATGAAGAACTCAAGGACATCATCGCGATGCTCGGATTGGAGGAGCTGTCCCGTGAAGATCAAAGGACGGTCAATCGCGCCAGAAGACTGGAAAGGTTTCTGACTCAGCCTTTCTTTACTACGGAGCAATTCACGGGCAAGGAGGGTAAACTGGTTGAACTGGAGGATGCTCTGGACGGCTGCGAAAAGATACTGAATGATGAATACCTGGATTATCCTGAAAAATCTGTGTACATGATCGGCGGGATAGATGAGGCGAAAAAATGAGGTTAAAAATATTTCTCCCGGTGGAAATTTTTATGGACGGCGAGGTCGATAAAATAACGGCGAATGCAGAAAACGGTTCATTCACCATACTGCCGCGCCATATTGATTTTCTCACTTCTCTAAAGCCGGGGATATTGATTTATGAGTCAGAAGGTCAAGAGTCTTTTATTGCCCTGGACGGCGGCATACTGATCAAAAAGGGCCATCAGGCATTTATTTCGACCCGCCGGGCGATACGGGGCAAACGACTGGGAGAATTACGACAGGCTGTTGAGGATGAATTTCTTGTGTTGGATGAAAAGGAAAGGAAGACCCGATCAGTCATCGCCAGACTGGAATCGGATTTTATCCATCGGTTTTTGCAGATGAAGTAAAAAATGAACGAAGAAAAAAATGACGAACAAAGAAACGCTGAAGAATTCTCAGAAGAAATAGGAAAGGAAGAAAGCCGTAAATTAAAGGCGCGACGTGAAAAGGAAAAAAGCCTCTGGTACGGCCTGGGCATGTTCGGCATAATCGGCTGGTCTGTCGTGATACCGACGCTGATCGGACTCGCCGTAGGTTTGTGGCTCGATGCCGAAACGGACGGTTCCGTATCCTGGACTTTGACTTTCCTGTCGATAGGAGTGGCTTTGGGCTGTTTAAACGCCTGGCGCTGGGTTAAAAGGGAGAGTCGACATGATTGATGCCGGCGGTGAAGTCATCATAATGATAACGCTGGTCGGAACGCTGATCGTATTGGCTATCCTTTTCAAATCTTTACTTGAGCGCATCAGCGTCCCTTCCCTGGTCGGTTATATCCTCATCGGTTTTCTCCTTCGACTGGCCGATCACCAACTGGGGTTTCTTTCTGCTGCAGGAGAAGAAATATTTGAGTTTTTAGCTAAAATGGGCGTTATCGTTCTTCTGTTTCACATTGGGCTGGAAGGCAATATTTCAGAGCTGCTGAGCCAGATAAAACGAGCCGGATTCATATGCACGGGCAACACGCTGATACCCGCAGTCGTCGGATATGTAACAGCCCGGCATATTTGCGGTTTTTCTACCATTCCATCTCTTTTCGTCGCTGCGGCCCTGGTTGCAACCAGCGTCGGCATAACGGTTCAAATATGGAAAGAAGCGGGAAAACTGAAAACGCCCACCGGTGAGTTATTACTCGATACAGCCGAACTGGATGATATTTTAGGCATCATTTTTATGGTCCTTCTTTTCGCTGCAGTTCCGGTATTGAATCAGGAAAGCGGTATCGGACTGGTTGTGCTGTTGTCCAAATCCATAGGACTGATTATATTAAAGCTTCTTATATTCGGCGCCCTCTGTTATTTATTTTCAATTAAAATGGAAGGAAAGCTCACCCGATACTTCAGAAGAATCGAGGCTCCGCCCGACCCCATGCTGCTGATAGCGGGAACAGGCATCATCATCGCCGCCATAGCGGGTTTATTGGGTTTTTCGGTGGCGATAGGGGCCTTTTTTGCCGGTTTGGCATTCAGCCGTGATCCGGAATCAGTTAAAATCACCGGTTCATTCAGGCCCTTATATGAGCTTTTTTCACCTTTTTTCTTTATCGGTATAGGATTACACCTCGTACCGGAGGGACTCGGCGCGGCCGCCGCTGTCGGTTTGCTCCTTACCGTCGCTGCTTTTATAGGAAAAATAGCAGGAGGAAGTATTTTCGCTTATCTCGTTACAGATCGAAAAGCCGCCGTTCTGATCGGATTCAGCATGGTCCCCAGGGCTGAAATAGCCATGATCATTATGCAGCATGGAAAAAAACTGGGCGATTGGGCCGTGCCCCCCAGGCTTTTCGGCGGCATGGTCATAGTCTCAGCCCTGACATGCCTGCTTTCGCCTTTTATCGTTCGCTTTTTTTTAAATAAATGGTCTGATTTCCTGGAGGCACAAAATGAATAGCATCTACTTGCAATATTCTATGTATTTTATTGCAGGCTTATTAACAGGTTTATTCTATTTCGGAACGCTCTGGATGATCATAAGTCGTTTCAAAGAATTGAAGAAGCCCTATTTAGTCTTGATTTCAGGTTATTTCCTGAGGACGGCGACGGCCCTGGCCGTTTTTTATCTCTCAGCGGTCCTGGGGGGATTGCGGCCATTATTGATCTGTTTGGGAGGATTTATCGTGATAAAGATCGTCATGACCTTCAGAAAGAGTTCGCCGCCGCCTGTCATGCGAAAATTGACGGAGAAGGAAGTATGATATGAATATAACTCCTGATGAAATAGTATATTTTCAATGGAAATTCATAACTTTAAGCGCTACGATAGTATATACGTGGGCGGTCATGGCGGCGCTGGTGATTTCGGCCTGGTTGGCGACCCGGAATTTATCGGTGGAGCCGGAGATATCGCGGAAGCAGCATTTTCTGGAATCGCTGGTCAGTTTTATACGGGACCAGATAGAGGACATTGTGGAACAGAACCCGATGCCCTTTTTACCCTTTTTAGGGACTTTATTTTTGTATATATCGATATCGAATTTACTGAGTTTCGTACCTGGATATCAACCGCCGACGGGTTCAATCAACACGACGGCGGCATTGGCTTTATGCGTATTTTTTGCGGTACCGATTTATGGAATAGGGCAGCAGGGAATAAAGAATTATTTAAAGCTTTACATCAGGCCGACCATGCTGATGCTTCCATTCAACATAATCGGAGAATTGTCCCGGACTCTGGCGCTGGCAGTCCGTTTATTCGGGAATGTAATGAGCGGGACCCTTATCGTAGCGGTATTAGTGAGCATAGCGCCTTTAATTTTTCCAATACTTCTGCAGGCTCTGGACCTGATCATAGGACAGATACAGGCTTACATATTCGCCGTTCTGGCGGCAGTCTACATCGCTTCCGCCACCAGAGTCCGCAGAGAAGAAGAGAATAAAGAATCCAAAAATGAACAGAAAGGAGAAGAATCCAATGGATAATGCGACTGTGATCGGCATGGCATCTGTTATTATTTCGGGATTGACTATAGCGATAGGGAGCATAGGCCCGGCTATAGGCGAGGCGATCGCTCTGGCTCAGGCGCTCCGTTCAGTAGCGCAGCAGCCCGATGCGTCCAACACCATAACCAGAACGTTGTTTGTGGGACTGGCAATGATCGAATCAACCGCCATCTATTGTTTTGTAATCGCCATCATACTCATTTTCGCCAATCCCTTCTGGAATTATGTAACTCAGCAATGAAGGAAGCGTTAAAATGAATCTGGATTTATTCACCATAATAGCTCAGATCATAAATTTCATAATCCTGATCCTTCTGTTGCGTCATTTTCTGTATAAGCGGATCATTGAGGTGATGGACCGCCGGGCGAAAAAGATCAGGTCTGAAATTGAAGAGGCTGAAGAAAAGCGGCGAAAAGCCGAGCAAGCGGAAAAAGAATACCTGGAAAAGAAAGAGGAATTGGAGTCGAAAAGCGAGGAATTGACGAAAAAAGCGGAAAAGGAAGCGGAAGAAAAGCGGAAGCGATTGCTGGAAGAAGCGCGGCAGGATGCGGAGGCAAACAGGGAGAAAATGTGGGAAGGCATACGGAAACAGAAAAGCGAATTTTTACATGAGCTGCGAATTCGTGCGGCTGAAGGCGTATTCGACATTTCGGGGCGTGCGTTGAAGGAGCTTTCCGATTCGAGATTGGAGAGTCTGATTGTGCGCAAGTTGTTCGGCCGTCTGGAGAGTTCTGAAGAAGAGTCTGCAGCAGATATTGGGGAAATAAAGGGCAGCGATCGTGAGATAAAGATAATCAGCGGTTCCGAGCTGTCGGAGGATGCTAAGGAAGAGGTAAGACAGAATATGCGGGAGAGGTTTTCATCTGATGTTTTTTTGGAGTTTGAGACTTCGGAGGATTTAGTAGGCGGGATTGAGATGATAATCGGCGAGAAAAAGTATGAATGGAATTTAAAGGATTACCTGGATGATCTTGAACAGAAGACGGTCAAGACATTCGAGAAACTATGAACGGCAGGATGTTGCGGGTAAATAAAATGATTGATCAAAACGGCACACGGGAACTTGACGAATTATTGAAGGAAACGTTCGGAATTGTAGCATCGGCAGCGAAGGAGTATGAATATAGTATACATAAAAAAGAGATAGGCCGAATAACGTCGATAAGCGGCAGCATAGTGTGGGCGAAGGGATTGCCGAATGTCAGTTACGAAGAGATCGTGGAATTCACCGGAAATAAGGCGGGAATAGCGTTCAATCTTGACCGTGACAGGATAGCGGTCGTATTGCTCGATGAAAGCGAGAACATAAGGGCCGGCGGTCCGGTATATCGCACGGGAAGGATACTCGACGTACCGGTAGGAGAAGGTTTGATGGGCCGGGTCATTGATCCGCTGGGGCGTCCCCGGGACGGAAAAGGACCGGTAAAAGCTGAAACGAGAAAACCGTCCGAAAAGGAAGCGCCGGCGATAATGGACCGGGCTCCGGTAAGCGTTCCTCTGCAGACCGGCCTTTTAGTCGTGGATGCTCTGATTCCGGTGGGAAGAGGCCAGCGTGAGCTGATACTGGGAGACCGTCAGACAGGCAAGACGGCAATAGCTCTGGATACCATCGTCAACCAGAAAGAGAGGGGTGTGATCTGCATATATTGTGCGATAGGACAGCGGGCGTCAGCCGTAGCCAAAGTCATTGATGATTTGGAGGAAAGAGGCGCCATGGAATATAGCGCCGTAGTGGTTGCGACAGGCGAAGATTCGCCGGGATTGAACTTTGCGGCTCCTTATGCCGCTACAACCATAGGCGAGTATTTTATGGACCAGGGAAAAGATGCCCTGGTGATTTACGACGATCTGACGCGGCATGCCCGGGCTTATCGCGAAGCTTCGCTGCTGTTGCGCCGTCCGCCGGCCAGGGAAGCTTATCCGGGCGATATTTTTTATATTCATTCACGACTCCTGGAACGTTCCACTCATCTGAAAGAAGAATACGGCGGAGGTTCGTTGACTGCTTTGCCCATTATAGAAACTCAGGCAGAAAACTTATCCGCCTATATTCCGACTAATCTTATATCAATAACGGACGGACAGATTTATCTTTCGCCTAAATTATTCGAGGAAGGCAGAATGCCGGCTGTTGAGGTCGGAAGATCGGTTTCACGCGTGGGAGGAAAAACGCAGCTTCCTGCCTATCGCGGCGTGGCAGGCGATCTGAGGCTTTCCTATTCACAGTTTGAAGAACTCGAATCCTTCGCCAGGTTCGGCACAAGGCTCGATGATGAAACCCGGAAGACCCTGGCCAGGGGCAGACGAGTCAGAGAAATCCTTAAACAGAAGGAATTCGATCCCATGACGGTTCCAGAACAGATAGCCGTCATAACGGCCGTCAATCAAGGCGTATTTGACCCGCTGGAACTGGATGAAATCTATGACGCTGAAGAAAAAATCAGAAAGAACGTCAGTGAAGAGCGTCCCGATATCTGCAGAAAAATCAAAAAAGGCGAAACCCTGAATGATGAAGATATTAATTCACTGACAAAATTTGCTGAGCAGATGACCGGCAGGAATTCAGAAGATAATTGAACTATGGAACAGCTTGACGAATTAAGAGACAAAATAAACAGCGCCAAAGAACTCCGTTCAGTAGTAAAAACAATGAAATCGCTGGCTGCAGTCAGTATAACAAGATATGAAAAGGCCGCCGAATCGCTCAATCATTACTACCATACGGTGGAAATGGGGTTCCAGATACTGATGAGAAACAAACCCCGGGATTTTAAATTCTATGAACAGAAGAGCGATAAAACAGAGGCAGCGGTCGTTTTCGGCTCCGAACAGGGCATGTGCGGCAAATTCAATGAAAAAATCGCCTCCTACGCAGTTGAAAATATAGGAAAACTGTCGGCGCAACCGGAAAAAGTGCATATCTTCTCATTAGGCGAGCGCGTGACCGGTTCGCTGGAAGATGAAGGGTTGAAAACAGAGAAGCAGTTCACCGTATCGGGAACCCTGGCCGACCTTTCCGACAAATTAAGGCGCCTGATCATAGAAATGGAGGAAATGCGTTTGTTCGATAAGGCGGACAGGATTATACTTTTTCACAATAAACCGGTTCCAGGAGCTTCCTATGAGCCTGCTATCTCTTTTCTGCTTCCTTTGAACCAACGCATGCTGGAAGGGCTGGAAAGTAAAGAATGGAAATCAAATACGCTGCCCGATTATACGATGGATTGGCATCAGCTTTTCCGCGCTTTGCTCAGAGAATATTTTTTCGTTACATTATTCAAGACGATAAGTGAATCACTGACCGCGGAGAATGCGGCCAGGCTTTCTTCCATGCAGGCTGCTGAGAGGAACATCAATGACCGGCTGGAGGAATTGAACAAGCTGTATCATCGCCGCCGCCAGTCTTCCATAACCGCTGAACTGCTGGATATAGTATCCGGTTTTGAAGCTTTGACGGAGAGTCAGGGAGGAGCGGAGTGATTGGGGATTGGGAGAAGATTCTGAATGCCGATCTGAGGATGGAAGCCGGAGGCGCTTTTCTGTCAGCGCCCTTTGTTTGTTGCCTGAAACGTTTATTTTAGGAGAGGAATCATGCCTGTACATAATAAAGATATAAAAGAAATATTCAATCAAACGGCTGATTTGCTTGAAATTGAAGGGGCCAATCAATTCCGGATACGCGCTTACCGTGATGCCGCTCGCACCATCGGCGGACTTTCTGAAAATGTGGAAAGTCTGATGAAGGAAAAAGACCTTTCCTCCCTTTCAGGCATCGGGAAAGACCTGGCCAATAAAATAGAAACCATCGTTAAAACGGGCAGCCTGCCCCTCCTGGAAGACCTCAAAAAAAGAACCTCTCCAGAATTATCCGATATGATGAAATTACCGGGCCTGGGGCCTAAAAAAGTCAAAGCCATCTATGAAGAACTGGGCATAAAAACCCGCGAAGCCCTGGAAAAAGCGGCTGAAAATCATGAGATACGAAATCTGGAAGGATTCGGAGAAAAAACGGAAGAAAATATCCTGGAAGCCCTGGAAAAGGGGAGAGGGGATGAGGAGCGCACCAGGCTGATGGAGGCGGAAGAGATGGCCGAAGCGTATGTGGACTATCTGAAAAAAAAGGAAGGAGTAAAAGACATTCAGGTTGCCGGAAGTTACAGAAGACGAAAAGAGACGGTCGGCGATCTGGATATTCTGATCACTCATAAAAGAGACGTCGACATAATGTCTCATTTTGCGGACTACGAAGACGTGGAAAAAATCGTATCCAAAGGCAGCACAAGGTCGACGGTCATACTGCGCTCCGGCCTGCAAGTTGACCTGCGAGCGGTTCCGCAAGTCTCATACGGTTCAGCATTGCATTACTTCACCGGCTCGAAGGAGCACAATATTGCCGTGAGGAAGATCGGGGTCAAAAAGGGGTTGAAAATAAACGAGTACGGCGTTTACAGGGATGACGAGCGTATAGCCGGCAAATCGGAAGAAGAAGTGTATGAACAGGTGGGACTTCCGTACATTGAACCTGAATTGCGCGAAAACAGGGGAGAAATCGAAGCGGCCCGTAATGACGAATTGCCGGAACTGTTAACCCTGGACGACATAAAAGGCGACCTGCATAGTCATTCAAACTGGACCGACGGGCATTATAGAATCCGGGAAATGGCTGAAGCAGCCAAAAAAATGGGATATGAATATATGGCCAATACGGAACATTCGCAGCAGGTCAGCGTCGCCGGCGGATTGTCCCCGGATGAGATGGCCAAAGTGATCGAAGAAGTGGATGAAGTCAATAAAAAAATGAAAGATTTTACCGTGCTGAAGGGCATCGAGGTCGATATTCTCGAAGACGGTTCTCTGGATATGCCTGATGAAATTCTGGAACAGTTGGATGTCGTGGTGTGTTCAGTGCACTATAAAATGAAAATGACCCGCAAAAAAATGACCGCAAGAATAATCAAAGCCATGGAGAACCCGAACTTCAATATACTGGGGCATCCCACGGGAAGGATGATTAATGAGCGGGAGCCTTACGACGTCGATCTGCAGGAAGTAATGAAAGCGGCGAAGGACAACGGATGTTTTCTGGAACTGAATGCGTATCCGGACCGTCTTGATTTGAAGGATAATCACTGCAGGCAGGCGAAAGATATGGGGGTCAGGATATCCATAGCCACTGATTCCCACAGCACGGACAACCTTAATTTCATGAGATTCGGGATATACCAGGCCAGGCGGGGCTGGCTGGAGCCTGACGACGTTATTAACGCGAGAAGTTTAAAGGACCTGCGTAAGTTATTGAAAAGAAAATAGGCAAGGTGGTAAGAGCATGGATTATAAGAAGAATCCGGAGACTGATTTTAAAGCTATAAAAAAATTGAGCGAAAAAGCGGCGAAAGAGCAGATAGAGGCTTTAAGGGAAGGTATAGAGTATCACGATTATTTATATTATGTGAAAAACGAACCGGAAATATCTGATGCGGCATATGACAAGCTGTTCAAACGTTTGCAGGACCTGGAGGAAGCGTTTCCCGAATTTCAGTCGGATGATTCGCCCACGCAGAGAGTCGGAGCGGAACCCGTGGATGAATTAAAGAAAGTGGAACATACGTCTCCGATGCTGAGTTTAAATTCAGCGCTTGAGGAGGAGGAGATTGAGAATTTCGATGATTTCATAAGGAGAAACGTTGACGGCAGGAAGGCGGGTTATGTGGCGGAGCCGAAATTCGACGGACTATCAGTGGAAATCATATACCGTGACGGAAAATTTTCGCAGGGGTCGACACGCGGGGACGGACGAACGGGAGAGGACATTTCTGAAAATATAAAGACGATCCGTTCGTGCCCCTTGCGGTTGAGGAACAGGAAAAAAGCCCCTTCATCTCTATCGCTGAGAGGTGAAGTTTTCATGACGAAAAGCGGGTTTCAGGAGATGAACAAAAAGCGGATAGAACAGGGTGAGGAACCGTTCGCCAATGCCCGGAATGCTGCAGCGGGAACAATGCGCCGCCTGGAGCCGAAAACGGTGGCCGAAAAGCCCTTGGATATCATTTTTTACGACGTGCTTTCCGTAGAAGGCGCGGAATGGTCGACTCACTGGGAAATGCTTGACAAACTGCCGGAATGGGGACTGAAAACAGATAAACATAATAAAAAATGCTCATCAGTCAAAGAAATCAAGGAGTATCATAAGAATCTGTCGGAAGTCAGGGAGGACCTGGATTATGACATAGACGGCGTAGTGATCAAGCTGGATGATTATTCATTAAGGGAGGAACTGGGCGTAAGACAAAGGAGTCCCCGCTGGGCCATAGCCTGGAAATTCGAACCCAAAGAAGAGGTAACCGTCCTGGAAGATATTGTGGTCCAGGTCGGAAGAACGGGCATGCTGACCCCCGTAGCTCTGCTGCAGCCTGTCGATGTGGGGGGCGTTACGGTCAGCCGCGCTACGCTGCATAACGAAGATGAAGTGAAAAGAAAAGATGTTCGTCCCGGCGATAAAGTCAGGATCGCCAGGGCCGGCGACGTAATTCCCGAAGTGGTGGAAAGAGTCGGCCATCAGGGAAAAAAAAGAGCTAAAAAGTTCTCCATGCCGGATAAATGTCCTTCCTGCGGAACCAGAGTATTCAGAGAAGGCGCCTACTATTTCTGTCCCGCAGGCCTGTCCTGCAGACCGCAGCTTAAGGCCGGACTCATCCATTACGCCTCCAGAGAGGTCATGAACATAGACGGACTGGGAGAAAAAACGGTAAAACAACTGATGGACAAAGAAATGGTGAATGATTTCGCCGACCTTTACAAATTAAACGTCGACGACCTCCTTCAACTGGAAGGCTTTGCCCAAAAATCAGCAAGGCAACTTTATAACGCCATACAGAATTCAAAGAATCCGGATTTGGACCGCTTCATCTACGCTTTGGGCATCAGACATGTCGGTGAACACGTCGCCAGAGTCCTGGCAAGAGAATATGGATCACTGGAAAATTTGAAGAAAACAGACCGGGAAGAACTACAGAAAATAGATGAAATAGGGCCGGAAATCGCTGTAAGTATTGAAAAATTCTTTAAAGACAAGAAAAACCGGGAAATATTGGACAGATTGAAAGACGCCGGCGTCAAAGTTAAAAATATGCCGAAACAGAAGAAACAGCCCCTCAAAGGAAAAACCTTCGTCTTTACCGGCGAACTGGAAAATTATACGAGAAGCGAAGCCGAAGAAACTGTTGAACGCCTGGGCGCCAGAGCGGCATCAAGCATAAGCGGCAATACGGATTACCTGGTGAAAGGCAGGAATCCCGGCAGCAAACTGGAACAGGCCAGGGAAAATGACGTGGAGATATTGGATGAGGAAGGGTTTGAGGGTTTGATCTGACCTCACCCCCCGGCCCCCTCTCCATTGCTGGCTTTGGCATTAGGATAACAGGAACCAATCATTGTTCTTAAAGCAAAAAACGTTAAAAATGTATTCGTTGTCGCTGTCGAATTTAAACTCGAAGCTCATTCATGTGAAATTGGGTTTAAAATTCATTGCGCACGATACTCCGACAACGACAACGATTCATCAGCCAGCATATTTAGAAGTAATGAAGTAAAGCTTATCCTAATACGTATTCCATTGCTGGAGAGGGGGAGAAAGATTGGGTAATCTTTGGGGTTACTTTTGCATCAAGTGCGGTTAACCAATGTTCAATGGCCGACGCTTTTCGGCTTGCGCTAATTGGCCATTGACGATTGACGATTCTGACGAGCCGAATGTGATTGAGCAGATAAACGATCTAATGGCCAATGTTCAATCGCCAATGGTCAATGATCAATGAATGCAACCTTGCAATCGTCGGCAATTGGGAATAGATGCATATTTCCTCTGGTTTATTGATGAGAAGAGACGGCAGGCGAGTGAGGTCAGGAAATCAACAGATCATCAGTCACATCTATAACGCCGGCCGTGTATCGGGCTATGTTCATGGCCGCATCGTATGCCGTTCTGTTGGGTACTGTGCCTGATAGGGTCACTTTGCCGTTCAATACGGAGACGTCGATATTTTCCGGATTGACGTGGATGTTTCTTTCAAAGGCGGAAATGATATCGTCGGCTATGGTTTTGTCTACAAAATCTATGGAGGGCACTACCGCCAGTTCGTTCGTTACGTCGAGGACTCCTCTTACGTTTGAGGCTGAATCCTCCGCCAGCATTTTTTCCCAATATGTGTAGACATTGCCGCTTAATTTTACCAGTCCGGCATTGACTTCTACCTTTATATCCGAATCGTCTATATCCGGATGCCATCGCAGAACGCTTCTTATGCTGGTTTTAATATCTTCATCAGTCGGAACGGGGACCGTTTCCGGGAAATTTACCTTCAGATTATTTTCTACCTGAGCGATTCCTGCCGTCATCGCAGCGTCCAGACCGGCGGCCAGCCTGGAGTTATACGTGGGAACGGCTCCTTCCAGTCTCACCTTACCATCGTCAACTTCCACCTTGACGTTGGAAGCGTCAACTCTGGTATCCCAGTACAACTGGTCTACCACGTTTTTTTTGATTGTTTCTTCAGTCATTGATAATCAACTCCTTTTTTTTCTGTACCAAGGTCAAATATGAACAGAAACGACACTCCATCCATAATTGTAAAATTGCATTTATCATTTCATGGTTTTACCGGTACCGTTCACCTTTTCGATGGACCTGGAAAATGGAAACTTCTGCAGACAGGAGTCGTCTTTTGAGGATTAAGTATCCGTAAAAGGCGCTGAACAGAATGAATAATACGAGTATTCCGAAAGGGGAGTTTGCCGGGACTTGCGGCGGTACGGCAGTTGGCGTATGTGTGGGGGAGGGAGAGATGTGTGGAGTGGGGGAAGTTTGAATTAAAGTATTCTGGAAGACCTGTATGCCGGCATCGGCATTGGATAGGAAGGCGAGATTATCCATAGCGGTAAGTTCGGTGCAGATTTGAGACAGTTCAATGGAATCCAGCAGGATTGGATTCTGCAGGGAGGAAATATCGAAGAGATAGAGGTATTCATATTCAGAAACGAATGCGTAATTACCGGAGACGTCTACGCGGACAGAAATGAACCCCAGGTCTTCGTATAAGCCGATAAGAGAGGGAGAAGTCGGATCGCTGACGTCCAGCGTAAGGAATCCGCCTTCCCAGTCGCCGGAAGCCAGGAAAGCGACATCATTGCGAACGACAATGTCCATGGCAGCGAGAATATTATATGTTCCTGCTTCCTGCGGATTCAGAGGATCGGAAACGTCAAGCAATCTCAATCCGCCGTCGTCGTTAGCTACGTATAAGATATCGTCGTCAATCACCAGGTCCCAAACAAGGTCCGATGCGTTGAAGGTATGCGTTCCTAATTCCTGCGGATCAACAGGGTTCGTGATGTCCAGAATGTGAAGGATGTCCGATTCATTAGCGACGCCCTCGATTACATAGGCGTATCGTCCGGAGATCACTATTCTCCAGGGCGTATATGTGCCGTGAACCGCGGCTTCGATGGGGTTATAAGGATCGGAAACATCGAATATTCTGAGATTACCGTCTTTTCAACTTCCTCCTCCATTTTTCGGCATTGATCGCCAATATCTCTTTCGAGGTTACAATTCGCCAGAATCTCCCCTCATTTTATTTCGATTGCGATACTGATACCAACCTCGATTTGATTTTTATCGAACAATAAGACGATTTCGGACATTTTTTAGCATGCACCATAGTTCTGAATCATATTCCATTAGGATACTAAGAATCGCCTTTTATTTCCGAAAATCGGCGCGATCCTGTTGTCGTTTTAGTATCATCGCTGAAGATGGGAAATGTCTTCCGTCGTTATTCCTGCCAGTATTTCGGCCGTCCGTAGTAGTCGTATAATCGGGCTTCGTATTCCCGGTTAACGGGTTCGGAAGGATTGAATTCGGGACTCTTTTTGATGGCATCACGACGCAGGTCCACGAATATTTTTCTGTCCTGCCAGATGATGTCTTCGATCCAGGACCTGGAGACCAGCACTTTTCTTCCGGGAAGCCAGTTGCGCGTATCCACGACCATGTAGTAAATTCCCCAGTCGTCGTCATTAACGATGAAATCATCGGCATGTCCAATTTCTCCGTCTTTGGCGCCGATGTAATATCCCGTGACTTCCTTCATGCTTCTGATGCGGGTTTTTTCTTCAGGAGTTTCGGGGGTTTGCACGTCGGAGAATTTATCCGTTGTCATGGGTTCTTTTTTTTCTCTTGATTTAATGGGCGGATAAGCGGGACTGATGGGCGGCGGTCCCGGCGCCAGGGTACCGGCCCAATAGACCGGCCATCCGAAATGACTGTGCAGTTTTTCCTCGTAACGCCTGGAAACCGGTTTATCAATATCGACCGGAGGGCTGTTTTCCACCTGTTCCTTTTTCAAGTTCACGAAGAATGTGAAGGAAGCCCAGTCAGGTTTTCCCAGTGAGTGAGTGGAAATAAGGACTTTTCTTTTGTTCAGCCAGCTTCCCGTTTCTGCGACAAGGTAACGAATGACCCATTTTTCGTCGTCGAAAAAGAAATCATGCACTTTTCCAAGTTCGCCGTCCAATACGTGAATTTTATATCCGTAAATTGCCGTTGTGCTTCTCAGCATTTTTCCGTCCTTTCTGAAAACATTATGATCGTCCGGCGAGCGGAACGGACTTTGCCGTTCCGCTTCCTTCCAATTGCCGGATCGTATGCGATGAATTGAATCGGGTTAGTCGGCGCCTGGCCCTGTTTTCCTGGTTGAAGAAACTGCGGACAGACACCGGGTAAACATGATTCATGATTCTATGTCGATTTTTTTCGACTGTTCCTTCTCGGTTTTCGGCATCTTTATCGTCAGAACGCCGTCTTTGCATTTCGCTTCGATCTTGTCCGCATCCACTTCAGAAGGAATCATCATGTCCCGTCGAAAGGTCCCGCGATAACTTTCCATATGATAGTAATCGTCTTCTTTGATTTCGGATTTGTCCTTTTTTTCCCCTTTCAAAGTCAAAGTATTGCCGTGAATGGAAAGTTCGATATCCTTTGGGTCGCAACCCGGAATTTCTGCGTTTACTACTATCTCTCCGTCTTTGTCGGCTATGTCCACGATGGGACGATAAGCCTTTTCGATCCAGGGGAACTCCGTTTCTCCGAAGAACCTGTCAAGCAAGCTCTCAAATTCATCAGGGAACCTGGTCATTCCCTCTCGTCTCCTTCTTTTAATGGGCAATAAAGCCATTTGGTCTTCCTCCTCTCAAATAGAATTGGAGTGATTTTGAGTTTCAATTCGTTTCATTTTGCGCAAAAATAGAAGCGAGGTCATTAAGCGATTCTCAGGTTGTCGGTTACGTCAGTGACGCCTGCAGTCAATTCCGCCACATTCATAGCGGCCCGGTAGGCTATCCAGTCCGGTACCGTTCCAGACAGCGAAACTTTTCCGTTCATAACCTTCACGTCAATATCTTCAGGATTGATGTAAATGTTTCTCTCATAGGCCGCCATAATATCGTCGCCTATGGCCTGGTCCACGTAATTCTCCGTAGGAACCACCGTCAACTCGTTCTTGACGTCCAATACGCCGTTGACGTTGGTCGCCGAATCCGGCGCTATTAATTTTTCCCAATACGTGGCCACATTTCCTCTTAACGTCACTAAACCCGCATTCACCGAAATTTCTATATGAGAATCATCGATATCAGGATGCCATCTCAGCATGTTCCGTATGTTGTCCGCCATCTCTGCATCATTCGGCAACGGAACCGTTTCAGGAAACCTGACGTTCAAGTTATTATCCACAGCCTTTACGCCCGGAACCATCCAGGCATCCATCCGCGCAGCCAGACGTGCATTAAAAGTCGGAACGCTGCCGTCTAATTGCACCTCACCGTTTTCTACCTTTACCTGAACATTCGATGCGTTGACGCGGCTGTCCCAGTACAATTGCTCAACAACGTCTTTTTTGATTTTTTCGTTATCCAAAAATATCAGCTCCTTTCTTTCGGTTCTTGATTTTGTGAACCGTTCAAAACAGTTCATGACTTTTCATCCCATTTACAGTGCGAGTATTATGCCAAACGGATGCCGAAAGCTGTGAGCAAAATTTCAGTACAGATTTCTAATACAAAATCGTAGTGAATGCTTACTGATTCCCGTTGATTCGAGCGCGGCAGACCGGAGGACTGCGGAAGCATAACAGCGCTTGAAGATGCTGGGATATGGACGCTTGTACGAGGTTTTTTATGAGAAATCCGGGGACTGATCAGACCGGAATTACACTTCTTTCAAAACTTTTTACAGTTTGTTTCAGTAATCGGGTTCCGTATCGGGGTCACGGTCGGTATCGGGTTCGGTATCGCAAGCGAAAAAAAAATGATTAGATATTCTGTAGAATTGTAACCTCAAACGAAGCCTTTTTAATCAATGCCTGAATCCGGGTCAGCGCTCACCGGTCCATATGCTCTTTATTTACCGGCAGAAGGTATAGAAAAACTTCTAAGTATAATTCGAACTTCTTCTAACTTCACACATCCTGACATTGACTGACAATTTTTTATTGGCGAATGTCGGGAGATGTGAAATTTTATGATTCTGAAATCCTGAACGCGTTCGATCAGAACCGTCGGCTATATTGGTTGATGGGCGATGGTTAATGGTTAAAGGCTAATAGTAAATGGTTAATGTTTAATGGATTAATTATCAATGTTCAATTTTCAATGGTCAATAGCCGATGACGAATGAACTTCGTCCTGTCGGGTTTTGCCGTTGATTAATTTCATAACGGTACATTTATTGCTTAATTTTTGACGGTTAAATTTCCATACTCGGAAAGGAGAAAGACCATGGTACAGGAGATTTCGGCGGAGAAACTTTACAGGACTTTCGATCCAGAAGAATTAGGAATCATTACTACAGAGGAATGCGATCATGTTTCCGGAATAATAGGTCAGGAGCGAGCGGTTTCGGCCTTGCAATTCGGCCTTGAAATAGGCGACGAGGGATTCAATATATTTGTGGTGGGACCTCCTGGAATAGGTAAGATGAGCACGGTGGAGAATTTTCTGGAGAAGATAGCGGAGAAAAAGGAAACGCCTTGGGACTGGTGTTATGTGAATAATTTCGAGGATTCCTATAAGCCCAAGGCGGTATCTTTGCCTCCGGGCAAAGGGCGTGAGTTTAAAAAGGACATGGAGGAACTGATCGACAACATACGCCGTGATTTGCCTGTAGCGTTTGAGAGTGAGGAATATACGGCCAAACGTGAAGAGATAACGAATTCATTGAACATGAAGCGGGAAGCAGTATCGGACGAACTGAAGGAGAAGGCGGAGAAGGCTGGATTTACATTACAGGCGAGTCCCATGGGCATAATGATATTTCCGACGAAGGAGGGAAAGAAGCTGAACGAGGATGAATTCCGGAAACTGCCGGAATCGGAGCGTGAGGAATATAACGAACGCCGTAAGGAGTTGCAGAAGGAGTTGAATGAAGCGACCAAGAAGATACGGAAGCAGGAGCGTGAGGCTCGGGATAAACTGCAGGAGCTCGACAAGCAGGTGGCTTTGAATCTGACGGGCGGCATAATCGAGGATTTCAAAGAAAAATATTCGGACCTGGAAGATGTTACGGCATACCTGGATGAAGTCAAAGAGGACATAGTGGAAAACATATCGGCGTTCAAAAAGGAACAGCAGCAGAAACAGCAGGGAGGCGGAGGAGGCGGACAAACCCTTCAACTCGGGGGCAAGATGCAGAATTCAACGAATGAGATGTTCAAAAAATACAAGGTCAACGTTTTGATAGACAACAGTAAACAGGAAGGCGCTCCTGTGGTTACAGAGCTGAATCCCAGTTATCCTCATCTTTTCGGACGCATAGAGAAGGAAATGAAGATGGGGGCATTCATAACCGACCATACTTTGATAAAACCCGGAGCGTTTCATCAGGCTAACGGCGGTTACCTGGTATTGCAGGCAGAAGATGTTTTGCGCAATTTCATGAGCTGGGAAAGTATAAAACGAGCGATCAGGTCGGGTGAGATTGAAATGGAGGAATTAAGCGAAAGATTAGGTTTCATGTCGACGAAGAGTTTGCGGCCTCAGCCGATACCGTTGAATATCAAGATATTGCTGATAGCCAGGCCTCTAGTGTATCTGATCATGCAGGCATACGACCAGGACGTGCCGGAATTGTTCAAGGTAAAGGCGCACTATGATGTGGTTATGGATTGCAATGAGCAGAAGATTTGCGAATTTATGACCGCCGTGAGCGCTTTCTGTCGCAAGGAGGAATTGAAGCATCTTGATTCAGGCGGCGCTGCGAAATTGCTTGAACATGCTGTCAGACTGGCGGGTGATCAGAAAAAAATATCCACTCATTTCGGAGCGGTGGCGGACGTCATCAGGGAAGCTTCATTCTGGGCTTCGAAGGATAATGCGGATAACATCGAGGCCTCTCACATTAAAAAAGCCATTGATCAGAAAAGGTATCGTTCAAACCTTATTCAGGAAAAAATAGAGGAGATGATAAAGCGGGACGTTCTCCACATCCAGGTTGAGGGAAGCGAAAAAGGGCAGGTCAACGGTTTGTCGGTCATCAATGTCGGCGATTACCAGTTCGGCAGACCTTCCAGGATAACCGCGGGAATAGCTCCGGGAAGAGAAGGGATTATCGATATCGAACGGGAAGCTAAACTGGGCGGTCCTATACACAGCAAAGGCGTGCTCATTTTGAGCGGTTACCTTTCCCAGAAATACGCTCACGAGATACCGTTATCGCTGGCTGCCAGACTGGTGTTCGAACAAAGTTACCAGGGCGTGGAAGGCGACAGCGCCTCGTCTGCAGAGCTTTACGCGCTCCTTTCGGTTCTGTCGGATTTGCCCCTGAAACAAGGCATAGCGGTTACCGGTTCCGTGGACCAATACGGTAATATACAGGCTGTCGGAGGCATTAACGAGAAAATCGAAGGTTTCTTTTACGTCTGCAGGGATAAAGGCTTCACCGGCGACCAGGGCGTTCTCATTCCCGAAAGCAACAGGGATAACCTGACGCTCAGAGAAGAGGTCATTGAAGCGGTCAAAGAAGGCAAATTCCATGTATGGCCTGTCGGACATGTGGATGAAGGCATCGAGCTTCTCACGGGGAAAAAAGCCGGCGAAAAAGATGAAAAAGGCGCTTATCCGGAAGACACCGTTAATTACCTGGTCGACCGGAAACTGCGACGGTTTGCCGATAAATTGAAGGAATTCGCCTCTGCAGGCAAAAAAAATGAAAACGAATAGGCGCCCCTTCATAAATTATTTTTAACCCGTCGTCTTTGTACAGAAAGGAGACGGTAACAGCGGATACGTTGACACGCATCTATATCACTTATCGTTCAAGTTAAAGGGAGACTCGCAATGGCCGGGAAAAAGCAAAAAAACATTCATATCGGAACATCGGGATGGAATTACGATCATTGGATCGGCGAATATTATCCCGATGCCATCGATAAAAAGAAGATGCTGGAAACTTACATAAAAGAATTTCAGACGGTGGAGGTGAACAACACCTTCTATCAGTTGCCTGATAAGAAGAAAATTACAACCTGGCTTGAAACGGTCCCGGATAATTTCATTTTTTCCGTTAAAGCGAGCCGGTACATCACTCACATGAAAAAACTGAAAGACCCGGAAGAGAGTACGGGGAAATTTTTCAAAGGAATAAAAGAATTCGGCGAGAAAATCGGACCTGTGCTGTTTCAATTGCCGGGACATTGGAATGCGAACGAAGAGCGATTGAAGAATTTTTTAAAGGCATTGCCGGATGGTTACAGATATGCTTTCGAGTTCCGGGACCAGAGTTGGCTTAACGACGATATCTATGAGATTTTGTCGGAACAAGGTGCGGCATTCTGCATATATCATTTTGAAGACGTGTTCACTGCAAGGGAAATAACCGCAGACTTCGTTTATGTAAGGCTTCACGGCCCGAACGGCGCCTACAAAGGAAAATATGAAAAAAAGATGTTGAAGGATCTGGCAGGCGACTTCAGGAAGTGGGCTGATGACGGTAAAGATGTGTTCTGTTATTTCGATAACGACGAAAACGGATATGCGGCCCAAAATGCGGCGGAATTACAGGAACTGTTATCTTGAATTATGAACATTCATTCAAACTGCGGTAATTTAAGCAACCACGAATCACGCGAATCACACGAATAAGAGGGACAATATCGACTTTAATCGCACTTCGTCCGGGTTTTGGACAGAACGAATATCCGGGAAATAGTTCATCCAGAGTGTGGGCGCAGGAACGGACCCGGAAACCACAAAATATGTCAAGGACGACAAACAATTTTTTGGGTTCACCCGTCAAATGCTGCAGTTGCGTTTATATCCCGCCCAGACCTTTCCGACGACCCCTCTTTTTCGCGTGAATTCGTGAAATTTCGCGGATAATAAAACTCCATTCCTGGATCGGCAAATCATTAAACCATTCCCAGAGAATTTTTGTCCGCGAATTGACGCGAATTCACGCGAAAAGAGAAGAGCATAATGATCATACTTTACGTTTGGCTGCGCCGTTGCAGGTCAAGGGTTCAATATCACCTTATTGAATTGGGGACTGATCAACCCGGGGTTACACTTCTTTAAAGGCTTTTGACAGTTTGTTTCAGTAATCACGAATCACCCGAATCACACGAATAAGAGGGACAATATCGACTTTAATCGCACTTCGTCCGGGTT
>CAZUFC010000030.1:0-19703 GCA_964619725.1 uncultured bacterium | reverse complement strand
GCGTGAATTCGTGAAATTTCGCGGATAATAAAACTCCATTCCTGGATCGGCAAATTACTAAAACCTTGCTTGAAAAACCGGCTTTATAATTCAGCGGATCGGCTTTGGGCCAGGGTCCCGCATTTGGGGCAACTTCTCAGTTCTGCCCCGTAGACGAAATTGCATTTCCGGCATACCTGGAATCTGGCCTGTCCTTCCTTCATCATGCTGTTGAATATTTCCCTGGCTCTGTCGTAATCCTTTTCCTTCACCATAACGGCTATGCTTTCCATAGCGTCTTCCGGGGGTTCCTCAGGCAGCAGACGGAATTCTCTTCCTTCTTCCGAGGGAATCTGACGCGATGAAATGCCTTCACTGTTGAACCTTCCCCTGATAATGTCCGCCTGCCATTGCTTTTCCACACGGGCGGCCTCCCTCATATCCATATCCCAGTCTCCCCGTTCAAGCTGAAAATCCTTTCCCGGGAGCGGTCCGTCCTGAAGGAAATTTCCGCATTCCGGACATTTTTTCATTTCATCGTTTTCATATTCTTTGTTGCATTTCTGACAATGCTTCATGTAGAAATCACCTTTCTCATTTTGCGATGTTCCGGTTGCAATTTTATTGATCAGGAAAATGTCGATTCTTCGACTTCTATGGCATCAGCCGGGCATTTATAAGCCAGCATTCGGCATTTTTCCTCCAGCGCTTTGGGAATTTTATCCAGAACCACGGCAGCTTTCTTGCTGCCGGGTTGAAATTGAAAAACCTGGGGGCATTCCTGCACGCAAATGCCCGCTCCCTCGCATTTTAACTGATCGACTGCTACTTTCATTTTTGATAACTCCTTCGTAAAATTAGATGATTAAAGCATCCGGAGAGTAAATAAGCAAAAATTGTTCCATATTAATTTCGGAACGGATCAAACCGGTGCGGCGCCTCTTTCAGAACTTTTAACAATTTGTTTCAGTAATCGGGGTCGGTATCGGGATATCAATTGAAACAAAAAGGGATGATCCGCAGGATGCTAACCTCAAAGACGCATGTTTGATCAAAGCCCGATTCGGCAACTGAATTATTCCTTTCTTTCCGCTGCATCGAAGCTCTGAATCGGAAGACGGCCCGGCCTGCGAGAATGAGATGTCGATTACTGTTCTGTGTTTTTCCAGAATTTAATTCGCCATCTAATGACAATGATCAAATGGATTAGAACCGGTAAACAGCAGCGACGGGCGAATCAGCGGGCATTTGCGATGACTTGATCAAATGGACTTTTCCTCCCGTCAGAAAGGTTCTCACGCTTGCCAGGTCCACCAGGTCTTCATCTCCGGGTTCCTGCTTTTCATGGATAATCAACTTCTCTTCTTCGGCCAGGTATTTTCCCCATATTGAGGTATCTGACGCAGCCAGCAATATTTCTATCCTGGCATGGAAAGCAGCAGGCACAATTGAATTTAAGTCATGGGAGGCGCGGTCTGAACCGGAAAAGCGGTTGAATTTATCAGCAGCCTCCTTGCGCGCTTTTTCCAGGTTTTCCTGCATAAAGCCTTTCGCCTGCTTGTGAAGCTCTTCCGTATTCATCGTCTCCGGATTCCCCTTTATGGTCTTATGCAGTAAAGGGGGATAGGAATTCGCTTCCGAATATATGGATGACAGATGATCCAGTCCTGCAATCAGAAGCGGAAGATTCTTGTCCTTGATGTAATCGTTGAATCCCCTGTCAACACTCTGAAAAAATCGCAGGATGTTAGTCTTTGTCTCATCCTTGCCTACACCCTGACCGTGATATACAGCAGAACGGTTCGACGGTCCGGAAGGAGTTCCGGTGTGATACTGAAGCTGAGATTCCGGATCGTCGTATTTCAGAAAAGCGCTTATGTCCTTCGGTATATCGGAATTTTCCAGGCTCAGCTCCTGTAAATTGAAAAGCGTTCCTTTATAAAGTTTGACGTCGCCCAGGGACAAAGTGAGAAGATAATACTGGTAATCCTCCATATAAGCCGGCAGCAGCGGCTTGAGATGGAACCTTTCATTGACGATATTCAACGGTTCGACTTCGATGGGAATGATATATCTTCGGCTTTCAGAAGGAGATATAAATAAGCTTAACCCTCCTTTCCATTCGCTCCAGAATTCTGAATTATCCAGCAATTCTTTGGCCGGTGAAAGCAGTTCAGTCCTCTCATTTTGTTTCAATCCAAGTTTTTCCAATTGTTTTTCTGAATCAGCGGCCAGATTCTTGAAATGTAATCTGTTCTTCCTGGTTTCCGAGGGATGGAGAGGAGAATACATCGAAATGCACCATTTATTTTTCGTTTCAGTTAATTTCTTTAATTCATCATGTGTCGGTAAACTCATAAATAACCTCCTCCTGAATATTAAACAGGAAAAAATATTTTAGCGGGTTCCGTTCCGTCATGATTAATGAAGCGCTGGAAGGTTCCCGATGAAGCGTGATTTATGTTTGAACATTTTCAGCAAGCCCGGAATATTGTTGTTGCAACAGTCCCAAAATTTGTTTTTATTTTGCGGAGAACTTTTTTTCACAAGCGTTGCAGGTAAAATGCCGGGGCGCTTTTTCTCCGGCGGTTATTGATTAACCGGCATTTGATCTTCAATTTCTTCTTCTTCCAGGTCAAGTTTAAGCGACAGGAACCTGAGCAAATCTTTCAGGGTAATGATGCCTATGAGTTTATCGCCTTCCATGACCATAAGTCGGCTGTTGCCGGTTTTGTTCATCATGGTCAGAGCCTGGACTGCATCAGTGTCAGGGCCTACCGCGTTGATCTCCGAACATGACCTGTACACTTCTTCGATTTTACGCTGGTCCCATTCTTCCTGAGGAATCTCTTTAATGTCCTTTGTCGTGATGCAGCCTTTCAACTCACCGTCATCCGACACCGGAAACATTTTATAATAATGTTTGTACAGGTAATTTTCCGTAAAATCTCTCACCGTGATGCCGGAAGGAACGGTAACAGGTTCTGATTTCATGAAGCGACGGACCGGTTCGCCTTTGAGCGCCTGTTTGGTGACGAGCTGCCGGTAAGACATTTTTGCGGCGTTGGAGAGAAAGAGTCCGATAAGGAACCACCATAATCCGCCCATATAGCCGCCGACGATAAGATTAAAGATGCCCGTGAACATAAGAAAATAACCGAAACCTTTTCCGATGCTCGATGTCACTTTGGTGGCCCATCGTATTTTCTTCTTCCATCCCCAAAGAATGGCGCGCAGAACGCGTCCTCCGTCCAGCGGAAAAGCAGGCAGCAAATTGAATCCGGCCAGAATGAAATTAATCCAGCGCAGGTAACTCAGCACGCCTGTGATGGATTTGGGCCAGTTCCCGCCCAGTGATAGAATCCCGTAAAAGATAAAACCAAGCAGTATGCTGGAAAGAGGTCCTGCCGCAGACATGAAAAATTCCGCTTTGGCGCTGGGCGGCTCATCTTCCATCTCTGCCACGCCGCCGAAAATAAACAGAGTTATCCCCTTCATAGGCATACCGAACTGCCGCGCAACCAGCGAATGGGTCAACTCGTGAAAGACGACGGAGATGAACAGTCCTAACGCTCCGATTATGCCCATCCACCAGTATACGGTTTCGGATAAACCTTCATAATTCTCAGGAAACACCCCTTCCGCCAGCGACCAGGTTATCAGCAGCGCGATCAACAGCCAACTGAAATCGATTCGCACCTTGAATCCGAATATTTTAAAAAGGGTTATGCTCTTTCCAAACATTTTTCCTTCGCTCCTTTTGCTTCTTTTTGCATATGAAATTAAAAAGTTAAAATGATAGGCCTTTTACGGCGATTAATTCGACTGCCGTTTACTTATTCTATCAAAACGAAACACAAAAAACGAGCCCGGATCGTCGTCAAGAACGAATCCGGGCGCTTGCTTCGATCATGGGGTGAAATACAGAATGGATTCACGCGGCTTATGGCTGAAGAGCTTGCTTGACCAGCAATTTTTTTTGTAAGCCGGGTAATCCATCTGCGAGCTTTTTATTATTCCAGATTAACAGGGGCGCTGTTCATCCACAGTCCATGGATGTTGCAATAAGCCAGTGCGTAAATTGTGCCCTTTTTCTGAGTTTTCATCACGCCGCTTACTTCCGGATGACTGTATATCGTGCTGGTGTCAGGACCTTCTACCGAAGCCCCATGCGCCGTGAATTCAAATTTGCCTATCTGATAGGGAAATTTCTCGTTTTCCGGATGAAATATGACTTCAATCCAGTCTATGTGATGCTCCGTTGTATTGGGATGAGGTATCTCTTTACCTATGGATACTTTAAAAGCCAGCGGCTTGCCTTTCTGCGTTCCTTCAGGAAATTCTATGACGGGTACGTGCTTTTCCGACTTCCAGTCGGCTGTTTGAAAAAAATCTTTCATCTTAATTGCTCCTTTTTACGGTTGCTATTTTCACTTTCGATAATTTTGAGACCGAAGAAAACCGAATCGGTCTTTTATTCAAGTTTTGAAAGGCTGGTTTTTACGAAGACTTCCAGGTCCGAAGGCCCCCGGCTTGTGATCAGATTCCCGTCCTCCACGACGTCCGAATCGACATATTTCGCACCAGCATTTTTTATGTCCTGGACGATGGATTTCCAGCCCGTAAGAGTGCGACCTTTTAACACATCCGCAGTAATAAGCAGTTGCGGACCATGACATATCGAAAATACAGGCTTGCCGCTTTCCATAAATTCCTTCACGAACTCAACGGCTTCAAAATGAGACCTCAATTTGTCCGGCGAATAACCGCCGGGGATCAATAAAGCATCAAATTCCTTCACTGCCGATTTGTCGACCTTCTCCTCAATCTCCACCGGCAACTCTTCCTTCTTGCCCTTAACTGTTTTACCCTCTTTAAGGCCCACATTGACCACATCATGACCGGCTTCCTTAAATCTTTTCACCGGCAAGGAATACTCCACATCCTCAAAATAATCATCAACAATAACGGCTATTCTCCCCATGGTCGCTCCTTTCGTAAAATGAAATTACCGTTTCGGTTTCGTTTGAATTATGTGATTCGTTCAAACATAAGCATAAGACCGATGAATTAATATGCTAATAGAATGCCGGCCAGAATCGACCAACATAATTTTTCTCCCCTTTCAGTCCATGATTCAGGAACCGCTTATGAAATAAAGACCATAAAATAAAAAGAAAGGACTCATTTTTATGCAAGGCTTTCGGATTCCCGTCGCGAAAATTCGAAAAAAATTCGAAAAATTTCTAACATTGAACGTAGAAAAATTAAGAAAATCATTTGAGCCTAAAAAAGCGCTTTATTTCAGTATCGGGGTCGGTATCGGCATCGGTATCGAAATCGAAAACGAAATCGGAACCAAATAATGGAATTTTCGGAAGAATTGTTACTTCAAAAGCCGTATTTTTGACCAATGTTCAAATTTTGAATCAAGATACGATTTTGTGGAAAGGCGCTGGATTAGAAGTTCCTGAGCGATAAGACGGAAACGGTACAAGAATTGCTCTTTAATATTCACAGGAGCATTCAGGGCTTCATGTTCCGGTAAGGCGGACCTTTCAGTGTGACGATGCAATTGTTCCTGGAGAGGATAAAGATTGTATGAAAGAAAACGATTTAAAAAATTTTAATAACAATTTCGGAAGGAAAACAAGAGAACAAAGGAGCGACGGACTATGGAATTTAATGAAATAAAAGCTGCAAAGATAAATGAATTAAACGATGGGGAACTGAAAAAGGTCAGCGACGACAACATTGATGTCATCCTGACCAGGCAAGACGGAGAGTATCGCGCCTTCGGAGGAGTATGCACTCATCACGGGGCTCCGTTGGAGGACGGCATAACCGAAGGCGGCTGCGTCATGTGTCCCTGGCATCATGCGGAATTTTCGCTGGAGAACGGCGAGATGAAGAATTATCCGGCGTTTGATGATCTGGAAGAATTTGACGTTGAAGTGCGTAAAGATGAGGTTATAGTAAAGATTCCTCAGGGAGCCGCCGGCAGAAAAACGCCTCAACTGCAGAAAAGCGGAAGCGTGTCTGAGGACCGGCTGTTCGTTGTGCTGGGAGGAGGCGCCGCAGGAGCTGCAGCAGTTGAAACTCTCCGTAGGAAAGGATTCACAGGCCGTATTAAGATGATAACCCGGGAGATTCAGTTTCCTTATGACCGGACGTTGTTAAGCAAGAGTTACCTGGCTCAGAATGAAGACCTGGACATGATTCCGATTCGGGGACAATCCTTTTATGATTTTCATAATATTGAAGTCTTAAAGAGTAAGACGGTAAAAAAAGTTGATCCGTTAAAACAGAAAATAGAATTTACAGAAGGTCAACCGTTGGGATATGACAAGCTTTTGGCAGCGACAGGGGGTCGTCCCAGGCGACTGAAAATTCCAGGGGCGGAACTGGGCCGCGTTTTCACTTTAAGATCATTTGAAGATGCTGAGGACATTATCCGGGCTGCGGAAATGAGCAAGACTGCCGTTGTGATTGGAGCCAGTTTCATAGGGATGGAGTGTGCTGCATCCCTGGCCGGACGGGGTATTCTGGTGACGGTTGCCGCTCCTGAAACGGTCCCGTTTGAGAATATTTTCGGCAGGGAAATAGGAGAGGTATTCAAAGAGTTGCACGAACAAAATGAAATAGACCTGCGCCTGGAAACGCGGCCGGTGATGTTTGAAGGAAACGGGACTGTCGATAAAGTGATTCTTGAAAATAAAGAAACGATTCCCGCCGACATGGTTATAATGGGTATAGGAGTCGATCCGGCCACGGATTATTTCGATGAAAAAATGAAGAACTCGGACGGAAGCGTTGACGTTGATGAGTTCATGCGGGTTAAAGGTTTTGAAAACAATAATCTCTATGCTGCGGGAGACATAGCCGCGTTCATCAGCCCCACCACGGGAAAACGGATAAGGATTGAGCACTGGCGAACCGCTCAGCAGCAGGGAAGAGCCGCTGCGCGTAACATGGCAGGCAAAGGTTCGGCCTTCAATGATATTCCCTTTTTCTGGACCCGGCAGCTCGGCGTAGGACTGCAATATGTCGGACACGCCGAAAAATGGGACGATATCTTCATTGACGGAGATTTAAAGGAACGTAAGTTCATCGCCTATTATTTCTACGGCGGAAAACTGATCGCTGCAGCCGGTATGAGCCGACCGAAGGAAATGTGCGCTCTTCATGCATGCCTTCAAAACGATATGCGTCCCAGTGCAGAAGATATTACCAAAGGCGATGCGGACTGGTTGAAGATGGCGGACAAGATATGAAGCCTGAAATTTTCGGACGTGATTAAAAAGGTCCCGGCTTTTGGAAACAGTGGTAAATATTTCGCAACAGCGGTTAGCACGGATTGTCACGGATAAGAGAAGAACTGATTCGGATAAATGGTAATTCTGATTTGACTCAGGCCCGAGTTTTAAAACTTGTCGTTACTCATCAACCATCACAGGAGGAACAAAAGTGAATATAATAGGATTCTTGCTTTTACTCCATTGCAGCCGTTTGCGGCGCTATAGGACAATTACTGGCCGGGTATTCCCTCGGAGGATGCCTGGTTTCAACCGGCGTGGGGCTTATCGGCGCTTTTCTGGGAAAATGGCTGGCCGGCGCCCTGGAACTGCCGCGCCTGCTGGTTATCAATATTCAAGGCGAACCATTCCCCATAGTGTGGGCAATAATCGGCTCAGTCATATTCGCCGCAGTCCTGGGGGTGTTCTCCTATCGAAGAAGAATTATCCGTTGAAAAAGGAATTTATTGCGTCGATTTTTTTGAATCAAATGTGACTTGTGTTCGATCAACCTTCGAATTTTTTCCCATTCCAACGCCGGCAATGGTTTCGCCGCAATGGGGGCAGGCGCCGTTTTCGTTGATCCGGTTTTCCGTGACGGAAGACCATCCCCGTTTTATCAGCAATTTCCCGCATTCAGAGCAATAGGTGTTGATTTCCGATAATATGTTGCCTTTATAAACATATTTCAATCCCAGTCGTTTGCCGGTCTCGAATGCCCGTTCCAGGGTTGCCGGAGGCGTCGGCGGAACATTGATCAGCTTGTGAGCCGGCGAAAAACGGGTAATGTGCCAGGGCGTTTCCTTGCCCAGCTCCTCTGCTATGAAACCGGCCATTTCTTCCAGCTCGTCCTGTTCATCATTGATGCCGGGAATAATCAGGGTCGTCGCTTCCACCCAAATTCCCAACTCCTTCATCTTCTTCAGACTTTTCAGCACAGGTTTCAAGCGACCGCCGGTATATTTTCTGTACGTCTCATCCTTGAATGATTTCAAATCAACATTGACCGCATCTAAAAAACCCGCCGCTTCCTCCAGCCCCTCCTCCGTCATAAAACCGTTCGTTACGAATACGTTGTAACCGCCTCTCGCTTTGTTTAACCCGGCTACATCACGCGCATATTCAAAAAATACCGTGGGCTCCGTATAAGTGTAAGCTATCGTCAGACAATCCTTCGCTTCCGCCTCCTCTATTATATCCTCCGGTTCGATCTCCATTATGTTCAAATTATCCATTCGCTTTCCTAATTCCACAATCTCAACGTTCTGACACCACTGACATCGAAAATTACATCCCGGCGTCGCTATGGAATAGGCTGACGAACCCGGATAAAAATGAAATAATGGCTTTTTCTCAATCGGGTCGGCATGCCTGGCTATCACTCGACCGTAAACCAGGCTGTACAATACGCCCGATTCGTTTTTCCGGACCAGACAGAAACCCCGACGCCCTTCTACGATCCTGCAGTAATGCGAACACAACCGGCACCTGACTTCATTATTTTCTGTTTTTTCGTAAAATTCAGCTTCTTTCATTTTCCTGTCCTTTGTTTTTCTTCCTTGTCCGCCGTTAATTATGCAATAACTGTTCCTTTCTGCGGTTTGAACGAAGAAAGAATGAAGGCTGTTCGGTTTCGGCGTAAGGAACTGTTCATAAATCGGAACGGCGACGAACGGCGTGAATTTTGCATTGCATCTTTTGAGAATAAGGGGGTATGATGAAACCCATGACCGATTACTTTGCCGTCAGAGAAAATCGAATCAGGAGGAGAGGATGGAGTAGCCGGTCATGCGTTTCAATAACGGGAGGATTCGGATGTGATCTACTATTGATTAAAAGGAAAAACTTTTGGTGAGAATTTTACTTTTAACGAAAAGGGTGCTAACGAAAAAGGAGCGCTGTTTTCAATCGATAAAGCAGGTGAATTTTTTTTGAATTTTAATGAATCGGGAAATTTTACGATGAGCATTTATGATGATTTATTAATATCGAGGATGCTGCTGGTGGATGACGATCAGTGGATCAGGCACTCTTTGAGTCTTTACATGAAGTGCATAGGTCAGAAAATCGACGTGGCGGAAACGGCTGAGGAAGCGTTGGAGATGATTGACGGCGGCGGCAATTACGATTTGATCATTGTCGATTACAAGTTGCCCGGAATGGACGGTCTGGAATTCTTGAAAAGAATTAAAAACAGGGAAGCGCTGAAGTTGTTCATATCGGCTTATGCTGAGCCGGAGGTTTTTTCTGCGGCATTGTCTGCGGGAGCGAATGACGCTTTGGAAAAACCGATCAACATAGAGAAGTTGGAGGAAGCTCTGGCTGATCTGGCATAAGACGATTGACGAATGAGCATATAATGGTATCTGCTGAGGAGTGACGATGGCGTCGGATTGACAGTGCGGCGTGCGACTGGTATTTTTTACCGGGAACGCGTGCTTCAGGATATAACGCCCTGTCGACTTGACGGGATACAAGATAAAGACGGGTGAATGGAAAAGGGGCAGATGAGCGAATACAAAATATTCATAGTTGATGACGAGGAATCGATTTGCAAGGGAATGAAGATCATTTTCGAGCGTGATTATGAGGTGAAGACTTTTTCAACGGGTCAGTCGGCATTGAAGGGCATGGAGAAGGAGCCGCCTCACCTGGTATTGCTGGATATAGGTTTGCCGGACCTCAGCGGTATAGAAGTATTCCGGAAAATGAAGAAGTTGTTTCCGGAGATACTGGTGATAATGATAACGGCGTACGAGGATGTGGATTCGGTCGTGTCGTCGATGAAGCTGGGGGCGTATGATTATGTCGTCAAGCCGGTGGATATGGATCGTTTGGAGTTATTGGTGCGCAATGCGTTGGACAGCATGCGGATGCGACTGGAATACCGGAATTTACAGGAGAAGTATATAACGGAGAACATGCCCTGTTTCATAGGGGAAAGCGATGCGATACAGGATGTGATGGGATTGATCAAAAAGGTGGCGAAGAGCGCGGATACGCCTGTTCTGATAGTAGGCGAGACGGGAACGGGAAAGGAGCTGCTGGCGGAGGCGATACATTACCGGAGTCCCAATTTTCGGGGTCCTTTTATTCCCGTTAATTGTGCGGCCATACCGGAGGACCTCATAGAGAGCGAACTTTTTGGTTATGAGAAGGGGGCTTTCAGCGGCGCTCGTGCGACAGGCAAGAAGGGATTAATCGAGCAGTCGCAGGACGGTACGCTTTTTTTAGACGAAGTAGGCGATTTAAGTCTGCAGGCTCAGGCGAAGTTATTACGTTTTCTCGAAAGCGGCGAATTTTACAGGGTCGGCGGGACTAAAAAGATAAAATTAACGACGAGAATCGTCTCTGCGACCAACAAGGACATCAATAAGCTGATTGAAGAGGAAAAATTCAGGAAAGACCTTTATTTCCGTTTAGGGGTCATAAAGCTTCAGGTGCCGTCGTTGAATCAGAGGCCGTCAGATATTATTCCCCTGGCCGAGCATTTTCTGGTCGAATACTCTAAAAAATTCGACAAAAAATTCACAAGGATATCCGATGAGACGAAATGCGCTTTGAAGGCATATAATTGGTCCGGCAATGTCAGAGAACTGAAGAACATGATGGAGAGGGCCGTATTGATGGGGAAGGGACCTGAGATAACCGTGGATGACCTGGGCATAAAATCAGCGCCGGCAGTATCGACAACCGAACCATCGCATGGGTTTATGGCTTTCCCGCCTCTTCCTCCCGCCGGCATTGATCTGAACGAGGCCAAGGAAGAGATGGAAAAGTATTACATCAGACAGGCCGAACAAATGGCCGAAGGCAATGCCAGCAAGGCCGCCAAGCTGTTGAACATGAATCATCATACTTTCCGTTATCGCAAGGAAAAACTGCTTGAGCATTAGACGCGTCCGCCAAAGATAATAATTTAGAATTTATTCTAACTTAATTCGAAGAAATTCTAAATTGAATTATCGTAAATGTGATGCTCCCCATAAAAGGCGCTGATTAATCGAAGGAATAGTGATCCACGAATTCGGGTTCGTGCCGGAACTGTTCGGCGCCGGTATGTTTATAATGGAAGCGGACTTCGATGAGGTCGCCTGACTGAGGATTGCCGGGGAAACCAGTAGTGATTTCTATTTCATCTTCCACGGCCTGTTCGACGGTGAGTGTAATTATGGCGGCGGTTCTGCCGTTGATGAGCCAGTCCCATCGCAGTTGTTCTCCGGGAAGGAGGTCTTCGAAGAGGACCCAGGAGAAGAGTTTGAAACCGTTGAATTGGATCATGTGTTCGCGTACGGGCGTCCAGGGATCGACGATGAGTTCTACGCTGTCCAGTCCTTCGTCATTAAAGGAGTCATGACCTTTGAAAACGATCTGGTGTGCGTTGTCTGAAGGCGACAGGTTAGCGGGAAAGCAGTTCCAGCCGTCGCCGAGGAATCCGTCCAGGTTTGATTCCCAGTGCACGTTCTGGTCGGGCAGAGCGCCGTCTTCCCGGTCCATGGCGGTCCCCAGCAGCATTATAGTATCGGTGTCGTAGAAGTGAGCGTTGTTTTCCGGCGAGACGATCACCAGGTCGGGAATTTCATTTTGGGTGACTTCTATGGATATTTGATCGTAAACGATGGAGGAACTTTTATCCTTAATAAGCGAGTATGCATCATAGACGCCGGGATGATCAAAGGTATGGCGAAATTCATGCGAGTCGGATTCGAATATTTCATCTCCATCGCTGAAGTACCATACATAGCGGAATGGAGGGAAGCCGCCGGAGACATTTGCGGAAAAGTGAACGGAAAGGGGGAATTTACCGGAATCGGGCGTTGCGGAGAGAGCGAGGTTCAGCGGATCGCCCTGGAGGGAAATCTCCGTTTCTGCAGTGCCCGCGACGTTATCCGGATCGAGCGCATCCTGAACCATGAGTCTGATTTTAACGATACCCCTGGCTTCTTCGGGCAGGTCTGTCCAGACCTCTTTGCCTTCAGCGAACTGCTCACCCAAGCTGTTTTTAACCCAGAACCATTTGAAATAAGAACCGGGAACATCTCCGGTTTCCCTGTCGAAGGCATCGCCTTTGAAATGAATCTGGGAGCCTGCGGCATAAAAAGCGCCGTCCGCGGGAGAATCGATCCAGGCGACAGGCGGCGTATTTTCATGCATCACTTCCAGATAAGGCCACAGTCCTGATGTGATGTTCTGTTTGTTTTCGGCCTGGAGCTGGAAGAAGTATCGACCGCCGGGTATTCCCGCGGGAAGCTCCGTGCTCGCCGCGAATATTCCGTCGTCAGGATTGAAGTCGTTCGGTCCGCCGTCGTCCATGAGTTTGAACCCGGTCGTCCTGTGAGAATACAGCAGTTCAACATCTCGAACGTTAGAGGCTCCCATTGCGTCGAAGACATAGGCCATGGGGATGAGCGTTCCGCCGTTCATCTCGGTAATGCCGCTGTTCCACCAGCCTGCAGCCATGATTTGAGGTCCGTAATCGGGGAAGGGTGAGACGATGTTCCATCCTTCCAGTTTAACGAAACTGCTCAGCGCTTCTGAAATTTTCTGCAGACCGGATGCTGCCGATCCGCTGCTTTCCGTTGAGGCGTAATTTACAGTCAAATAAGGCCATACGGAACTGATGTTGCCGGCCAGGTCTGAGGCGCGCAACTCGAACAGGTGCCTGGATGCGGCCCCCATAGGACCGACGGGAATGTCCTGCAGATGAAACACCTGGGGTATGTCGGGATGCTGAGGTAAAAACGAGCCGGTTGGCTCTCCGTCGTATATGATTTCTACATTCGCGGGATAGGATTCGTCCACATAGCAGAAGATCGAGACCAGGCCGTCGTTAACCGGCGAAAGGGAACTGTTCCAGTATCCCGCAAGCATTAGTTTCGGAGAAGTCGCATCAAGAATAGTACGGGCGGTTATAATTTCCGATTCCCGGCCTTCGGGACCTCGTATCTGGATTCTAACCTCCTTGAGACCCTCCTGGGACGATGCGAAGGTGTAGGTGAACCAGCTCGTGAATCCCTGCCAGGAAGCTCCAGAAGGATCATCGCCTTCCCAGATGAGGATTTCCGAGACGGCCCCTTTCGTTTCCAGATGCACCAGAACGGTCGTGTCGTTCGTGTAATCAACATTCAGCGTATCAGCATCCGCTATTTCCGCCGTCAATATTTCGGGAGAAGCCTCGCCTCCCAGATACTGAATACGTCCGGGAACGCATTCTGAAAGGTTTCCCGCCCTGTCCTCCGTCATCACATATAAAACTTTTTCGCCGTATGTATCGTCCGTGAAATCATAAGGAGGCAAAGGACGCTCGAACAGCGCCCAGGAACCTCCCGAACAGTCGGCGTTTTCCGTATATTTGATCCTTGCGGGCGCTTTTTCCGGGTTCTCTATAAGCTCTTCCTCAGTACTTAAATCCAATAAAACGTATACTGTGGGAGAATCGGTCTGAACAGGAGAAAAATCATCCGTATCCATGAGAGTGACTTTCAAAGGTTCAACGGGCCTGGTGTCTCTGATGATACGAGAATTCACCGCCAATCCTTTCTGCTGACCATCCGAAGGCTTTACGAATATCTGCCGGGTTCCGTCGTTCGGCTCTTCCAGCTCATAAACATAGTAATCACCCGATGCCGGGGGATACTCCAACCACTCCGCTCCATCAAAGTCGGCATGCTCAGAAATTTTTATCCGGGATACGCCGGCGGAAACGTTCTCCAGGTATATTCTCAATTCATCGTCATTCGTATAAGTAATCGAGTCTGTTTCCGGGTCCTTCAATACGATGCGGCCGATTGAAGGTTCAGCCGAATAAAGTATGCCGTCCGTATACGACCATCTGCTGATTGTCGTATCTGATTCGGCCCTGACACGGTAACGGATCATTTCACCCGCTTCATATCCGAACTCATTCGTATAATGCCACCCCGACAATCCCGTCGTTTCCGGGGCCGATATCCATTCGGAATCATCTATCGAACGCTCAACCGTATATCTGATCTCATCGCGCTGATCGGACAGCGGCGTCCAGTATATGCTCCAGTCCAATCGATGCGACGAGTCATCATCATATCCGGGCTGTATCCCTTCCCCTACATTCCACAAAGGAGGCAGGCAATCCACTACGTTAACGTATTTAGTAACTTCAGCATAATTTCCGCAGACATCCTGCACCTGAAGATATACTTCATGATTCCCCGTCTCCTGGAAAGTATGCACAACATCCTGAGAAAAATACATGCCGCCGCCGGAAAATATCCAGAACCAGGCGACAATGTCTCCGCTGCAGGCATCCCGGAACAACGAAGGTTCACCTATGCATATAAGCTCCGGCGCTTCAAAATCTGCAACAAGCGGAAGACATGTGGGCGTGACGGAAGGCTCTGGCGTCGGCGTTGCCGTTCCCCATACGGCGGTTGAGGAAAAACCGCATAAAAAAATGAAAAAGAGTGCGCCCGTGCGACCGGCAAATCTTAAAAATTGATGAAATGTCTTGTTATGTCGTATCGTGAATCTCATGATTTTTCCCCTTTTCAAAGACCGACGAAACCGTCCTGTCGTTTCGGATTACATTTACAAGTTTAGTCGGAAATGAAGGGAGTGTCAATCGGCGGAAACTTCTATGGAATTTTAAGCCGGATAATTTAGGTCCGAATTATACTGTCCGTATGCGGACACAATTCAGAATAACAGGTCATGTTCAAACTTTATTTAAGGCGTTTAGAAATCCCGCAGGCGTCGTTATGAAAGGATGCTCTGCTTAAATGCCGTCTTTGGGTATGGCAATTCCATAAGTTCAATTTTTTCAATTGCTCCCTGCAGTGCCGCGAATTCACCGATATTGTGCTAAAACCTATGAAATAATGATTTACGTAATCACGTCGGTATTAACGTATTTATGTGGAAATTTTTTAGGGAGCGCCTGTCCATAAACTCGATTATCGATTTAAAATTTAATGCTGGACAGTCACTGCGGTTTTTGATCCATAAACGAGGGAGTTTGTTTTGTTCGTGAACTCAAAAGAAGACGAGGAATAATTTTAAAAAGAATTTGATTTTTTTTTTTTAAATCAGTATTAGATACTTGGGAGCTTTCTGATGATATGAGATGAAAACGCATAGAAAGCGAAAATTTTTCTTGACAGCATGGATCATTGATGATAAATGATTCATGATATTTCTGTTTAATGATATTGACTGATTGTTAAATTGATGGAATGTGTGTTGAGGATGGATCGAAAGACGGAAAAGATGCGGAATGTGGGTATGATTTTTGCTTCATTCTAATAAAGGGTGTGGTCCGCCCACAGAGCAAACTTCATTCACTCAGGAGGTTGGAATGTCGCGCGGCAGCAGGAAATCTTGTAGGGAAGACAAATTCGGGAGTAAAAAGACAAATCATTTCAGTATGCCGGAAGAGATGGACGATTGGATTAACAGGACAAATTACTGGGAAGATAGAATTGATTTCAAGAAACGCACAGGACCGCAGGATTATGAGAAGTATTTCGGATATGAGGACATTCGGGGTTATCGAAGCAGCCATGTATCAGAAAATGATCATATTTTCGAGCGGGATCAGCCGAATGATATAAAATTTGATGAATTTGCTCTGGAGACCTGCAAAAAGCATAACATTGATTATTTAGCCATCTGCGGTTTTTCGAAAAAGAAGAAGTAAGAAGGAATACCAGAGAGGGCAGAATAGTTTTAGAAGGCGGAATAGTTTTCGTAATTTCATAAAATTTCAAAAATTGCGGGTTTATGGCGCATGAGGCAATTTGAGAATGGTTCTTTATGTACCTGAGCAATTAAAGAGATATGATTTAAAGCACACGGGAGTCTTGATCTGTGAATTTTCTGCCTTGGCAGGTTGTGAAACGGCATTAGCCAATGAAGTAAGACAGCGATTTATAATAGAGCGTCTGTACCGACTGCAGGATCTTGAGAGATATTTTTGGACAGAGAATTTGAAGAAAAAATTAGGAATCCGAGATCGAAAAAGTTTCAGGAGAAAAATTAACAGTGAGATAGTGAGAGCTCGCGAGCGCATCAATGCAATAAGGACTGAACGTAAAAACGAAAAAATCGATGATCCGGAAAGTTCATATCCCAGTCTAAAAGATTTTGATACTTTGTCCAAAGACGATACTTTGAAGCCTTCGCTTTATTTCACGTGGGGACGCTTTGATCTGCTTGCCGTATCCTACTTTGCGGATTTAAACTTGCCCGCACACCTGTCGCATCTGGATGTGGCGACACACCAACATTTTACTATAGGAACTCCTATCATTTTAAAACCAGCTGAGGATTCGACTGCAGTTTTCAAGGATATGCAGCCAGACAGACCACAACAACCGTTTGCCGCTCTAATGAAAATAAAGTTTCATTCGCAATTATCTATGGCATTCGGAAACCAGTTAATAAAAAGATTCGTCTTAGCATTGGAGAGAAAATGCCATACGTTGAATTGTAAAATCTCTTGGGATGATAAAGAAAGGTTGTTTGTTTATCCTTTTCGTTCACACGGGATGAATGAAGCTGTGATATTGATGGAGAGTACAAGCCTGCAATTGATATCGATCTTAAGCACACAGATTCAGCAAACCAGCTTAAAAGAAATATTTTTCGAGGGGGATAAAACTGATTTTCGGCGTTGGTTCAGTTCAAGATTGGGTTGGTGGTACAAAAACAGTGAAGGACGGCCTAAAAAATTAAGTCTTGAAAGTTTAAAAAATTTTCATGTGTGCAGTACGACTTTTACGACGATTGGAATGCCGTTTGAATTTTACGTGGATGGAATGAAGAAAGCTTCAAAATTCAAAAAAGTTGTTTCATCCGATAAGATTTCACAAAAACAAGAGAAGAATTTAGAAGAAATAAAATCTGGAGAGGAGAAAAAGAAGGGATTAGAGAATTTTGCGAATGATGTCATTCTTGATATTTCTTCGTTTTTGACCGAAAAGAATTATAATGACTCAGGATGGATAGCTTCTCTGAAAACCTCGGATTCGGAAGAATTCTTTTTGTATCCTTCCATTAAGCTGCTTTTGAAGCCCGGTCATCTTCCTTATATTCTCAAGGAATTGAAAAAACTTTGTAGTTATGGATTGTTGCTGGAAAAACCTAAGGAACTGTTCGGCAAATTCGACTTAGCCATAAAGCCCACTTTTCCCGATTCGAGGCCGAAAAATGAAGCTAAAAACGATCAGAAACTCAATCCAGTCACTCCCAGGAACTTCATTATCGGTTATTTGATAATTCGATCCATGCTAATTCCCTTTAACCGAGATGATATATCACACGTCCTGCAAATGAACACCGAATTAGCCGTTACGCCGCAGGTTGATGCAGCCGTTCAGAAATTTAAAACACCAAACGTCACTCCTGAAAAGTTGATGAAATTATATTCAAGGATTATAAAACAGGATTTTTCGATGAATCTTTTCAGGTCTTCTCTATCGCAACCCTTGGAATTCGCTGCAAGGTATATTATTGGTACATTTGCCGATTCCATAAGTGATGAATTTCAGTTGGACTACATGTTTGATCTCTTCGATATGGCAGAGAGGCTAAAGGACGCGATCGAAATATTGTTCAGTAACAGCAATATAAATAATGAGAATTCGGATAAACAGGAGCTCGTCTCAAGATTACGAACTGAGCTCAAAAATCAAGCTTTAGCCGAGAAACATGAGAATTTTACTGAGATGCTCAATAAATTCAGGATGGCTTTCGACAACAGGTATTCACAGGGATACCCTATATCCGAGAGGCACGATATAACCACGGTCTTTAAAGGAGACCTTATGCAGTTGTTGTCGGCGGCGCAAGGCGGGCATCAATTCATCCTCGATATGATTGTAAAAGCTCTTGAAAAGGGCGGCAAAAAAATCGATAAATTGCATCCTCGTGCACTAACAGTGGTTACAAATTATTCAGAAATGCACACACATGTCAAGCGTTTCAGTCAATTCGGAATAAACCTCAATCTGATCAATTTTTTTCATCTTCAGTATCCCGGAACATTCATTCAGGGCATACATGAAATCGGTCATTTCTATTACTCATATTTATTGCCTGATGAATTGCGGCAATCCTGTCCAGGATCGGATTTCTCGGAACCGAGAAAATCTCTATTTATCGAGGTTTTTGCTGATTTGTTTTGCAGACGAGTAAGTGGAGTAGGGAATGAGAATTACAATATCATCACCTGGTTCTTTTTTAATAATGTACTGAGCGGTTATCTCTTTTCTCACGAAAAAGAATATGAGGCAGGGGTCATTCCACACGAGATTCAGATGAGTATATGGCGTTTTTTATTAACGAACCACGATTTGATTGATAATGATGAGCTCTATATTTCCGTAAGGCAGAATAAGCCGTTTGAAAAGATACGGGAGATGATTAACGAATGTGGAGAAGTTTGTCCTTTTTTAAGGCGGAGTTTTGAAGATGGAGAGTCGGAAGATTATGAGAGAAATCTATGGTTCGTTACGTGTCACATTCACGAATTATTAAAAATCAGTGGGGGTTGGTTAAAGAAAATAGATACCCACTTTCTGGAGCTGCACAACAAAATGAAGGGGATAAAATTTCCTAAGTCAATGTACATGGAGGGCTCAGGTACATACATTCAAGAAAAGATCGGGGATTATTTAGAATATATTGTACCTCTTCTCAAAAATGAAATAAGCAGCGGCAAAATAATTCGTCCTGGAATGATAAAATCGAGAAAGGGACAATACGTAATTCATCCTGGCATAATGAGCGAATTTTATTACCGAAGAATGATCACGCTCTGCAGCATATGGGAGGTAGCGTCCAGGATTAAATTTTTACAACTCAAAGAAATCTGCTCGGAAGTAAAAGAATAATTTTTTGTGAGATATTTTTTGTTATGGGGAATAGAACAAACACGACAAGAAGAGAAATGAATGAGCTATTTGAAGAATATCTGAGTAAAATGAAAAAAATAGAGGTGATTAGTTCAAAACAGGAGGAATATTTTAGAAAGAAACTGGTTGAAAACCAGAGAAAGTCATTTCTGAATTCCAAAGATCCGTTTAATTATATAACTATTTTTCGAAGATCGGTTAGAGAATTTGTACAATCCGAAGGATTCTTTTCAAAGCCAACAAGCAGCAGTAACGGATTGCAGTATAGAGAAATCGGTAAAAGCGACGAAAGAGCAAAGTTATTTTTTAAGAAGTACGAACTGTTCAGCAGTTTAACTTGGATCGGCATCCAATTACTGAAATCTTTATCATATTATGGATGGAAACCAAAAACTCCTTTTGAAAAAATGCAACTGACGCTCTTCATGGTTTTGGATTTGTTTAGCATAGGTTTTCCAAATGACTCAATGAAAGTCGGACTAAATTCAGAAATCGTTAAAATAGGGTCAAAATCAGCCCAAATTTTTGGACAATCCAA